>NZ_JBWKKJ010000055.1:0-1108 GCF_056431605.1 Streptomyces sp. NPDC045846 | reverse complement strand
TCCCAACGCCGCCCGCATCCGGTCCACTTCATGCGCATCCATACATCTCAACATGCTCTTGATCAGCACAAACGCATAGACCTAACGAAGCACTAACACCACTATCCCCAGCCCGAGTTGCCGTCCCCGAACCAGGCTTAACTACGCGGCATTGTCCACGAAACCCGGGGCTTGACACTCGTCGGGGTCGGCGAGGGACTGGCCGGCCAGGGCGTTCTTGCGGAACCGGCGCCACCAGCCTTCCTACAGGTTGACCAGCCCGCGCCGACGGGGGATGAACGTGTGGGAGACCCTCTCGTGGCTCTCCAGCCACTCCCGGGTGGCCTTGCTGTTGTGGCTGGACAGCCGAGCGGGGCCTTGATCCGGTGACCGTCCGCCGACCAGGCCGGCGCCGACGGGAACGTACGCGGGATCACCGGGGCGAGTTCGTCCGCCAGCAGGATCCCGGCGGAGGTGGGAGCGGCGGATGCCGATGCCCTGCCGACGGGCAGCCGCGGTGAGCGTGTCCAGCGTCCACACCCCGGTGCCGCCTCGTCCTCGGCCTCCAGCTCGCCCCCAGGGCTCGCACACCAGACGCCCCGGCGGGTCGCAGCGGGCCGGCTCGATAATCCGGGACCGCTCGGTCTCGGTGATCCGGCGCTTGCGGCCCTGTCAGCCGCGGTCTTCCAGCCCGTCCAGGCCCTCGGCACTAACCTGTGCAGCCACCGTCGGCCGTCCCGGTCCCACACACCGCCTCGAACGCGATCACCGGCACGCTCTCACCGGCCCAGCTCAGCTCCACCATCCGCGCCCGCATTGCCAGATCCCGCGGCGCCTTGCGCGCCCTGGCCAACCGCAGCACCGTCGCCCATACCTCCGACCCCACGTCCTGCCTCGCCGTCAGAACCATCACCGCACCCCTCCACCCGACCTGCCAGCCAAGGCGAGTACCCCTCAAAGAGGAACGAAGCGGTAGACACTCTCCTGCGAGTCACAATTGGCTCCTCGGTAACTCGGCCGAGCCTCAGTCCCTCTGGGGTCTGTCCAATCAACGGCTGATCTTGGTTGTTGAGGTTCAGTTGTTGGCCGGGGTGAGCCGGCCTTCGAAGGCGATCTGGAAGGCGTTTAG
>NZ_JBWKKJ010000054.1:0-1305 GCF_056431605.1 Streptomyces sp. NPDC045846 | reverse complement strand
CTTCCGTTCTAGTGGTCGTCGCAACACCCCAGCTCAAGGGGTGCGATGGACTTCAAGATCCGGGAGAACCGGGGACCAGGGGGCGGTGGCCGTCTGCTGCGTGAGCGGGAGGTATATCTCCAGCTCATGCAGCAGGGTTACAACAATCGAGAGGCCAGCCGGATCGTCGGTATCAACCCGCGGACCGGCAAGCGGTGGCGTAACGGCTGGCACTCTCCGCCGACGGGGAAGCCGAAGCCTCCCATCACCGTGGAGGTCCCGGCGTCCGAGCCGTCGCGCTACCTGCGTGAGGCCGACCGCATCCACATCGCCGACCGGTTGCGGGAGAACGTCTCCGTCCGGCAGATAGCCGCTGAGCTGGGTCGCAGCCCTTCCACGATCAGCCGGGAGATACGCCGCAACGGAGCGCTCTGGCGGGGCCGGGAGTGGACCTACCGGCCGCATGCCGCTCAGCGGCGTGCCGAAGAACGTCGCCCGCGCCCGAAACCCGGGAAGATCGGGCAGAACGCCGAGCTGCGCGACTTCATACAGCGCCACCTCACCCTGCGCTGGAGTCCCGAGCAGATCTGCCAGGCTCTGCGGTCAGCCTTCCCCGACCGGCCGGAGATGCACGTGGTCCACGAGACGATCTACCAGGCCCTCTACGTCCAGGGCCGCGGAGAACTCCGCCGCGAGCTGACCCGCGCTCTGCGCACCGGACGGACCATGCGCCGGCCGCACCGGCAGTCCTACAAACGCCAGCAGCGTATCCGGGACATGGTGATGATCAGCGAGCGGCCTCCCGAGGTCGCCGACCGGGCCGTCCCCGGCCACTGGGAGGGTGACCTGATCATCGGCAAGGAAGGCAAGTCGGCCATCGCCACGCTCGTCGAGCGCTCCACCCGCTACCTGCTGCTGGCACCACTTCCCAAGGACCACAGCGCATCCACCACCCGTGACGCCCTCATCGAAGCCGTCACATCGCTCCCGCCACACCTGAAGCGGTCCCTGACCTGGGACCAGGGCACGGAGATGGCCGCGCACAAGGCATTCACCATCGCCACCGACATCCCGGTCTACTTCTGCGACCCCGCCAGCCCCTGGCAGCGCGGCTCGAACGAGAACACCAACGGCCTGCTGCGGCAGTACTTCCCCAAGGGAACCGACCTGTCCCAGCACAGCCGCGAGCACCTGGACGCCGTCGCCGCCGAACTCAACGGCCGCCCACGCAAAACGCTCGGCTGGGAAACCCCAGCCGAGCGCCTCGCTAAGCTGCTCGCGGCTTGATCAACTCACCACGTGTTGCAACGACCCCTGGAATTCGCC
>NZ_JBWKKJ010000053.1:0-1381 GCF_056431605.1 Streptomyces sp. NPDC045846 | reverse complement strand
GGGAGTGTCCAATAGACGGCGGATCCGATGATCAAGGAGACGCCTGATGAGTGAGACCATGACCGAGCACGGGGCCGTGGAGGAGCCGGTCGTCGAGTCGGCTGCGGAGGCGGTGTCGGACGAGCAGTTGATCGCGATGCTGGTCGACCGTGCCCGTACGGACGGGCTGCAGCTGACCGGGGAGGGCGGGCTGCTGCAGCAGCTGACCAAGCGGGTGCTGGAGTCCGCCCTGGAGGGCGAGATCACCGACCACGTCGGCTATGAGAAGCACGACGCGACCGGCCGGAACAGCGGCAACTCCCGTAACGGCACCCGTTCGAAGACGGTGCTGACTGACGTCGGCCCGGTCGAGGTGAGGGTGCCGCGGGACGTGACCGGGACGTTCGAGCCGCAGATCGTCAAGAAGCGGCAGCGCCGGCTGACCGGCGTCGATGAGATGGTGCTCTCGCTGTCCGCGAAGGGGCTGACCCACGGGGAGATCTCGGCACATCTGGCCGAGGTTTACGGGGCCGAGGTGTCCAAGCAGACCATCACCACGATCACGGACAAGGTGATGGAGGGCATGGCCGAATGGCAGTCACGTCCCCTCGACCGCGTCTACCCCGTCCTCTTCGTGGACGCCATCAACGTGAAGATCCGCGACGGCCAGGTGGCGAACCGGCCGATCTACGTTGCCATGGCCGTGACGGTGGACGGCACCCGGGACATCCTCGGGATCTGGGCCGGCACCGGCGGCGAGGGCGCGAAACACTGGCTGTCGGTCTTCACCGAGTTGAAGAACCGCGGCGTCGAGGATGTGCTCATGCTCGTCTGCGACGGACTGAAGGGCCTGCCCGACGCGGTCGAGACGGTCTGGCCTCGAACGATCGTGCAAACGTGCATAGTTCATCTTCTGCGCAACAGCTTCCGTTACGTCGCCCGGCAGGACTGGGACAAGGTCGCCAAGGCCCTCAAGCCCGTCTACACGGCCCCGAACGAGGCCGCCGCGACCGAGCGGTTCCTCGAGTTCAGTGATGCCTGGGGCAAGAAGTGCCCCGCGGTAGTGAAGTTGTGGTCCGACGCCTGGGCCGAGTTCGTGCCCTTCCTCTCCTTCGACGTCGAGATCCGCAAGGTCATTTGCTCGACGAACGCGATCGAAAGCGTGAACGCCCGCATCCGCAAGGCCGTCCGGGCCCGCGGCCACTTCCCGTCCGAGGCCGCCGCGTTGAAATGCGTCTACATGGCGCTGATGAGCCTGGACCCCACCGGCAAGGGACGCAAGCGGTGGACCATGCGCTGGAAGGCACCCCTAAACGCCTTCCAGATCGCCTTCGAAGGCCGGCTCACCCCGGCCAACAACTGAACCTCAACAACCAAGATCAGCCGTTGATTGGACAGACCC
>NZ_JBWKKJ010000052.1:0-1653 GCF_056431605.1 Streptomyces sp. NPDC045846 | reverse complement strand
GAATGACACGACTTCGGCGGTACGCTTGAGCCCCGCTACATTGTCGGCGCGGAATCACTTGACCAGTGAGCTATTACGCACTCTTTCAAGGGTGGCTGCTTCTAAGCCAACCTCCTGGTTGTCTCTGCGACTCCACATCCTTTCCCACTTAGCGTACGCTTAGGGGCCTTAGTCGATGCTCTGGGCTGTTTCCCTCTCGACCATGGAGCTTATCCCCCACAGTCTCACTGCCGCGCTCTCACTTACCGGCATTCGGAGTTTGGCTAAGGTCAGTAACCCGGTAGGGCCCATCGCCTATCCAGTGCTCTACCTCCGGCAAGAAACACACGACGCTGCACCTAAATGCATTTCGGGGAGAACCAGCTATCACGGAGTTTGATTGGCCTTTCACCCCTAACCACAGGTCATCCCCCAGGTTTTCAACCCTGGTGGGTTCGGTCCTCCACGACCTCTTACAGCCGCTTCAACCTGCCCATGGCTAGATCACTCCGCTTCGGGTCTAGAGCGTGCAACTCAAACGCCCTGTTCGGACTCGCTTTCGCTACGGCTTCCCCACACGGGTTAACCTCGCTACACACCGCTAACTCGCAGGCTCATTCTTCAAAAGGCACGCAGTCACGACTGTATGTGCAAGCACATACAGCGACGCTCCCACGGCTTGTAGGCACACGGTTTCAGGTACTATTTCACTCCGCTCCCGCGGTACTTTTCACCATTCCCTCACGGTACTATCCGCTATCGGTCACCAGGGAATATTTAGGCTTAGCGGGTGGTCCCGCCAGATTCACACGGGATTTCTCGGGCCCCGTGCTACTTGGGTGTCTCTCAAACGAGCCGTCAATGTTTCAGCTACGGGGGTCTTACCCTCTACGCCGGACCTTTCGCATGTCCTTCGCCTACATCAACGGTTTCTGACTCGTCCTGTCGCCGGCAGACGACAGAAGAGAGATCCCACAACCCCGCATGCGCAACCCCTGCCGGGTATCACACGCATACGGTTTGGCCTCATCCGGTTTCGCTCGCCACTACTCCCGGAATCACGGTTGTTTTCTCTTCCTGAGGGTACTGAGATGTTTCACTTCCCCTCGTTCCCTCCACATACCCTATGTGTTCAGGTATGGGTGACAGCCCATGACGACTGCCGGGTTTCCCCATTCGGAAACCCCCGGATCAAAGCCTGGTTGACGGCTCCCCGGGGACTATCGTGGCCTCCCACGTCCTTCATCGGTTCCTGGTGCCAAGGCATCCACCGTGCGCCCTTAAAAACTTGGCCACAGATGCTCGCGTCCACTGTGCAGTTCTCAAACAACGACCAGCCACCCATCACCCCACCAGAACCTGGTGAGTGCACTGGGGCCGGCGACCGAAGACCAACAGGCTTTCGCCCGTGCCTTCAGACACCCAACAGCGTGCCCGACCCGACCTGCTGACCCTGCACGTTCCACGCCGAAGCAGTACTAGTGAAGAACAACCTGTCGTGCCGAATAGTCAACGTTCCACCCATGAGCGAGCCACCGCCGGACGTTTGCCGACGAAATGGCCTCTGACCAGGCAGAGCCTGGTAAGAAATGCTCCTTAGAAAGGAGGTGATCCAGCCGCACCTTCCGGTACGGCTACCTTGTTACGACTTCGTCCCAATCGCCAGTCCCACCT
>NZ_JBWKKJ010000051.1:0-1750 GCF_056431605.1 Streptomyces sp. NPDC045846 | reverse complement strand
GGGCCTGTGTCTGAATAACTGTCAGAGTTGATCTGTGCAGGGGTTGTCGTGTGGTGGTATGCGTGCCTGCAGTTGGGTGAGGGTGCGGGCCGGGGTTCCGGGTAGCGGGGTGACCTCGATGCGGTGCAGGTCCAGGAGGCGGTGGCCGTCTTGGAACTGGTTGGACAGATTGGTGCGGGTGACGTTCAGGAGCTGGGCGAGAAGCGTGCTGGTGACGGCTCTGCGGCGACGCAACAATGCGGTCAGCAGGCGGTGGTAGTGGTCGAGGCTGCTGGTCTGCGGGTGGAGATAGCTGCGAGGGCGGTGGAAGCGTCGTTGGAATGCAGCCTCTGCCAAGGAGTCCCAGTACGGTTCCGAAACGGCGACCAGTCGGTCGAAGGCAGAGCGTGACATCCCGGTCAGGGCCGGATCGCTGAGCACTGCCGTCAAGGCGGGATCAATCCGCTGCCGGCTCGGCGCCGGCTCCAGGAGCCTGGGTGCGACCGGTGCCAAGGTGTAGTTCCAGCCGCCGTGGAAGGCATGGGGTGTGATCGGCAGGGCATGAAACTCGGCGGGTGGCACTGCGGCGCCCAAGTCGTATCGACCGGTGTCGAGTTCGGCTCCGATTCTGAGCCCGGTGCGGGTGGTTGTGGCGGCGATCGTCTCGATGACGGTCTCGTAGCTGGTCAAGGGCCTGCCGCGCCAGTTCGCGGTGATGTGACAGAACATTCGGTGCTCGATTTTGTTCCACTTCGATGTTCCGGGTGGGAAGTGGCAGACCGTGATCTGGAGTCCGCTCTCCAGGGCGAAGGCGGCGAGATGCTTCTTCCATGTCCAGCGGCGGGGATCGTTGGAACCGCCGCAATCTGCGGTGATCAGTAGCCGGCCGGCGTCCGGGTAGTCGTCCCGTCCGCGCTGCTGCCACCAGCGTCGGATGGATTCCACGGCGAACTCGGCCGTGTCGTGGGTGGTGCCGACGTTGACCCAGCCGGTGTTGCGGGCGATGTCGTAGATCCCGTAGGGAATGACCACGGGCTGGTCACTGGTGATGAAGGTGTGGCAGTCGACCCGAACAGGGTTCTTCCCCGGACGCCAGATGCGGCCTGGCCGGTCGCGGTTGCCGAGCCACTCCTTGGCTTTGGTGTCGACGCTGATCACCGGCTGGCTGTCTTCAAGGAAGGCCGTGGCGGTGGCGTTGATATGTGTGAACTGTGCATCCCGGTCCGGATGGCTGGCGCCTTCCGTGGTCTTGGCGGTGCCCTGCAGGCTGTATCCCGCAGCATGCAACAGGCGTCCGACGGTCGAGGCGCTGACGGGATGGCCCTGAGCGGTCAGCGCCGAGGCCAAGGACCGCAGCGAGAGCGTGGTCCAGCGCAACGGCGACACCGGATCGCCCCGGGTTGTGGGCTCGATCAGTGTTTCGAGCGCGGGCAACAGACCCGGGTCGGTGATCGTTACCGGCCTGCGGCCGGCTCCTGACGCCCGGATCCGCCTGGTCGGCAACGGGCACCGGGTCAGATCGGCGATCCCACGCGCGATCGTGGTTGCGCTGACACCAGAGGCTGACGCCACCAGGGCAATCCCGCCATGACCAAGCGCGGCTGCTTCGCTGGCCAGGTAAATCCGGCGGCGCCGTTCATCGAGATGAGGAAGAAACTGATCGAACTTCGCTTTCAAAGCCACAACCGAGGCCCGAGCCGACGTATCCGCAGTCACACCTCATTATCGCGCCAACGCCCCAGCAGCGAGCAGTAATTGAAATTCAGGCCCC
>NZ_JBWKKJ010000050.1:0-1947 GCF_056431605.1 Streptomyces sp. NPDC045846 | reverse complement strand
TCAGGACCTGTTGAGGTGCTGGACCGGCACCTGCACCACCTGCGGCCACCCACTCACCGCAAGCAGAACCAGAGCCAGAACCTAACGAAGCACTATGGTGTTGGCCTGACAGGAAGACGAGGCCTCCGGTAGAGCATGAAGTCGACCAAGATCTTCGTGCTCCGAGAGGCCCCGCTTCCGTGCAGTGTGTCACCACAACCATCACTCGTACCATCTCCGTCGCCGACGGCATCTACGCTCCCGGCCATCTTGGCGAGCTCACCCAGTATGTGCCCTTCGAGCTGGTCGAGGACGTGCTGCGGCAGACTCGCGCGGTCCAGAGGCGGGTGCGGCAGCTTCCGTCCCGGGTCGGGGTGTATTTCATCCTGGCGCTGGCACTGTTCCCCTCGCTTGGGTACGCGCGAGTGTGGGACAAGCTGGTGGCCGGTCTCTCCGGAATGTCCGTACCGAGCCCGTCGGAGAAGGCCCTGCGGGACCTGCGCCGCAGAGTCGGAGCAGCCCCTCTAAAGCTGTTGTTCGAGTCCGTGGCCGGGCCCGTGGCACAGCCCCGCACACCCGGAGTGCGCTACCGGCGGTGGCGGACGGTCGCCTTCGACGGCTGCAGCTCCATCAAGGCCCCCGACCAGCCCCGCGTGCACGGCTGGCTGGGCAAGGTACGACGCTGCTTCGGGTGGGACGGCTATCCGATGCTGCGGCTGATGGTGCTGTGCGAAACCGGCACCCGAGCCCTGATCGGGGCCGTGTTCGGCCCGACGGACAAGGGAGAGACCTGGTACGCGGAACAGCTGCTGCCGCTGCTCGGGAACGACATGTTGCTGTTGGCCGACCGAGGCTTCGATTCCGATGGCTTCCTTGCCGAGGTCGCAGGCACCGGAGCGCAACTGCTGTTCCGGGTGAACTCCCGGCGTACTCCGGCCATCCTGTCCGTTCTGCCGGACGGCTCCTACCTGACCGTCATCGGTGGTGTGAAACTGCGCATCATCGACGTGGACATCACAGCCACCACCCGTGACGGACAGCGCGTCGGCGACCGGTACCGGCTGGCCACCACCCTGCTGGACCACCGCACCGACCCCGCCGTCGTACTGGCACGCCTCTACCACGAGCGCTGGGAGATCGAGTCCGCCTTCTACGCCCTGCGCCACACTCTGCTCGGCGGACTCATCCTGCGCTCGCACGACCCGTTCGGACTCGAGCAGGAACTGTGGGCTCAGCTGGTGATCTACCAGGTACTGCGCCGGGCCATGACCGAGGCCGTGGAGTCGACGGCCGGCACCGATCCCGACCGCGCCAGTTTCACGGTCGCCCTGGAAAGCGCGCGCGACCAGGTCGTTGCCGCCGAAGGCATCCTGCCGCGGGACCAGGCGACAGCTGGGCAGGGCCGGATCGGCCGGGCCGTCCTGGGCGCTCTGATGCCGGCGCGACGCGCCCGCATCAGCGCCCGCACCATCAAATGCGGCACCTCCCGCTACCAGGCCAAGTCGATGAACCCCAGAGAGCTGCCGACGACCGGCACGGACATCGTGCACCTCGCCCTCACCATCCACGCACCGGTCACGGATGCCCAACCCGGCCCCAACGGAGACGACCACGCCGCACCTGTCTCTCCGCCCCGGGGAAACGGACGCCGGGACCTCACAGTGCAGCTCATGCGCACCGCCCCGGACCGCGCCTGGCGACGCCGCGAGATCGCCGACGCCCTCGGCATCACCCACCTCCGCAGTCTCAGCACTCAGCTCGGACACTGGGTCGCTGAAGGACTGCTCCGCAGAACCGAACGCGGGGCCTACACCCTCACCCCGACCTGGATCAATCCCCACCCCCAGCCCGAGTTGCCGTCCCCGAACCAGGCTTACTGACTTCGGCTTGTCAGGGTGATGTTGGGGTGTGGAGGGTGAGGCCGGTTCCGGTGACGAAGCCGTCGAGGATGCCGGGCCGGTACTGGAG
>NZ_JBWKKJ010000049.1:0-2802 GCF_056431605.1 Streptomyces sp. NPDC045846 | reverse complement strand
GGGGTGTTCGTCGGAGACGCTGATCAGAGGTCCGGCCACCGTCCGGTCCGGCGCAACGCCGGACGGTTCGCGGGCGGCAGGTCTGCATAACGTGGATGCGCGAGCACGACACCCGAGCCGAGGCCGGCACCATCAACATCCCGGAAAGGGCGCGATGTTCGAGATCGAAGACGTGGGCGTGTTCCTCGGCCTGGATGTCGGCAAGTCCGCTCATCACGGCCACGGCCTGACTCCGGCAGGGAAGAAGGTCTTCGACAAGCCGCTGCCCAACAGCGAACCGAAGCTGCGGGCCGTCTTCGACAAACTTGCCGCGAAGTTCGGAATCGTCCTGGTCATCGTGGACCAGCCCGCCTCGATCGGCGCCCTGCCACTGACCGTCGCCCGCGATGCCGGCTGCCGCGTCGCCTACCTGCCCGGCCTGGCGATGCGGCGGATCGCCGACCTCTACCCCGGAGAGGC
Source organism: Streptomyces sp. NPDC045846 (assembly GCF_056431605.1). NCBI lineage: Bacteria > Bacillati > Actinomycetota > Actinomycetes > Kitasatosporales > Streptomycetaceae > Streptomyces > Streptomyces sp. NPDC045846. Next base: position 2,343 of record NZ_JBWKKJ010000049.1, on the reverse strand, counting down.
CAAGACCGACGCCCGCGACGCGGCCGTCATCGCGGACGCGGCCCGCACCATGCCGCACACCCTGCGATCCCTGGAACTGACCGACGAGATCACCGCCGAACTCACCGTGCTCGTCGGTTTCGACCAGGACCTCGCCGCCGAGGCCACCCGCACCTCCAACCGCATACGCGGCCTGCTCACCCAGTTCCACCCCAGCCTCGAACGCGTCCTCGGCCCGCGCCTCGACCACCAGGCCATCACCTGGCTCCTGGAACGACACGGCTCCCCGGCCGCCCTGCGCAAGGCCGGCCGCCGCAGACTCGTCGACCTCATCCGGCCCAAGGCTCCGCGCATGGCCCAGCGGCTGATCGACGACGTCTTCGACGCGCTCGACGAGCAGACCGTCGTCGTCCCGGGCACCGCCACCCTGGACCTCGTCATCCCCTCCCTGGCCGCGTCCCTGACCGCCGTCCACACCCAGCGACGGGCGATGGAAGCCCAGATCAACACGCTTCTGGAGGCCCACCCTAATGGGCAGTGAAGCGGGGCACCGCCAGGCCCACCCCGGCCCGTCGAGGCCCTGAAAGAGACTGCGGGCCCCGCTTCAGCAAAGCACCGTTCCTCGTGGTGGTGGTCGGTGCCGGGAGAGCCGCAGAGTACGCCCGGGCCCTTGAGCCGTTTGACAAGCGCCGGCCCCCGGCACCGTTCACCACCACGAGACCGAAGGCAACTACCGCATCCAGTCCGACGATCGGATCGTTGAAGTCCGTGGTCCGAGCCGCTCGCGGGGATCACCTCTCATCAAGCCTGGAGCCGACCGAGCTCCTGAGCAGACTGAGGGCCTCGCGGGTCGCTGGGGTCACGAACGGCTAATCGGATGCTGGGCCATCGAGCCCTTCCATTAGGGAGACGCGTGCCCCGCGCGGCTGCGACCAGCAGCAATACACCCTGACCGAGAGGACGACAACGACACGATGACCGTCACCTGCGGGATCGACTGGGCCAGCGACCACCACGACGTCGCCGTGGTCGACCACGAGGGAGCTCTGCTGGCTAGAGCCCGGATCACCGATGACGCCGCGGGCCTGCAACAGCTCCTGGACCTTCTCACCACTCATGGCGATCGCAAGGACGCCCCGATTCCGGTGGCGATCGAGACTTCCCGCGGTCTGCTCGTGGCCTGCCTTCGAGCCACCAAGCGTCCCATCTACGCGATCAACCCGATGGCAGCTGCTCGCTATCGCGACCGGCACGCGGTCGCTCGCAAGAAGTCCGACCATCTCGACGCCATGGTGCTGGCGAACATCCTGCGAACCGACCGAGCCGTCCACCGGCCGCTGCCCGACGACAGCGAACTCGCCCAGGCCGTCGCCGTCCTGGCCCGAGCCCAGCAGGACGCCGTCTGGGACCGCACTCAGGCAGGCAACAAACTCCGCTCCCACCTGCGCGAATACTTCCCTGGCTTCCTCGCGGCCTTCCAGCCCCGCCGCGAAGGACTGTGCGCGAAGGCAGCTCGCGTCGTACTGGCCGCCGCGCCCACCCCGGAGCAGGCCGCCAAGCTCACCCGCACCCAGCTGTGCTCGCTCCTGAAGAAGGCCGGCCGTCAGCGCGGCATCGAGGCGGAAGCAGAACGGCTCCGCCAGGGCCTCCGGGTCCCGCAGATGCGGCAGCTTCCGCAAGTCGAACAGGCCATGGGCCGCCAGGCCATCGCTCTGCTGAGACAACTCGACGCCGCCTGCACCAGCGCAGACGATCTGACCACTGCCGCGGTGGAGTCTTTTGAAGCACACCCGGACGCCGAGATCATCACCAGCTTTCCAGGGCTAGGCTCTCTCACCGGCGCCCGGGTGCTCGCCGAGATCGGCGACGACCGATCCCGCTTCACCGACGCGAAGGGACTCAAAGCCTTCGCCGGGGCCGCACCGGTCACCCGGGCGTCCGGCAGAAGCCTCGCGGTCATGGCCCGCAAGGTCAAGAACCAGCGACTCGCCTCCGTCGGCTATGTCTGGGCCTTCGCCGCACTGACCGCCTCACCCGGCGCCCGCGCCCACTACGACCGCCGACGGGCCGACGGAGACCGCCACACCGCCGCCCAACGCAACCTCTTCAACCGCATGCTCGGCTGCCTCCACCACTGCCTCACCAAACGAACCCACTACGCCGAAACCACCGCATTCCCCATCCCCGAAGCACCCCAACTCTCCGTTGCAGCTTGACAGATCAACTGCATCGGATGTCTCTTTCCCCGGTCCTGACGTCGATGCCCGGCGTCGGCGTCAGGACCGCCGCCGTCCTGCTGGTCACCGTCGGCGACGGCACCAGCTTCCCCACCGCCGCCCACCTCGCCTCCTACGCCGGACTCGC
>NZ_JBWKKJ010000048.1:0-2872 GCF_056431605.1 Streptomyces sp. NPDC045846 | reverse complement strand
GGCCGGGGAGACCTGTCCTGACCCTGGGCGTCTCTCGACGTCGTCGGGTCAGTGGCCTGTGTCCGTACAGACGCCTCACCGAACGAGGTGCCTTCGTCAAACCTCCAGAAGCATAAACCACTACTTGCGTGATCGTGCAACTGCTTGGTGAAGTCTTAACGTGGGCCGCAGCTCAGCAGATGTTGTCTGCACGGACGCTGCGAGATGTCCTTCCGTGCCGGTCCTCACACCTGATCCCCCCACGCCCGCACCAGTGGCTTCTTGCCTGCTGGGACTTCACATCACCCGGACGGCCCGCTGTCTGTGGACACACCTGGGGCGCGGATCGGACCGAGGCCGACCCGCTCGCCAGGGGCGTGCGGCACCTCGCGGGCACCGAACTCGGGTGCCGTGGGCGACGTCGAGGTTGCGGGTGCATGGCGGATGCCTGGTGCGGGCTGCTCGACGAGCAGGCGCAGAATCGGGGTGTCGAGTCCACGGCCACGTCTCGTCGGTGTCCTTCTGGCCGCGGTTCGCCTGGTGGCGAGGGGCCCGGTGGTCGACTCGGTAGCGACCGTACCCATAGCCCGCCTCCTCGAGCCGCGGGCGGACCCGGGTGTGCCGAAGGTGGGTGGCAGCGGCCGGCGGTCCGGGCCGCCGGCTGCGCGGCCGAACGACGTCCGTGCTCGTCGACTGATGGGCCGCGGCCGGGGGTTTTGTGAGGATGGTGGCAAAGGGGGGCACGTGTGGGGTGTCGCGCGGGCATCGGCGCCCGTGGTCGAACCGATCACGTGAGGATGGACGGATGAACACTGCAGAGCTGTTGGCGGACGCCTTCGGGCGCGTTCAGGAGGACGTGCACGCCGTCGTCGAGAACCTTTCTCCCGAGGAACTCGCCTTCCGGCCGGACGGCGAGGCGAACTCGATCGCCTGGCTCGTGTGGCACCTGACGCGGGTTCAGGACGACCACATCGCTGACGCTGCCGACCGCGACCAGGTGTGGATGGCCCGGGGCTGGGCCGACCGGTTCGGCCTGGAACTCGATGACGAGGAGACCGGCTTCGGGCACACGACGCAGCAGGTCGCGGCGGTCAAGGGCGTCTCCGCCGAGCAGCTGAGCGGATACTACGACGCCGTCCACGAACAGACCCTGGAGTTCGTCCGGGGCCTGGACGACTCGGCGCTCGACCGTGTGGTCGACGAGCGGTGGACGCCGCACGTCACCCTCGGCGTCCGCCTGATCAGTGTCATCGGCGACGACCTCCAACACGTCGGCCAGGCTGCCTACGTACGCGGGCTCCTGAAGCGCCGCTGACCCGGCGCCGGGGACCGGGCCCCGGCGGGGATCCGGAGCGCGCGGTTCAGGCCGTCGCCAGAGCCGTGTCGAGCCAGTCGAACATGACCTGGTGGGCGCGGTGGAAGGCCCCGACGTGGCAGTGTTCGCCGGATCCCTCCGCCTCGCTGAGCGTGATGAGCGTGGCAGGGGCGTTGACCAGTCGCTCCGCGACGAGGCGGGGCTGGCCCGCGAAGAACTGGTCGTTCTCGGCGTCCAGGACCAGGGTGGGGGCGACGATCTTGTCGATGTGGCCGTCCAGCGTGAAAGCGCGGCCGCGACGGAGCAGATCCGCGTAGGAGCGCGCGCCGAGCGCCCAGACACCGTTGTCGAGGGCCCAGCGCACCTGGGTGCTCTCGGCGGCGGCGCCTCGTGCAGGTAGAACTCGGCGGTGCGGTAATAGTTCGACGCCCTCAGGAGCGCCTCGCGGGCGCTGACCCGGTGGCCCGCGACCAGAGACCGCTCGCCGATGGCCGCGACGCGCTCGGCGGTCGCCTTCCAGGCCCGGTGCCAGCTCGGCTCGGAGCCGTCGGTGATGTCATGGGCGGTCGCGATGACCTCTCCGAGGTCGGCGCCCTGGTAGGCGGCGAATCCGGCGGCCAGCAGGGTCTCGAAGGAGAAGGACTCGTCGTCGAAGAGGAATTTCATGGTGTGCCGTCCGTTCGCTGGGGTGGCATGCGGGAGCTGGAGTATCTCTACCCGATACGGGCCCGTTCCGTCTCGGTTAGGGTGGGCGGCATGAGCGAAGTAGCCACCCCCACGCCCCCGCCGGAGCGGCGCGCCGCCGGAGGGCCCGTCCTGCAGGACGAGCTCACCCGCGCGCTGACCGCGGCGTTCTTCGAGGAACTGGCCGAGACCGGTTACGGCCGCTTGGCGGTGGAAGCCGTCGCCCGCCGCGCCGGCGCGGGCAAGGCCGCGCTCTACCGCAGGTGGCCCTCCAAGCAGGCCATGACCGTCGCTCTGGTCTCCGAGGTGGCTACCGCCGGACCGCTCCCCGATAGCGGCTCGCTGCACGGCGACGTACGCGCGTTCCTGCACGGCTGGGTCACCGCGCTCAGCCACCCCCTGACCACCCGCGTCATCCCGGACCTGATGGCCGAGAGCGTCCGCAACGAGGAACTCGGCAGTGCCCTGCTTGCCGCGGTGCGCGACCCGCGCCGCGAACACGCCTCCCAACTGCTGCGCAGGGCGGTCGAGCGCGGTGAACTCACACCGGACGCCAACAACGAACTGAACCTGGACTTCCTCGCGAGCCCCGCCTACTGGCGCATGGCCGTGGTGCGCACCCCGACCGGCGACGACTACCTGGATCGGCTCACCGCGAAGGTCGTCGCGGCGCTCTCGGCCTGAGGGCCCGCGCCGCTGGACCGATGGGCTGCCCGAACCAGAGAACTCCCAGATGCTGTGCTGTTGGATGCGTCGGATGAGGCCACGCCGCGCCATCTCGCTCTGGTGCGGAGAGTGGACAGGGAGTGTCCAATAGACGGCGGATCCGATGATCAAGGAGACGCCTGATGAGTGAGACCATGACCGAGCACGGGGCCGTGGAGGAGCCGGTCG
>NZ_JBWKKJ010000047.1:0-3604 GCF_056431605.1 Streptomyces sp. NPDC045846 | reverse complement strand
AAGCCACAACCGAGGCCCGAGCCGACGTATCCGCAGTCACACCTCATTATCGCGCCAACGCCCCAGCAGCGAGCAGTAATTGAAATTCAGGCCCCAGCCGTGCCGGAGTACTGGCGCTGCACTCCGGCGGAGGTGAGGCCTTTCTTCACGAAGCCGGTGTCATCGATGATGAGAACTCCGTCCTCTGCGCCGAGGCGTTGAGCGACGTAGGCTTGCAGGTCATCACGGATGTCGTCCGCGTTCCAGCAGGTGCGAGACAGCAGGCGCTGCAAGCCGTCAGGGGTGGCGTGGCCGGTGTACTCGGCGATCTGCCAGCCGTTCTTGCGGCCGACCTGGCCAAGCAGGCCATGGATGTAATCACGCACCAACCGCCTGGGTTCCACCCGTGTGAAGCGGCTCCCGATCCGACGCAACAGTCCGTCAAGTTCCTCATCCCACACATGCGTGGGCACGTCTTCGATCACATCGGCGCCATGCCCATAACAGGAGCACTACACACGGCGCGGCCACTCGTTGGAGCGGCACTGCGTCAAAGACGGTCCCATGGCACCGCCCACGCCGCTACACTCCCCACTCCCACCACCCTGACCAGCACAAATGGAGAAGTACTGCTGGAGTACTAGGGCGTGTATCGAATGTGCTGGTCACACCCACTCGTTAATGGCTGCGGCGAGGACGGTTGCCTCGTAGACGGGGCGCGGCCCGATCGCCCCCCTGAACCCGACCCCGGTCACCGACACGGTGATCGGTCGTCGGCAATGCCGACAGCGGCAGTGTGGGACGGGCCTACCCGCCACCATGGACGAGTGTCCCGTCACCCCGCGACCTCAAGTCGTCGGGTGACGGGACACTCACACTCGGCCTGACAGGCCACCCGCTCCTACTGCGGGACACGGCCAGGCGAGAGATTCGGCCAGACGGATCCTCAGCTGCCGACCTTCGCGATCACCCGGGACCCGGGACTCTGGGACCAGCCTGCGAAGTCGTTGGCAGCGGTGTTGGTGACAGTGAACGTCCCATCACCCTTGGAGAACGCGACCGGAAGGGTGTACCACCACGGCGTGTCCGGGCCCGGGGTGAGAGCCAGGTCGGTACGGCCGTCGGCGTTGAAGTCCCCAGCGCTCACATGGACGCCCGGTACCTGCTCCCAGCCTGCGAAGTCGTTGGCGGCGGTGTTGGTGACGGTGAAGGTTCCATCACCCTTGGAGAACGCGACCGGGAGGGTGTACCACCAAGGGGTGTTTGGACCTGGAGTGAGGGCGAGGTCAGCTCGGCCGTCACCGTTGAAGTCGCCGACAACGGTACGGCCGCCCGGCACCTGAGCCCACCCAGCGAAGTCACTCGCGTCCGTATTCGTGATGGTGAAGGTTCCATCACCTTTGGAGAGCGCGACCGGGAGGGTGTGCCACCAAGGGGTGTTTGGACCTGGAGTGAGGGCGAGGTCAGCTCGGCCGTCACCGTTGAAGTCTCCGGTGATCGTACGTACGCCGGGAGCCTGTGCCCAGGTGGCGAAGTCGGGAGCCGAGGAGTTGGTGACGGTGAATTTGCCGTCGCCCTGGGAGAGCGCGGCGGGGAGGGTGCTCCGGCCCGTGACACCGGTCAGTGCCAGGTCACTGCGGCGGTCGCCGTTGAAGTCGGGCGCCGAGGCCACCACGCTGTCGGCGATGGCGCCGGTGTACAGCAGCCGGTTGGGCGAGCCGGTGCCGGCGCCGGTGATCACGTCACGGGTGGCCGATCCGAGCAGACCGGCCGCGACCTGCGCGGGTGTGTCGCCGGGATGGACCGCGAGCCACTGCGCGGCCGCACCGGCCACGTGCGGGGTGGCCATGGATGTTCCGCTGTCCAGACGCGTGGCGGTGTCGCTGGTGTTCCATGCCGACAGGATGTCCACGCCCGGGGCGTAGAGGTCGGTGCAGCTGCCGTAGTTGGAGAAGCTCGCCTGCGCGTCGTTGGCGTCCGTGGCGTTGACGGTGATCGCCTCGGTGACCCGGGCCGGGGAGGAGCCGCAGGCGTCGCTGCTCTCGTTGCCGGAGGCGACCGCGACCGTAACGCCGGCGTTGATCACACCGCGCACGGCGTCGTCGAGTGCCGAGGACGGGCCCCCGCTAAGGCTCAGATTGAGTACGGCAGGCCGGACGGCGTTCTTGGCCACCCAGTCCACGCCGCTGATGACGGTGGACGTCGGTGCCGAGGAAGCGCAGCCGAACACCCGCACGGCCACCAGCGACACCGACTTGGCGACGCCGTACTGCCCGCCGCCCAGGGTGCCGGCCACATGGGTTCCGTGCCCGAGGCAGTCGGTGTTGGTACCGTCCACGAAGTCGGCACCCCAACTGGCCCGTCCGCCGAACGCCTCGTGGGTGGTGCGAATTCCGCTGTCCACCACGTAGGCGTGGACGTTCGCCGCTTTGGTCTGGTGGATGTAGTTGCTGTCGCGGGGCAGGCTGCGCTGGTCGATGCGGTCCAGGCCCCACGACGGCGGATTGGGCTGGATCTCCGCGAGGCGCGTGTAGCCGTCCTGCTGGACCGAGGCCACTCGGGGGTCGGTGGCCAGCCGCTGGGCTTCCTTCTCGCTCATCTTGGCGGCATAGCCATGGAGTGCGGTCTGCCAGCGTGCGGTGACCTCACCTCCGTAGGTGCTCGCCAAGTCGCGGACCGTCGCCTCGGTAGACGAGTCCGTACGTTGCTTGAGGACCACGAGGTACCTGTCCGCAGCATGGGGACCAGCGGCCGGTACGACCGATCCGGTGTTCCGGGACGTGCCCGTGGTCGCCGCGTCGGCGGCGGAGGCCGACGGCGCGAGGAGGCTGCCGCAGGCGAGGAGCGTGGCCGCGGCGGATAACAGGGTGAACCGGGTTCTCTTTCTCACAGGCGTCCTTCGACTGGGGATGGCCGGCTGTCTGTGACATGCCCGGAGCGACCGGCGGCAGGGCATCGTCGCAGACACACGCACCGGCATGAGGGATCGCCGGAGTCTTCTCGCCACCCGTCCCTGCGAGATCGCCGTGGCAGGTCACCCTCACCATGAACCTGGCGGAAGGGCAAGTAAATGCTCAGTCCTGGGGATTGACGGGCAGGCACTGCACTACACCGAACGCCTCGGGACGGAGGCCGCGGTGGCCTCGGTCGGCTCCAAGGGCGACTCGTATGACAACGCCCTCGCCGGGGCGTTCAACAGCCTGTTCAAGGCCGAGCCGATCCGCAACAAGGGACCGTGGACATCCATCAACGACGTCGAGGTCACCCTCGCCGAGTACGTCGACTGGTTCAACCAGCGGCGCCTGCACGGCGAGCGGGCCACATCACCCGGTCGAGCACGAGACCGCCTACTCCGCGGCTGAACCCCTCACGTCACTCCAGAAACCAGCTAACTCAGTCTCCACGAAACCAATGCCGCGTAGTTACTGACTTCGGCTCGTCAGGGTGATCTTTGCTGAAGTTCCTGATGAGGATGGGGTGTTGGCGGTAGTCCGTGGTGTGTGAGATACGCGGATGGAGGCGGGCTGACAGTCGCGGGGCGTCAGCGCCGGGAGTCGGTTCGGATGCAGGCGGCTGAGCTGTTCGAGCAGAGGATCAAGCCGCCGGAGGTCGCACGGCGGCTGCG
>NZ_JBWKKJ010000046.1:0-4044 GCF_056431605.1 Streptomyces sp. NPDC045846 | reverse complement strand
CCTAAACGCCTTCCAGATCGCCTTCGAAGGCCGGCTCACCCCGGCCAACAACTGAACCTCAACAACCAAGATCAGCCGTTGATTGGACAGACCCCACCCCACACGATGCCCCTACGTTCTGCTCTCCAAGCACAGCGGTAAGGGTCGGTGGTGACGTCCTCGCCTCAATTACGGGGGGAATATCTACATCAGCTGAGAGCCTGTGTCAGAAGTCTGGTGGCCTGAGCGCGCCGGATTGGGGCAGGCGGAATCTGTGTCATGTGCGCGGTCCGACCTGCTCTGCGAGATTCGGCATGCCTTGATCCAGGCAGGGTTCCAGCTGGTCGGTGAAGACGAAGAGGACGGCAGGCCCGGGCTTGCGGTGACGGCGGTGCCGGCCGGAGTGCTGGTGACGTGGACGGCTTCAGACGGGTTCACCTCGCTGGCGAAGGACCAGCCCGGGGCGTCGGGCGACAGCCTGCAGGCGATCGTGCAGGCTGCGGTTTCGGGCCTGCTGGTCCAGCTCGGTCATACGGTCACGGAACCCGCAGCCGACGGTGACCTGCTGGTTCTGGCAGACGGTCAGGCATTCCACCGACAGGGTTCGGCTGAGTAGCGTCGGTGTGGTGGTGCGCTGTGGTGTCAGTGCTCGTTGTCTGACACTCGTTGTCACGGCGGATGAAGAGCTCCAGCAGGCTCCGAACGGGCAGGTGGGCTTCGGCCGGATGCCGGAGGGTGCCCTCCGGATGAAGGGTGTATTGCGTGCGTCGTCCGTCTCGCCCGCGGCTGAGATAGCCGGCCTTTTCGAGGTCGGAGATGATTCTCTGGGCTGTGCGTTCGGTGATGCGGCAGGCTGCGGCTATGTCGCGGAGGCGGACGGACGGATCGCGTGCGATGGACAGCAGCACGCGGGCGTGGTTCGTCAGGAAGGTCCACTCGTCGTTCTGCTGGTCCACGATGCGTCCCGTTCTTTGGTCACCGCCCTGCCCGGTATACCGATGAAAAATACCGGAATTGGCTGACTCCTGTGTGGGTTGTCGTGGTGGAGCCGCCGGCGGGTGGTGCTCGGGGGCGGGGTCAGGCGGCTTGCGGCATGACGTAGCCGTGGGCGATGTCGCGGCGTTCGGCGGGCCGGGCCATGTGGCGGGTCAGTCGGCGTGTCATCAAGGTGATCGCGGCCCAGGTGATGAGTGCTTCGCTCATCTCGGGGAGCCGTTCGTGGTCGCGGCAGTGCCGGCGGGCCCGCATGACCCACGACCAGCACCGCTCGACCGCCCACCGGCGTGGCAGAACGATGAACCCTTTGGCGTTCGGCGGGCGCCGCACCGTTTTGATGGTGATGTCGAGGTACTTCTCCGCCCAGGCCACCAGGTCGTTCTTGGCGTAGGCGGAATCGGCCCAGACGATGGCGATCTCCGGGTGCATCAGGGCGAGGCGGAACAGCAACTCCCGTGCGACCAGCGAGTCCTGGGCGTCAGCGGGCGTGACCAGGACCAGCAGGACGAGACTGCGGTGGTCGCAGACGACGTGCCGCTTCCTCCCATTGATCAACTTTCCGCCGTCCCATCCTCGCGTCGCCCGGCTGACGGTCTCCGAGGCTTTGACCGACTGGGAGTCGACGATGACCGACGCCGTCCGCGCCGTCTTGCCCGCGGCCAGGCGGATGCGGCGGCGGAGATGGTCACGGATGACGCCCAGGACCCCGGTCGCGGCCCACCTCCTCGCGAAGCCGTAAATCGTGCGCCAGGGCGGGTAGTCGGCGGGCATACTGCGCCATTTAATGCCGTTGTCGACCAGATAGCGGATGCCGTCGACGATCTCCCTGCGCGGGTGTGCCTCTGGCCTGCCGCCGCGCGACGTCTGGCAGGCGGGAACCGGCAGCAACGGTTCGAGCAGACACCATTCCGCGTCACTCATGTCGGAGGGATAGCGAGGAGTACGCATGCGGGAAGCCAGGGCCGGACCGGTGTGCAGAGCTGCGGACGGGCGGACCGGGCCGGCCCTGGCCTCCTTCTGCTCAGGCGGACCTCCCTCCTCGGCTACTGGGGCTGCGGGTGGGCGATCATGTCGAGCGCGCTCTGGATGGCGTTCATCTGCGCGAGGACGTAGGACACCCAGCGGCTCTTGGGGAACAAACGCGCGTGCGGGTCGAGGACCCCAGTGATCACACTGCTGATCTGCGTGTATTTCACCTCGGCCCACTGCCGCTCCCACGCCTCCAACTCGTCGGCGTCCTCGCAGAAGTGGTAGCCCTTCTCCCACGACCACATCAGCGGCGGCCACCGCTTCTCACCCGCCAGTTCGCGGTAGGCGGCAAGCCCCCGCACGATCTGCGACGCGGAGAGTTCGGTGACCGCCATCAGGCGGGGCTTCTTCAACCCGACCGGAGCCGTCTCCATCAACGCGAGCCGGATCGTGTCGGCGTGCCGCGCGGCGGACGGTGAGCGGCGCCTGTCGCGCTCCGTTTTTCGGGAGCGCGGCATCACTCACTCGCCCCGTAGGAGCCGGGCCAGTGCGTCGTCCACGTCGACTTCTCCGGTCTCGATGGCGTGTTCGATCCACTCGCAGGCGGCGCGCACGCGGGCGAGGTTCTCGCCCAGCACCGCCTTTTCGTCCTCGCCGACCGCGCGTCCGCGCAGTCCGGGGACCACGCGGTTGGTGATGGCCACGAAGGAGTGGCAGGCGCCGACCAGGTCCAGGAACTCCGATGTCCGCTCGAAGCGCCTGATCACGGGGGCGAGTTCGCCGGTCTGCCCGAACTCCTCGCGGGCCTGGCGGCCGCGTTCGACCTGGGCGTGGTTGACGGACTGCCTGGCCCGGTCGTCCGACATCGCCTTGAACGCGACGTCGGGCCGGTGCAGCAGGCCGGTGGCGGCCTGGGCGGCCACCTGCTCGTCGTGGGCCAGGTCACGGATCGTCTCCACCCGCACCTGCGCGGGTACTTCATCGGCGACCGCGGGCCGGCGAAGGAGGTCGGCCGCCACCTGGGCGGCCACCTGATCGTCGGTCGCCAGGCCATGGATCGCGGTGACCTTCTCCTGCACCGACACCGGATTCCGCACCTGCCAGCCCCGCACCCGTTTCGCCGCGTCCTCGGTCCACCGCGGCTTGCCACGACGGCTGTTGAACGGCGGATTGCGGATCACCTCGAACCGGTTCTCCACTCCCACCAGGATGCGGTGGACGTCGATCGACACCCCTTTGACCCGCTGGTCAGGCGGCCAGGCGGCCGCTGTGAACCGCCAGCTCATCACGCTACTGACCGACACCCCGACGTCGTCCGCGAACCGGCGCAGGGTCTCCTCCACCGACTGGACGTCCGCACCCAACGGGATTCGCGCACCTCCCCTGGACTGAAGGGGCTCAATCTCCAGAGCGTTGTCCCCTAATTTGAAAAACGTGTCCCGCTCGGTCTCGACCAGACTCTTCGACTCCGCCACGAGCTCGTCGTAGCGCTCCTGGGTCACCTTGCCGACCATGGTGGGCATTGCATTCACCACCTGCCACGGGCCCGGGGGCGGCAGACGCCGGCGACATGGCCGGACCCGCGCTGCCCTCAGCGTCCATCCAGCCGGAGATCGAACACCAGCACTGACCGGAATTGACCGAATGAGCCCCGAAACGGTCAGTCCGACCGTTTGCCCAAGCTCGAATTCCGCGGTTCGGCGAACGCTTTCCTTCGCCCGTACGCAGCCCTCCCGCGGCACTTCGCCGAGCAGTACACCGCGTTGCTCCGGTGATCCACCGCGGCCACCCAAGCCGTCTGGCAGACCGGGCAGACCCGCTGCCCCGCGCCGTCACGCTCGGCCGCGGCCCGCCGCCGAATCCGCTGTGCGTGCCGCCACTGCCTGGCCCGACACGCCGCCGAGCAGTACACCGCCCTCGGCGCGGCCCCCAGCTCCAGCGGGGCATCACACACCGGACAGCACCGCTGACGCGGCAGCCCGTCGTACCCGGACACACGGGCAGCCTAAGACTTGTCCCGTAACTGCAGGTCACAGGTGAGATGATCTTGTCGTGGCTGGTGTGATCACGGCATCGGAGCCGTCCTGGATAACCCCGTTC
>NZ_JBWKKJ010000045.1:0-5672 GCF_056431605.1 Streptomyces sp. NPDC045846 | reverse complement strand
CCGCAACCGCTTGGGATACGGCCCGTACCCACCGATCGGCAGATACGGCTCGATGAACTTCCACTGAGCATTGGTGAGTTGCCTACGCGTCACGAACCAGTCCTACCGGACTCCACCCCGCGAACGGGGCAGAACCCAACAGTTGATCACGACAGCACACAGGCCCTAGCTCAGGCCGCTCCCCGGCCGGGAAGTGCGGCACTCGCTGATCGCCGAGTACGGACCGTACAAGGCCCAGTCGCTTCCGGTCTCCACGATGGTCGACGAACTGTCGGAGTGGGCACCCAAGTTCGGCTTCTGCCAAGAGGACCTGCGCCCGGTGTACCTGAGCTACCGCGTGCTCTCCATGATCGGCGGCCACGCTTCACTGCAGGTGCTCGACGAACTCTTCGACGCACAACCGCGAAGCCATTACGTGCGAATCAACACTCAGCCTGCCCCCAATGACATGGCAGTGCTCCTGACTTGTTGAATCGGACCCAGACGCTCGGTCTGCAGCCGTAGCGTCCAGGGTGTCGGTCGGCATGGGCTCGCGTAGCTCCTTGCCGCCCACGGGTTGGCTCTCTCATAGCATGCCGCCGCCGGCCGACACCCGTGCGGTGTGGCTCGACAGAGGCATGGACGTGACACCACTTCAAGTCAGGATGCCCACCGCCGTCTTCTTCCCGTCGCTTCGAGCGCAAGGCCGGCTGCCCGTGATCCTGATCGGTATCGACCCGCACAAGTCCTCCCACTCCGCCGTCGCCGTTGACGCATCCGGCCACCAGCTGGCCCAGCGCCGGTTCGTCGTCAACGCCGGCACGTTCCGCCAGCTCATGGCTTGGTGCGACTTGCCCGAGCGGCGCTTCGCCGTCGAAGGCGTCTGCGGGCTCGGCCGGTCCCTCGCCCAGCAGCTGGCGGCCGCGGGGGAACACGTGGTCGACGTGCCATCCACGCTCTCCGCCCGGGCCCGGTTGCTGGGCACCGGCGGCAACCGCAAGACCGACGCCGCCGACGCCCTCCACGTCGCCCAAGTCACCCTGTTCCGCCCGGATCTGCGGCAGGTCGCGGCCGAGGACCAGTCCACAGTCCTGAGGCTGCTGCCCGAGCGGCGCGACGACCTGGTCCACGAACGCACCCGCGTACTCAACCGGCTGCACGCGGTCCTGCGGGACCTGATGCCCGGAGGCTTGGCCACTGGCCTGTCCGCCGACAAGGCCGCCGCTATGAAGCGCATCCGCCCTATCACCGCGACCTACAACTGCCGCCGGGACATAGCCCGCGACCTGCTGGCCGACCTGCGACGACTGGACCGCCTCGTCAAGGACAGAGAGGCCCAGATGCGCGACGTACTGGCCGCAACCCGCACCCATGCTCACGAGCCTGCCGGGCCTGGGCACCGTGCGGGCCTCCAAGGTCATCGGGCACGTCGGCGACGTCACCCGCTTCCCAACCGAGCACCATTTCACCAGCTACACCGGCAGCGCACCCCTGGACGCCTCCAGCGGCAACAACGTCCGCCACCGGCTCAATACCGGCGGCAACCGCGCGTTGAACTCGGTCCTGCACACCATCGCGATCTGCCAGGTCCGCGATGGCGGCCGCGGCCAGGAGTACTACCTGCGCAAAATCGCCGAGGGGAAGACACCCTCCGAGGCCCGCCGGGCCCTCAAGCGACGCCTGTCCAACGTGGTCTACCGGATCATGAAACGCGACCATCGCACCCAACTCGACCAAGCCGGTTGACACACAGAGGCGCTATGGGACCTCGGGCTGTACTACACATCCTTCGCAGCCGAGTGGGTGCTCAGTGCCGCAGGATTCGCCACTCCAGAAAGCACACAGGTCCGCAAGTGGAGCGCACCCCTCCCCAACGGACGCGCCCCCCGGCTTGAAGACAGCTGAGGGAGCCGGGGACCCGACAGGAAACCGACGGGTATGACTTCGGCACCAGCGCGCATCCGCTCCACTCGACCCCGCCGGCGGTAAGCCCGCCGCTGCGCATATCGAGACTGGGGCCTATGCGCTTGACAGGACGATCAACGGATCCCGCTTCTCAGAAACGGGGACTGAACCGCGCGATCCTCGACAAGGGATGGCGTCGCCTCGAACTCGCCCTCACCAGCTCCGCCCGCTACACAGGCACGCGACTGGTGAAGGTCAACCCCGCGTACACCTCGCAGCGCTGCCACGCCTGCGGGTTCGTCACCGAAGGCAACCGCGAGAGCCAAGCGGTCTTCGTGTGCAAGAACCCCGGATGCGGCAACACCGATCATGCGGACATCAACGCGGCGAAAAACATCAAGGCGGCCGGACAGGCCGTGTCAGCCTGTGGAGACCTCGGCATCGGCCGGTCTGTGAAGCAGGACCCCGTAAGCCGGGCGACCGGCCGAAACCCCTGATAAGGGGAATCCCGGTCCTTCAGGGCCGGGAGGACGTCAACCCGATGTCCTTCCACAAGGGCCCGCGCGGGAACGGCGAGAAGGGCACCGCCACCTCGGCCGCGAAGCCGGTCGCGATCCGCAGGAACCGGTCGTCGTCGGCCCCCAGCACCTCGGCGAGATGCCCCAGGCGCAGCACCGCGAACCCGCCATGTTCACCGTGCAGAGCACGCAGCAGCGAGCTCCGGACCGCGCAGAAGTACGGGGCGGCTTCCAGAGCGGTCCGGTACTGCTCGATGGTCGAGTCCGCCAGGAAGGTGTCGTGAACGTCCCAGGGCGGCAGTTCGCGCCCGATCTCGATCAGGCTGTCCTCCAACTCCCGTGGCAGGTCGATGAATATGCCGTCGGTCACTGCGTCGAACATGAGGGTCCCTCCTCTGGTGTAGTGCTCCACTGCGCTTCGGATCCTTCTCCGATCAGGAGGTCGGCCACGGCACGGCAGATGGGCTGACCGGTCGCCTGTTCCAGGGGCCAGAAATCCGCCGCCGGGTCCGCCGTGTCGAAGCACCACTGATCGTCGCCCTCGTCGCCCTCGTCGCCCTCGTCGACCAGGAAGCGGAGCATCACGTACGGCAGGCCCTCGAACGCGCCGTCGCAGAATCGCGTCACGGACTGCTGGATCGACTCGGGGATCTCCTGGAGCGCCTTCATCGGCTGGTCCGGGTGGGAACGGTCGCGGGGAGCTGCGGCGTCCGGCACCTGGACGCGGGCGGCGAACATGCTCCCGCCGACCCAGATTAGGGACACCTCGTGGGTGGCCTTCACCATCTCCTGGTACACCGGGTACCCGGTTTGCAGGCGCTCGTCGAGCCCGCCGCCCGTTCCGTATGGGTATCCGCCCCACGACCGGATGGACACCTTGCCGCCGAAGCGCTTCGTGGCGTCGAGAAGGCCGAGAGGTTCCGGGTCGAGCTCCACCTCCGGGATCCGGAATCCGGCCAGAGAAGCGGCCATGAGCTGCCTGGGCTGTGAGGACAATGCGAGGTCCGTCTCGGGTGCCCCGATCCACCGGACGTCCTCGCAGGCGTGGAGCAGCGCCTGTAGGGCGCCCTGCCCCTCTGAGGCGGTGGGCCGCCACCACACGGACCGGATCTCCTGGGAGCAGGTGAGGGTGCTGTCGGCTTTGATGCAGAAGTGCATGTCGCCGTCCGCGATCCGTGCGGTCATCTCCATGTTCCCGGTGTCGCCCGGATCGATGCGATGAACCCGGGCGGACTCGTGCTGTTCGATGAGGCTGACGACACGGTCCGCGCTGCGATCGGCGCTGTCGGCCACGACCAGCACGGTGGAGGCTTCCTTGTTCACGTGCTGCTTTCTCCTTCTTGTCGGGGTGCCCGGTCATGACAGCCTCCGGGCGGCGCGAGTGAGAGCCGGGCTGCGGCCAGTTCGCTGGGCCCCGAGAACGGGCGTCAGCTTGCGGCGCTGTGGTCGGCTTGCAGGTGGTGCAACAGGTCGAGGCTCTGCGGTTGGGGCAGCGCACCGGCCAGCACGGCCTGCATGAGGATCCGTCGCCCGGTGCGCGCCGTTAGGCCGGTGTGGTACTCGGTGTGGTCGACGGCCTCTGTGGTGTACAGCGAGCTGCCTCCCGGGAGGAGCAGGTGCCCGAGGGTGTGGGCGGGCATCAGAAGGGACGAGTGGAGCGGCACGAGCAGCACGGTCGCGGTGTGTGTCTCTACCTGTTTGATGAGGTGGCTGATCTGGTCAGCCATGGCTGCTGCTCCGCCAGTGCGCCGGCGCAGGATCGCCTCGTCGAGCAGGGCGGTGACGTGCCGTCCGGGCACCGGCAGGGTCCGGTCGAGGGCCGCATCGAGCTCCTCCCAGTGCTCCGGCCAGCCTGCCGCGTAGATGGCTTGCGCATAGTGGCGGGTTCGCAGGAGAGCGGGGATAGTCTGCCCCGCCGAGATGAGGTACGCCGTGGCAGTCCGCTCGCACAGCGCCAGCCGAGATCTCCACCCTGGTAGGTGGTCCTCCAGTCGATCGTGGGCTGCGTGCAGCAGGAAGGCCAATCCCCCCAAGTGCCGCATGTCCACCGCCTGAAGGGCAAGCGCGGTCACGACAGCCTCCGGGCGGCGTGAGTGAGAGCGTCGGCCAGCCGGGCCGCTGCCAGTTCGCTGAGCCCCGAGAAACGGACCTCTGGGCTGGAATGGGTGCGTACGGCGGTGAGGGGCACGCCGAGGGCGGCAAGGGCCGTCGTGAGTGCGGCAAGCATCGCGTCGGCCGCCTCGTCGTCGTCCGGCTCGAACTCCGCCGCGCCTACGGCCTCGGGAGCCAGGGCGGTGTGAAGCATGTGGGCCTCCCGGACCGACAACGCGCCGGGCCACAGAGCGCCGGAGCGCAGGGTGCAGTACCAGTAGACGCGGACGGAACGGGCGGCCAGGATCAGGCGGAGGCGAACCACATCGATGGCCGAGAGATGTGCGATCACGAGGTTCGTCAGTCGCCGCACGGCGTCCGCGGTGTCCAGGGTCAGGATCAGCCGGGGGAACCTTTGGGGACAGAACACGACCTGCGCCGGCACGTTGTGGCGGCGCAGCAGCCTTGTCACCTGTGCCTTCTGCTGGGCGGGAGTGATGTTCTTGGGGCGTGCCGGCTCGATGGAAACGGTGACGGGGGGTGCCTGGGTGCTGGCGCCGATGGTGATGGTGGGCATGAGGCCGCAGACCCACGGCGCCGTGTCGAGGGTGTCGCAGGCGTCCTTCAGGTCGTACGCGATGTGGTCGGGCACGAGGGCAACAGGCAGCATGAGCTGAGAGTTTTCTGATGAGTGGCTGAGGCGGTACACGCGGTTGATGAACTGATCCCTGTCGCGCGAGAGCTGATCGGTCATCAGGAGGCGGGCCGGGGTCCGGCGGACGGTTCTCCAGGCGCTGATCCGGCCGAACCAGTCGGCTCCGCTTGACCACAGGCCTGGGGCCGGGCGGGCCCTGTTCAGAGCGCGGACTGGAAGGCGGACGTCGACGGGACGGTGGCGGCCGCCGCGGTGACTCGGCCGACGCAGACGGGGGTGTTCCCGGCGTGCTGGGCGGCCGCGCGTTCGACGAGCGGAACCCGTCGGCTCGACACGGGCGGCGCGAAGAGGCGGGCGGCGGCAGGCACAAGCGTGTCGATCATGGGGGGCCTATCTCCGGGGGGTGCCTCTATGTCCTTCGTCAAGGCACCTCTGTCGGGTTTGGTGTGGTTTGGGGTGTTGGAGTTATGCGGCGAGCTCGACGTCCTTCGGTGTCCGGGTTTCGTAGAAGGTGCCGTCGCGGA
>NZ_JBWKKJ010000044.1:0-6289 GCF_056431605.1 Streptomyces sp. NPDC045846 | reverse complement strand
TCAGGACCTGTTGAGGTGCTGGACCGGCACCTGCACCACCTGCGGCCACCCACTCACCGCAAGCAGAACCAGAGCCAGAACCTAACGAAGCACTAATAGGCCCAGTCCACGCCCAGTTCCCGCAGCGCGATGAGTTGCTCGCCGGTGAGCTTGTCGCGTCTGGCGCGGGTGTTGGAGACCCATACGCCGAGCTTTGTCTCGGTCCTGTCGGGCAGAACCTCGACCGCTTTCCTCGGGACCGGCCGGTCCGCGGCTTCCCGTTCGACCCACTGGGCGAGGGCGGTCAGGCCACGTTGGAAGGCTTGCTGTGCTTTGCTCGGGCCCTTTGCCGCGCCCCGGGGCGCGGGGGCGGGAGACGGCGCCTGGGCGGGTTGTACGCCCAGTCTGGAGAGCCGTTCCTGTTGCTCGGTGGACAGCCGCTTCCAGTTGCGCGGCTTCTTCTGCTGCTGGAGCCATCGTCCGAGGTCGTCTCCTTCGAACTGCACGCCGGGTTGGATGTCGGGGAGCTGGCCGTGGGGTTCGTCGGCGGCGAGGTCGGCGAGGATTCGGTAGTGGCGTTGCCAGTCGAGTGGCCACGGGCAGTTCCAGTCCGGGTCGATGGCGGTCGGCTGCACGGACCGCACTGTGGCCCGCTCCTGGTCCTTCCCGAGGCCGCCCTTGCGGCGGAGGTTGGCCATGTGCTGGCCGACCGGGACGATGCCCTCGGCTTCGCTCTCACCCCAGACGGCGTTCTGGCGGGGGGCGAGATGTCCGGTGGCCTGCCGGTAGGAGCGGAGTGCGGCGAGCTTGTTCTCCCACGCTTCCTCGCCCGGCTCCCAGACCATCCCGGCCTCTGGCAAGTCGAGCAGCGTCTTGCGCCGCTCCTCCAGCTCCCCGGCCCGCAGCGCCTTCCGCTGCTGGTGGACCCATCGGCCAAGCGGAAACGCCTTCGTCGCCCCGACTTCGACCTCCACGTCATAGGGCACGGCGTAGACGCCGATGATCTCGTTCTCCGCACGCCACCGCAGCAGCGCCTGGTGCTTGCCGCTGGCGAGCGCGCGGGAGGCGAGCTGCTCGACCAGACGCTCATCGTGCGAGCGCAGGCCCTGGAGTACGGCCACGAGCGGCTTGAAGCTGGCGGAGGCGACCATGTCGGTCGGGTCCTCGCCGGGCTCCAGGAACACCGGCACGACGATCCGCGCGACCTTCATGGAGCCGTCGCGGTTGAGCCTGAGCGCGCGGCCGATGTTCTGCGCGATCTCGACCTGTGAGCCGCGGGTGTCGGCGAAGCGGACGGCCTCGACTCCCCGTTCGCCGGTGATGTCGACGCCTTCTCCGAGGACGCGGCAGCTGGCGAGGAAGGCGCGGTGGACCCGGCGGCCGGCCTCGAGCTCGTAGAACTCCGCGTCGATCGACTAAGCGGGGAGCCGGTCCGCGGCCGCCAGGTCGTCGGAGGCGTCGTTGATGTACAGCTCCGCAGCCGGCTGGGGCAGCTTCTCCGCGAACGCGGCGGCCTCCTACACCTTCTGGTGGAAGGTCATGACCGTACGCAGGTTGTACGCCGCGGCGTGCTCCAGGATGGCGGTCTGCAGCAGGGCCAGGCGCCGGCCGCGCTGTGCTTCCTCCGATTCCCCGAGGACGGGGGAGGGGTCGCGGATCTCCAGGACGTCGATCTCGAGCGCGGCGAGGATCTCCCGCTCGATCGCCTCCGAGAGCCCGAGTTCGGCCAGCCACGGGCCGTAGGTCTGCGAGTCCTGGCCCAACGAGGCGATCTCCAGCTCTTGGCCGTCCTTCCCGCGCTGCGGGCGGGGCGAGGCCAGGATGCGGGGGGTGGCGGTGAGGTAGAGCCGGAAGTCGTCGGGGATGCGGGCGTTGTCGTGGATCGCCGCCCACGGCCTGCCAAGATCGCCTGCGGTTGAGTGGGCCTCATCGATGATGGCGAGCGAAAAACCGTCCATCCGCTGCCCGTACAGGCGCTCTCCGCCCGCAAGAGCGGCCTCCAGCGGCCCGCGAGTGCGTCCCTGACCGTCGGGTCGTCGAAGTCCTCGCGGTCCACGATAGAGGCGTACGTGGCGAATACGATGACCGGCCCGTGCCCCGCCCACAGGGCCAGCTGGATCGGGTTGGTGGTGGTGCGCACCCCCAGCTCGTTCAGCACGGGGTCGTTCTCCAGTGAGCACACGGCGACCAAGGGGGAGCGGTGACCCACCGCCCGCCATGCTTGGGCGGTCTGCACGAGCAGGTCCAGGGTCGGCACGGTGACGAGGATCCGGCCGCCCTGGAAGCAGTTGTCGTCGGTCAGCGGAACTGAGCAGTCGTCGGGCTTCTGGCGTGGTGTTGTGCAGTTTGGTTGAACGAGGTGCGGGTCTGGTGGCTCATTGAATCTGCGCAGAGTCCGGGGCACGCGAGCGTCTGGTCTGCGGAGTTTCCAACTCCGGGCAACGTTGCGCAGGTTGGTTGAGTGGTGGGCAGTTTCACTGGTCCTTGGTATGTGGCGTGTGTTTGCTGCTTGTTGTGGCGGACGCCGTCCAGCCCGAACCGGCCTATGGATCCGGCTACGCAGGTTGGTTGAGTACTGCGCAGTTTCACCGATCCGCCGACAGCCGGCATCGACGGCTCTGGGATCGTCCGGAGTCCGGCATAGGCCAAGATCCAACGAGTTTACATGCTGCATCATCAGCTGCCCCGTCTCCTGGGGGGAGGCGGGGCAGCAGGACGCGTGAGGGACCTGGACGTGAGGGAACGGGCGCCGGGCCGTGCCCGCCATGGTAGGGAGCCGTCCATGGCATGATCTGCTTCTCGCTGCCGTGTACTGGGGGGTTCATGCGTTCATTTGTGGTGTCTGGCGTGTTCGTTGTCATGCTGGCTGCGCTGTCCGGCTGTAGTGAGGGCGGCTCCAACCCGGCCGTTTCTTCTGGCTCGGCTTCAACGGCTTCTGCCGGCGGGGAGGCCGACTGCGATGCGGCGCATCTGAAGGTAAGCGAGCAGGCGAAGCCTGCGGTGGGTTCGCACGCGGATCCGCCGCGGGAGTTGAACGAGAAGCAGGTGAAGGCCTTCGAGGCCATGGTGAAGGTCATGGATGCGAACCCGGGCTGCTTCTCTGCCGCCCAAGTTGAATCAACCAAGGAGGGGCTGGCTGACGCGAAGCGGCTGGCTACAAGCCTTCCCTCGGCCTGGCCCACCAAGTCCTCCTGACCACAGAGCCCCCCGGCACCGGCCCCTCTGTGCAGCTGGGGAGCCGGCGGGGGAGTGCAGTGCTCTCGGCCGGTGGCGGTAATTTCCTTTGGGATCTGCTGATTGGGCTGGTTAGGATCGGGGGGCTCTGGGTGCTCGCAAGCTTGGGGCTTGGCAGTGGTGGTTTCACTGCCGAACGATGGCCGTGCCTGTCTGCCGTCTGCGTGACGGGGGGTCCGTCTTATGGCGGGCGGCTGCCGTGTACCGCAATCCGACGCCAGGGGAGTTTGGGCGGTCGGCGAGGACATGGGGTTGGGACGGGTTGATGGATCGCGAATCGGCATTGAAGGCGGCGGACAAGTACCTCCGCAATGCCGCGCACTCGAGGCGAGGTGATGTCATCTTCCGCGAGGTTGCCTCAGAAGTGGACGGCTGGCTGGTCGTTGACTGGGGCAAGCCGGACGTCCCGGAGCCGGGTCCCGAGGAAAATGTTGGCTACCAGCCGATCATTGTGAATCTGGCGACTGGTGAAACCCGCTCAGCCAACGTCAATGACATGTTCCTTTGGTGACGGCGCTACCCGGCCCCTGATACCGGCCTCTCGAAAAACGAGTCGGCCTGGTGAACCGAGATGCGGCCTGGGATACTCGGCCGTATGGCGCCTCAGTTTCGCCGGTTGGGTCAAGAAGCGGTGTGGGTGCCAGCCGCACGCGTGACATGCGAGCGATGTCTTCGCGAACCCGCCGGAATCATTTTCCAGGGAACAGACACCCCCCTGCCCGGTAACCGGACCGGCCGCGGAGCGGGCCTGGGGCCCTGGACGCGAAGCCGTAAAGCCCGGGGCGGGGGAGCGCAGCGAGTCCGCACAGCCGAGCATCGCGAGGCCAAGTCCCAAGTGAACCGCGGGCCTGTCCCTGCGGCGTCTCGCCGTCCCCCGACAGGCCGGCCCGCGCATCACGCTGCCTTGCACAAGGCGGCAAGCCCTCGCCATGCCAATGCCTGAGGAGCCGTCAGTGGTGCCCACACGGGCTGACCGCTTTTGGGGCGCTGCCTGTGTCTGTGGGGGCGGGGGGCGGGTATACGGGCTTTACTTCCTATGAGAGGGGCTTGTCGTGCTTGGCATAGTCGCGGCAGTGCTGTTCTTCATCGCGTTCCTCATCAATGCGGCTGATATCAGCACTAATCACACGTTTTCGTCAGTCAACGTCATGCTTCTGGGGCTGACCGCGCTGGCTCTGCATGTTTCGGGAATCGGTAGTACTTGGTCCCGCAGGCGCTGACCCGACCCAAGTCACCAGAGCCTGCAGAGGCCGGCCGGAGAGACGGAAGCAACTGCCTCCCGGCATCCCTGGCGCAGGGGCCAGTGGTGGTACTTCAGGCTCTACGACGAGACCAGCCCCGTTGGACCTAGCCAGCCCAGCCCGCGGAGCGCAGCGGACCCGCCAGGCCGAGCAATGCGAGGCAACGGCGGTGCGCAGCACCGCAGTTCACCGGAGACCGGGCCCGGTTCAATGGGTCCTTTTGCAGTCGGTTGGGGCCTCTCTCGTACCTGGGTTTGGTTGTGCCGGGGGTGGGTGTGTTCAGGAACGTGGACCTGGCCTCCGGCTGGTGCCGGGGGCCAGGTCGCTGTGGTTCGTGGGCGGGTTGCCGGGTGTGGGTCAGCTCACATCGATGGCGTTCAGGATTGCTTCTTCGACGTGGTCGGCGGCGTTGCGGTGGCCGAGGGCGTTGGGGTGCACGAAGGACGGCTGGCCTGAGGCGGTGAGGATGCCTTCGACCCACTTGGCGTCGTCGCAGACACTGTGGTTGTGGGAGGAGGTGTAGAGGTCGATGAAGCTGGCGGCCTTCTGGGTGACGGTCGAGTCCTGGATGGTCTTGTTGAGGGGTTCCAGGACGTCCTTGCGCAGCCAGTCAAGATCGCCGGGGGTGATGGTGGCGAACTGCGTGAAGTTGCCGTAGCTGCACTTGGAGGTGTCCTTGGGGATGATCGTGGGGTAGCCGACGGTCAGGATTTTCGCCTTCGGGCCGCGCTTGTGGAGCACGGTGAGCATCCGGTCGTATTCGTGGCGCACGTTCTTCAGCCGGGTCGGGATGCCGGCGGCCAGGGCGTCCTTGCACGGGGTGCCCTTGCCGTCGTTTTCGCCGCCCAGCGTCGTGCACTTGTTGAGGAGGTCGGCGAAGCCGAGGGTGTTTCCGCCTACGCCGACGGTGATGACGTTGGTGTCGGGGCTTACCGCCTCGGACTGGGGCGGCACCGCGGGGAAGGGGTAGTCCGGGTCCTGGGAGATGGGCGGCAGGTGACGGCCGATCGGGTGCTGGGGTGTGTCGGTGACGTTCTCGATGGTGGCGGCGCCGCAGCTGACGTTCTTCAGGTCGAGGAGACCACCGAGGTCCCGGTCGATGACCTGAGGGTAGGACCGGTCGGTGCGCTCGCAGCCGTCACGCGGGTAATCGATGGGGTGGCCCGCGGCCTGGATCGCGCCGGCAGTGTAGGAGTCACCCAGGGCGACCCACTGCGGTTCCTCGGCCGCGGCGGCGGGTTGGGCCCCGGCGAACTGCGCGGGGACAAGAGCGCCGGCGGCGAGAGCCGCGGCCGAGCCGAGCAGGGCCAGACGGGTACGGAAACGTGCCACGAATCCTCCACGGATGGGGTGTTGGCGTCGCTTTAACCCTAAAGAGGCCATCACTCAACGCACTAGATCCAATACAGCCAGTACTCAACAGATTGCGGGATGCGTCTGTGTGGGGGACATGGGCCCGACCCATCGACCAGGCACGCTCGTTTCGAGATCATCTTGTTGCGACACATGCTCAATACGGAGAGCCCCCTGACCGACTGGATGGCCCCGGCCCGAGATACACGCTCACGGTGACTGTCCTGTTCTCGATAGCCTCCACCCCGCAGAGCGGGCCCGGGCTTGGAGGCGAAGCCGGAAAGCCCCGAGTGGGGGAGCGCAGCGAGCCCACCCGCCGAGCAACGCGAGGCCAAGTCCCAAGCGAAGCGCGGGACTTCACAGCCCGACAGGGCTGGCCGAGCAAAGCGAGGCAACTGCCATGCGCAGCATGGCAGTTCACCGGAGTGAGCGCAGCGAACCCGGTGAACCGCCCCGCGAAGCGGGGCGGTTCCCTGCTCAGC
>NZ_JBWKKJ010000043.1:0-15099 GCF_056431605.1 Streptomyces sp. NPDC045846 | reverse complement strand
GCCTGGAGACCCTCGTCCGCAACCGACTCAAACGCCTCCAGTACCGGCCCGGCATCCTCGACGGCTTCGTCACCGGAACCGGCCTCACCCTCCACGCCCCAACATCACCCTGACAAGCCGAAGTCAGTAACGAGGGAGAACCGAGGAGCAATATGGTGATGCCTGCTGCCCCTTAAGGGAACGTTTCCGGAATCGTGCCGAGCCTCCGGCGAATCCCCTACATCCCTGAGGCGACGTCAACTGCCGTGCGGGCGGCCTACGGTCGCCCCATGACCGGTATTCGTCGCACAGCCACCGCAGCGGCGCTTCTGCTCGCCCTGCCGTTGTCCGTCGCCGCCACCGCGCCCGCGCTGGCCGCGCCCGTTCCTGCCGCAGCCACCTCGTCCGCCTCGCCCACCGCGCCCGTGGGCGTACAGATCGACCTCCCGCATCCGACCGGACCGTACACACCCGGCCGGGAGATCCTGCACCTCGTCGACAAGAACCGGCCCGACCCATGGGTCCCCTCCGCTGGCCCGCGCCAGCTGATGGTCTCGATGTACTACCCCGCCAAGGCGGGAACGGGGGGTCCCGCTCCGTACATGACTCCCCAGGCCGCCAGACTCCTGCTGGACACGAAGCTGCCGGGCAACACCATTCCCACCGAGGTCGTCACGGGCGCCCGGACCTGGTCCGAGTCCCACGCCCACCCGCAGCCCGGCCGGTATCCGCTGGTCGTGCTCTCCCCCGGCTTCACCATGCCGCGCACCGAACTGACCAGCCTCGCCGAGGATCTGACCAGCCACGGGTACGTCGTCGCACTCGTCGACCACACCTACGAGAACAGCGGAACGACCTTTCCCGACGGCCAGACACTCCCCTGCGTGATCTGCGGCAAGTTGAAGACCGAGGAGCAATGGGCGGCCCTAGACGAGAGCCGCGCGAAGGACGTCTCCTTCGTCATCGACCAGCTGACCGCCCACCGGCATCCGGCCTGGCGCTACGCCCGCATGATCGATCGCGACCGGATCGGCATGGCCGGACACTCGGCCGGCGGCGCCGCGACAGTCCCGTCCCTGCTCACCGACCACCGCATCCGGGCCGGGGCGAACCTGGACGGCACCATGGACTTCCCGGTGCCCGCCACCGGACTCAAAGGCAAGCCGTTCCTGATGATCGGCCACCCGTTGGGCGACCAGCAAGAGGACCCCACCTGGACGTCCGGCTGGGCCAACCTCGACGGCTGGAAGCGCTGGTTGACCGTTGCGGGCTCCAACCACGGCACCTTCACGGACAACCCTCTCTTCTTCGAGAAGCTCGGCCTCCCCGAGCCTCCTGGCACCACGATCAGCGCCGAGCGCGGGATCCACCTCACCGACACGTACGTGAGGGCCTTCTTCGACCTGCACCTGAAGGGCATCGACCAGCCGATCCTCGACGGTCCGACCTCCGAGAACCCGGAGATCAGCTTCCATCCGTAGCAGTTGCCGCGTCAGCCCGCCCTATGGGGCCACCGCGGTACCGCGGTGGCCCCATAGGCGATGGAGCTCGGAACACGGCCGAGGAGTGGTCGATCCATCCAACGTGCCAGGGGCGCCAGTGTCCGGTGCGATCGTGGATCCGGTCCGCCGGGCTTGGCGGTCATCCAGCGACCCTGACTGCTGCTGGTCCGAGGGCCGAAATCTGGATGAGGTGTTCTGTCGCTCAGGCATGACGGCATGTCAGTTCACCTGGGCGCGGGTCGAGGTCCGGAGAAGCTGGACTCCGGACCAGGCATCCACTTCGCACCGCCTGTCGGCATTGTTCCCTGCGGCCACGACTGTGCCGTCAGCACGCAAGCCAAGGGTGTGGGTTGACCCGGCCGCCACGGCGACAATGTCGAGCCAATCCCCGACCGCGCACTGTCCGTAGCTGTCGTCTCCCGTTGCGAGGACCCGTCCGGAGGCAGTAACCCCGACGGTGTGGTAGCTGCCCGCGCCGAGCGCCACGACCTCTGTCCACTCATCGACCTCACACGCCCCGCTCGCCCGGTCGCCAGTCGCTACCGCCCGCCCGTCGCTTCTGAGCCCGACGGTGTGGAGATACCCGGCCGAAATGGCGGTCAGGTCGCGCCAGTGTTCCACGGCACACTGGCGCCGCCGGTTGTTCCCCACGGCCAGTGCCGAACCGTCCGACCGGACGCCGACCGAATGCCAGTCCCCACACGAGAGGACGACCATCTCGCGCCAGGACTGCACGTCGCCCTGTCCTTCCGAACTCCGGCCGACTGCCAGTACGCGGCCATCCGTGAGCAGTCCGAGCGTGCGGCGCCAGCCTGCCGCCACGGCCGTGACTCCTCGCCATCCGGCGACATCGCACTGCCCGTCGCCATTCCACCGTTGCCAGCACCGTGCCGTCCGACCGGAGCCCCACCGTATGAGACCTGCCGGTGTTCGACGCGGTGTGGACGCTGCCAGCCGCCACCGCGACGATGTCTTCCCATCCCTCGACCCGACATTCAGCGGCAGCGCTGTTACCCACGGCGAGAACGGTTCCATCCCAGCACCGCCCGACCGAATGACGCCTTCCGGCCGCAAGCACCGACGGGTGAGGGAGCATTCCGCCTCCTGGTGCTTGGCGCGAGTACGCAGCACGGGATTCCCCCCTAGTTTGAGCGCGGGGTGCTCACTGGCGCCAGCAGGTCAGGGCACCACCGGACCGACAACATGGCGGCGTACATGTGGTGCGCCCCAGCGCCCGCCCCGTGGGACATACAACGGCAGGGCCCGGACCGCGACACGCGATCCGGGCCCTGCCCCCGTGCGGTGCCGCCTGTGGCGGCGCTGCGTCAGCTCTGGGCGGTGTCGTCGCCCGACTGCCCGGCGCTCTCGGCAGCGCCTGTCTTCTCACGCATCTTGCGCACCAGCTCCGCCTTCTGGTCGGCGGCACTCTGGCGGTCGAGGTTGCGGTGCGGACCGTTGTTCTGCCGTTCGGCGCGCGACAGCTTCTTGCGCTGACCGCCGCCCATGCCCACGGGGTTGTTGATGTTCTTGCTCACGGGTTCTCCCGGAATGAGGTGAAGTGGTCTTCGGATTCATCGGTGGGGGACGGGCGCGGCAACGTCGAAGGACGTCAGCAGGGGCCCGTCACGCGCTCACTCGTAAATCGGCGTCTGGAAGAACATGACCGAGACGTTACCCGGTTCCGTCGGCCCCGCGCACCAGAATTCCTCGGTCACGGCCTCGGACGGGCCCGCAGCGAGGGCCTGTGGCCAGCTCTTTCCTTCCAGTCGACTCACGGGGCAGGCCCCTGCACATACCGCCAGACCCGCAGATGGAGACGAGGGCACGGCGGGCCCTGCCCGTCTCCCGTTCCGTCGCGCGCACGCGCAGGGGGGCAAGATGTGATCTCCCGTCGCGCTCGAATCGAAGGAGTTCGCCTCGGCGAGAAGAAACCAGCCGTGCTGCCCCCGCCGGGTCTGCCGCCCGATGGTTCCCGCAGGCCCCGTTGCCGCCTTGCGGGCCGCTAGCCTGTCGGTATGTCTGAGCGCGTCACGCCCGGTCGCACGGACCTGATCATCTTGAGTGCAGCGGATGCTCTGTGGGCCGATGTGACGGCCGACAGCCCGGTGCCGACGGCTTCTGGGACGTTCACCTGCTCTCCTTCGTCCGCCGAGGCAGGGTACGTACTGCTTGGTAGCCACGTGGTGGCGACGGTGCGGACGAGCGGCGGTCAGTGGAGCGTTGCGGAGGCCGATGTCCGTCGGGCGGCCGCGGAACTGAACGCCGTGGGGATGGATCGGCAGGACCTGGTCCGCGTCGGCCCGTTTCGGGGAGTACCGAGGCAGCAGCGCGACGAGGAAGCGCTCTTGCGCTGGCGGCGGC
Organism: Streptomyces sp. NPDC045846; assembly: GCF_056431605.1. Lineage (NCBI taxonomy): Bacteria > Bacillati > Actinomycetota > Actinomycetes > Kitasatosporales > Streptomycetaceae > Streptomyces > Streptomyces sp. NPDC045846. Next base: position 11,257 of record NZ_JBWKKJ010000043.1, on the reverse strand, counting down.
GCATCGCGGGGGCACTGCACGAGTGCGGGGCCCTTGAGCGGGCAGCACACCATGACGTCGGCGGGCCGTGCCATCTGGCCGGGATCGACTGGCGACAGATACTCGTGGAGCGGGCTCGCGACGGGACGCAACGGTCTTGGTGGTTGCCGCGCTCTGTGGTCCGGCTGTTGGACGCGGCCGAGCACGCCGAAACACAGTGGGTGCACGCCGCACGGGCCCCTCGCAGGGCCGGTACCGAGCCGCTCCCGCAATCCCGGCAGACGACAAGCCCCGAGCACCCCACCCCCGCACCGCTCCCGTACCGCGGGGAACTGTCAGGTCAGCTCTACTCGGCACTCAGCAGGAAGCCAGGTATCTCCCGCCAGGTGGCCGGCTGGTTGTGCGCCGTATGCGGCAACGCGCCCGCCGCCGTCCTCGACCATTGCCACGAGCACGGCTACGCCCGCGCCCCTCTCTGCCAGTCCTGCAACACGCAGGAACGCCCCGACCACCTGTACAGCAACGACATCCGCGTAGCCGGCCGCTACACGCGCCTCTTCGACACCGACACCGACGTCTGGCTTGCCCACTGGCACCGCTGCCCCGGCTGCCGCGCCCGCACCACCCTCCCGTTGCCGCACCTGGCCGCATGGACCGCCCACACCGCCTGCCGATCGCTGCGCCCGACCCACCGCGCCCCCGGCGGACGCAAGCCCTGTGGCACGCTGCGCGTGTTCTGGACGGGGAGCCACAACGCGCCCCACTCCTGCCTTCTCACGGTCGCCGTCGATTTCTGCCCCTCAGGCGAGCATCGTGTTCTGGCACAAGTCCCCTACCGCGAAGCCGCCGAGCAGTTCCGGACCTGGCTGGCCGAGACAGCCCCCGCCGTGGCCGCCGCGGCCGGTCCCGACCGATTGGACGGCCTCCCCGAGCAGCCAAGGCCCGTCATCGCGGACACCGACGGCGAGGGCCTCGCACTGTTCTGATCGCACACCGGCCATACCGGCCGCTCCCATCAACCTCGCCTCCCGCAGCTGACGACGTCACCTCTCACGCCACAACCGAACGGACCTGCAAAGTTGCTCCGCCCCTGCTGCCGCGCGACAGCAGGATCAGGCGTGCAACGTCCCGGGAGGGGGCGCCCCTTCACGTCCGGGGACCAGGCCACGCCGACTGGATGTCGGCCATCCGCTGCGATCGGCTGAGAACGTAGTCCCCCTGATATGGTTCTCAGGCACGCATGGCGGGTGGGACCACCAGGCCGGGCGGGCATCGGGACGTGGCGCAGCTTGGTAGCGCACTTGACTGGGGGTCAAGGGGTCGCAGGTTCAAATCCTGTCGTCCCGACCAATGCTTTACGCAGGTCGGAGGCTGTTTCCTTGAGCGCGAGGAGACGGCCTCGCGCCTTCTCCGGGCCAAGGCGGTCCCCATGCGATCACTCTTCATCGCGAACGGCATACACGCATCGTGCTGTGACCGCAGCATTGACTTGTCCAGGCGATGCCCATGATCCTCGTACCGGTTGGATGTGACGATGCGTCCGGCAGGCACCTGAGGCGGATGGCGCGGCCGGTCAGTGAACCGCGCGTTGACCGAACAAGCGCAGCGGAAGCGGCGGCGGCTCGGGTGCCGGAGCGCCACTTTGACGCATGGCTTGGTGTCTGGCGACGGGCGTCGCCTCCACACGTCAGCTTGCTGAGTCGCCTTCACGTGCTTCCCCTACAGCGTCGCAAGGCCCCAGAACATGGCCCACGCAATGAAGAGTGCGCTCGACAGGCCCAGTAGCCCGAGTCGGACGTTGGTCCGGCCTGAAACGGAAGCCCTGGCTCGCCACCAGCCCACCGCTGCGGCCACGGCCATCAGTGCCGTCCCGGCTGTCAGAAGTTGCAGGCTGAGCCAGAACACCGGACGGTTGCCGAGCATCGGGCCAGCGTTCAGCGTCATGGCCACGAAGCCGAAGTAGCCCAGGAAACCGAGCAGGGTGGCAAGTCCCGTCACGGCCAGCCACCGCGGCGCCCGGCCCGCCCCAGGGGCACCGGGGCGGCCACGCAGCCGGCGTACCAGGTCCCCCAGCAGATACGCGGCGAACGAGACGACCATGAGGACGAATGCCGCGGTCTGCACACCGCAGGCCCCGTATGGGGGCAGAGGGGCTACCGCATGGCTCTGCCTCGCCTGATGAGGCAGAGCATCGTTGGTCCCGTGTCCGTGTCCCGCGACCCAGGACGCCACGGTGTCGACGTAGCCGGGTACCAGTTGCTCACCCCGCTGGAACCCGTCGGCTGAGGTGTGCAGTTTGTGGTCCGCGTGCGGGAAGAAGCGGACGGTCACGTCGGTGTCGCCGCCTTCCCGCAGCGCCTTCTCGATCGTCACAGCGCTCTCCGCCGGGGGCGACTGCTGGTCGTCACCCCACAGGGCGAGCACCGGCTGACGCAGCCGCCGAAGTGCCGGCAACGGGTCGTAGTCCGCTTCGGCAAGCAGGCCGGCGTCTGAGAGGAACCGCGTGCCGGTGACGGACACCGTTCGCAGCAGTGATCCTGTGACACCTTCGTGCCGAAGTCTGTTCTCGGCAGACCACGCCGATTGCCTGGCCGGGGACACTCCGGACGCGCCGACCAGGACCACGTACGCGACCTGTGCCGAGCGCGAGGCCGCGAGCGGAACAACCCAGCCGCCTTCGCTGAACCCCCAGAGTCCGACCTTGCGGGAATCCACATCGGCGCGCCCGTGCAACACCTGGACACCCGCCAGGGCATCGGTAGCGAGTTGGGCATAGGACCGCTGTGTCTGCGAGTATCCAGCGGTCCGTTTGTCGTAGCTGAGGACCACGAACCCGGCCCGCGTCATGGCTTGTGCCTCGGCCCGGTACTTCGCCCGTGTCTCCGGACCCGAACCATGCACCAGCACGATCCCGGGTCGCCGCTGCCCCGATGTTCCTGCGGGTGCTGTGACCGTGCCATGCAGTGTCACGTCCCCGCTGCGGAAGTCCACACTCTGTTCGATGTCCTGCCCCGCCCCGGCGGGCCGCGCCACGGCCGACCCGCTTGCCGTCGCCACAGCTGCCAGCGCCGCGATCAGGCACCTAGCCCACCAGGCCCGCATACCGCCCCCTGATCATCAAGGATCCCGTCCGAAAGACCTCGGCCGGTCACTCCTCCTCGATCGTGCTGCACACGGCAACGGCGGCCCATCCAGCAAGCCCTCCCGTCGTGAAGGGGGTTAGCACTACCCATCCACCTGGGGAGAGCACGGCCGACACGTCCACGGACGCTGGGCGACGAATGGACTGGACACCCTGCCGACGGCGTCACCCGGGAGCATGCGCCCCGGGCCGAACGCCGCCTCGCCACCGCGGTCTGACGATGTAAAGACCCGCGGCGGCCGCCCGTGGAGATCAGACAGCGGCCAGGCTCTTCGCCATGACCCGCTCCCTGCCCATGCCATCGGCCAGAAGATCACCGGGCTCACCCGTGTCCACGAAACCGTGGCGCTCATACAGCGCGGTTGCCTGGCGGTTGTCCGGCATGACGGACAACCGCAGCGTGCCGGCACCGCGGTGCACCGCCCACCGCTCGACGGCGTGAATCAGGTAGTCACCCACGCCCTTGCCCCGCGCCGTGGGGCTGACCCACATCGAGATCAACTCAACTGTCTCCACTCCCTCGTCCGGCACTCCGCTGGCCATGCCCACGGGGCGGCCGTCGAGGAGCGCGACGAGATCGTGCGCGCCAGGAATCGACAGACGGGCACGCCAGCGTTCCTCCCGGTCACCACAGCCCTGCCACTGGGCCAGGGTCGATCCGAACGCGTAGGGCGCCTCAGCAAGAGCGGCCAGGCGCAACTCCCGCCAGAGGGGCCAGTCGTCTGCTTCCACATTGCGTAGTTCGAGCATGAGCCAGACCCTGCCCGCCCTTGAGAGCGGGCGGCAAGTTGATTTCGACCACGTAGACGAGGCCGTTCAGCCACCGTCGTGGCTCGAACGCGCCTGTCCCAGGACGCCACTTCGCCCCGGAGCGGATCAGCTCTGCGGGTCGCTCTTCTGACCTGTCCCGCTGATCTGCGCGAGGACGTCCTGGAGTCGACGGACGGCGTCCTCTGCCTCCGTGTATTCCTCAGGACTCGCCACGACGGTGCCGAAGGTGCCGCCACTGTCCGCGGGCAGGGCCCGCCAGCGCAGGACCGGCTCCAGCGCATTCAGAGCGCCGGAGAGAAACCAGGCCAGGCGACCGTGCGTACGGGCGAGGGAGATCGCCAGGACGGCGAGCGTCTCCCGCAGGTGTTCGAGCCGCTCGATCTGCGCCAACGCCCCCTGGACGTCCGGCGGGCCGACCGCGTCGCGCAGGCCGGACTCGGTTGTCCGAGCCAGTACGCGCTCCCCCGGCGCCACTTTCCACACCTGTTCCCGGATCAGCTGCTCCGCTTCCTCGGCCAGCACAGCGACGATCCTCCGCATGTCCATGCGGTCTACTCTAATGAATCGCCCCCGCAGCTCGTCATGGACTTGTTCGATTGTTGCGCGCTATTTCACCGGAGATACCGGATCAACGAACCTGGGGCTCCTCCGGACCCATTGCTCATCCATAGCGCCCCCTGTCGGCCGCGTCGGCGTCCCCCAACAACGACAGTCCACAACTCCGTGGGCCACGCGGCCCGGTGGGATGCGAAGTGTGCCGGTGTGGTGTCGTGTTGAGGCAAGGGCGAAGCCCCACATCGCACCGAGTCCGCGTGACCCGGTATAGGGCGGAGCATGAGTTCCAGCGCGGACCGTACGCCGTGTCAGCCCCCGCAGTTGGCGTTGATGTGGTTCGACTCGTGAAACTCGTAACTGCCGTCGGCTCGTTGGGTGTTGATGTAAGTCCGGAAGTCGTGGACGCCTGTGCCCGCACAGTTGTAGTAGATGTTGATCCAACCCTGGCCGGAGATGTTCTTGGTGGCCATGTCTTCCCAGCCGTACCAGCGCGAGCGCTGGATCACCACGGTCGCCCCACCGCTGCACGGGGCAATGATCCCGGCGGTGCCGCTGATGGTGTTGCCGTGCTGAGCCGTGGTGCCGATCGCCACGCAGTCGAACGCGGGCCGGGCGGCGCGCGCCGGGTGCGCGGGAGAGGTCTCGGCGCTGGCACCGGTGATGGCGAGCGCTGTGCCCGCCAGGGCCGCGGCGGTCAAGGCGATGCGGAGGATGCGACGGGTGGGGCGTGGGTCGTTGTGCTGGAGGTCCATGGGCTTCCCTTTCGGGACCGACGTATACGGAAGGAAGATGCACTCTCGGTCACGAACCTACGACTCATGGTGACGGCGATCAAAGGCGTGCAGGGGCATTCGGGGCGCGTGCGCCACCCGGGATGAAGACGACGCGCGCCTAGAGCCCCTCCCGGTGGAGAGAAAGCTGCTCCGCCACCCAAGGCCCTCCTGGGTGCCAGGGCTCCTCGGGGTCGAGCAACCGTTGACGCACACCGTCCAGCCAGCCGTCCCGCCCCAGGAGGCCCGTGAACAGAGCAGCCAGCGACGACGAGTGCTCGTGGGCCCAACTCTCCAGCGTGCGCAGCGTGATATAGCGGTCGATGGATGCTTCCAGCCTCGCTGCGTGGCGTCCATAGGCGCTCAGCGCGGCCTCGGCGTGCCGGTAGGTCGCCAGGAGGAGGCCCATGCTCTGGCAGTCCGTCATCATGCTCAGCATGCGGCCCAGATGGTCCACGAGCCCGTCCTCGAGCGTGGAGGAGGCCAGAACTTCGTGAATGGCAAGTTCGACGGCGAGATCACCCGCGAAGTACTGGTTGAGAAAATCTCCGTTGACCGCATTGCGCAGCAGCCAGGAGCGGGCCCGGGGGTCCGCTACACGCTGAAGGTGGTGCACGGCGTGGACCCGCCCCCAGCTGTCACTGCGATCCGCCAGCCAGAGCACGGCGGACAACTGCCCATCCAGCCTCATCAGGACTTCAAAGGCCTCGCCCCCGAACGCGCGTGAGAGTAGACCCAGAAGCTGAACACGCCGTACGTCAGCGAGAGTTGCAGAGTTGCGTAGAAGCACAAGACCGGCATGCACCAACTCGGGCTCGCGCCCTTGGTAGGCCAATGACCGCCCAAGCTGGCGCAGTTGATGAACAGGAACGCTTCCGAGGATACGGGCTACCTGCGGATCATTGCCGGGAATGAGCCCCAGGCCGAGAAGCGCTTCCCGAAGTGCTGGGGATGGACGACGGTCGGACAGGTGGCGTGCCAGTACGGCTGCGGCCGTCGCGCCGCGTTCCGCATGCTCCACTCCACGGCGGGATCGGAAGGCTGCTTGATCGGGAAGAGGTTCACCCCAGTGGAACAGGGGTGAATCAGAGCTCAGTTGGTGCAGCCGTCGGGCGTGCTCCAGCAGTGGCACACAGGGAGGCACAGCGTCCAGCACGGGCGCGGACCTCACCGGACGAAGGAGGACTCGATTCTATCGATCACGAACAGAAGTATCCCATGTCCTCCGCCCCCAGTCGCCTGCCGTGCGTGCGGCAGCATCCCCAGGGACGGGCGAACAGGGCTGGGGCGCCGCGGATGTGGCTACGGGATCTGGGGATGTGCGCCCGGGCCCCTACCGTTCGCGGGAGTCTGTGCGGCGCCGGTGACGAGTGACACCAAACCGCATGGAACCAGCGGCGCTCTTTTGAAAGAATCCCCACCATGCCGAGTCCCACCGCAGAGGAGCTTCTCGCCACCGTCGGCGGGCTGTCCTCCGAACGAGCGCAGCAGTACGTCGACCACATCGACTCATGCAGGAGGTTGCTCGCAGCAGGTATCGATATGGACACCGTCCAGCAGCACCTCAAGGACCACGGCGTTTCCCTAATCGGGGCAGTCCTGGTCACCACCAGATTGCTCGGTGACCACTCCAGAAGCTTGAAGGCCGCACGACTGATCGTCGAAGGCAGTCCCGCACGCAGCTCCAGCGTTGCGTGAGCAGTGCCAGCTCATGTCAACATTCGGCTCGGAGCTACGGATCGAGCGGGCGACGGAGGGCTGCCGCCACGAGGCCACGGGGCTTGTCCCCCTGCCTTACCGCCCAGCGGGCGCAGTACAACTCCGTCCAGGCGCAGCCGCTAACTTTCGACCGCGCAGAGACTAGCGCTGCTGGGAACGCCGATGGGCTGCAACTCGCTCGCGCGTCGCACACCGGCGGGAGCAGTAGCGGCGTTCCGGGCCGCTGCCCTGGTTGATGAAGACGTTCTGGCAGCTGGATGACGCGCAGACCCTGCCGGGCGGTCGTTGGCGGTCCCAGACGAGAACGGTCAGGGCCATGCAGGACGAGGCGAGGAGCCATTCGCCCCAGGGGGCGTCGTCGTCGCGGTCCAGGTGGGGATGCCAGGGGGCGCCGCCGCCGTGCGAGGTGAGACGGAGCGGCCCGGTGTGTTCCCGCAAGAGGCGGTTGAGGACGGCTGCGGCGCCATTGGCGTGATCGGCGGCGAAGACTTCCCGCAGCAGGGCGGCGGCCGTACGCAGTTCGCCGACTTCACCACTGGTGAGTTCGATGGGGCCGGTTTCCCCGTATGCCCGGAGCACCTCGGCGACTTGGGCCGGGTCGGGGCTGTCGTCGGCGAGTACGTTGACCAGTGCGGCGGTCCGCCGAGCCATGGTCAGTACGGAATGCCGGGTGGACCAGTCGTCGCTGTCGGAGGACACCCCTGCAATGTAACGCATCTTGCCGAGTTTTGAGTTACCTTCGTAACGTCTTCTGGATGATGAAGCGTTACCCAGTCGGCCTCTATCTTGCCGGGGCGGTGGCAGCTCGTGGCGGTGACGAGATGTCGGGACCCGCGCTGATGCTGGCAGCATTCACCCTCACCGGGTCTACCATCGCGGCCTCGTCCCTTCTCGCGAGCATCACGGTCTCGGCCGTGGTGAGCGGGCCGGTACTCGGCGCGCTCATCGACAGGACCGAACGGCCGGGCCGCCTACTGGCCGGGGCCCTCGTCCTGTATGGGGCGGGGCTGGTGACGATCCTCTGGGGACTTGCCCAACTACCGTTCTCCGTCACCACTCTGATCGCAGTGCTCACCGGGCTGTTGGGACCGGCGTTGTCGGGCGCCTGGACGGCCCAGCTGCCCCGGGTCGCGCTCGGCGATCGGCTGCCCCGGGCCAGCGCCCTCGATGCCATGACGTTCAGCGTGGCGAGTCTGGCCGGTCCCGCGCTCGCCGGCGGCGCGGCCGAGGTGCTGGGAGCCCCGGCGGCCGTAGTGGTATCCGTGGTGATCATCGCCTTGGCGCTACCAGCTGCATGGCTGCTGCCCATCCGCCCCGCCCCGGCGCGAGAAGCTCAGCCGACCCCGTTCCTCAGCGACCTTGCTGCCGGAGCGCGCGTCATTCTCAGGACACGGGCGCTGGCCCGAGCGACCCTCACCTCGGTCATCTCCTGCGCCGCCCAGGGCATGTTGACAGCCTGCCTCCCACTGCTGGGTGAGCAGGTTCTGGGCGGAGCCGGCCGCGGCGCCGTACTGCTCTCCTGCGTGGCCATATCCGCCCTGCTGGCCAACGCCACACTCGCCCGCTTTCCGCATTCCGTCGCCCCCGACACACTTGTCTGGACTGGTGCGCTCGTCCAGGCTGCCGCGTTGGGCTTGGCCGTGTGGCGTCAACCAGGTCTGCTCATCGTGGCTGCGCTCGTCGCGGGAATCGGTGAAGGACCGCAACTGGCAGCCTTGTTCGCGGTCCGTCATCGAGAGGCTCCAGGACGTCTGCGTGGGCAGATCTTCACCACCGGAGCCAGCTTGAAAATCAGCGGATTCGCCCTGGGCGCGGCTGTTGCCGGACCGGTCGCGGCCTGGTCCCTTCCTGGCGCTTTGGCTCTCTCAGCGGGCGCTGCGGTCCTCGCGGCACTGGCCTTCTTCGCGATTCCACCGGCAACCGTCGTCCCGCGGGACGAACGGGCGATATCGAGTTGATCAGGACCGAACCGTGAGCACGGGCAACCGCTTGGAGTGGTTCGGCCCACTCGCATGCGTCACCTTCATACGCGCCCGACATCCCGGGCGCGGCGCGAGCCTACTGACGGCACCCGCCCGCGCAGGAGCAAGCTCGTCGGCGATTGGCCGGTCCGCGCCGCGGTCGCAGATCCCGCCCCGGGCTCTCGGCGGCGTCCCCGCCTGCGTCGTACCGGAATGCCTCCATGCCCGAAGGTGAGCACAACCAAGCAGATACAGACACGTTCCTGGCCTGCGCCACGGAGGTGCCGCGACTGCTCTCTCTCGAAATCGCGCGCGAGGTGCCAACTGCAGATCACGCACGGCACCTGGCCCATGTGGCACGCAAGGCACTGCTCCAACGCACCAACCTGCCCGACGAGTTCTTCGCTCCGCTGATCTATACCGCTGGTTCGACGAGCCAGAGGCAGAAGCTGGCGGCCGGGTCGTCCACGGCTGCGGCGTCCTGGACTCCACTTCCGCCGCGAGGTGTTGCTCGCCCTGCGGTGGCTACGGCGCATGCTTTACGCGCATCCTTTACGCACGTCGCCTCCAGCGGTTCGTCTCACAGGGAGAGTGCACTTTCATGGCCACGCCCCAACCGGCATCCCGCCGCCCCGCCCGGCGCATACTGACCTTGGCCGCGCCCTTCGCCTGCGGCGCGTTAGCCACCCTCATCGCGTTCCTGCTGCTCCGGGGCTCGTTCCCCGACAGAGTAGCCACTCACTTCGCCCTCGACGGCACCGCCGACCGCTACAGCTCACCCGGCACGTCAGTCGGTCAATACATGCTGGTCTTCGCGATCGAAATCGCCGGTACGGCCGCCGCAGGCTTCACCCCCGGACTGGCCCACGTTGCCTCCCGGCACCTATGGGCCTTCGCGGTTGCCCTGGCCACCGCGACCGCCTACATCTTCGTGGCGCTCATGTGGAGCATCAGCAGGTCCGACGAACACGAGGTGCAGCTTCCCCGCCTGCACATGCTCCTGGCCGTCGCCTCCGGCACCGCACTCGGCACAGCCGCGTGGTTCATCTCCCGAAAGCGGCCATGAGCGGGCCCTTCCGGCACCACCGCCCAGCCAGCGGCGGGTTACTCACCGCCGACGACGCAGCGCCGGCCAAGTCCAACCGACGCACTCCCCCGATCCTCACCGCACCCGTCCGACCGGGACAACCCTCCCAGGACGCCTCAAGGCAACGGGAACGGGCCACCCGTTCATACAGCCGCTGCTCCTCGGATCTCGCATCCACCATCAACTCAGCGTGATGCGCAGTTCGTAGAGCCGGCCGGTACTGATGGCGTCGGCCTGCTCGCGCAGATCTGCCGCGGTGAACCCGAGCAGCGCCTGGTCTGCGGCCCGGCGAAGCAAGGGGACGATCCGGGCTGAGGGCTCGCCTCGGTGTGCGGCGGCCAAGGCCTCGAAGGCCTGCTGGTAGGCCACACCGTAGGCATGCGCGTCGTACGTGAGCAGCCGAGGCAGTACCTGCTTACTGATCCTGGTGTGGCCCACGACTACTCCCGTGACGACAGGGCCGGCTGGTCCGGCCTCTGCTTGCGACGCTAGGGCCGCGCACTGGCATGCCGGTCGGGCACTGGTCGCGCGTATGCACCGCCACGCCTTCCGGCAGGCGCATGAACGTGGTGGCGACGGCTCTAGACCACAGGTTCCGTAAGCAGCAATTTGGCGCTTTTTAACCCATCCTGGGCCCTTGCCCCCAGCGACTATGTGAACAGCGCGTCATCACGAGGGCGGCCTGGCCTGTGCGTCGGCGCGGATCTCATTCGCGCACCGCTGACCGAAATCCACGCCCTGCACCAAGGGAGAGCCCATGACCCGGCGGATCAGCACCTTGTTCACCCTCTCCAGCACCACCCTCTTCGCCGTCACAGCAGCAGCGTCGACAGCCTCAGCCGCGGAAGTGGCCCATGGCGACTCCCTCTACATGAACGGGAAGGACGTGCCCATCGGACTGCGCAACGCACCGACAGACAAATGCATCCCACTGGTGATGTGGGGTGCGAAGAGCGGCACCAACGCAACGGACAAGATGGCCCATATCTACGCGACCAGCGACTGCCACCAGCAGTTGGTTGTCGCCCCTGCCGGGAAGCCGGGGCGAGGCACCGGATGGAATACACCGGGATATGAGCCGACCGCCCACTCGGTGTGGTTCGAATGCGACAGGCCCGATGTGTGCTGAGCCGCGACGAGGTCGCAAAAGCGGCCCAGGCACGCCGAATGGTCGTGCGCTTAGCTTCGCTTTTATCCCCGCGGGCGTGGTTGTGGACGGCTTGTTGGGCGCTTTGCGGGACATGGAACGGCCGTCGCGGGATCCTCCAGGTAG
>NZ_JBWKKJ010000042.1:0-16901 GCF_056431605.1 Streptomyces sp. NPDC045846 | reverse complement strand
GACGACCGGCTCCTCCACGGCCCCGTGCTCGGTCATGGTCTCACTCATCAGGCGTCTCCTTGATCATCGGATCCGCCGTCTATTGGACACTCCCGGAGATTCCGCCCTCCCTCCAGTGGCTCAGCGCCCGCCTCGCAGGCGACTGAGGTTCACGGGTGCCGTGTCGTGTACCCGGGCTGTTCGCTGTGCATCAGGGGGCGCAACGCTCGTGTGTGTCTGGCGGCCGTCCTCGGAGTTCAGCCGAATATCAGGCCGCGGAACGCGTCGCGGATTTCGGTCAGCGGGCCGCGGTGGCGGGAGTAGTAGACCTTGTTGGTGAGCAGTACCGCCCAGCGGCCCTGGCGGGGGCAGATCCACAGACCGGTGCCGGTGAAGCCGTAGTGGGCCCAGATGTCGGACGCGGACTCGGTGCCGGGAGCCAGGTGCCACAACAGGCCTCTTGCAGGCGTGAGTTGGCCGGTGTGGACCTGGAGCGAGAAACGCGTCCAGGCCGGGCTGACCGCGGGGCCTGCTCCTGGGCTGGGAGATCCGAGCAGATGGGTCAGGAAGCGGCCCACGTCCTGGGCGTGGGAGAAGAGACCCGCGCTGCCGCACGAGAGGCCGAGAACGCGGGCGGAATAGTCGTGGACCGTGCCGCGGGGGCGCAGCCCGGTGTCTGGGTCGCGTTCGGTAGGGGCGCAGGCGGCGCGGCGGGCGCGGGGGAGGGGGCCGTAACCGGTGGAGGTGAGACCGAGGTTGCGCCACAGGGGTGCGGCCTGTTCGGCGAGTTGGTGTCCGGCGAGGTGCTCGGTGAGAAAGCCGAGGATCATCGCGGCGCGGTCGGTGTACTCCACGGCCTCGCCGGGCGGACGGCGCAGCGGCTCGGTGAGGATGCCGCGTCGGACGGCGGCAGGGTCGGTGCCATACAGGGGCTTGAGCTGGGCCCGCAGCGGGAGGCCCGCCGTGTGGGTCAGCAGATGCCGGGCGGTGAGGTCTGCGACGGGGTGTCCCGCGGTCGCGGGCCAGTAACTGCCCAGCGGGGCGTCGAGATTGAGCAGGCCGCGCTCCCACAGGGCGCCGACGCATGTCCAGGTGACCAGGATCTTGGTGAAGCTCGCCACGTCGAACAGTGTGTCCGGGCGCATCCGGTCGGTGCTGGCGTCCGGGTCCAGCAGGCCCGTGGCGCCGAGGTCGCGCAGTCCCCCCGAATCGCCGACCGCCCAGGTGGCGCCGGGGTAGACGCCGCGATGGACGCCGTCCTCGATCAGGCGGCGTACAGCCGTGGCGGGGTAGGCGCGGCGGTGGGCGGCGTCCGTGGTGCGGGGCCGCTGGGCGCCGGCCGGGGACAGGCGGGTCACCGGGAGATGGCCCGGGCCGAGAGGTGGCGGAGAATCTCCGGCCCGGCCAGGGTGATGTCGCCGCCGCCCATGGTGACGACGATGTCACCGGGCCGGGCGATCGCGGCGATCGCGGCGGGGGTTTCGGCGAGGGTGAGGACACCGTCGGCGGCCGCGCCGGCCGCGCGGGCCGCGTCCACGATCAGCTGGCTGCTGACCCCGGGGATCGGTTCCTCGCGAGCCCGGTAGATGTCCAGGACCAGCGAGGCGTCCGCGAGGGCCAAGGCCCGGCCCATGGCGGCGCCGAGGGCCCGGGTACGGGAGTAGAGGTGGGGCTGGTAGGCCACGAGGAGGCGCGCGTCGCCGTGGGCCTGACGCAGGGCGGCAAGATCGGCGGCCATCTCGGTGGGGTGATGGGCGTAAGTGTCGACGACCCGCACCCCGGCCGCCTCGCCCTTGGACTCCAGTCGGCGCTTGGCTCCGGTGTACGCGCCGAGGGCCGGGGCGACGCGGTCGAGCGGGAGGCCTTCGGCGAGAGCGGCAGTCAGGGCGGCGACCGCGTCGTGCGCGTAGTGCGTTCCCGGCACGGAGACCGGGAATGTGGTGGTCGTCGCGTCCGTATGGATGGTGACGAGGCTCGTACTGCCGCGGGCGGCGACGTCGAGGATCTGGACGTCGGCCCCGGCGGACGTACCGTAGGTCAGCACGCGTGGGGGCCGCGGGCCCGCCAGGACACGCCGGGTCACCTCCCGGGCGCCGGGCTGGTCCGCGGAGACGACGAGGGTGCCGCCGGGCGCGAGATGGCCGAGGAAGGTCTCGAAGGAGGTGTAGATCTCCTCCAGCGTCGCGTAGTTGGCGTGGTGCTCGAACTCGATGTTCAGGACGATCGCGGTGTGCGGCCGGTAGATGTGGAAGCTGTGGTCGCTCTCGTCGGCCTCGGCCACGAACAGCTCGCCCCCGCCCTGGTGGGCGCCCGAGCCCGGGGTGTTGAGATCGGCGCCGATGGCGTACGAGGCGTCCTCGCCCATCGCCGTCAGCGCCGTGGCCAGCATGGAGGTGGTGGTGGTCTTGCCGTGGGTGCCGGCCACCGCGATCGTGCGGAATCCCTCCATCAGCGCCGCCAGCGCGTGGGAGCGGTGGATGACGGGAAGAGCTCGGCGAACGGCGCGCGCCAGTTCCGGGTTGGTATCGGGGATGGCGCTGGAGATCACTGCGCACGTGGCGTCGTCCGGCAGGTGGGTGGCGGCGTGGCCGGTGTGCACGGTGGCGCCGAGACCGCGCAGCGCCTGGGCCGCCGGGTTGTCGTCGCGGTCGCTGCCCGATACGCGGGCGCCGCGCTGGAGGAGCAGTTTGGCGATGCCGGACATGCCGGAACCGGCGATACCGATGAAGTGCGGGCGCTGGTAGGGCGCGGGCAGAGGAGGGGGGAGGGGAAGCATCTGGGCCGAATCCTTGTGGTGGGGCGGTCAGTTGGTGGGGGCCGGGGCGGTGAGCAGGGCGCGCAGATCGACACCGGGGCGGCTCAGCGCGACCGGGCCGGGCCCGCCCAATTCGGTGAGCCAGCCGTGCGGATCGGGCGCGGTGCCCGATTGGAGTGCCTGGAGTTCGTCGCGCAGGCGGGTGGTGACCGGGCCCGGCCCTCCCGTTCCGGTGGTCCACGCACCGTGCGCGGAGCGCACCGTGCCGACGGGGGTAACGCCTGCGGCCGTACCGCAGGCGAAGACCTCCGTGAGCGCGCCGCTCTCGGCGTCCCGGCGCCACTCGTCGACGCCGACGCGTCCCTCGTCGGCGCGCAGCCCCAGGTCGCGGGCGAGGGTGAGCAGAGAGGCGCGGGTGATGCCGGGCAGCAGAGAGCCGGTCAGGGCCGGGGTGACCAGCCGGTCCCCGTACACGAAGAAGAGGTTCATGGCGCCCATCTCCTCCACCCAGCGGCGCTCGCGGGCGTCCAGCCAGACGACCTGGTCGCAGCCGTGCGCGGTGGCCTCGGCCTGGCCCATCAGGGAGGCGGCGTAGTTGGCGCCCGTCTTGGCGGCGCCCGTCCCGCCCGGCGCGGCCCGCGTGTACTGGTGCGAGATCCACACCGAGACGGGCTGTGTCCCGGACGCGAAGTAGCTCTCGGTGGGCGAGGCGATGACGACGTACAGGTACTCGGCCGATGCCCGGACGCTGAAGCCGCGTTCGGTGGCGAACAGGAAGGGGCGCAGATAGAGCGAGTGGTCGGGCCGGGACGGCACCCAGGCGCGGTCCGCGCTGACCAGGATGTCGAGCGAGGCCAGGAAGGCGTCGACGGGCAGCTCGGGCATGGCCATCCGGCGGGCGGAGGCCTGGAAGCGGCGGGCGTTCTCGTCGGGGCGGAAGGCGACCGTCGCGCCGTCGGGGCGGCGGTACACCTTGAGGCCCTCGAAGACGGACTGCGCGTAGTGCAGGGTCATGTTGGCTGGGTCGAGCGGCAGTGGCCTGTACGGGGAGAGCCGGGTTGTGTGCCAGCCGCGCTCCGCGTCCCAGCCGATGGTCACCATGTGGTCCGTGAAGTATCGGCCGAACCCCGGGTTCTCGGGTGCCTTCTCGGGTCCGTCGGGGTTCGCGTCGGATGCGCTCACGGGTGGTGCGGTGTGGGTCGCAGGCATCATCGGGGTCCTTTCTGGCTGCCTGTCCCCGACGGTAAGGATCCGATATGACCGTTTCATGATGACTTCACCCCGGACGTGTTTGCAGTTCGTCCGCATCCGGTGAGAGCGCCGGTGATGTCGTGCGCGCGCGGTGATGCTGGCGGCATGATCCATGATCCGGACGCTCTTTCCCCCGCCCCGGCAACGGCCCGTCTCGCACGGGCCGCTTCATCACCCGGCGTCCCAACCGGCCTTTGCGTTAGGCCAGTTGACGCCCACCGGGCCACCCCGACGCTCGCCGACATCCGCGCCGCCGGGGACCGTCTCGCCGCGGTGGTGCACACGACGCCCCTGGAAGGGAGCCGCCACCTGTCCCGCCTGGCCGGTGTGCCGGTCCGGCTCAAGTGCGAGAACCTCCAGCGCACCGGCTCGTTCAAGCTGCGCGGTGCCTACGCTCGGATCGCCCGGCTCACCCCGGCCGAGCGGGCGGCCGGGGTGGTCGCGGCGAGCGCGGGCAACCACGCCCAGGGCGTGGCCCTCGCCTCCGCGTTGTTGGGTGTGCGCGCGACGGTGTTCATGCCGAAGGGCGCGCCCGAGGCAAAGACCGAGGCGACCCGTGGCTACGGGGCCCTCGTGCGGTCGGCCGGGGACGTGGTGGACGAGACACTGGCTGTCGCCCAGGAGTACGCCCGCCGCAGGGGCGCCATGTTCATCCACCCCTACGACCACCCGGACGTCATCGCGGGGCAGGGCACGCTCGGCCTGGAGATCCTTGACCAGTGCCCTGAGGTGGGCACGGTCGTGGTGCCGGTCGGCGGCGGCGGACTCGCCGCCGGGGTCGCGCTCGCCGTCAAGGCGCTCCGCCCCGAGGTCTGTGTCGTCGGGGTGCAGGCGGAGAACGCCGCCGCCTACCCGGCCGCGCTCGCGGCCGGGCGGCCGCTGACGGTTCCTGTGCGCCCCACGGCCGCGGACGGCATCCGCGTCGCCCGCCCCGGCGATCTCCCCTTCCGCATCGTCAGGGAACTGGTCGACGAGGTGCGCACCGTGACCGAGGACGAGCTGCGCGCCGCCCAACTCACCTGCCTGGAGCGGGCCAAGCTCCTGGTGGAACCGGCCGGCGCCGCACCGGTCGCCGCCCTCATGGCCGCACCGGGCAGTTTTCGGGGGCCGGTCGTCGCCGTGCTGTCAGGTGGCAACGCGGACCTGAGCCAACTGGCCGGGCGACTGCACCGCCAGTTTGAGCGCTCTTTCCCCGTTGTATGAGCAAATGATGACAAGGCGGCTTCGTGCCTGCTCAGGGTGTTTTTCTGGTGCCATGAACAGCAACCGTTACGCCCGCAACAGGCGTCGCCCCATCCGTCGCCTCTCCCTATACAGCCTGCGTGCCGTGGCCGCGGCCGCCGTCCTCGGCACGGCGGCGGTCGGCTGCGGAGGCCAGGGCAAGGGCGCCGGGAAGCCCGACTCCGACGCCGCGGCGCGGACGGACCAGAGCGCACGGGGCACTGGTGTGAAGGTGCTGTGGCTGGGCGACTCGATCGCCGACGCTGAGGCCCCGCCGCTGGAGGCCGCGCTGAAGGCGGGCGGCGCCGCGTTCAAGACCATGGCGTCCCCGGGCGGTGGCTCGGTTGTCGAGGGTGAGTACGCCGAGATGAACGGCGCCCAGAGCACCTGGCGGGACCTCCCCAAGGCCATCGGGGACTTTCGCCCGAGTGTGATCGCCTACCAGATCACCACCTATGACTGGGGCAGCCAGGCGCAACAGAAGACCTCGTACGAGAAGTTGGCCAAGGCCGCCAAGGATGCCGGAGCCAAGTTGGTGCTCGTTACGAACCCGCCCTTCGACGACACCTCCGGCCCGTACAAGAAGTTCGGGAGCAAGCTCAAGAGCGCCCCGAAGGCCGCCAAGGAGCTCGCCGACGCGAGCAGCGGCACGGTCGCTTTCCTCGACTCCTCCGCCCTGTGGGGCAGCGACTACAAGGACAAGAAAGCGCAGCGCTCCGAGGACGGCATCCATTCCTGCCAGCAGGGCTCGGCGGCGTTCGCCAAGTGGTTCACCGATCAGCTCGGTCGGCTGGCCGGATTCACGCCCGCGCCGGCGGACAAGTGGGCCCAGGGCTCGTGGACCGGCGACGCTCGCTACGGCAAGCTCAAGTGCGGCAGCTGAAGGGCTGGTCCGCCATGAACACCTCCATGGATGCCCCGCTGCCGCCGGCTTGCGACCGCCTGCTGTTGGGCCGGCACCGCGCACCGCAACCTGGTGGCGCGGGCCATGCGCACGTCGCTGCCCTCGACGGGTTGCGCGGCTTCGCGGTCGCGGCCGTACTGCTCTTCCACGCCGGACACCTGAGCGGCGGGTTTCTCGGCGTCGACCTGTTCTTCGTGCTGTCCGGGTTCCTGATCACCGGCCTGCTGCTGCGTGAGAAGGACGGCGGCCGCATCGCGCTCGTCGCGTTCTGGGTGCGCCGGGCCCGGCGGCTGCTGCCCGCCCTGATCAGTGTGCTGGTGGCCGCCGTGGCCGCCACCTGGGCCGTGGGCACCGTGGCCCAGTTGCGCTTCGCCCTGGACGACGTGCCGTGGGTGGCGGCCCAGGCGGTCAACTGGCACTACATCACCGAGCAGATCGGCTACTGGAACGCCTCCGAAACCCGTGTCTTCGCCCATCTGTGGAGCATCGGCGTCGAGTGGCAGTTCTACCTGCTCTGGCCGCTCATTGTGGCCCTGGCAGCGCGCGGTCGGCATGCCCAGCACCTCGTGGCCGCCCTCGCCGGGGCGGGTGCGCTGGCCTCCCTCGCCGTCATGATCACGCACAGTGGTGCGGTGGACACCACCCGCGCCTACGAGGGCACCGATACCCGCGCCTTCGCCCTGCTGCTCGGCGCGGTCGTGGCCACCGCCCCCGTACGTGACCTGGCCGCCCGCATCCCGCGCCGCGCGGCCGACCTGCTCTGCCTGATCCTGGCGGCGGGCCTCGGAGTGTCGTGGGTGGTGACCGACGGCGAGAAGACGCCCCAGTTGTACACCGGAGGCCTGTTCGCGCACTCGCTGGCCGCGGCTGTACTGATCGTGCTCATGGCCCGGGTGCCCGGCACCCGGGCGGCACGGATCGCAGGCAGCGGCCTGCCGCGCTGCCTGGGCGAGTTGTCCTACAGCCTGTACCTGTGGCATTGGCCGGTGTACCTGCTCCTGTTGCCCCGGCTGTCCGATCTCGGCGACTGGGGAGCCACCGCTGTGGCAATCGCCCTGTCACTGGCTGCCGCCGCGGTGACCAAACACGTGGTGGAGGACCCCCTCCGGTTCCGCTCCGGCTGG
Source organism: Streptomyces sp. NPDC045846 (assembly GCF_056431605.1). Lineage (NCBI taxonomy): Bacteria > Bacillati > Actinomycetota > Actinomycetes > Kitasatosporales > Streptomycetaceae > Streptomyces > Streptomyces sp. NPDC045846. The sequence continues at coordinate 9,667 of NZ_JBWKKJ010000042.1, read as the reverse complement.
GCGGCCGGGCGCCGCGGCCTGATCGCGGTGGCGGCTCTTGCACTGACCGGCACCGTCCTGTGGGCGGCCATCCCCGTACCCGCCGCGGGCGCGGGCACCGTCGACATCAGCCAGCTGCGATGAAGGCGCGACCCGGCAGACGGACCCCGCCATGGTCACGTTGCGCAACTGGCACCCCAGAAGAGCCGGTTGCCATAGGAGCGAAGGGCCCCGAGGAGGCGCTGTGGGGCGTCGCTCCCACTGGATGTCCGAGTCCTCGGCGTCACGGCCGGACAGTGCTGCGTTGCCTGCCGTGGCTGGCGACGGCCGCTCTCGCGGGGTGCGGGGTGGCGGACACCGGACCCCAGTCGGCCGGAGCGGCGTTGGCGCGCGGGCGGGCAGCCGGCCCCGGCCCCGTTGAACGCGTCTACTTCATCGCACCGCACGGCACGTGGCCGGTGCTGCGCCCCGCGCCGCCGGGGGCAGGACCCCAGCATGCTCTGGAGGCCCTGCTGGCCGGCCCGATGCCCGCCGAGCGGTCGCGCGGCCTGACCACCGCGCTGCCCGGCGGCCGCCACCAGGTCACGGTGCGGACGGGGCAGGGCACGGTCGAGGTGTCGCTGCCGTGGACGGCCAGCGAACTCGACCGCCGTGCGGTCAGCCAACTGGTGTGTACGGCCGCCGCCGCACCGGGCGTGCCCGGCGGCAGGCCCTCGGCGGAGGTCGTGGTCCGCATCCACGAGTCGGGCGAGACCGGGTCGGGCTGGCCACTCATCTGCGACGCCACCGCCACGGCCGTCCCCCAGCAACCAGGCACCTGACCTCCGTCTGCGCTGCGCGGGACGACCCGGCCGACGACCGTGAACAACGCCAACACCGGTGCCCAGGAACGACATTGCACCCCGTCGGCGCCATCGAGCCACGAAGCGGCCCACTCCCGCACCAGAGAAAGGATCCCGTCCATGCCGCGTGTTCTGTTGATCGAGGACGATCCGGCTGTGCGCCGCGGTGTCGTCCTGGGCCTGACCCGCCGCGGGCACGAGACTGAGGCGGTCGGCACCGGCGAGGAGGGCCTGGAAACGCTCGCGGCGTTCGAGCCGGACCTCGTGCTCCTGGACCTGATGCTGCCCGGCATGAATGGCCTCGAGGTGTGCCGCCGCATCCGTGAGACGAGCCAGCTGCCCATCGTGATCCTCTCCGCGCGCGGCGAGGACATGGACGTGGTTGTCGGTCTGGAGGCGGGCGCCGACGACTACGTGGTCAAGCCCGCCAGCGGTGTGCTCATCGAAGCCCGCATGCGCGCTGTCCTGCGCCGTGTCTCCCCCTCCCAGGCCGCAGCCGCCACTGGCGCACCCGTCGAGGCCGGAGCCCTGGAGATCGACCGCGGCGCGCTGCGGGTGCGCAAGCACGGCCAGGACCTCGCGCTGGCCCCGTCCGAGATCAAGCTGCTGCTGTTTCTCAGTGCCGCACCCGAGAAGACCTTCAGCCGCCAGCAACTCCTCGAAGATGTCTGGGAGTACAGCTTCTACGGGGACCCCCGGGTGGTTGACGCCTGCGTCATGCGGCTGCGCGCCAGAATCGAGGACGACCCCCGCCGGCCGGTGTACGTCCAGACCGTGCGGGGCTTCGGCTACCGCTTCGGGCCCCTGTGACCGCGCCCGCCCAGCGGCAGGCGGCGGCAGTCGCGCGACGCGCCCGCTTTCCGCTGTTCCGGGGCGGGCTGCGCGCCCGGCTGGTCGTCGGGTTCCTGCTGGTGGCGGTGGCCAGCGCCCTGACCACCGCCACCCTCACTTTCCGGCAGGCCCGCGAGTCCATCCTTCAGGGCGTCCAGGACAGTGCCGTACGCGATCTCCGCTCCCAACTCGCCTCTCTTACACCGGACATGCCCGCCGCTCCCTCCGACATCGACCTGCGCTCCCTCACCCTCGCCCTGGACCGGGCGGGCGGCTCACGGGACTGGCACACCTCGGCGGCGTACGGCAACCGGCCTCCGGTCACCGCCACCACCACCGGTGTGCCGGAGCCGTCCGGGATGCGCCGCACGGCCGCGGGCGCCACCACCGCCCTCATCCAGCGCTTCCACCACGAGCGCGAGCCTTGGCTCGCCATCGCCCTGCCCGTCACCAGCGACGACGCCCCCCGCAAGGCGTCCGGTCTGGTGGTGTACGCGACGTTCTCGCTCGCCCAGCAGCAACACGACATACGCGCCCTGATCTCCGCCGCACGAGCCGGAGTCCTGCCCGTCGTGTTCCTCTCCGTCCTGCCTGCCCTGTTCGCGGCCCGCCGCGTGCTGCGCCCGGTTCACCAACTGCGCGGCGCCGCCGAGAAGATGTCCACGGGCGCCCTGGACACCCGTATCGCCGTCACGGGAACCGACGAACTCGCCGGGCTGGGAACAGCGTTCAACACGATGGCCGCCGCCCTCCAGGCCGACGCCGCCCAGCTGCGGGACATGGAGGCCAAGGCGCGGCGCTTCGCCGCCGATGTCTCCCATGAACTGCGCACCCCGCTCGCCGCGATGACCGCGGTGACCGACGTGCTGCACGACGAGGCGTCCTCCGGCCACCTGGCCCCCGAGGCGGCGGAGGCCCTGCACCTGGTCGCCGACGAGACCGGAAAACTCGCTCGCCTGGTGGAGGACTTGATGGAGATCTCGCGCTTCGACGCCGGCGCGGCCTCGCTCCATCTGGACGAGATCGACGTGGCCGAGTTCATCGGCAGGACACTGGCCATGCGCCACTGGCACGACCGGGTGGAAGCCGACGTCCCCCCGGACCTGCGGGCCGGCCTCGACCCGCGCCGCGTCGACGTCATACTCGCCAACCTCATCGGCAACGCCCTGCGCCATGGCGGGCCAACAGTTCACATCCGGGTCGATGCCCAGCTGACGGGCGAGCATCTCGTGGTCAACGTGGCCGACGATGGACCCGGCATCCCCGACGATGTCTTGCCGCACATCTTCGACCGCTTCTACAAGGCGGACGCCGCACGCACCCGCTCCGACGGCAGCGGCCTCGGCCTCTCCATCGCCGACGAGAACGCCCGGCTGCACGGCGGCACCCTCACCGCCGCCAACGCGCCTGCGGGCGGAGCGGTGTTCACCCTCACCCTGCCGCGGCGGTCACGATGAGCCGCCGTGCCGTGCCCGCGCTGCTGGCGGCCTGCCTCCTGTTGGGCGGATGCGGCATCGGTGACACCGCTCCGTCCGCCGCCGGTGCCCCTGCTCCAGGCCTGCGCTCGACGCACGGCCGCGCGGACGTGCTCCACCTGTACTTCTACTCCCCGAGCGGCCTCCAGCCCGTGTCCCGACCGTCCTGGTCGGCCGGTGACCCCCAGGCCGCGGTTGACCTCCTGCTGGAGGGCCCCGATCGCGCGGAGCGTGCCCGCGGCCTGGGCAGCTTCCTTCCCCTGGGCACCCGCCCCAGGGCCCTGGCCACGGTCACCGGACCCGGCACGGTGGAGATTCAACTCCCCCCGGTATGGCGCCTCACCACGACCGCCCGGCGCCAGCTCGTCTGCACCGCAGCCGACGCGGTCGCCACCGACCCGATCCCTCTCACGAACGTCCGGGTACGCCTCCTCGCATACGGCAGTCGGCAGGCTTCGCCGGAAGCATGTATTCCGTGACGAAGCGGGCCGCAAGCCGACGCGAGCTTGGTGTTCGTGCCGCCCCTCCGATCGGCCGGACCGGCGATCTCGGAGCCGCCGCACGGGCGTTTCGCGAGGGCGGGATGGAGTCAGACTCCAGCGGGGAGAGGCTCGAGCCGATCGGAACTCATCCTTCCGGTTATCTGGTCCTGGCCCAACAGCCGATGCGCGGGGCGCGGCCGGCGCCGATCATCAAGGGATGCACCCTTCCCGTCGCTTCGCGGTGGGCACCGCGCTCGCCGGGACTTTGACCGCCGTGCTGCTTGCCGCACCGGCCGCCACCCCCACCGACGCCCCACGCCGTCCCGCTCCCCCCGCCTCGGCCTCCGACGTGGACACCGGGGGCGATCCCGTCCTGGACGCGATCGCTGTCTCGCTGACAGCCGCCGTCTCCGCCGCCGGGCTGCTCGTGGCCCGCCGCCGCGCCCGCTGAGAGCCCGCGTCCGGCCCAGCGCCCACCGCACCGTCCCGCACCCGTTTTCGCCTGCCGTTTTACGAGGAACTCCGATGCTGCACATCCTCTACCTGATCGGTGTCGCCGCGTTCGCCGCCAGTGGCGTGCTTGCCGCGCACCGCGCCCGCATGGACCCCTTCGGCGGCCTGGTCCTCGCCTTCGCCGCCTCCGTCTCCGGCGGTACAGTGCGCGACCTGATCATCGACCGGCACCCCCTGTACTGGACACACGACTGGGTGCTGCTCACCGTCATCGCGGGCACTGCCGTCGCCACCATGCTCTACCTGCGCCGCTGGGCGCTGCCGCACCGCTCCCTGATGGTCGTGGACGCGATCGGGCTCGCGGTGGTCACGGTGATAGGCGCCCGCGCCGCCGTCGACGCCCACGTCACCCCGCTCGCAGTGGTCATCCTTGCCGTCCTCACGGGCGTCACCGGCGAAGTGGTACGCGACGTGCTGTGTGGCCAGTTCCCGCCCTTGCTGCTGCGCGAGGAGGTGTACGCGACCGCCGCGCTCGCCGGTGCCGCCGGCTATCTGCTGCTGCACTGGCTGGCGGCGGGGGCGCTGACCACCACGCTGGTCTCCGCAGGGTTGGTACTGGTCCTGCGGCTCACCGCGGTCTTCCGGGACCTGCACCTGCCACCGCTGCGGCAGCCCGTGCACTGAGCGCGATGGGACCATCGGCATGGGGTACATGTAGCCCGGCTGCCCTAATACCTGGCATCTCAGGACAATCGGCCCGATGCGCGCAGCGCACCGCAGACGCACACTTCGCGAGAAGAGCCATCTGCCCACCCCCGCGAAGAGACATCCTGTGACCACCACCTCTGCCCAGACCGCCCCCACCAACACCCCCAAGCCCATCGCCGACCCGGGCCCGCTCGGACTCGCCGGGTTCGCCACGACGACGATGGTGCTGAGCTGCTTCAACGCTGGGCTGCTCGACACCCGCCTCACGGGCGTAGTCCTGCCCCTCGCCCTCTTCTACGGCGGGCTGTGCCAGCTCCTTGCCGGACTGTGGGAGTTCAAGAAGGGCAATACGTTCGGAGCCACCGCCTTCTGTTCCTACGGTGCGTTCTGGATGGCGTTCTGGCTCTACGCCACCCACGTCGAGGCCGCCCTCCCGGCCGACCTCGCCCACCAGGCACTCGGGCTGTTCCTGCTTGCCTGGACGATCTTCACCGCCTATATGGCGGTCGCGGCCCGCACGATCAACCGGGCCACGTTCGCCCTGTTCACCTCGCTGGCTGTCACCTTCGCGCTGCTGACGATCGGCGCCTTCGGCGAGGCGGGGACGGTGACGAAGGCGGGCGGCTGGTTCGGCCTGCTGACCGCCGCCATTGCCTGGGGCATCTCCTTCACGACCGTCAAGACGTCGACCGCGCGTCAAGGGTGACCGCCGGGGCCCGCCCGGCCGCCCCGCTCCTGTATGAAGGCCGGACCGGGGCGGCGGGGCAGCTGGTTCCGCCAGGGGAAGGCGACGCAGACGATCTGCGATGACTTGGAGCCGGGTCGCGCCGTGGGCGGTCCCTGCCGGGTTCCGGACGGGTGCCACTGAACGCGGCACAGGCCTGGGTCTCACCATCGCCGCCGACCAAACCCGCGTTCTCGGCGCCGAACTCCAGGTCGCCCACGCCGCCGTCAGCGGAACCACCGACGCCTGAGGGTCCGTTTCGGGCGAGATGGGCTGGCCGGGACTGTCCCTTCCGACATCGCTCACATGCACAGTTGCGCCGCTCACCCTCGTCCCAGCGCGACCAGAAGAGGGACAACTACCGTGAAGTGTCCCAGAGTTGGCCCAACATGAATGAGAGCGACATCAGGCCACACGATCGTGACGTTGCGTGCCCAGATCAGCCCTCACGGTAGTGCCGAGGCAGGGAGGTTGGGCGACACTTCCCCCGTCGGCATGATCCACGACCAAGGAGTGACCTTTGATGCGCACCACGACCAGGCGAGTGGCAGCCGTGTCCGCCCTCGCCGGGGGCCTGATGATGATCACTGCGGGCGTCGCCGCGGCCAGCCCCTCGCCCTCCCCCGCGCCTCAGTCCAGACTCGTCATAGGCATGGGGCACGGCGACAGCTCCCAGAGCATGCGGGCCGAGCGCACCGTCACCCTGGGCTGCGCGCCGTCGGTGACTGGAGACCACCCGCACGCCGTCAAGGCCTGCGAGGACCTGATGCGAGTCGACGGCGCTTTCGACAGCCTGGCCGGCCTCAACCAACACAAGGCCTGCACCCTGGAGTACATGCCGATCACCGTAACCGTGGACGGCTACTGGAACGGCCATCGCATCAGCTACGAACACACCTTCCCGAACGCGTGCGTCAAGGATGCGAACTCCTCCTACCTGTTCCGGATCTGACTCGACAGACCGGCCAACCCGCCTCGCCCCGGGCACACATGATGTCCGGGGCCTGATATATGCATGTCCCCCCTCGGCAAGGCACTACATGCGGGGGCTCCTACAACGGCATCCCGAGAAGCGGCTCTGCATACGGCGGCGGGCCAGTGGAAGTTCGCCCTACGGTGCTCCCTTGTCCGTCGCCCCCTGGACGGCAGGGCACCGACAAGGGCGTCCCGCCAGGAGTGACGGCGCTCATCGAATCCATGCTCGCCACGGCCACGGCGCGTCAGGCGGCGCGGGCGGCTCCCATCAGCCGTCGCGGCACGTACAACTCGGGTATGTGACGGCGCCTGGGCACCGGTCCCGCTGCCCGCGGTCTTCTCTTGGTCACCCACGACGTGATCCGCAGACGCGTGCTGCGGCAAGCGTGACTGCCCTGGTCACCTCTGGCGCCCTCGACTCCCGCGTGGGAACACGGGGCGCTGAACCGCATGCCGCCCCGTCAACCCCGCCCCACACGCCGGTGGATTCCGCGCGCCGCATCTGAGCCGCAGCCGCTGACTGCTTGATACGTCGTCGACGCATGACGCCCTTACCGTCGGAGAACACCCGCCGCCTCCGCGGCCCCACAGGCTCCGCCGTTCGCGGACCGTGACCCGAAAGGCCCTGGTCATGCCGTTCTTCGCCGCTGTCGTGCGCCGTAGCACTCTTGTGATGTCCGCCGCGGCTGCGTTCGCCGTGGTGACGTGCTGCGGTACGTCGGCGCCCGCCGCCGGCAGCGGCACGGCCGCGATCGCCCAGATATCAGCGCAGGCCGCCACGGGCCAGGTGGCCCAGCTCACCTACGATCTCGGCGAGGCCGCGTATGCGCCACCAGGCCTGGACGGCGAGCGCACGGAGCTGAAGGCTGCGGTCACCTACCCCCGCCACCTCGGCGAGGGCAAGCACCCGCTGGTGGTGATGATGCACGGTTGGGGCGACACCTGTGCCGCCGGGGACAAGCCGGTCCGCCCCTACCTGTGGCCGTGCGGCAACGGCGCCCGCCCCGTCGACAATTACCTCGGATACTCCTACCTCGCCCAGGCCCTGGCCGAGAAGGGCTACATCGCGGTCTCACTCTCGGCCAACGGCATCCAGGCCCACGAACACGGCCAAGGGCACCTCGCCCGCGCGGCGTTGCTCGACAAACACCTGGAAATGTGGCGGGACGCGGCCGCAGGGCAGGGGCCACTCAAGGGCCTCACGCAGTTCACCGGTCACGTGGATCTGACCCGGGTGGGGACCATGGGGCATTCGCGTGGTGGTGGGGGTGTCCTGGCCCAAGTCTTGGACAGCCGCAAGCCCCTGCCTGGTGTGACCATCAGGGGCACGCTGGCCCTAGCACCTGCCATGAACGGCATCGACTCCGGCAAGGAGCACATCACGGGCGTGCCCCTCGAGGTGATCGCCGGGACCTGTGACGCCATGTGGGACGACAGCGAAGTCCCCCTCGCCATGGCAGCCCACAATCCGCATGCCGAGCATCACGGCATCACCGGCGCCAACCACAACTTCTTCAACACGGTCTGGACTCCCGGCACGGGGCCCCGCTTCGCCACCGACGATGTCGTGGTCGAGCAGAGGAACCTGCCCGGTGGCCTGTGTCGGAGCACCAACAAGACAGGCAACCCGAAGCAGCTCACACCCGCTGAACAGCGCCAGGTAGCGATCCGCTATGCGACGGAGTTCTTCGACCGGTACGCGCGGTGACGTCATCGGTGCTGTCGGCGCCGTGCCGCACGTGGTTCCTCGCGCCGGGCGCCCTCCTTCGGCCGCCTCCGGGCCAGAGGCGGCGCAGCGTCGAAGTTCATCCGCACCTGAAGACATGAACGGGGCTCGTATCCCAGCGGATTCAGGCGGCCGGTACCGGTGTACGACCGGACGCGCAGCCTGACTCAGCGCGTGCGCTCGGGTGGAAGCGGATCCGGCGTCTTGACAGCAGCGTCGAGACGATGGCGCAGGAGGCGGCCGAATCTGCGGCCGACCAGACGGTTCAGGGTGGTGGCCAAGAGGAGTGACAGGAGCAGTCCGAGGGCGATGGTGGGGAGCAGGCCGAGCGCCGGGACGGACTTGAGGATGCCTCGCGTCAGAGATATGCCCAGGCTTTGGTGGACGAGGTAAAAGGGATAGGCCAAGGGCGCCCGCGTAGACGAGGGGACGTCGGTGGAGTCGGACTGGGGCAAAGGGCTCTCCCGTCGCGGGCGGCTGAAAGGTGGTGGGTGGGGGGAAGAGGGGGTGATGGCCCCTTGGCCGCGGGATGACAGAGGCGCGATGGACTTGTCCGACGCGCATGGCCATTCAGCCCATGAGCGACTTCATCTTCACGGGCGCCCGGGCGGGCCCCGCTCGCCGGAAGGCGATGCGAGGGGCGCTTGCCGGATCGAGGCCGGGCGGCAGAGCCGCTTCACGCGTGCTCCTCGGCGCGGGGGAGATTCGGGCGCAGGGGCTCGGATTCCGCCGCGGTGCTGCTGCGAGGGCGGGGTGGGCGTCTGTCAGGCCGTCGCGTGCCATTCGGCTCGGACAGTTTTGCCTTCCGGCCCGGGCAGCACGGTGAGCTTGGACGTGAGGTCTGCTGCGATATGCCAGCCCATGCCGCCGCCGCTGGACAGGTCTGGCTGCCTGGGCGTCGGCGGCGTGCGGCTGGTGTCCTGCACGTCGGCGATGAGCTGGGCGTTGTCGCTGTTCAGACGCAGGCGCCAGTACCCCCGTGCGGTATGGCGCACGGCGTTGCCGACCAGCTCGCTGATCACCAGTGTCACGGCGTCGCGGTCAGCCCAGGGGCAGAAATGCTGTACGTAGTCTGCGGCAGCGTGACGAGCCTTGGCGGGGTTTGCACAGTGGGAGTCGATGATCAGCACGGTTCTTCTTCGGGTTTCTGCTCGGGGGCGGAGACACACCGTGCGCGGGGCTAGAAGCCTCTGCCGCGGGACGGTGTATCCATTGCACCTCCCGAGCGTTGTCTGGGCATCGGCCATGAGGTCGGCTGCGTTCCCAGCCGTTCAGGGCCTTGGTCCCGTCTGGGACAGCCGATGGGCCTGCGGGACCTTTTGGCAGTCGCGCCACACATGTGCGTGTCGCGCTCGGGGCCGGTGGGCCATCGACCCCAGGGCGTGTGTGATGTCGTGATCAGTCGGCGGTTTTCACGAGGTCGTCGATCCAGATCATGGCGGCGCGGAGGTGGAGGCCGGCGAGGTAGCTGT
>NZ_JBWKKJ010000041.1:0-19029 GCF_056431605.1 Streptomyces sp. NPDC045846 | reverse complement strand
ATGCCCGAGCCGAAGCCGAGTTCCTGGGGCAGGTACTCCCACTGGATCCCGGTGTGCAGCACGAACAGGATGCCGCACAGGGCCTGCCGGTCCGGTACCCGCGGTCTGCCCTCGGCCCGCTTCGGCCCCGGCTGCGGCAACAACGGCTCCACCAGCGACCACAGTTCATCCGACACAACCCACGGCCGCGACTGTTTCCTGCCCACACCCACACCAACGAGCATCCAAGCCGACAGTCACACCAACACCCCCTTTTGTTAGGACCTCTTAAGGGGCCAGGGGCAGTTCGATCGCGCTCAGCTGCTCCGCACGCTCCGTCGCCGGGCCACCCCGGGGGAGTATTCCCCCGGGGTGGCCCGAACAGCGCGTGCTGGAATCCGCCACTCAACACAACAGCTGAACGGCCCCCAAGTCAACAGAGAGCAAAGCGCGTACAAACCGAAGGCCACGAAGTGCGTGGCCCACGCGCACGCGGGTGGACCGAATCCACTCCCACCGAGGCCGAACGGGAGACTGTGCGGATGATGGCGGGTGCTGTGGACTATGTGCCCGGTGTTATGGCCGCGAGTGCGGAGGCCAGGTCGTCGCAGAGGTCTTGGGGGTTTTCCAGCCCGATGTGGAAGCGGACGAGGCGGGGGGCGTTCGCCGGGGCAGGCAGGGCCCGCAGGTGATGGGGCACGGCGGGCATGACCAGGCTCTCGAATCCGCCCCAGCTCGTGCCGAGGCCGAACAGTGAAAGGCCGTCGATGAAATGTGTGAACGCCGTTTCACTGCACGGGGCCAGCTCGATGGTGAACGGGCCTGCCGCACCGGAGAACTGGGATTGCCACAGCTTGTAGCCGGGATCGGTGTCGAGGGCGGGGAAGAGGACGCGCCGAACGGAGGGCTGGGACTGCAGCCACTGCGCGACGGCGAGCGCGGAGGTCTGGTGGCGTTCCATGCGCACCGCCAGGGTGCGCAGTCCGCGCAGGGTGAGCCAGCAGGTGTCCGGGGCGGCATGGGTGCCGCTGCGGTCGCAGTACGCGCGAACGCCGGCGAGGGCGTCGAGGGTTCCGGTGATGAGCCCGAGCAGAAGATCGGAGTGGCCGTTGATGAACTTGGTCGCGGCGTGGATGGAGATGTCGATACCGAGCGCGTGCGCGTCGAAGAAGACCGGTGTTCCCCAGGTCGCGTCGCAGGCGACGGGTATCCCGAGGTCGTGCGCCGCTACGCAGATGGCGGGCACGTCCCACATCTCCATCGTCAAGGAGGCGGGCGTCTCGACGAACACCAGGCTCGTGCTCTCGCGCAGCAGGGGCGTGATGTCGGCGTCGTGGGCGAAGTACTCCACGTCGGTGCCGGACGGGATGAGCACGTTGTCGCAGAAGACCCGGGTGGGCCCGTACACGCCCGCGCCGACCAGGATGTGGCGTCCGGGACCGGCGTGCTCGGCGAGCACGGCGGTGATCGCCGCCAGCCCGCTGCTGGTCGCGATGCACGTCTCGGTGTTGGCGACCTTGGCCATGGTGCGTTGCAGCTCGAACGTTGTCGATGTGCCGGATCTGCCGTACCGCGGACCGTCGAACACCAGCCCGTTCTGTGCCTGCTTGTAGGCGTCGTACGAGTCGAACACGGTCGTCGATGTCCGCACCAGTGGTGGGCTCACCGCGTTCGCGGCTGGCGCAGTCTGCCGGCCGGCGTGAACAAGCAGCGTCTCTGAGTCCATCAGATTGTCCTTGGGTGATCGGTGGCAGGGCGGTGGTCGAGCGGTCGTGGCCTCGGCGCGCCCAGGGGCCCGAGGCGGTGCTCCGGCCGTCTGGGCTCGCGGACTGTGGTGCGGTCAGCGGTTGCCGGACTGCTGGGCGGGGGCAGGGGCGACGTCGGTGTCGGTGGCCTGCACCTTCGGTGTGGTCTCGGAGTACGGCGCGGTGGGTTCGGGCAGATTGCGGAAGAGGAGCCAGCCCAGCAGAGGCATCACGACCAGGGGTGTCAGGGCGGTATGCAGGGATGTGGCGTCGGCGATGCTGCCGATGACGGGGCTGGCCAGGCCGCCGATGCTGACGGTCAGGCCGAGAGTGATTCCGCTGGCGGTGCCGATCCGGGAGGGCAGGTAGTCCTGGCCGAGCGTGACCTGCAGCGAGAAGGGCACGTACAGGCAGACCGAGGTCAGGGCAACGAACAGGTAAATGGCCGGGCCTGGCATCCACACCACGCACGCGATGGCCACGGCCGTGAGCAGGTACGACCAGCGGGTGACCGTCACGCGGTCCCAGCGGCTGGCCAGGCTGCCGCCCGCCACCGAGCCGATGGCACTGCCGCAGTAGAGCACGGTCAGGGCCGCGGTGCCGACGACCTCGCTGCCGCCCAGACGCTGGCGGACGTACAGCGCGATGAAGGTGCTCAGTCCCACGAAGGCGATCGAGCGGAAGACCACGGCCAGGGAAAGCTTCACGAAGGAAGGGATGTCGTCTTTGCCGACCGGCACGGCGGTGCCGGGTCCGCCGGCCTGCTTCTGCTGCAAGGCACGCACCACGGGCAGGCACACGGCGGTGCCGACGAGGGCCGGCGAGGCGAGCCAGGGCGTCCAGCTCAGTCCTTTGGGCGCCACCACCGCGGTGACCATGAGCGGAGCCAGGGCGAAGCCGATGTTGCCGCCGCCGGAGAACCAGCCCATGGCCCGGTGGCTGCCCTGGCTGATGATCCGGGCGACACGGGCGGATTCGGGATGGTAGGCGGCCACGCCGATGCCCGAGATAGCGATGAACACCAGCGTGAGCAGGTAGGAGCCGCTCAGGCCGCTCAGTGCGATGCCGACACCGCCGAGCAGGGTGCTGAGGGGCAGCAGCCAAGGCATGGCCCAGCGGTCGGTGAGCGCGCCGAACACCGGCTGCGCCACCGAGGACAGCAGCGTGGCGGCCAGCACGATGCCCGAGGCGACCGCGTAGGTGTAGTCCCGTTCGGCGATGAAGAACGGCACCAAGGCAGCCACGGAGCCTTGGTAGATGTCGACGCAGGCATGGCCGACGGACAGCAGAGGGATTGATGTATTCCTTCGCACCGCTCCATGCTGGGCGGGAAAGGCGTGTTCCGCTTTCGATAGAGTGACAACCAATGCAGAAAATCCGCCACGAGGCCGTTGCGCCGACCCGCACCCAGCATCTGGCTGCGGGCGGGGAGATCGACGCCCACCGCCATGACGGCCACCAGATCATCTACGCCAGCCAGGGCACCATCGCGGTCACTACCGACGTCGGATCGTGGGTCGCCCCCGCGACACGCGCGCTCTGGATCCCCTCCGGTACCGTCCATCAGCACCAGGCCCACGGCGAACTCGATCTCCACCTCGTGGGATTGCCCGCCGCCGAGAACCCCCTCGGGCTCGGCACACCGGCCGTTCTGGCCGTCAGCCCTCTCCTGCGCGAACTCATCGTCGCCTACACGCACGCTCCCGAGGACGACAGTCCTGCCCGCCGGCGTCTGCGCACCGTCCTGCTCGACCAGCTCAAAGCGGCCCCCGAGCAGCCTCTGCATCTGCCCCTCCCCACAGTCCCCCTGCTGCGGCAGCTGCACGACGTCCTGCGTGCCGACCCAGCGGACAACCGGTCCCTCGACGATCTCGGCCGGCAGCTCGGGGCCAGTGCACGCACCATCTCCCGCTACCTGCGCAGCGACCTCGGCCTCACCTACCCCCAGTGGCGCACCCAGATCAGACTCCACCACGCCCTGGTCCTCCTGGCCGACAGCACTCCCGTCACCGTGGTCGCCCTGCGGTGCGGATGGTCATCCGCCAGCACCTTCATCAGCGTCTTCCGCCGCACCTTCGGCTACACCCCCGGCGCCGCTCCCGCCACCTGAACCTCGCCCGGTCCGCGCCCGAGGTCACAGCACCGGCTGCCGCGTCGCGGCCCCGCGCAGCTGCACAGCCAGGGCACCGGCCGCTTCGGACACCGGCCCGCGCGCAGGATCCCGTGCGCGCAGCTGGCGGCGGCGGGCCCAGGGGTCCTCAAGGTGCGCAGACGGCCAGGGCGTTTGACGGGCGCCGCCCGCGACCACGCGGTGCACGGGTTCGTCACCGCGATGGACGTGGCGTTCCTGGCGGCCGCCGGGGTCATGGCGCCGGCCGCGGCCTTGGTCGCCCGACTTCCTGTCGAGCCCGCGCCACCGCCGCGCCGGTCGAGGACCGTGAACTCGCCCCTGAACGCATGTCGGCCCCGTACACGCCTCAACAGGGGTACGGGGCCGAGGGGTTGGCGTACGGGTAGGCCAGCAGGGCCGGGATGGTCGCCTCGTGGGCCGTGCGCAGCTCGTCCAGGCCGAGGCTGAACTCGCCCCGCACCTCGACGGCTTCGCCGTCCACGACACCGATCCGGGTCGCCGGGAGGCCGCGCGCGCCGCACATGTCGGTGAAGCGCAGCTCCTCGGAGCGCGGCACGGACACGATCGCCCGGCCGGCCGACTCGGAGAACAGGAAGGTGAAGGCCACCAGCCCGTCCGGCACGACCAGGCGCGCCCCGGCCGCCCTTGAGGCAGGGCTCCGCCACGGCCTGGATGGTTGATGGAGGCCCGGCTCGCCCATCGGGTCGGCCTGGGGGCGGACGTCAAACGCAGTGATGCCCAGCAGCGAGTAGTCAGCCAGGACTTGGAGCCTGCACGGACGGCGCCCATTCGGGTACCGCACCGCAGTGATGGGTACCTCTTTCGGTCATGCTCCCTGCATGAAGTCGGTGTGCAGGTCGGCGGTATGGCATTGTGACAGGTCCGGCCTGCCAGGCTCCCCCGTCTTGGCGGGCCGGACCACTGCCGCGGCTGAGGCGCGGAGATCAGCCCGTACTGGGCCAGGCGCCGATGTCCCTGAGCGAGCATGAAGTCCCGGGATCTGACCGTGGTCCCGGGACCCTCTTCGTATCTTCCTTGACTGCCCCGCTCTCCGATCACACGCAACCTTGGTCACCATGTCGCGTCCGTCGGGTCACGCCCAGTCGATGCCGAGCCCAGCAACGGGTGGCAGCGGTCATCTCACATTCCCCCCACGTACGGCCAGTTATGGTGTCACTCTCCGTAAGTGATCTCGCTGCCCTGGGTCTGGTTCAGTCGACGTCGACGTTGCCCATGACTTCGAGGAGGCGGGTGAGGACTCGCAGGCATGCGTCGATCTCGTTTTCGGTGAGGTCGTCGCTGGCCTGGCGCAGCACTGTGCGTTCGCGCTCGATCGCCGCGGTGATGGCGCTGTGGCCGCGCTCGGTCAGCTGGATGAGCGATGACCTTTGGTGGGCCGGGTTGGGGGCGGCCTCGACAAGACCTCTGGCCGCGGCGTCGTTGACCATGCGCTGGACGAACTGGCGGCTGAGCGCCTGCGCCCTGCCCATCTGAGGGACGGTCATGGAACCGTGATCGCGGAGCAGGTTGAGGACGGCCCGCACCCCGACCGGCAGTCCTTCGGCGGACATGTCCTGCTCCACCTTGCGATGGGTGCGCCGGTACAACGGCCCCACCAGGTCGAACACCTCGGCAAGCCGGTCGGTCACCTCTTCGGACGCCCGGCTGGGATCTGCTTCGTTCACACCGCCATGATGACACCTCGGTTGCCTTTCCATTTCAAGGATGACACCTTAGTTGTCATGAATGATCTGTTCTGGCTCGACAGCGGTACCGGCCGACCCCTCGTCCTGCTCCACGGCGGATTCCTGGACCACCACATGTGGGACGACCAGATTCCCGCCCTCGCCACGCGCTACCGCGTCATCGCGCCCGACGCCCGCGGCCACGGCCGCTCCGCCAACGCCACCGAACCGTTCCGGCACACCGACGACGTCGCCGCGCTGCTACGACACTTGGACATCGGCCCCGCGGTCCTCGTGGGCGTCTCCATGGGAGGAAGCATCGCGGTCGACACCGCACTGGAGCATCCGGAACTGGTCAGTGCCGTGGTCGTCAGCGGTGCCGGAACCAGTGAGCCGATCTTCACCGACCCCTGGACCATCCGAACCTGGACCGCCTGGCAAACGGCGATGGCCGCCGCCGACCTGGACGCCGCCGTCGAGACGTTCACGCTCTTCGCCGCAGGCCCGGACCGCACCCTCGACGATCTCACCCCTCAAGTCGTCGGCCGCCTGCGCGAGATGACCCGCAGCACCCTGTCCAAGCACACCGCCGACGAACCCGACCTGCGCATCCCTGTCCGCGACACGTGGAACCGTCTCGCCAAAATCGACGTGCCTGTCTTCGCCATCAACGGCGCCATCGACTCACCCGATCACATTGGCATGGCCGAACGCCTCACCCGCACCGTCGCCAATGGCCACGCGATCTCGATCGAGGGGGCCGCCCACTACCCCAACATGGAACGCCCCGAAGCCTTCAACAAGGCCCTCGAAGACTTCCTGCGCACCTCATGACCACAGGGACGCCCCCTCAGCCCCGCGTTCACTAACCGTGACAAGTGGCGGCCAGATAGCTCCCTACTAACTGGCCGCCAGCGGGGAATCCCAACTGGCCATTATCAAAGCACCTCAGTTGCCGAAGCCCACAGGCCGAAGCGAGGTGGCCGAACCCCCATAAACGGTCCGTGGTACGAGCAACGTCAATTACGGGCCGCCCCACCACCGCCGAACCTGGGTTCTTTCTCAGAACCCGCTCTCACACAAAAGAGGAGATGAGCCCAAGTCCGGTTCGATGGATGCCGGCGGCGGGATACCGGGCCGCCCCGGCCGGCCTGTACCGCGGTCGGCCGGGGTCGACACCCGAAGCCCCTTCTTCAGCCGGGGCACCAGGGTGAAGCGGCGGGTGTGGCAGGCGGAGGCGGCCGCGCCGCCGCGCGAACGGCACGGCAGGCCGGGCCGGGCATCACACCTCGGAGAGGCGCGCTGTTCGATGTCGTCGGCGTCCGACCGGTCGCTTGGGGAAGGCTGCTGAGGGCCCGTCACGGCCCCGGATCTTCGCACGATGCAACTCTCAGCCCCGAGCGCGGACAGCCGCATCGACTACGCCCGCTGTGCTGAGCGCGTCGAGCTGGGAGTCGAGTTCCCGCCCGAGGGTCCCGAGTCTCCGTTGCTGTCGGAGCTGTAGGCGCCTTTCGTGGTGAAGAGCCGGTCGCCCAGCCGGTGCGACTTCGGCGATGACCTTCTGGGAGGTGGCCAGGTCCGCCGGTTGCGCTTCGGTATCGGCCAGGACGGCGGCCAAGTACGCGCTCCCGTTGCGTAGTTCGCGGAGCGGGCCACCGTCTGGCCGTGCTGGGCCTGGAGGTCTGCCTGGTATTGACACCCGGGGGGATGCTTGTGAAGCAGGCCGGCGCTCAGCAGGGAACCCGGCTGCCTGTCCCTATTTCGGCGGGCGGGACGTCCCAAGTCGCAGGTCAGCGGCTGGGACGGCGACGGGACGATGTGCGGGATGGCCTGGCTGACGCTCGGCGGGTATTTCGCTGCATACGGTGGTGTGGATCGCTGGCCGACCACTGGCGGTCCTTTCCTCGAGCCTGGCCGTCTGCTGAGTAGCGGCGTGTAGGCCGAGCGGGAACACCTCATCGAGAGAAAACGGGAGTTGTTATGTCACGTCTGCGTTTCGCAGGGGCCACGTCCGCCGCGCTGGCTGTGGTGGCGGGAACGATGCTCTTCGCCGCGCCGTCGGCCAGTGCCGCGTCCAACTGCCACGCCTGGACCGCCAACAACGGAAACGGCATCGGCTGGTGCGACAGCGGCAACGGCCGCTGGAAGGTCCACGGCAGCTGTGCCAACGTCGGTGGCGTTCACACGGGTATGGAGGGCTCGGAGGGCGGCCGTTCCATGGGCAAGGAGTGGGCCTCCGTGCTGAACTGCTCGGCCGGGGGCGGCGGGGCTCTCGACATGTGGGTCGAGACCTACGGCTGACACATCAAGATCCGCTTAGGTACGGGCCTCTGAGCCCCATCGCTGACGTACGTGATGGCTTGCACGGACCGGACGGCAGGGCTCAGACTTCACGGGGGAGACGTGTCGTCCGTCCGGCGCAGGTCTATGCCATCTCCCCGAAGGGTGGCGTGAGTGAGGTCCGCGAGGCTCGCATCTGGCGGGCGACGGCGTGCGCGCCCTTCCCACAGCTGCTGGCTGATGTCACGCTGGGGTTCGTGTCCATCCGGACGGTTCCCCGGCCCAGGAGGAGGCGACCGTGCCTGACAGATCTACGCCGGTAACCGGGCTTCGGGTGCGGCAGATTCCACTGCGGGTGCCGCGGGCGCCTTGGCAGGAGTGCCGGCCTGGGATGATGGGGCGTCAGCGGCGGGGGCTTTGACCTTGGACGGCACGCCACCCGCCGCTCCTCCGCCCCCGCGTCTGCCCCGCTGCCGGGCGAGCGGCCCGAAGGGTAGGTGGCGTCGTCGACGGTGGTTTCGGTGTCGTACGGGAGCGTGTACAGGCCCGTGATTTCGTGTTCGGCCCGCCAGACGCAGGCGACGCTGGCTTCGGGCCGACAGCTGCTGACGCGCTGGTTGACGTAGGAGTCCGGGGAGGCAGGAGCCACCCTCACGACGAGGGAGCTCACGGCAAGAGCGCTGAGCCTGTCCTGGGCGCGGGCGTGCAGTTCTACCAGGATCGCATCCATGCACGCTCACTGCCCCGGCACGGGGACCGATCAACCAGACCATGCCTCAGTGCGCGCCCGCCGCATCGGGTTCAACTGCCTATACATCATTGATTGTTGATTTCTGGCGGTTCTCGTGCGACAGTGCGAATTGATCCGGTGCGACCGATCGCGCCCATGGCCCGAGGAACTGTGCCGCCTTCCTGATCTGCCGAGGAACGACAGGGACCGGGGGGAACCGTTGCGCATCCTGCGGCTCACACCGTGGTACTACCACGACCAGGTCGATGCCTGGCCCGCGGAGTACGACTCCATCGGGGGAATGCAGATCCAGACCACCCGACTGTCCCGGATGCTGGCCGAGGACGGCGTGCAGCAGGTAGTGGTGACAGTCGGCTTCCCCGGGCTCCCGCCGGTCCGCGAGGACCGGGAAGGGCTGACCGTACGCATCGCCCGGATGCCGATTCCCGAGATCCGCTCCGAATCGACTGGTCTGGTGGGGCTGACCCCGGCGTGGTTCTTCGCCACGCTCGGCGCCTGCTTCGGGTTGCGGCGGTGGAAGCCGGACCTCGTCCACGTCCATGCCGATGGGGCGCTCTGGACCCTGCTGCTCGCCCCGGTTGCCGCCCGGCTGGTCCGCGCACCGTACGTCCTCACCCTGCACTGCTCGCGCCTCGCGGGCTACGTCCCGCGGTCCGCCATGGCCCGGCTGCAGCAGCGCTTCGGGGCCATCGCGGAGAAGCGCGCGATCCGCCGCGCGGCATGGGTCGTCACGCTGACGGAGAGCACAGCGTGCGTTGCGGCCGAGGCCCTTGGCGTGAGCGAGCAGCATTTCGCCGTGGTGCCGGACATCGTGGACACCGGGCCCGCCCCGCCCCGAGTGTCCCGAGCGGGCGCGGGCGGCTTCGACGCATGGGCGGCCGCCGCCGGCCACCGCCCGATCATCGGCTTCGCCGGTCGCCTTGCCAGCGAGAAGGGCTGGCAGTACCTGGTGCCGCTGGCACTGCGCTTGCGCGACCTCCACCCCTTGTTCCTGATCGTCGGCGACGGGTCGCAGCGCGAGCGCCTGGAGGAGCAGATCCGCGCCGAGGGACTGGCGGACGAGTTCCTGATCACCGGATTCGTCCCCAACAACCGGGTGCCGGAGGCCCTCGCAGTCATGACCACGCTCGTCATGCCCTCCTCCTACGAGGAACTCGGCGGCGTCGCACTGGAGGCGCTGGCCGTCGGAACTCCCGTGGCCGCCTTTGCCGTTGGCGGTCTGCGCACGACCGTTGGCCGGCTCTGCCCGGACATGCTGGTGCCGGCGGGCGACCTCGATGCGCTGGCGACGAAGGTTCGGCGGATCATCGCGGAGCCCGATCGCTATGCGGCGCTCGCCCGATCGGCCGGGCCGGCGGTCGAGCAGAGCTACGGCGCACCGGCAGCACTGCGGCAGATCACAGCGGTCTACGAAGCGGTCCTTCCACGCCTGGCCGAGAACCCGCGATGAGCACCAAGACCGACCGTCAGCGCGTCGGTCGTCTCCTCCTGAGCAGCGAGACCCGGAATCTGACGGTCGTGGGCACGCTGGTGTTCGTAGGCGTCGGCGCCGAACCGCTCGCGATGCTGCTGTTCCTGGTCCACGCTACGGGGTCGTTCGGATCCGCGGGGATCGTGATCGGCTGCTATGGATTGAGCTCGGCCGCCACCGCTCCCGTGCGTGGCCGGCTGGCCGACCGGTACGGCGCCGCCGTGCTCGCCGTCATCGCCACGACGCACCTGGTGCTCACCCTGGCGCTGGTCGCCGCCGGCGAAGCCCACGCACCGCTGTGGGTCCTGGTGTTGACTTCGGCAGCCGTCGGCACCGGCTACTCCGCGGTGTACGCCGCCATGCGGTCGGCCTGGTCGCGGCTGACCGGCGAGCAGGACCGCGAGAGCGCCTACGCGGTTCAGGCGGTCCTCCAGGAGATCGGATACATCGGCGGCCCGGCCGGCGCCGGTGCCACAATCGCGCAGGCCGGGACCACCTTCGCCCTGCTCGCCACCGCCTGCCTCACCTGGTCGGCGACCCTGGTCTTCAGCCAGCTGTCCGCGGTTCGCAGCCAACCCCGGGCCGCAGTACAGATGCGGAGCAGGCCAGCCGTGATGGCCAGCAGACCGCTGGCCGTCCTGACCGCGACGACGGCGCCCACCGCTTTCGCCTTCGCCGTCGTGGAAGTCGACCTCCCCGCCTACGCCACCCGGCACGCCGTCCCTGGCATCGCCGGGCTGCTGATCGCCCTGGTCGCCATCGGCAGCCTCGTGGGCGGGCTCGCGTACGGCCACCGCACCTGGAGATCCGCGCTCGACCGCCGTTACGCGGCCATCCTGTTGCTCCTCGCCCTGCTGATGACCGCGCTCTCCCTCGCGCGTTCGATGCCCGCCGTGGTGCTGCTGACGCTGTTGGTCGGCCTGCCGGCCGCCCCCATGATCACGTGCCGTTACCTCCTGCTGGACGGCACCGTGCCGAACGGCTTCGCCAACGAGGCATTCATGTGGATCACCATGGCCGACGCCATCGGCGATTCGGCCGGAAAGGCCATCGGCGGCTTCCTGGTCGAGCGAAGCTCCTTCGGCCTCGTGTCACTCGTCGCCGGCCTGGCCGCCGCTCTCGCCATGCTGATCACCGTCCTCGGCGGCCAGACCCTCCGGCGCTCCGTAGCGACCGAACTGACCGTGTGAAGCACCTTCCCGTCCCGCCCCCTTCCCATGCAAATGGCCGTGCCCGCCACTGGGCGGCGGAGCGCGGCGGGCAAACATGCGGGTTCGATCAGGCCGGCAGGTGCCAGATTTGGTTGGTGTGGATAGCGTGCCGGGCCGTCGAACAGGTCGTGGACCACCTGGGGGCAGAGCAGATCAACCTGTTCGGCTACTCCTACGGCTCTGTCATCGCGTGTCGCCCGCCTGGTGATGGGCGGCGTGCCCGCCGGCACCGCACCGGCCAAGCAGCAGGCCTAGCGACTCGTCGCCCTGGCCCAATCGGGCCAGGAGCAGGAATTCGCGACGCTGCTGACCGAGACCATGCTGTGCATGGACCCCACGGCGCCCGTCGCGCACCAAAGGCTGGTCTACCGCTTCCGCCGGCCGGTGCTGCGTCACCTGCGAGCCCCCACGGCACTGGCCGGCCAGCACTCCTTCGGCCTGACCTCCGACCCGGGACTGCGGCTGCGCGGCGTACCGACGCTCGTCTTCGCCGCCGCCCATGACACCCTGATCCCGGTAGCCGACCAGCGTGCCCTCGCTGCCACCATCGACAACAGCTCGTTCACCGTTGTGGAAGAAGCAGACCATCTGGTCCTGCTGGAGCAGCCCGCCGCAGTGATCGATCTGACACTCAAGCACTTCCAGCCCGCCATCACGACACCCCCACTGGTCGGCGCGCAAACCGGAACAAATCTTGACGATCATGCGCGTGCGTCCCAGAGGTAGCTGGGCGAACAGCAGGCCGCTGCCTGTCCGGGTTGACGGGGTGCGACCAGGTACGCATGTGAAGGCCCCATGACGCGGCATCAGGGTCTGGTCGGGGTGAGCTCGGGGTGGTGCCGGATACCAGGACGCGGTCTTGCTCGGGATGGTGGAGGCATGACGAACCAGCCTCCGGGGATCCTGAAGCGGTGACCGGCTCGGCCAGACGCCGCAGACCCAGGAAGACCGCACCGAAGAGCACCACTGCGGTGATCAGGAAGAGATGGCCCAAGATCCAGGCACGGCCCAGACCGTGGCTCGGGTCCGAGATTCGGATGGCTCCATAGGCCAGCATGCACAGCGGTGCGACGATGAAGGCGGCGCGCGTCAGAGCAGTCCGGCACGCGGAAGTCCCTGAGGAATCTGCCAGTGCGCCGCGGCCACCCCGGGGCACGCAGCGGAACCGGACACCGGCACTGCACATCAAAGGGGCATGACGACTGTGAAACTCGGCGGCATAATCGCGACTGCTGCCTGCCTGATCGTGCTGACCGGCTGCGGCAGCGCGAACACAAAAGGGCCTGAAAAGAGCGGACCTGCTGCAGCGTCAGAAGCTGGCACGATCACGCCGCAGAAGATTACTCAGCCGGTGACCGAGTCCACAGACGGACGAGTACTCCACACGCGAGGCTATGCCGGAGGCTGTCAGCGAGATGTACGCCTGTCGGCCGATGAGAAGGCGGGAAAGGTGACCTTGACGTTGCAGGGAATTACCCGGTCTGCCCCGCCATGTCCCGCGGACGCCATATGGCTTCCCGTCCAGGTCACCCTCTCCAAGCCCATGGCCCACCGGCTCTTGATCGACGGCGTGTCAGGACAGCACATCTCGGTACACACCAGCTCCAGCTAAATCTGTGTGGTGTTCTGGCTCGTGGTGCCGGGCGAAGAGATCTCCGGCTGACGCGGGAGCGGGGGAGGGCGAGATGCGGCAGGAGGGGGCCGGAGGCCGGTGGGGTGGTGGCGCGTCGCCTGCTCCGGACGCCACGGAGCGGCCCCGTTACCGGGCGATTGCCGATGACCTGCTGTCCGGGCCGATGCTGCAGCTGCCCACTGCCTGGGAGATTGCCCGCCGGTATGCAGTCCCGTTCGCCACCGCGCAGTTCGTGCGGCGTGCGGTGGCGACCCAGCTCCGTGCGCCGGGATGCCTGACGGCCGCCGGCGACAGCACGGTCGAGGCCAAGCCGGCTCGACGACGTCGGCCTGCGCACGCTCGTACGCAAGACGCTAGATCTGCGCGGCTACGGAGGGAAGCAGTGATCGAGATCAGCGACCGTGGCCCCGGCATTCCCGAGGATGTCCTGCGGTACGTCTTCGACCGCTTCTACAGGCCGACGCCGCGCGGACCCGATCCGAAGGAAGCGGCCTGGGCCCCGCCATCGCGACCGAGAACGTGCGCCTGCACCGCGGGACCCTGACCGCCGCCAACTGCCCTGGCGCAGACGCGGTGGTCACCATGACCCTGCAGGACGGGACCGGGGCGAGCGAGGCTTGGGTGAACGGGACCCTCGCGATCGAGAATGGGGCCCCGAACGGGCCCCTGGCTCGATCACCGAGGTGCCCCCCGGATGCCCGGCCGCGACGGCCGAGTCCGGGGCGGTGGACCTCTACCTTCCGGTCCCGGTGGCGAAGATGAACGCCGGTGGCTTGGGCGTCACCCAGCCCGTCTACACCGCCGCCAACGCCGAAGTGCCCGGCAGCAGACAGCCACCGGCCGTGGACGTAAGGCCCACGAGGCAGGAACGCCGGGCATCTGGACCCTACGGTGCAACGCGGCGGGCAACGCCGTCCCTGTGCCGAGCCCGTCTCAGGCGGGTTCCTGACTGCGGTCGGCCCAGGCGCGCGCAGGCCAGGCCGTCAGAGGTTCCCGGTGAAGGGGCTCACGCGTATGCCTGCCAACGGGTTTATGTAGGGTTGGCTGACTCACGATCACGGGGGGAATCGATATGTTCAAGTCGTCAGCGCGGGGCGCGGCCGTTGTCGCCGTGTCCCTGGCCGCACTCAGCGTCTCTTGCGACGCGTCTTCGGCCACGGGGACCGGTGAGCGGACGCCCACGTCGGCGAGCGCGTCGGCCTCGCCATCGGCGGCGGGCGAGGAACTCACCGTCTCCTCATCCTCCTCGGCTGCCAGTACGCCATCGGCCGAGAAGGTCCGCGACGCATTCGCCGGCCTCCAGGCGACCTTGGGTGACTCATGCACGCCTGGCAACTGCGCTTACTTCCTGGGCCGTGTCTACGACGAACTGCACCGCGTGGACCGAGCCATGAAGGCGGACCCGAAGGGACCCGGCCACTTCCCCGAGCCGATCGCCCTGGTGAAGAAGCTCGACGCCGAGCTCGGCGGCGACCGCTCCTTCGCCAACCTGAAGAAGCACCAGACGGCGTTGATCGCCACCCGCGACAAGATCAACAAGTGGATGCAGGGCCACCCTGAGGACTACCGCTGACACGGATGCGTCCCAGCCGGCGCGGACGTGGCTCCGGCAGCTCCATCACCTCATACAGGGCGTCCGCCAGCGCGGAGCGGTCGCCGGGCGCCGACGGCTGCAGCCGCACTACCCGCCAGGGCTGGCTGGTGAGGACCGCGTCGAGGGCGTCGGCCGCAGTATCGACTCCAGTCCCGCGCACGCACCCGATCGCCCGTTCTTGCGCCACCATTTCCACGACTTCCGCGAGGCTCCGTTGCGCAGGGAGATCAGGCATAGCGGGCTCCAACTCATCTGAAGAGCGTCGGAAACTCATTCTTCTTGTCCAGCCGACCGGTCCCGGGGCAAACGCAGGAACTTCCCCGAACGGGTAGGGGCCTGCCCCGGCGTGTCCCACGAATGCCGCAATCCGATCGTCGACGCGGCGACGTTGAACAGTCCGTGACGAGACAGCGCGGCCGCTACGGAACCCCCATGACGGTCTTTCGTGTGCCCGGGCAGCCACGTGACCCGCGCCGCCAGGGCCATTGCCCGGTATGCCAGGCGTTCCGGTGAACGCTGCTTCGGCCGGGTGGCGAACGGAGTGCACCGCAAGCGTCTGGAGGCGAGCGGCATCGACCCCGCAACGCTGCCTCCGCTGCCAGACTTCCGTAGGCGCCGTCCCCGCCCCAGGCCATGACTGCCGGGACAGCCCGTGCGCGTGGACGTGAGCCGCTGCGCGTGGGCGAACTCCTGTTCAGCGGGCTGCTGCCCAGCACCAACCCTGCTGTGGGGGTGGTGCGGCCGGAGGAACTGCGTGTGGGCGCGGAACTGTGCTACTACGGCCGGGTCACCGGGGATCCCTGGCAGTCCCAGGATGGCGGCCGCATCCGGGTGGAGGTCGAGGGCACCGTCATCGACTTCGACGCCGATGAAGTCCTTGCCGTCGTCCAGCAGTACCTCGTCCCCGTGCCCGCCTCTCTCGCCACCGCGGCCGTCCACTGTCCGGGACCAAGATCGGCTGTTCCCACCAGGACGAACTCGAACTGCACCTCAGCTACGAAGAGTTCGTCGAACTGGCCGACGTTGTGGCCTACGTGTGGTGGGAGTGCCTGCAGGACGCCGACAACCGCGCCGACGCCCGCCTCGCCTCGGTCATCGGCGTGGCCCGCGCCTTCGCGGCGGCGCGCTGCGACACGGGCTAGCGGTCAGTGGCTTGGGATGCCCGGTGGAGGCCTGGTCGATCCACACGGTACGGCGCTCGGTGTCCAGCAGGTAACAGATGCGGCCGCCGGCGGTCACCTCGATCTGCCAGCGCTCTATCGCCTGCCCCCGGTGAGCACCGCGACCGGCGGGCGGGCGAGGGTGCACGTGCCCTTTGCAAGGCTGCTGGCTAATGCCAGGCTGGGGTTCTTATCCACCCGGCCGGTTCCCGGCCCGTGAGGAGGCGGCCGTGCCTGACAGCAAGCACAAAGGCGATCCTGCTCCCATCAAGCCGTGGACGCCGCCGCCGACGCCGCCGAGTCCCGACGGCAGCGGCGGAAAGTAGCCGGTCACCCGATGGACTACCGTGCGGTGGCGGGCAGGGAACTCGCAGCCATGGCCGCCTTCCGGTCACCCTGGCTGCGTGCCGCGTTCGATGCTGTGGACCGCGAGAGCTTCGCGCCTCCGCAGTTCTGGGCCCTCCACCCCGATGAACAGGGCCTGCTTCCCGTCGTGGACCGCTCCCTCGACAGCGATTCCTGGCGGCGGGCGGTGTGGGACACCCGCCGTTCCCTGATCACTCAGATCGACGACGGTCGCACCCCGCAAGAGGGCCCGGCCCGGGGCGACTACACGAGCAGCATCTCCGCCCTCGACATCGTCTTCGAGAAGCTGAACCACCTCCAACTTGAACCGCACCACCGGGTCCTTGAGCTCGGTACCGGCTCCGGGTACCACACCGCGCTGCTGTGCGAACGGGTCGGTGCCGGCCGGGTGACCACGATCGAGATCGACCCCGCCCTGGCAGCGTGGGGGGCCGAGAACCTGAAGCAGGCCGGGTACGAGCCGGACGTCATCACCGGTGACGGGCTTGCCGGATACGCCAGGAACGCTCGCTACGACCGGATCATCAACACCGCGTCCCTGCGCAGCATCCCCGACGCGTGGAGGGAACAGACCGCCGACGACGGCATCATCCTGACACCGTTCAACACGCTGTATGCCGGCGGCGGGCTCCTCAGGCTCCACGTCCAGGGCGGCATCGCCTCGGGCCGGTTCGTCGGCTCCGCCTCCTACATGTGGGCCCGCTCCCAGCGCCCTGCCGTGTCCGTGCCGCACGCGGACACCTACACCCTGCAGGCCTCACCCATCGACCCGGAGCAGGTCCTCGATGGGACCTGGACGCAGGACTTCTGCATCGGCCTGCACGTTCCTCACCTGAGCGTCGACATCAGGACGGACGCCGGCGGAAGCCGCCAGGCCCAGATCCGCGACGACACTGGCGAGTCCGTCACGATCGTCCGGTTCGCCCACTGGTGGGATCAGGACGCCGTCACCGTCTGGGGCCACAAGAACCTGTGGAAGGAGATCGTCACGGCCTACACCACCTGGCGGAGGGCCGGACAGCCCCACCCCACACGCTACGGCCTGACCTTCGACCACGAAGGACAGCACCTGTGGCTCGACGAACCAGCCTGATCCGTTGTTAAGGGCGTTCCGGCGCACCGGCGTGGTTCTGCTCGCCGCTTCAAGGTCTGGTCCTGCGCTGCGACGATGACGACGTGTCCCACTGCGGATGGTCCCCGCGATAGTCCAAGATCTCCTTGAGCCAGTGCCGTGACCGCATAGGTTCGCCGGGTGGTGGTGGCGGCAGTGATCTGCGTATCCGACGCAGGGTCAGGAAGAGATTGGGGCAGGGCCGGTGCGAGTGCGCTTGTAACGCGCGGGTGTGGTGCCCACGTGGCGTGTGAAGTGTCGGTTCAGGTGGGCTTGGTCGTGGAATCCCACGGTTGTGGCGACCTCTGCGGGCCGGTGGCCGTCGAGGAGAAGTCGACGTGCCTGATCGATGCGCTTGCCGGTGAGGTAGGTGTGTGGCGGCAGGCCGTATGTCTGCTTGAAGCAGCGGATCAGGTGGGTGGGGTGGGCGTGCAGTATGGCGGCGGCCTCGCGCAGGGATATACCGACGTGGATCCGTGAGTCCAGTAGTTCCCGCAGCTCGGTGGCGAGCCGGCTTGCCTCACGCCCCGGTGCGTGGGGCTGCAGGGCGTCGAGGTGGAAGTGGAGCCGTTCACGGATGAGCGAGAGGCGGGACTCGGCTTCGAACCCGTCTCCGGCGTGGACGAGAGCGGCGTGCAGTTGGTGGATCCGATGGCGCAGCAGCCCGTCGCTGAAGACCGGAGCGTCTACCGCACGGCCGGCCAAACGCTGGGGGAGTACGGAGTCGTTGAGGTAGAGGTTGCGCTTGCGGAAGCCTGATGCCGTGACGGTTCGACCGTCATGGGGGACGCCGGGAGGTAGCAGGAGGACGCTGGCGGTACCGGTCGCCCCATGGCGGCGACGGTCGAGTGCGAAGTCGACCGAGCCGTCGTCGAGGATCATCAGGTCCCACGTGTCGTGGGTGTGCGCAGGGTATGCGTGGTCGGTGAAGTGCGCGTGGAAGACCTCGGCGATTCCTGGGACTGAGGGCCTCCAGGCGCTGATGGACGTACGGGGTCGGTCTGAGGCCATGCAAGGAACGTACAAGACCCGCGGAGTTCGTGCGTGACAGGCTCGTGACGCCGGCCTGGAGGGCCTGAGAGGTCGCTCCTGGTTACCCGGCCCTGAGGAAGGATGCCGTATGTCCGAGTCTGTTGTTCCTGTCAACCTGGCCGACAAGCTGTCACAGTTCAGCGACCTGTGGTCGCAGAAGAAAGTGGCCGTGCTGAACGACTACGACGTCAAGCTGGCCAAATTGAAGGGGGAATTCGTCTGGCACACCCATGAGGACACCGATGAACTGTTCCTGGTCATCAGCGGGCGGCTCACCATCCAGCTCAGAGATGCCGATGTGGTTCTGGAACCTGGCGAGTTGTTCGTGGTTCCCCGTGGAGTCGAGCACTGCCCCATGGCAGACGAGGAGACCGCGATCCTGTTGTTCGAACCGGCGGGAACGCTCAACACCGGTGACGCAGGAGGACCGATGACCAAGGCGGCCGAGTTTCTCGGGTGACGTGCAGGGCGTGGTGTCAGACTGCGGCCCTGAGGGGCGCCGGCCCCAGCGGATGCCCTTCTCGCTGCGGATGCGGGAGCGTTCCTTGCGTTCGGCGGCCAGGACGTCTCGGTGGCGGACGTTGGCGTTGCGCCACCGCAGGTAGCCGTGCAGGGCCCGGGTCTGAACCGTGTGGTTGGGGTGGTCGAGTTGGCGATGGTGAAGTGCCGCAGCGGGCCGAAGTGGGCCTCGATCGGGTTCGCCCACGAGGCGTAGGTCGGGGGGGTGCCTCTATGTCCTTCGTCAAGGCACCTCTGTCGGGTTTGGTGTGGTTTGGGGTGTTGGGGTTATGCGGCGAGCTCGACGTCCTTCGGTGTCCGGGTTTCGTAGAAGGTGCCGTCGCGGAGCATGGCGAACAGGACGCTGATGCGTTGGCGGGCG
>NZ_JBWKKJ010000040.1:0-24025 GCF_056431605.1 Streptomyces sp. NPDC045846 | reverse complement strand
CCCTAAACGCCTTCCAGATCGCCTTCGAAGGCCGGCTCACCCCGGCCAACAACTGAACCTCAACAACCAAGATCAGCCGTTGATTGGACAGACCCAGTGGACACGCCCGCGGAATACCGCATGTCGTCCCCGGTGGCCTGCGCCTGCGGGCCATCGGGGACGCGGTACTGAAGACAGGTGCCGGCCTGGACTCGGAGGATGCACAGGACCCGCTGCCGTTCTGGCTGCGCATCCCCTGGTTCTGTATGAGCGGGAGCGGCATACCCGACACATGCACGCGTCTGAAGTGGTTGCGAGCCGCTCGGGCTGTCGTGTCAGGGTGTCTACCCTCTGGTAGGTGGCACCGAACAGGGTTACGTGTTTCCAGAAGAGGGTGTCTTCGGGGGCGACGAGAGAGACGGACCGTCGCAGTCCGATGCCGGGGCGGTGGTGCCGAAAGCGCGCGACTGCCCGCTCCGTGTCGGCCAGCAGGGGGATGGCAGCTGGTGCTTGCGGGCGAATAGCCGTGGCGGTGGGCATCGTCGTGTGTCTCGGTATCGCAGCCATGGTCGTCTCGGTCTTCCACGAGAAGCCGGTCTTCCACGACGAGGTCGCCTACGAGGGCGGCTATGGAGTGGCGCTCGCTGGAATGAAGGCAGACCGGACCGGCCAGACCCGGGGCTTCCTCAAGGGTGGGCGGCTGCGAGCAGTGGCGCGACGATCAGGGCGGCGCCAAGGCCAAGGCCTCGCCCGAGCGCTGGCTTCAGGGCTGCAGCGACGCGGCGGACGACGGCGACTGCCGGCCTGGTCGGGCGGTTGAGGCACTCAAGGGCCCGTCTCCGAGCACACTGACAGCGACGGCCATCGCGCGCCTTCCCTGGTCTTCACCTAACTGGAGAG
The DNA here is from genome assembly GCF_056431605.1 of Streptomyces sp. NPDC045846. Classification (NCBI taxonomy): domain Bacteria; kingdom Bacillati; phylum Actinomycetota; class Actinomycetes; order Kitasatosporales; family Streptomycetaceae; genus Streptomyces; species Streptomyces sp. NPDC045846. The sequence goes on along the minus strand of NZ_JBWKKJ010000040.1, from coordinate 23,146 downwards.
TCCCGCGATGGCCGTCCGTGTCGCGCACGTCGCCCAACCAACCGCTCACGAAGACAGCCCGGGGCGGAGAAGCGAAGCTTGGAACCCCTAACGAACAGCCCTCGCGGTCTGTTCTGACTCCTCGTGTCCCGGTCCGGCGGCGTAGGCCAGCGGGGGAGCGATTGCTTGGGCATCGGCCCCCTCGCCAACCCAGAGCCCGATGAAGAGCGCGGCGGTCGCTTCCAGGAGTCCGGCTCGTTCGAGACCGCCGCCGGCCACGGGTTCGCAGCCGACATGCCGCACCAACTGGTGTACGAGCGCGAGGGCCGTTTCGTCGTCTCCGCAGACCGGAACTGCCAGTGGCCGCCCGTCGAAGATGGGCGGTGTCATGCGCCACACGTCCTCGTGGCAGAGATTGAACGCCTTGACCACATGAGTTCCCGGAGCCGCCGTGGCCAGTTGCTGGGCGGCCGAAGGGCCGCTCTGTGTCAGTAGCAGGAAGCCCGGACCGACAGGATTGGAACAGTCGATCAGCACCTTGCCGTCCAGGACCGCCCGCAGTTCCCGCGCCACGCTCGCCCCCACGCCGAAGGGCAGCGCGGCCAGCACCACCTGACCGAACTCGGCCGCCCCACGCAGACCGGCAGGCTTCGCGTTGCTCCCCAGACGCGTCGCGAGCCGCTCTGCCTTGCGCACGTCTCGCCCTCCGACAACCACGTCGTGCCCGGCCCGCACCCAGTGGGTGGCAAGCGCGTCCGCCATGTTGCCCGTGCCCAGTACACCGATTCTCATCACTCATTACCTTCCAGGACCTGCTTGGACCGATCACAAAGACGCTAGAGCGCCCGTCGGGCACCATGTGGTACGTGACGACTGACGCCTTCCTCGCCGACTGCCGTGCCCGCCTGGCTTTTGACCTCCTGTCCAACACCTGGAACGCCGTCGTGCTCTGGGCACTGCGCGACGGTCCCAGACGCCCGGTCGAACTACGCCCACAGATCGGGGGAATCAGCTCCAAGGTCCTCACCCAGACGCTGCGACGCTTGCAGTCCAACGGTCTGGTGGACCGGCAGGCATACCCCGGGTCACCAACGCGCGTTGAGTATCAACTCACCTCCCTGGGCCGGACTTTGCTGGGACCCATCGACGCTGTCGGAGCATGGGCCTTCGAGCATGGCGATGAGCTCATGGCTGCCCAGGAAGCCGACTGCACTGCCACCGTCCAGGCCTCCTCAGAGTGAGCGCAGACGCCGCACGCGGTCAGAGCGATTCCTCTGGGTTGTTCGATGGCGAGGGGATGCTCGGTGGGCCCGAGCTCGACGAAGGACCGCACCAACCGGGCGGGTGTGCACGGGTGGAGGCCGCGTACGCTCGGCCGCATGCCTCGCCACTTGAAGAAGCCCCGTCGGCTGGTCGCCGACGGGCACGTGTATGTGTGGACCATGCGCCACAGCCATGGAAGAGGCGACGAGGGCCGGTCCGTGAACTGCCGCCAGACCCTCACCCTGTCCCCGCAGCCCGCTGGTACCGGCGGGCCGCTGCGCATTGTCTTTACCGGCGGGCCCGGCCGGTACGTCCCGGGCGGGGCCCCCTTCGGCTCCGGTGACGTGGGCTTCACCCGGGGCGCAGGACTGAACCTGCACGAGCCGGGCGCCGTCCGGGCCTTGCTGGACGTGGCGCTGGCTCGTGGGTGGCAGCCGGGGGAACGGGGGGCGGTCGAGGTCGACGGCTGGCTCCTGCTGGAGGCGGCAGCCGCCGCGCGAGCAGGAGACGCCGACTCCGAGGGCCGGTAGCGAGTGGCGCGCTGCGTCCCCCCTCGGAACAGCGCGCCGCGATCAACCTCCCCAGTGCGAAAATCCCACGCGCTCTGTCTGTTTCCGCTGCTCAGGCAGCCTCGACGGGCTGGATCCTGGCGTCGTCACGATGCTTGGCCGGGAGCCCGACGCTTCGCCGATCTCGAGAGCTGGGCGCGTCTTGAGCCGTAGATCGGCACGGAACTGCCCACCGGATACAGGGATTTCATTGATCAGTACGCGCCGATCAAGGCCGACACCCACCTGTGTTTCAAGCATCCGGCGACCTCACGCGGGAACCTTCTCCAAGACATCTGGGAGACCGAACAAGCCTTCCGCACCCGGAGACCGCTGTTGACGGCGTTCTGATCCCCGCCTTGTCGACCGGACTTCGGCTTCCACGTCTTCCTCAGCAGCAGCCCGCGGACGGCCGCCTGGAGCGTGGTGGTACTCGATCGGGACGAAGGTGGGCACTGGGAGCATGCCATGGGCTTCGCCGAGTGCCTCCAACCCGCAGTGACGCCGCCCCGGTCCCCAGACCCCGTCGGGGCCAAGAATTGCTCCGCACCCGAACCGGGAATAGCCTGGAGTCACTGAGAGTTGGCGAGTGACCGGTGCTTCGCCCCCGCCGACCGACTCGCGTCCGTTCACGGACCCTGCGTCCGATCACCGCCCCGCATCCACCGGTACTGCACCCATTCGCTGGGGGCGCCCGATGCACACCCACCCGGCACCGGCCTTGGCCGTCTGTTCGCCAGGGCAGGGCATACTCCACCTGTTCGTCGGCGCGGACGACGGCGCCGTACGACACCAGACCTTCGACGGCGTCTGGCACCCCTGGCACGAGCTGGGCCGCCCCTGGCCCTCGCCAGGTGCTCCCACGTTCAACTGGCTGAGCGCGACGGCCATTGAGGGCAGCCCGGTCGAGGTCTACGCCCTGAGCGCCACCGGCGAGCTGTGGCGTCTACGCCCGGGCGCCGAGGAGCCGACGCACTGGACGTCGCTCGGCACCCCGGCCCGGGGCGGCGCCGCGACCGGCTTCACGGTGGTGCCGAGCCGCGCCAGCGACTTCCACCTCGTCCTGGAAACCGGTGTCAGGGACACCGGCGCCAACGGTTGGGAGCTGCTGTACGGGCATCCGAGCGAGGGGCCCGTCGTGCTCCGCACAGGCGAGCGCCCACCTGGGCACCTCGCCGCGGTGCCCGCCCCGCCCGGCCGGATCGCCCTCCTCCACGCGGATCCCCGCGAACAGCGCCTGCTCCGCACCCACCTGGAGACCGACACTCCACCGTTGCACGCGCCACCCGAGTGGGAGGATCTCGGCCCGCTGCCCGAGGGCGACGAACGGTCCTTCAGCTGCCTTGCCGCGACGGAGCGCAACGTCTTCCTCGGCGGCGACTTCGGCCTGTGGCGCTCCGCCCTGGCCCCTCGGCTCGGCTGGGAGCGGCTCGGCGGCGACCTCAGCGCCGACGGTGCGACCGGCCCCCGGCTGGCCGCCGTCGACTCCGGCGGCGACCGCACCGACGTGTTCGCCGTCTGGGCCGGCAGCGCCCTGATGCACCGGCGCTTCGACACCCGATGGCAGGACTGGCGGCTCCTCGACCTGCCGGCTGCGCCCACCGGCAGCTACGACGTGCTGCGTCCGGACGACCTGGTCACCTTGACCGTCCGCAGCCAGGGGCTGCACGAACAGACCGGGTCCGACGGCACAGTGCGACTGGTCGCCGACTCGGGCGGCGGCCGCCTGCTGGTGGACGTCCCCCCGCAGCACTTGGCCGAGACCGTGGTGGAGTCCGGCAAGCCGCCCCAGGGCTTCCTGGCCGGCCCGTCCACCCTGTGCTTCGCCGTCGGCGCGGACCCGGTCGTGCTCACCGTGGCCGGTCTGCTCGATGCGATGAACCACCTGCCCCTGGTCGTCACCTCGGACACCACCGCCTCCCTGCTGGCCCGGCTCGAAGTCCCCTGGAACCTGCTGCTCACCCTCCATCCGGACGCCCGGTGCACCCACCGCACCCTGCCCGCCACCGGCGCGGCGGGCGGCACCGAGCTGTGGCACAGCCGGATCGCCGGCCCCGACGGGCACCTGGCGGCACGGCCCCTGCGGTCCCTGGCCGACGGCTCCGACCACGGCACCCCGCTGGACACCTGGTACGACAAGATCGTTTCGGCTGCCGCCCAGAACCCGGGCGTTCCGCTCACGGTCGACCGGCTGGTCCTCAGTGCCTACGGCGCCCGCTTCACCGCCGCCGCCCGCTGGCCCCAGCTGGAGTGGGCGCAGGATGCCGCCCTCGGCCGGGACTTCCACGTCAAGGTCTCCGTCCCCGGCGCGCTGTTCCCCTTCGGCCACCGGGCCGTCTACATCGAGGTCTCGGACCGCCAGTTCGCCGGCACCGACCCGGCCGTGGCCGCCCTGCACCGCCAGGTCTTCCTGATCCTCACCGAACCCGTCCGCGACGACTACGGGATCGGCCAGGGCGGCCAGCACGAGCGCGCGTTCCCGTTCCAGCGGATCGCCGTCGCCCCCGGGCAGACCGAGGGCCTGGACGACGCCAACTGGATCCCGCTGGATTCCTCGGCCGCCCCGCCCAGGTGTTTCTGGCCCAGCCGGGCAGGCACCCCCGTGGTGTTCACCCTCCAGGGCACCGCCGGCCAGCAGTACGTGGACCTGCACCTGCCACTGCTGTTCGTCGAGGACACCGCGACCGGCGGCGCCTACGGTGCTGCGCTCGACGCGATCTACGGACAGGGTCCCGGTACCGGGGCCTTCTCCGCCCTCGGACGGCCGCTCTCCGACGTCGCCGCCCGCATCCCGCTCGTCATGGCGTCCCCGACCCAGGCGGTGGAGGACGCCGTGCAGGAGGTGCAGTCGATGACCTTCGGCGGGACCGGGGCCGGGCAGTCCTCCAACGGAGTCGGCTTCTACCCGCAGGTGACCGAGCTGGCCGTGGGCCTGCCCGCCGTCCGCCAACTGCTCGGGCCCCTCCCGGCGCTCCCGATGACCCTCTCCAAGGCGCTGCTCACCACGCCTTGGGGAAGCCCGACCCCCGACGCGCTGCTGGACCTGGTGACGCCGCGCACCCTCGACTTCGGCGCCGCCGGGGCCCGGGTTGGCGGGCTGTCCGCGCCCAACATGACGGTGTCGCAGATCTCTCGCGCGCTCGGGCCGACCGTCGGCGACGCGTTCCAGACCGATCCGACGAAGCTGTTCGCCCCGGACGCCAGCCTGTTCGGTGTCGTACCGCTGAGCGCCCTCATCCGCACCGTCACCAAGCCGCCGACCCTCGTCTGGACCGGGGAGGGCCTGCCCAACCCGTCCGCCGAGCTGACCTGGACGCAGGCGCTGACCGAGGCCGTCGGGCCGTTCCACCCCGGGAGCTCGTGCGAGCTGAACCTTGATGTCCGGGCCCAACTGGTCGGCGGGAAGCCGGAGATGCACGCCACCGGGACGATCACGGACTTCCAGCTGATCGTTCCCGACGAGCACGCCCCCGCGTACGTCGTCCTCACCTTCGCCTCCGTGACCTTCGCCGCCGACCCCGGCCAGCGGCTGAACCTGGCGGTCCACCTGACGGACGTCAAACTCGGCGGGGACCTGAGCTTCCTCGCCACCTTGGAGCAGTACCTCCCGACCGCCGGGAACGGCCCCCGGATCGACACCACGGCCACCTCCATCACGGCGTCGTACACCGTCGCCGTCCCCGAAGTCGGCCTGCTGGTGTTCAGCCTGCAGAACCTCCTCGTGCAGGCCGGCATCACGCTGTCGCTGACCGGCCAACCGATCGCCATGGACTTCGCCTTCGGCACCCGGGAACGGCCCTTCCTGGTCACAGTGTCGGGCTTCGGCGGCGGTGGGTACCTGGAGCTCGGCCTGAGCGCCGGCGGCACCGACAGCGGCCTGCAACGCTTCACCGGCGGGATCGAGTTCGGCGCCGCCATCACGATGGACTTCGTCATCGTCTCCGCCGAGGTACACGTCTTCGGCGGCGTCGTCTTCGCCAAGAACGGCACCGACACCGAGATCACCGGCTACCTGCGGATCGGCGGCAGCATCTCGCTGCTGGGCCTGATCAGCGTCTCGATCGAGCTGACCCTCGCCCTGACCTACGACGCCACCAGCGGTTCGCTCAGCGGCTCGGCCCGGCTCGTGATCACCGTAGACCTGACCTTCTTCTCCAAGTCCTTCACGCTGGAGTGCCACAAGTGCTTCGGCAACTGCCCGCCCTCAGCCGGGCTGAGCAGCACCCACCGGGACGCCCTGACCGGCTCGGACCCGTCCGTCCAGGCCGCGCTCGGGCCGCAGGGGCAGTCCTTCCCCTGGCAGACCTACTGCCTGGCGTTCGCAGGGGAGTGAGTCATGTCGTCGACAGGCCTGGAGCGGCAGTTCGTCTGGACGGTGATCCCCGCGGGCCGGGTGGCGCCCGTCCCCGGCCAGCCCACGCCGATGGCGCTGCTGTCGGTGCTGGTGACGCCACGGCTGCTCGGCCCGGACGGAACCGCCCTCACCCTCGCCGACTTCGGCATGCAGGGCTGGCCGCAGCGGCTCGCCGGGATCTGCTTCGACGTCCGCCGCGCCGGGCAGTCGCTGCCCTCCGTGCGCGTCCCGTACACCGCCCTCGACGGCAGCACCGTTCAGTTCCCGCCGGACCGGCAACTCGCCGTCTGGCAGGCGCTGTTCGCCGCCGCGATGCCGGTGGAGCCGTACCAACCCACCGCCTACGACGGCCGGAGCACCACCACCTTCCCGGCCGGCCAGGTCGGCACCGACGTCAAGGGCATCTACACCACCACCGCCCAGGCCCACGCCGCGCATCCCGGGGCGGTGCCGGAGAGTCACCCCGAACTGCGGTCCGCGCTGCGGGCGATCGGCGAGCAGTGGCAGCACGGCCTGTTGGCACCCGCCGCCGACCGGGCCCACACCGCCCCGACCGACGCCACCCCGGCCCTCGCCCAGGCGTACGCCTTCTACCGGCGCGCAACGCACGACACCACCCCAGCGGACCTCCGGGCCGCCGCCCAGCCCGCCGCCGAGTTCCACCAGAGCGTCGCGCACCTCGCCGACCACCCGGCCGTACTGCGCGCACTCGGCCTGCTGGTGGACCTCGCCGTCCCCGCCGCCGGGCTCACCCCGGTGGACCAGACGCACCCGGCGGAGCTGAGCGTGGTGCCGCAGTGGCCCGACCCGGACCCGAACCCGCCGCCGGGCTGGAGCGGATCCATCCAGACCGACCTCTCTCCCACGTCCGCCTACACGCTCACCGGCAGCCGCTTCGTCCCTGCTTCCGTCGACGGCCCGACCTCCACCGGCTTCGCCGACGGGCTCCTCCCACTGGCGGGCACCAGCGCGGCGCCCTCCGGGAACACCCGGTTCGAGCTGCTGCCCTTCGATGTGGACGGCGCCGCCCTGCGGCTGGTCAGCACCGCCCGCTCGGACGCCACCGCGGCTCCGCCCGAGGAGTCCTCCCCGGTCCCGGTCGGGGCGCTGCCCGCCCTGCGCTCGACGGGCTTCGCCCTGGTCGACCGGGCGCGCGAGGACGAGCACCGCAAGCAGCTCCAGCGGGCGCAGCAGCGCGGCACCCCGGCCAAACTGCTCACCTCCGCCCTGCTGGTGGACGCCCTGCTCGGCGGCTACCGGATGGACGTGTTCGACAGCAAGAGCAGGACCTGGCACTCGCTGTGCCGCCGCCGGGTGCACTACACCGTCGGCGGCGTGCCGCTGCTGCCCAACGGCCTGCTGGACGAGGGCTACCTGCGGCCCGGCTCGGTGGTCACCGGCTTCGGCGACACCGACGCGCTGTACCTGCACCAGATCGTGGCGCGCTGGGACGGCTGGAGCCAGGTCGCCCAACGGCCCGAGCGGATCACCGGCACCGGGGGCACCCCGCCGGGGCTGTCGGCCCTCGACACGGTGGTGGAGTGCGACCCCGGCTCGCTGCCGCGACTGCGGTTCGGCCGCACCTACAGCATTCGGGTCAGGATCGCCGATCTGGCCGGCGGCGGCCTGCGGGCCGAGGAGGTCGGCGCCACCGAGGCGCAGACGGACCCGGTCCCGTACTGGCGCTTCGAGCCGCTGCCGCCTCCGGAGCTGGTGCCGACCCGGGAGTGGGACGACGGTGACGGCCACGACCGGATGGTCATCCGCAGCGACCGCGGCACGACGGTGGACGCCTACGCGGCGCTCCACGGCTACCGCGCCTACGACCTGCGGCACTTGCTGCCGCCGAAGTGCTCGCTCGCCCTGGCGGCGCAGTACGACCACACCTTCGACAGCGCGCTGGGCCCCGGCGCGCCCGACGCCGAGGTGGCCAGGCTGTTCGCGGTCGCCGAGCGGGCCGACCGCGAGCTCACCGACGTCCCGGGCTCCCACGTCGTCGCCGCCGGGCCGACCGCGCCGTCGTACGTCGTCGCTCCCGAGACCGACACGGCCCCGCCCTGGCTGGCCGACCCGAGCGGCTCCTTCATCGCCATGAACGCGCGGCCCCGTCCGATCGGCCCGAACGGGCTGCCCGGGCCGATCGTGCCGGCGGACACCTCGCTGATCGCTGTCTGGCAGGGCACCTGGCCCGACCTCCAGTCCGCGTCCGTCCGGCTGCAAGCGGCCGCCAGTGGCTGCACGGTGAGCAGGGTGGACCCCCGGCACCTGACGGTCGCTCTCGGCCCGGCCGAGCAGGTGACCTTCGACATCCCGTCCGGCCTGCACTTCCAGGAGGTCGGACTGTTCGGCATCGCACGGTGGCTGGGCGCCGACCCGGTCAGGCCATCCACCGTCACGGACATCGCGGCGGGCAGGAACCGGCTGATCACGCCTCCCCGCACGGTCACCATGGTCCACGCCGTCCAGCGCCCGCTGCTCGATCCCGGCGGTGCGCTGACGGTCCGGCGGGGCCCCGGCGACCACGATGCCGTCCTCGGGACCGAACGGCTCTCGCTCGATATTCCGAGCACCGGGCGGATCGACCTCCACGCCGAGTGGACCGACCAGGTCGACAGCCCGCCGGCCGCACCGACCGCCGGCACGCGCCTGGCGCACGTCGGCTCGTACGAGGTTCAGCACCTGCCCCTGCTGGAAGGGGCGCTCCCGGAGATCCGCCAGGAGTTCGGCGACACCCGCCACCACCACGTGACCTACACCATGACGGCCGTGTCCCGGTTCGAGGACTGCTTCGGGCGCGTCCTCGCCACCGACCCCGCCGCCTGCCTGGCCGCCGGGACCCTCGCGGACACCGACGTGCCGAGTTCGCTGCGTCCGCCGGCCCCCGGACTCATCCACTGCGTACCGTCGTTCACCTGGACCCGAACCACCGACGGACAGCAGTCGCTCACCCGGCTGCGCCGGGGCGGCGGCCTGCGCGTGCTGCTGGAACGGCCGTGGTACGTCTCGGGGGACGACGAAACCCTGGCCGTCCTCACCTTCCCCGCCGGCCCGGTGCCCGCCGAAGCCCTGCGGTGCGTGACGGTCGCCGGGGCCGACCCCATCCGCGACACGGGGGCGCCGCCCGCCGTCCTCACGGCCGCCCAGGTCAACACGGTGCAACGCGCCCAGGTGACCCTGCCCGAGCTGCAGCGGCAACTGGACGCCGCGCTGTACCCGGTCGAGTTCGACGCCGAGGGCGACCACTGGTTCGCCGACCTCGACCTCGCCCCGGTCGTCGCCGCCTCCTACTTCCCCTTCGTCCGGCTCGCCTTGGCCCGCTACCAGCCCTACACCGTCTCCGGCGTCCCGGCCGTGTCGACGGTGGTCCTGACCGAGCCCGTCCAACTCGCCCCGCAGCGGCGGCTGACGATCACCCGTCGCCCGGGTCAGGCGGACGTCGTCCTGGAGGGCCTCGGCCCCGGCGGAGCGGGCAACGCCGTCCGCATCGAACTCCAGGTCCGGGATGCCGGGGCGACGGCGGCGGACGGCGTCACCGGATGGTCCACGCTCCTCACGACCACCGCCGTCCTCGGGCAGACCGCGGCCGTCAGTCTTCCGGACACCGGGCAGCGGGCCCAGCGCCTCGTCGTCCGCGAGTTCGAGACCTCACCCGTCCCGGCCGGCCCCGACCCGACGGGGCGTCCGGTCTTCGTCGACGTCGTACCGCTCGGTCCCTGGTGAGGGGCCAGGCCGCGACCCCGAGCAGAAGAGGCGATCATGGCAGAGATGTTCCCGGCGACCGACCGGCTGACCCTCGCACATCAGGCGACCAGTGGACTGGTCCCGTTCGACCTGGATCCCAGCGTGCTGACCTGGTGCGTGGCGGTGGTGGCCATCGGCCCGAACTGCGCACCGCTGGGCGGCAAGGCGCCGGACCTCGAAGTCCGCGCCGGCACGGGGCTGATCACGCTCGTCCCGCAGGCCCCTGCCACGGCTTCCATCACGGACGAGAACGGGATCGAGGCCGCGACCGGGTCCTGGCAGCGCGATCCCCGCGACGTTTTCACGATGACCCTTACGGCGTCCGACCTGCGCGCCCGCACCTGGAGCCTGCGGATCACCAACAACGATCCCCAGGAACTCGGATTCGTCTGGTCCTCCGGGGCAGCCCCCGACGTCCACCAGCCTCGGGTCGCGCTCGGCCGCACCGCCCTGCAGTCGACCGTGGCCGTCGATGACACCCTGTCCCCGGACACCCTGGTCCCGATCTCCAACATCGGCACCGGACCGCTGAACATCGTCGCCGAGGGCGGCCAGAACATCGGTGCGGGCTACGTGCTGAAGGCGTTCCCGACAAGTCTCGCGCCCAATGAGTGCGGCCAGCTCAAGATCGGCGTGGTCCCGGCGAACGACCCGCCCGACCTCGATACGCAGACCGCCAGTTTCACCCTGAACTGCAACGATCCGGTGACGCAGGAGGCCACCCTGCAGCTGTCCCGCACGGAGAAGTACAAGGACCAGAAGGAGGTCGGCAAGGAGCACAAGGAGGAGAAGGACCACAAGGAACACAAGGAATACAAGGACGACAAGGACAGCAAGATCGGGGGCAAGGAACACCCCGCCGAGATCATCCACCCGGCGTCCGAAGCCGGCACCCCGCCCGAGCACTTCATACCCCCGGCACAGCGCCCCGACCTCACGGACAGCGCCCTGCGGGACGAACCCCCCGAGCCCGGGCCCGGGCCGGCCGAAGGGTAGGTGCCGCATGTGGCTGGTGCTCTGCGATCCGTCGGACCGGGCGGCCAGGTGGGCGTACGAGGGCCTGCGCGAGCGCGGGCTGGAACCGCTGGAACTGCTCTCCCCGCAGACCCTCCTCGACTCGAGCAGGTCGGCCCACCGCATCGACCGGCACGGCGCGGGCTTCGAACTCGTCCTGCCCGACGGTCGGGTGCTCGCCAGCCGTGACGTCGACGGCGCACTCAACCGGGTGGCCGGCGCGCCCTTCGGGTTCCTGCCGTTCAGCACCCACGCCGACGCCGTGTACGCCGCACAGGAGTTGCACGCGCTGCTGCTCAGCCTGCTCACCTGTCTCGCCCCGGTCTCGGTCAACCGGCCCGGCGGGTACGGCCTGTGCGGCGCCTGGCGGTCGACCCCGGAATGGACGGCGCTCGCGGGCAGGGCCGGCCTGCCCGTCGCGCCCGTCCGCCTCTCCAGCAGCCCGGACGTCGGACTGCCGCCGGAACCGCCGGTGCGCGGGGAGGTCCTGGTCCTCGGTGAGCAGGTCTTCGGCACGCTCGTGACCGAGGACCGGGAGCCGTACGTCCGGCTCGCACGGCTCGCCGAGGTCAGCCTGCTCGGCGTCGACCTCCGGCAACCGGAGGGGCGACCGCCGGTCTTCGCCGGGGCGACGCTCCTGCCCGACCTGCGTCTCGGCGGCGACGCGTTCCTCGACCACCTGCACAAATGCCTGCTCGACCAGCCGGCCGAGAGCTCGGGTGCGTCGTGATCATCGTCTGTGGCATCGCCAGCGAGCCGCCGGTCGCCCGGGTCATCGCCGAACTCGACGCACTCGGCCTGCCGTACGCCGTACTTCACCAACGGCGCTTTCGGGAACTGTCGTTCGACATGGAGGTCGGCGCCTTCGACCTCCGGGGTCAGCTTGCGTACGACGGCGGTTCCGTCGACCTCGCCGCCGTCACCGGCGTCTTCTCCCGGCTGATGGACTGGCGCAGGCTGCCCGAGGTCAAGGACGCCGACGAGGATGCGTACCGCCGCTGCGAGAGGTGGCACTCCGCACTCAGCACCTGGCTGGAGCTCGCCCCCGGCTGCGTGATGAACCGGGACAGCGCGATGGCCTCCAACATGTCGAAGCCCCACCAGGCCCAGCTGATCCAACGCGCTGGATTCCGCGTCCCCGAGACCCTGGTGACCAACGACCCCGAACTGGTCCAGGGGTTCCGGGCGCAGCACGGCGAACTGGTCTACAAGTCGATCAGCGGGGTGCGCTCGATCGTCCGCACCCTCGACCGCGCGGCGATCGAGCGACTGCCGCTCATCCGCTACTGCCCGGTGCAGTTCCAGCGCCGCGTCACCGGCACCAACATCCGGGTTCACACCGTCGCCGGCGCGGTGTTCGCCACCCAGATCGAGACCGACCGGGTCGACTACCGCTACGCCCACAGCGACGGCGGCCATGCCGAACTGTCCGCCTGGCAGCCCTCCGACGAGGTCGCCGAACGCTGCCTCCGCCTGGCGGGGCGGCTCGGGCTCGACCTCGCCGGCATCGACCTGATGCTGGCCGACGACGGCGAGGTCTACTGCTTCGAGGTCAACCCCTGCCCGGCCTACACCTACTTCCAAGCCCACACCGGCCAGCCGATCGCCCGTGCCGTCGCCCTCGCCCTCGCACGGGGCTGAGGAGACCCGCGGGCCGGGAAGGAGAGGAGAATCCGATGGCCCAGCTCGTCATCACCGGCCAGATCCAAGGCCAGAGCACCACCCTGTGCAGCTTCCTCATCGCCGTCGACGGCGGTGCCCAGGTCGGCCCGGACAGCGTCGTCCTGGACCAGTCGATCTTCACCGTCCCGGACACCGACACGGCGATCGACATCGAGGCGGACGCCATCGACCAGGCCAAGTACGGCACTCTCACCGCCCACCTCGACATCGACTCCACCGGCGCCGTCAAGGCCACCTTCCCCCAGGTGAACAGCAGCTGGCCCGACCCGACCGTCACGTCCTCGGCCCTCGGCCAGGTCATCTCCATGACCGCTCACTTCTCGCCGCTGCGCGACGCCACCGAGCAGGCGCGGGCCAGCCTGGCCCAGACGGGCTCCGACTTCCCGGGCAGCCCGCCCGCCCCAGCGCCTGGCGACATGAGCTTCCGCACCCCCGGCGTGACGCTGCCGCCGCTGGTCTACGGGGTGCCCTCCGCTATCGACACGACCCTGATCGCCTCACCGGCGGTCGACAGCGGCGCGATCCAGGTCCAGACCCAGACCGTGTCGCCGTTCGGCGAGACCGTCGTCCTGCAACTGCCCGGGGTGACCGCACCGCAGCTCGTCGCCGTCCACTGGCCGCCCGGCGTCTCCCGCGACCCCGGCGCGCCGCCCGCCCCCTTCCTGATCTACTTCCACGCCGGCATGGGCCAGAACTCTCCCGCCTTCTACGACGACGCCCGCGACCGCCACGACCCGGGGACGGGCGGCACCTACCCCTTCGGCTGGGACTACCAGTTCTTCGGCCTGCTCAACTACCTCCAGTACATCAACGACCCCTTCCTCACCAACCCCTTCGCCAAGGGCCTCGCCCTCCAGCTGGAGGCCTCCGCCAAGAACGTCGTGCTCCTGCTCCCGCTGATGCGGACCGCCGGCAACCCCTGCAACGAGGTCGGCTCCTTCGCCGACGCCGCCTTCCTCCAGGAGTACCTGCCGGAGATCCAGGCCCTCATGTTCCGTCGCAAGGGCACCTTCCAGTACGGACCGATCGGCCGACTCGGCATGGCCTCCTTCAGCAGCGGCCACGCGGCCCTGATCTGCTTCCTCGGCAACGCCGCCAACCAGGCCCACTCCCTCTACCTGGACACCCTCCAGGAGGTCTACCTCTTCGACCCGCACGCCGACCTGGTGTCCGAGACCCTCCCCCCGCTGACCCAGGTCGCCGCCTGGGCCGCGCGCGGCAGTTCCGGCACCAAGGTCGCCCGCCTCTACACCCAGAACGACCCCGCCCAACTCGCCCCGCTACTGGCCCAGCTGGGCGTCACCGGGCCCGGCAGCGCCCCGTTCGACGCGGCCACCTCGGACGACCGCAACTCCCTCACGTGCCTGCCCCTCGCCGCCTGGAACACCCTGGCCGCCCAGCAGGGCGGCAGCGTCCCGTACGCCAACACCGGCCAAGTCCACCAGGTGATGTCGGCCCTCATGCTCACCGACGCCCTGCGCCGCAGCCAGTTCTGAGCGACCGCGCCGCCGCGGCGCCACGCCTGCTGGGCGTTGATCCGATGGGTGAACGCGTGCCACCCGTAGGGGAGTTGCGCCCCGGCTGCCAGCGCAGCAACGTCATCGCGCCATGCCGCTGACGGATGCTCTATGCGGGGCTCAGGGACAGCCCGGGGATCACACGCCTGGACCCTTGGGTGCCGCTCAGTGAAAAAGGCCGACCGAACCGGAGCAGGAGCTGCTCGTGATGCTCAAGAACACGTACTTCAGCGGCACGTTGGCCTGGACGGGACTTCCGGGTTCGGAGACGTCGTGTTCGGCGCTGACGGACAGGCGCAGGCCATCCTTGGCGAATTGAGTGTTGGCGGGTGTGTCCGGGACGGGGGTCCAGCCGTCCTTGACCAGGTTGGCCAGGGAGCGCGACACCTTGGCCCGGCCTTCCTGCTCGTAGGTCGTGCTCAGCTTGTTGGTGCACTGCCCCGGGCCCCACATGTCGCCCCCCGACGGGGTGAGGCCTTCCGAGAAGAACGCCTGCTTGATGCTCCATTCGGTGTCACCCCAGACCTTGCGCGAACGCTCGAAGGCGAGGTTCCCGCCGTCGCGGGCCGTTGCTTTGGGCATGGAGGTGGGCGGAGGCGTCGAGGGGCCCTCGAATCCGCCACATCCACTCAGCACGACCGTCATGACGGCGGCGAACAGTGTCACCCTGGCTGATCTCACAAGCCCTCCCCAAGTCTCCTGCGGATCTTGCAGGAGTGTGGCACGGACCGGTGACCGCCGTTGCCGCGCCCCGGCTGGCCACGGGTCGCGGGAGTCCGGAGCCGCAGCGTGCTCTCGGGCGGCGTCGCATTGAATCAGGGCGCGTCAGCGAATCCGGACCGCCCCGCGCACGCCGAGCTGACCCGCATCTTCTTTCTGGTGCTCAAGGCCGTGGGCCCGACGATGGCTACGAAGGACGAGTTGGAAGACCTGCTGGCGTTCTGCTCGGCGGCGGGCGCACGTCCCGTGGTCGACGAGGTGCTTCCGCTGGGCCGGGCCCGCGAGGGCTTCGAGGATGTGGCGTCCGGGGACCTGCCCGGGAGGGTGGTCCTGACCACGCTCTGACCCGGCGCGCGGCTGCCGGTGGGCGCGGTTCACCGTGTACGACTGCGCGGTCGCGGCCCTCTCGCAAGGCAGTGTGTCAACTTGGGTTGACGGGGCCCGGATGTCAACGTACATTGACAAGCATGACCGAGGCCACCGATCTCGCCGCACGAGCCGGCGACCGCGACCCGAGGGTCGGACTGCGAGCCGTCGCCGCGCTGCGCCGGC
Organism: Streptomyces sp. NPDC045846; assembly: GCF_056431605.1. Taxonomy (NCBI): domain Bacteria; kingdom Bacillati; phylum Actinomycetota; class Actinomycetes; order Kitasatosporales; family Streptomycetaceae; genus Streptomyces; species Streptomyces sp. NPDC045846. Next base: position 7,775 of record NZ_JBWKKJ010000040.1, on the reverse strand, counting down.
TCCTGGAACAGCTCGAATCCGTACAGGTACGAAGCGCCCGCAACCAGGGCTGGTCATGGCAGGAGATCGCCGCCGAGCTCGGGGTGAGCAGGCAGGCCGTCCACAAGAAGCACGGGAGGACTTGATGTTCGAGCGATTTACCGTGAATGCCCGTGAGGTGGTGACCGGCGCGGTTGAGCACGCCACGCGTGCGGGGTCACCGGTGGTGACCGAGGAGCACCTGCTCCTGGCCCTCCTCGACCGCGAGGGCACGAAAGCGGCCTTCGCGCTCGCGTCCCTCGGCGTCAGCGACCGGCGCGCCGAAGTCACCGAGGCACTGGCCGCCGCGCGCCGCAGGGGCGGCATGTCCAAGGCGGACGAGGACGCGCTGGCGGGACTCGGCATCAGTGTCGAGGAGATCGTCGCGCGGACGGAGGAGGCCCACGGCCCGGGCGCGCTGTCCGGCGCCGAGCCGGGCAGGGCGTGGCCCTCGGGCCGCCCGTCCTTCACGAAGGGTTCCAAGAAGGTCCTGGAGAAGTCCCTGAGGATGGCCGTGGCCCGCAGGCAGAAGCACATCGGCGACGAGCATCTGCTGCTGGCGCTCACCGCGATGCCGGGGCTGGTGGGGGAGGTCCTCGCCGAGCACGGGGGGACGTACACGGGTGTGGAGCGGGTGTTGTTCGGGGCGGCGTGAGGGAGGGTGCTTGTTCACCCACCGTGCGGCGGGAAGGCGGGGCTCAGCCCCGCCTCTCGCTGCCTCCTCAGAGATGTTGCCCGCCGTGGATGCGTCAGCAGTGATTCCAGACTCACGGACCACGACCAGTCCTTCGTCACCGGTGCCTTTCAGCGGCCCGCAAGCTTTCGCCTTCACCCCGGTTGCGAGAGTTGGGCGGGAGACCTCCCTTGCTCCACGTGAGGTCTCGTGTGACTACCGTGCGCCGGGACAGCCGGGGGCGGCAGGCGGGTTGCGCCACTGGTAGTCCCAGTACCCAAGAATGCGATGGTCTTCTTGCTGCCCACAGATCAGACCGAAGTCCGGGGGGAGTTCGCCGACGCTGTTCCATGCTTGTTCGGTGCGGGGATCGTCGCGGCGAGCGAGAGCGTAGACGATCTCCAGACGGAGGAGTTGGTGGTCCTCCGCCATCATGGAGGCGAGGGCGTTGGTGACGGTGTCTGTCCGGTCGCCGGTGGCGCCCAGGGCGATGGCGGCTTGAGCCCGTACGTCGGCGTCGCTGTCCTCGATGAGAGTCAGCAGGGCGTCCCGGAACACCGGTGTGAAGTGTGCGGCCAGCTCCGTGGCGGTGGAACGCCGGACACTGGGTTCAGGATCACGCGACAGAGCGAGTAGCGTCGCGGCGGCAGCGTCGGTCAGCGGGGCCTCTCGTGAGAACAGGCCGGGCACCTCGCTGCGCACGCGTGGGTCGGGGTGGTCGGCGTATCGCAAGCCGATGGCCTCTTGACCGGGGTGTTCCCCTCCGGCATAGACGTCCAGGACCCGGGCGAGCACCGTGCCGTCCGGCTCGTCGAGGGCCCAGGCGGCGAGGAACTCGACGTCCTGAGCAGTGTCCTGGCGCTGGTCCCAGTACGCCCGAAGGATCCGGCCCGAGACGACGTCGGCGAGGAAGAGGCGGTGAACGGGATCGGGGTGGCGTTGCAGGGCCCTCAAGTCGGCCCACTCCTCGGGGCTGCGGCGTTCGCTCAGGGCGGACCGGGCAGCGGACCAGTTGACGTGGATTCCTTCCGGGACGCTGTGCGGGACGCCGCGTGCCACCAGTTCGGCGACCGGCGTACGGATGCCGAATCTTTCTTCCAGCGTGGTGAGGATGGCGTTGTGGCCCGCCCGGACGGTGAGCCCTGCGAGGCAGACTTCCTCGACGTCCGTGTACTTGTCGTCGTGGATGAGACGCTGAGTGGCCGCGCCCCCGGCTCCCGTTCGCCGGCGCAGCTCTTCCTCCACGCCGGTTTCCATCCAGTGCCGGGCGAGGCCGAGCAGGTGCTGCTGGGCGTTCTCGGAGAGCCGTTGGTGCGGGTCCTCGCCCAGCACGGCGTCGACCAGTGCGGGCGAGCCGAGGTCCACCGCACGCACCAGCGCTGTCGTGCCGTCCGGGAGTTCGCGGTCGGGGTCGGCGCCGCGGTCCGACAGCGCTTCGGCGCTCTCGTAGTCGAATCCCATGACGGCAGTGCACAGGAGCGAGAGGCCGTCGGGCCCCGAGGTATCCGGGTCGGCTCCCTGCTCCAGGAGAGCCTTCACCTTGGCGGCGTCCCTGGCGCTGACGGCCGCCGCGAGTTGACCGGACAGCTCGTGTCGCAGTGTCGGCATCTGCCCCCCTGGTGATTATTGAGGGCACTGTACCCAGCCCCTCCCCGTGCGTTCACCTGGTTATGGAGCCTTGACGCGCAGAGTGCGTGACGGCGGCTTCATCCACCAGAACGCGCCGCAGATGGCCTGTCATGACCGGCGTCGAGACGGACACCCATCGTTGATCTCGAACTGCCTGGCAAGGTCCAGAGTGAAAGCGGGCGGCCCTTCGTAGAAGTGGGTCCCGTATTGGAAGAGAAGGCCATCGGCATCGGGCGTATGAGCGGTATCGAAGCGTTGGGAGCCGAAGCGTACGAACCTGAGCCACACTTCGTCCAAGTCCAGTTCCGCGAGGGACTGTTGTCCATGGCTCAGCTCATGTTGAAGTCGCTCCTGGGCCCGGTCCACGGGCAGTCTCGTCGCCGTCCCTGTTGTTCGTGGTCTCGACACGATCTCTGGCCTCGCGGCGATCTTCTCACCGCGCCCCATTGGCTGGCGTGATCAGGATTAGCCTCAGAGCCCGAGCGAGACGGTACGGGAGCAGGAGCGTCTTGCGGGGGAGTGGCTCGGCCGTAGCGCTACCTCGTGATCTCGGTGCAGTTCACGGCGCCTTCCGCCCGCCACAGCTCCAGTGCAGGGTGAGGCCGGCGGTCACCGCGTCGAGGACTCGGAGCCAGGCAGTTGGCTCGTGTCGACGGTCTTGATCCAGGTGGAAAACCCAGCCCGTGAGCCAGGGTCTCGCCGCAACCACGAACGTGTTCAGCCGCGAGACCCAGTTCAGGGCAGCGAGCCAGGACGTCCTTCAATGCGGCGCGAACGCCCTCGCTCAAGGCTGAGGTCCCGGGGGTGAGGTGACGGCGGGCCCCGGCTTCCGCGACTGCCCTTGGCGGTCCGTTGCAGAGGGGGCAACCGGATCTGTCCGGACTTGACCGAGAGTGTTGCCGGTTCCATGGGGCAACCACAGACTGAGTCGCGGCCATCAGCGGTCTGAGAGCGATCAATTCAGTTGCTGCGCATTGCGACGAAGAACAGCCGGCTCGTCCTCGCGTCAGCGTGAGAACGATGCCTGCGCGACTTGTGGGATCCCCGTTTCCTGCTGGCTGCGGAAGGACCCGCTTGTCAGCTATTGGGGGGGGCGGCCTGCACGTCGTGGTGCGCGGTCGGCTCGGCATGCTGCGCACGTTCCACGGCTGACCGGGTCGTCGCCCTCTTCCACGAGAACGGCCAACAGGCTGCAGATCAAGGCTATTTGAACCGTACTTCTACGTCGCCCGGCACCAAACCCCCGCAATCGGCGGGAACCCAGTGCCAGGCGAAGGGGGAGATGAATCACGTGAACACCAAGATCAAACGCGCCCTCGCCGCAGGAGCGGCAGCGCTCGGACTGCTCGCCAGCAGTATGGCCGCAGCCCAGGCAGCCCCCGCCACACGGACGATCAGCGTCCACCCCTCCGGTGTCCGGACCACGGAACGCCCTCAGGCCACCACGCAGGCAGGCTGCACTGTGGGCAATCTCGTCGTGACCCGCTATGCCTCGTGTGAGGGGCGCTCCGTGGGCATCGACCTGCTCTCCAACGGCCAGAGAGTCGGCGGAGGAACGTTCAACCTCTGGATCATCCAAAGGTTCGACCGCAAGTCACTGAACTGGACCGAGCAAGTCTCCACCACCGACCCGGTCTTCACCCCCAACGCGCAGGATCTGGCCCTGTCCGTGTCCGCCTCGTCGCCGGGCAACCAGGTCAAGGTCATCTACCCGCAGGGGCACATAGTCGGAACGCCCTCGCAGGGGCAGGTACTCGGCACCTTCAACCTGCTCAGGCAGGCTGCCCGCGCGGAGTACACCACCTACACCTTCACCTTCGGCAAGCCCGGTGTCGCAGCAGGCTCCTTCAACGCGAGCACCGTCCGCTACCGGTGCGACAACACCTTCAAGGGCATGCGGGCCGGATGCGTTGTCCCTAGTGTGACCACCGAAGTCAGCATGAAGAACTTCAAGTACATCTCGGCGGGCATCCGCGCCCTGCGCCAGCGGGGCGGCTACTGGGGCGACCCGAACAGCCGTGTTCCGCTGACCTGGCTGGGATCCTGGATCCGGCAGCGGCACTGGGACGAGGTCTGCAAGGGCAAGACCCCTACCGCCGCTGAGCGCCGTGCCGGACGCACCTCCTGCGACGAGTACCCCTTCGCATCCACCGCCCAAGGCGGCACCACACTGCCCGCCAGCCAGCGGGAGATCACCTTCGTCCCACCCAGCGAGAACAACCAGCAGGGCGGCGCGATCCAGGCCTGGCTGAAGGCCTGGCGCATCCTGTCTGGCGACCGGTTCTACGTGGATGCCTGAACAGGAAGGAAACCGGTGTACGACGACATCCCCGAGGAAGGCGAGCTGTTCGAGCGGGTGAGCAGCATCATGGCGACTGACCAGAACTGCATGCCGCTGGTACGGACGTTCATCGCGGACGACACGGCCTTCGCGGCTCTCCTGGACGAGCTGAGGATCCCGGACGAGTACGGCAACGTTGCCTGCGTATCCCTGGTGGAGGACCCCCGGTACGTGGCGGCGACCGTGGAGGGTCTTGTGGCAGAGGTCGTGCGGGACCACGAGGGGCGGCCGCTGTTCAGCGAGGTCCTCGTGGCCGACGAGCGCTGCCTGATCAATCCGTCGTTCCCGCTGCTGGCGCTCAACCTCCTCCAGGGCGCCGAGCATCAGCAGTTCCGCATCGCCGCTTCCGAGGTTTCCGCCTTCTACGCAAACATGTCCATCGGCAACATGGACTTCGACGAGTGGGCACGGGAGGCCGGGGAAGACGGGGTCTTCAGGGGATTTCGGGGAGACGACGGGTTGCCTGTCGGCCGAGACGAGCGCACGGCCCGGCCGTCCGGCCCCGATGCGGGCCGGTCTGCGCCGATCGTATCGACCCCCCTTGCACCGTTGAACGTGACTGTGGAACGGACGGGCGAGCAGGACTGAGTGTGTCCCCGGTTTGACGGCGGCCTGGCACCCTGGGGGAGTGCCGGGCCGCTGTTCCAGGAGCCGACTTCGCCACCGATCTGGCTGTTGGGTCTCGGCAGCACCTTCTCAAGGAGCGGAGCACCATCGCCAGCACGTTTGCACGCAGTACGGCCGATGGCGCCACCGTGAGGGGCTGTCTCCTCGTCATGAGAATCTTGCGAGAGCCCTGGCTTTGCTCCATCCGCAGACACCTGACGGGTGGTCAAGTGGCCATGGTGAGTGGCACCTTCAGTGACGAGAATCAGTCATCCCGATTTGCATTTCCCAACTCCTGCCGGGTCGAGCGGCGGGGTTGGACCCGACGTCGGCTCGGCGTCATGTCCGGCAGGGTGGGGCGGTGGCGTCTCAGGGTCGACGTTGAGCGCGGTGAAGCGGGTGGACAGGTCGTCCACCCACTGTGATGGCGTCCGATGGTCGGGCAGTGGGATGTCGGCCTCGGTGCGCCACAGCTTGTCACTGAGGGCGTTGCGCAGGTGCCAGGCCATCACCCGCTCGGGAGAGAGCTGCCGTCCAGTGATCTGGTGGTAGTGGCGCATCACGGCGTTCAACAGCTCCACACCCGGGCCCATCCCGGGACCGGGAATGGCGCGTAGCTCATATTCCGGTTCCGCGGCCCCAACGGTCTCGAAGTCCACCACCACCCGGAGTTCGTCGTGGTCCCACACCTGGTTGTCGCCGTGCAGGTCGCCGTGGACCAGCACGGCCGGGCCGGGGGAGGCCAGCACGGCGTCAGCCCAGTCGCACCAGCGCAGGACGGTACGGCGCTGCTCTGGCAGGATCCATCGTGCCAACCGCTCACGCAGGGCCGCGGTGGTGGCTGGGGGGAGCTGAGCGCCGGTGAGCTTCCCAAAAGCAGCCTGGGCGCGCTCGCCGACTGCCGGGTCGTGCAGGGCCGCCAAGAACTGCGCCAGCTGCCTGCCGGCCTGGTCCCGGTCGATCGAGTCGACCACCTGGAACAGGGACGACCCGGGCACGAGCCTCGTGATCAGCAGCAAGGGGTCGGTGCTTCCGACGACGACCTCGGGCAGGAACGGGACCGCCGGCGCGCGCGACAGTGCGGCCAGGACCGCGATCTCCCGAGCCAAGCGGAGGGCGGCAGGGCGCGACCAGGCGAATTTCACGACGAACTGCTCACCGACGACCGTACTGGTCTTGTGCCACAGCGGGTCGTCACCCGCCGATACGGGGACCGTCACCGGATATCCGTTCAGCTCCGGTGCCGCGACCCGCAGTGCATCGCCGAGCGCCTCGGCCGAACACTCAGCCAGCCATCTCATCTCCGGTGTCCCGCCACGCCACGACCGTAGGGCCTCCCGGCGTGGGGCGCCAAGCGGCTTCACAAGCCCGCATCCGCGAGATCGCCCCCGGCAGCTACGCACGTGCAGGAAGTGGGAGCTGAACTGACCGCAGACGGCGGGCTGTTGGCCGCACGCGGGGAAGCGATCTTGGCGGCTGTCACAACAGCTCGCCGCAATCGCCGGGCACGACCTCGCGGGCTCATGACCGCACAGGGTGCGGCTGCCGGACGTGGCCGCGTTCGCTCAGGGGACCCGCGCGGCCACCAGGGTCTCGAAGGTATAGACACGGCCGGGGGCGCGGGTCTTTGTGTGAGGGTCGGGCTCAGGCAATGAGGGGGAGTCCTGCTGTCCAGGGCGGAGGCAGAGCCCTGGTGGGTGTGTTTCCACCCACGTCCGACACGCGACGGGTTCGGCCAGTCCTTCCTCGTTGGCGTGCCAGAGCTTCACCGCGACCAGGAAGAGCCAGTTGCCGGGCACCTGATGACGGGCGAGCAGTACACCGGTCTGTTCCTGGCCGCGGGCCAGATCACAGTGACTGGGGGTGCGTCGAACGGGCCCTCGGTGGTCACGTCGCGGCGGACCGGGGCCTCAGGGGGAGGGCTGATTGGAGGCAGGTTCGACCAGCTCAACGGCAGCCGGAACAGAGTGGGTTGCCGCCCGTGCCGTAGCGGTGCGCGGGCCGTTGGCGGCAGCGCACGCGATGCGAGCAGCGCAGGAGGACAGGGCCCCCGCGCCTGCTGTCTGTGGGGGTGCCTCTATGTCCTTCGTCAAGGCGCCTCTGTCGGGTTTGGTGTGGTTTGGGGTGTTGGAGTTATGCGGCGAGCTCGACGTCCTTCGGTGTCCGGGTTTCGTAGAAGGTGCCGTCGCGGAGCATGGCGAACAGGACGCTGATGCGTTGGCGGGCGAGGCGGAGGAGAGCTTGGGTGTGGGTTTTGCCGCGGGCTCGCTGCTTGTCGTAGTAGGCGCGGGAGGCCGGGTCGGCGTTCATGCAGGCGAAGGCGGACAGGAACATCGCGCGTTTGAGCTGGCGGTTGCCGCCTCGGGGTGCGTGTTCGCCGTGGATCGAGGTTCCGGACGATTTGGTGGTGGGTGCGAGTCCGGCGTAGGAGGCGAGGTGGGCGGCGGTGGGGAAGCTGGTGCCGTCGCCGACGGTGACCAGCAGGACGGCGGCGGTCCTGACGCCGAC
>NZ_JBWKKJ010000039.1:0-25498 GCF_056431605.1 Streptomyces sp. NPDC045846 | reverse complement strand
CCCTAAACGCCTTCCAGATCGCCTTCGAAGGCCGGCTCACCCCGGCCAACAACTGAACCTCAACAACCAAGATCAGCCGTTGATTGGACAGACCCCCGGCCACCCGACTACACGGGCGTGGGTCGTGCGGGTGGGCGCCGGGCCGGCCCGTCCAGGCCCGGCGTGCACCGGTGTCGCTCAGCTGAGGATCGGGATCAGGCCGAGGGCGAAGAGCAGGTAGAAGCCGGCCGCGACCGACAGGCGTGCGGGGGTGAGCTTGTGGGCGCGCATGGTGAGCAGGAGGTAGACGATCGCGGCGGTGGTGATCAGTCCGGACCACAGCAGGGCGCCGTCGAAGTGCCATGTGGTGAAAAGCAGGCCCAGGCTGGAGGGGACGGTGGCCTGGATCATCATGGCGCAGGAGATGTTGGCCAGGGCGAGTTTGGTCTTGCCCTGCCGTACCCAGATGACCGCCTTCATGATCTCGGGCAGTTCGGTGGCGATCGGGGACAGCAGCAGGGCGGTGACGGAGGCGGAGAGGCCGATCATCGGGCCGATGGTGTCCGGTTGTTTCACGAACAGCTGCGAGGCAAAGAAGATCACCACGAGTGTGGCCAGAGTCTGGGCGACGACGGCCCAGGTGGCGGGGGAGGCGGTGCCTGGCCCTCTGACGCATCCCGCCGACGGGACTCGGCCAGATCCACACTGCCTGGTGTCACAACACGGTGCCAAGCCCCGGGGCCGGGACGTTCTGTCCCGGGTCGGCGGCGGGTGCTGGTGGCTGTGGCCGGCGCGGGGCGGTCGCCCCGGCGGCTACTTCGTCGGGGCCAACCGCCGGGGTGGGCAAGGTCGGCTTGCCCGGGGCAAGGTCCGTGCCGGGCAGGCTTGCCCGCGTCGACTGTGGGCTTGCCGGACCAGAGTGGAGCGGGACTTGGGGGGGGTTTCGGGGGACCGGAGGGGGTGGCGGAGGGGGCCTCGCTCACGCGAGGCCCCACGACGGAAGTCAGACGGTGAGGACGAGCTTGCCTTGGAGGTGACCGCCGTCGAGCAGCCGGTGCGCGTCGGCGACCCGCTCGAACGGGAACGTCTCCTGCACGTGGACCCGGAGCCTGCCCTGTTCGACGAGGTCGACGAGACCTCGCAGGGCGACCGGATCGGGTTCGACCGCGATGCCGCTGAAGTGCATGCCGGCCGCCTCGTACCTGGCGATGAGCTCCGCATCCTCCTCGGCGACGGCCGTCACCAAATGACCGCCCGGGCGGAGCACTTCGAGCGACCGGTAGACGGTGTCGCCACCGATCGTGTCGAGCACGACGTCGATGTCGCGGACTGCCTCGGTGAAGTCGACCGCCGTGTAGTCGATCACCTCATCGGCGCCGAACCCCTCGACGAACTTCCGCTTGGATCCGCTGGCGGTGGTGATCACGTGCGCGCCGAGCGCTTTCGCGATCTGGATCGCGACGTGGCCGACCCCGCCGCCACCGCCGTGGACCAGGACGCGGTCGCCCTGCCTCACACGGCCGAGGTCGACGAGGCCCTGCCACGCCGTCAGCCCGACGACCGGCAGCGCCGCCGCCTCGACGTGCGAGAGCGACGCCGGCTTGCGTGCCAGGTGCAACGCCGGCGCGGAGACGACCTCGGCGTACGCGCTCGCCGCCCGCGGGAACAGCGGCATCCCGAACACCTCGTCGCCGGGCCTGAACCGCCACGCCCCCGGCGCCTTTTCGACCACGCCGCTGATGTCCCAGCCCAGAATGAACGGCGGCTCGCCGATCAGCGGGAACTCGCCGGCACGCAGGCGCGCCTCCAGCGGGTTCAGCCCGATCGCTTTGACACGGACGAGAACCTCGGTCGGAAGGGGCTGGGGCTCGGGCGCGTCCACGATGGTGAGCACCTCGGGACCGCCGAGCGTCTGCTGGGTGATGACTCGCATGACTCTCCTGGCTTGGGAGGGGGATAGGACCCAGGCTAGGAAGGTGATAGGAACCAGCAGGTACCTTCGGCGCAGGTACCTTTGGCGCCATGAGCGGTTTCGGTCCCGGGGAATCCTTTCTCGCCGACTGTCCGGCGCGTCTTGCGGTCGAGCTGATCGCCGACAAGTGGACGGTCGTCGTGCTCTACGGCCTCAGCAGGGGCCCGGTCCGCCATGGCCAACTGATGAAGCTCATCGGCGGCATCTCCCGCAAGATGCTCACCCAGACACTCCGACGCCTCGAGGCGCACGGACTCATCCGCCGCCACGCCTACGCCGAAGTGCCGCCCCGCGTCGAGTACGAGCTCACCCCGCTCGGGGCGACACTGATCGATCCGATCCACACGCTGACCGAGTGGGCGAGAGCGAACGGCGACGCAGTGCTCGATGCGCTCGACGCCGACCTTGAGCCGGCCGCCCACAGCGACTGAGACCCACCCCCGAGAGACGGCTGCCCCGGCTGGTGCCTGGCCTGCGACACCAAGGCCCGCGCCGCCGCAGGCTGCGCGCTGTCGCTACCGGACGCCTGCGCTGCTCGCCGTACTCGCCCGGCACGACAGGCGGCCCGCCGAAGATCTCTAGCCGGGCACCAGAGCGCGGCGCAGCCCCGCTCTCTTCCCGCGGCGGGCGGGGGAGGGCTCGTCCGAAATCTCCGTGCGCCGTGCGCCCGCCTTCCGCGCGGCCCGTGGCCCGCGCTCTGCGCAGGCGAGGGCAATCCCGGTCAACAGCCGGGAAGGACAGCGGCGGCCGCATGGCCGGACCCGCCCTCCGCTGCACAGCCCACTTCCCCTCCCCGTGGCTCCGGGGTCTAGAGCGTCAGAAGGGACTCCAGGGAGTGCAATTGCTGGCGGATCTCGTCCAGGGAGGGGGCGCGGTCGCGGTTCAGCACGAGGCAGAGGAAGACACCGCGTTCGCGCAGCCGGGGCAGGGGCCGGATCAGGTGCAGCTCGCCGTCCAGCGTGACCATCATGTCTTCCATGCTGTCCGGGGCGCAGCCGAGGAGCTCCAGGGTGTAGAGCTTCGCGCGGATGACGTCGCTGTCCCCATAGGCGATGGTGTTCATGTCCAGACCGCTGCCGCGGTCCAGCGAGCCCAGAACCCTGCGCTGCTGGAAGTTGATGAAGGCCGCGCCGGTGGCCCCGCCGATCGACAGCACCTTCTCCAGGGCAGCTTCCAGCGTGTCCATTCGTACACGACCTCCCTCGGGCAGAACCCGGCAGGGCGCAGCACACCCAGGGCTGCCCGGCTCTGCTGAAGCAGGCACGCTAGCGCACAGGGCACGCATCGCGCACTGCCTCCGACCGGCGTCAAGGGCTGATCGCGTCCTGGATGGTCGACATCACCGACGCCTGCCCGGTGCTGCTTGAGCGGGGGCGACCAGAGAGTTGTTGCGGCAGGCGAGGGTGCCGGCGCCCGCCTGACCGGGGCGTTCGCGTGCGCCGGGCCGCGACCCGTCGCAGGGTAGAGGTCTGGCCGCAGAGCGCGTGATTGTGGTGTGGCCGCCCGATGAGACGGGCGGGCGGCGGATTCGGGTGGACGGCGCGATCCTGACCACCGGATGAGACGCCCGGCGCGTCGGCGACCAGTGGGGCATCATCGACGCCGCTCAGTAGAACCCGCTGCTCAGACCACGGAAGTCTCGCCGTCACCAGGGCCTTGACCAGCTCCCTGATGTGTTGGCTCTTCTTCTCTGCCACGGGAAGTCGGTCGTTCTGCCGTGGCCGGTGTCAGCGTTTGCCAGCTAGGCGGGGTGATCAGTTGTCGAGTTCGTGGCGGACGCGTCGGGATGGGCTGAAGGTGTAGAGGTCGAGGATGTCTGGTGGCTCGGCGAGTCCGGGGCCGCCGTCCTTGACCCAGGCGGTGATGACGGTGGCGGCGTCGGGGTCGTTGACCTGGCCGAGCCAGACGGGGCGTCCGCCGGCCTTGCGGCCTGCGGTGGAGGGCTGGATGACGATGACGTTGGCGCGTTCGCATGCGTCGAGGCAGTCGGTGCGCCGGACCATCGCGACTCCTGCCAGCTGGGTGCGCAGGTCGGTGAGCTGGGCTTCGTGGTCCAGGTGCGGGACCTTGGCCGGGGTGCCGCAGCAGCAGCCGCGGCAGACGGTGACAGTGGGCCGGGCCGCCCCCGAGGCTGGGGCGGCCTTCTTGGCGCGGCGACTCACCGCATGTCCTTCGCGGCGCGGTTCCAGGCGGCGTCGCGCAGCAGACGCAGCCCGTTGAGGCCGACGATGACGGTCGAGCCCTCATGGCCGAGCACACCCAGCGGCAGCGGCAGATGGCCCACCAGGTCCCAGACGACCAGGCCAGAGACGAACACGGCGGCGATAACCAGGTTCTGCACTACCACGCGGCGGGCCGCCCGCGACAGACTCACGACGGTGGGGACGGTGGCGAGTTCGTCGCGGACGATGACGGCGTCGGCGGTTTCCAGGGCGAGGTCGGAGCCGGCGCGGCCCATGGCGATGCCGGTGTGGGCGGTTTCCAGGGCGGGGGCGTCGTTGACACCGTCGCCGATGACCAGCACCTTGCGCCCACGGGCCTCCAGGCGCCGAACGGCTTCGACCTTGTCCTGAGGCAGGAGGCCGGCGTGGATCTCATCGCCGGTGATGCCGGCCTCGGCGGCCAGGCGGGCGGCGGCGCGGGGGTTGTCGCCCGTTACCAGCATCGGAGGGCTGCCGGTCAGAGTGGTCAGGGCGGCGACGGTCGCGGCGGCATCGGGACGCAGCCGGTCGGCGATGCCCAGCACCCCGACCGGGACGCTGTCGTGCACGACCAGGACGGCCGTGCGGCCGCCGCCCTCCAGACCGGCTGCGACCTCGGCGGCACGGGCCGCGCCGGTGTCGTTGTTGCCGTCGAGGAGGCGGGCGGGTGCGCCGACCGCGACGGTGTGGCCGTCGACGGTGGCGGTGACACCGACGCCGGGCGTGGAGGTGAAGTCCCGCATGTCGCCGATGGCCAGGTGGCGGGTGCGGGCGGCGTCCACGACGGCGCGGGCCAGGGGGTGCTCGCTGGGGTGCTCGGCGGCGGCCGCCAACCCCAGCAGAGCGTCCTCGGACAGCCCTGAGTCGGGCAACGGACGGATGTCGGTGACGCGGGGAGTGCCTTCGGTCAGGGTGCCCGTCTTGTCCAGGGCGACCGCATCGGCCTGCCCGAGACGCTCCATCACCACGGCGGACTTCACCAGGACGCCGTGGCGTCCGGCGTTAGCGATGGCCGACAGCAGCGGCGGCATCGTCGCCAGGACCACCGCGCACGGCGAGGCCACGATCATGAAGGTCATCGCCCGCAGCAGCGAGGCGGTCAGGTCCGCGCCGAACGCCAGAGGAATCAGGAAGACCGCCAGCGTTGCGAAGACCATGCCCAGGCTGTAGCGCTGCTCGACCTTCTCGATGAACAGCTGGGTGGGCGCCTTGGTCTCGGACGCCTCTTCGACCATCGCCACGATCCGGGCGATCACCGAGTTCGAGGCGTCCCGCTCGACCTTGATCCGCAGCGCGCCGGTGCCGTTCAGGGTGCCGGCGAAGACCTCGTCCCCGGCCTCCTTCGCGACCGGCAGCGGCTCGCCGGTGATGGTGGCCTGGTCCACCTCGCTGGCGCCTTCCAGGATGCGGCCGTCCGCGCCGACCCGCTCACCGGGGCGGACCAGGACGGTGTCCCCGACCACCAACTCCTGCGTCAGGACCGACGATTCGCTCCCGTCGTCGCCCAGGCGGGCGGCCGTCGTGGGGGCGAGGTCGAGCAGACCGCGCACCGCGTCCTGGGTCCGGGCGGTGGCCAGGGCCTCCAGCGCGCCAGAGGTGGCGAAGATGACGATCAGCAGCGCGCCGTCCATCACCTGTCCGATCGCGGCTGCGCCGATCGCGGCCACGATCATCAGCAGGTCCACGTCCAGGGTCTTCTCCCGCAGCGCCGCAAGCCCCGCCCAGGCCGGTTCCCACCCGCCGGTGACGTAGGCCGCGGCATACAGAGGCCCCCATGCCCATGCGGGCGCGCCGGCCAGCTGGAGCGGCAGCGCGATCAGGAACAGCACCAGCGCCGCGACGGCCCAGCGCGCCTCGGCCAGGGCGAACACCCGCGTACGCCGTCTCGGTGCCGTACGCGGGGCGACCGGAGCTGCCCGTTCGGGCTGCTGGATCAGGGTGGAAGGCATGACAAAACGACCCCTTCGGGGCGGAAGACGGCGACACGTCCACCGTACAGGAACATCTGAACAGGTCTTCATATGTGACCGGTAGGATGGACGCCATGGGTCACGGAGCCGACACCAAGAACCACCACACCGCCCGCGAGCGCCTGGACGCGGCGGGAGCCACCGACGTCGCCGCCACCCTCCAGGCCCTCGCCACCCCCTCACGGCTGTACATCCTGGCCCGCCTCCAGGAAGGCCCCTGCGCCGTCGGCGACCTCGCCCAGGCCGTGGGCATGGAAGCCTCCGCCTGCTCCCACCAGCTCCGCCTGCTCCGCAACCTCGGACTCGTCACCGGAGAACGCCGCGGCCGCTCCATCGTCTACGCCCTCTACGACAACCACGTCGCAGAACTCCTGGAACAGGCCCTCTTCCACGTCGAACACCTGCGCCTCGGCCTGCGCGACACCCCCGCCGCCGAAACCACCCCGGCCGCAGCCCGGCGGTAGGCGGGCACTTCCGCGGATCTCACACACGCTGCGCGTTCTGCGAGAACCCCGAAAGCGATGTGACCCGCTTCCGTGCGTGAGACGACTGCCAGCATCGTCACGGTCGTCCGCGTCGGCGACGACGCCCGCATCAAGACCCTGATCGAACGGCTGGCGAAGGTCGCAGACATCGCCGCGCTCCTCCTGCTTCACCCCGGCACTGCCTCGGCGAGGACCTGCACGCGTCCCCGGCCCGCATGCTCCATGGCCCTACCGGGACGCAGCGGGCCCGCTCCGCCGCCTCCGCCCCCGCGTACCGGCAGCCGGGCATCTGGTCAGGTCCGCCAGGTGGGCGGGTCCGGCAGGGGGCCGGGCGGGTCGAGGATGAGGTCGTGTCCTTGCGTGCGGCCGGTCAGCCAGCCCAGGAGAGCGGCCGCGGGTCCTGATACCCGTGGGCCGCGGCCGTCGCCGAGGAGACGCACCACCTGGTCCTCGTCGGCGATCAGCACCATGGCGCTCACGTCGTCACGCTCGCGCAGCCTGGCCGTCGTGACCGCGAGTTCACGCGCGACGAAGAACGGGGGCCAGTCCTCGGGCTGGTGACCACATCTCAGGTCGGTGTGGTGCACCTCCACCTCCCGCAGCAGGCTGTAGACGGCGCCCCGCACAGGGCGCAGCCCCCCGCCCAGCCAGCACACCGGCACCTCCCACGCCGCGTCCGGGTGCCCGGCGGCAGCCACCAGAAACCGGCCCAGCGCACCACGCAGATCGACGGCAAGCTCCGCGGCCAACCGCCCACCACCCTCCTCGATCTCACGCTCGCGCTGCTCTTCGTCGTCGTACTGCGCAAGGTCCGCGCCCGTGCGGGCGGCGGTCAGCAGCCGGGTGCGCGAGTCGGCGCTGCGGGCGATGTGGGTGAGCACGTGCGCGCGGGACCAGCCCGGCAGCAGCGAAGCAGCCCGCACCGCGTCATCTGTCAGAGCCGCCGCCGAGGCATGCAGCCGCTCCACGGACGTGCGCAGCAGAGGAAGCAGAGCGGCGGGGGCACCTGCGTCGTACGTCATGGCCAATCTCCGAGCGTTGTCCGGGCGTTCCTGCACCAGTTCCCCTCCGTGACCGGCTCGCATCCACGCACCGCACATTCGGGTCCTTCGCCCGGAGGGCGCCCACGTTCTGCGGCACCTGCTCCAGGAACTCCCGAAGCAGGGATGCGGCACCCCTCCGACGAGCTGCTGGGCTCCCCTCCGGCGGTCAGATATTTCCCCGCCTGTGGGGCTCGTTCGGTCAGCTGATGGGCTTCACCCCCTGGCCGTTGGTGGCCTCGGTAAGCCGGTAGCTGTCACCTTGGGTGACAGCGATTGTTCGGCAGGATGGGCAGGAGCCTGAGCTGTTCGAAACACGGGCTGCGCCCGGGTGATGCGCGTCACTGCATCCCGTTGACCGGTTGGGCGGCATGATGCGTGGCATGGATCAGGGGGATGCGGCCGTGTGGGCTGCTGCACTGGGGATTGCTGGAACTCTGGCGGGTGCACTCGGAGGCGCCATCGTCCAAGGACGAGTGATCCGGCGGCAGGTGCGGGACCAAGAAGCGGTGGATGTAAGGCATCGGTTGAGGGAGGAGCGGCAAGCAGCGTTCGCGGCCGCCCTTGATCGATGCAGCGGGGCAGAGGCCACCTTCGGCCCGATCATCGTTGCTCGTGCCCAGCCTGGGTGGGATGACGATGCTGACCACCGGGAGCTGTGGGTTCCCACCAACGCCGCCGTGGAAGCACTGCAGCGAGCAGTGACAGCGGTGGTGATCACCGGCCCAGACTCCATGGCCGACTTGGCCTCTGCCATCCATGAAGCAGTCCAGGCGAAGGCGAACGCGATGCGTCTTCCCGCGGCCGACTTCGCGCAGCGTGTCCGCATGTTCGGAGAGCACAGCGCGGCACTGGAACAGGCGCAACGCCACTTCATACGGGAGGCCAGGGCTGTGCTCGACGTTCCGGTGCGGTAGCGGCGTGTCACTATGCCACCCACGCAGCTCTCGCATCGGGTCCCTATGCCACGGGCAAGAAACCGAGCCGCGGGATCGCTACCAACACGATCCGCACCGTGGGTCCGGCTGAATCCAGCCGGACCCGCTGGTGTTCGGCGCTCCGCCGGTCCGCAGGCCACGACGGACTCCTGCCCCGGCCCTTCACTGTTCTCGACACCCCTGTGAAGTCGGGTGGCTCGGGGCCGGCCGGCCCCGGGGCCTGTGGCGCGCTTCGTTCTTATCTGAGAAGAAGCTGTGCCATCTCTCCTTGACCGGTGATGCTGGGTTGCTGTGTCTGGACACGGTCACCCTCGCAGTTGTGTGCCCATTGACGTCCCGCTCGCTGTGCGTCACAACGGGGGCGTGAAGGAAGAGAACGAGGGGCGTGGACCATCTGTCTCCCAGGGGCGGCTGATCATCCACGAGGTGCCCGCCACCGGCAGCCAGCAGGTCGAGTTCCGCCTGTTCGGCGAACTGGACGGTGGCACAGTCCCCGCTCTCTGCGACGCTGTCGTCGTCATGCTGGCCAGCGGCAGATGCCATCTCGCCTTGGACCTGTCGGGGATCACCTGGTGTGACAACGCCAGCCTCTATACGCTGCTCGGCGTCCGCAGCGCCCTTCAGTACGCGGACGGCAGTCTCACCCTGACCGCTGTCAGCACGCCCCTTCTCAAAGCCCTGGACCGCACCGGCCTCAGTCCCCGGATGCCCCTCGCGCTGAAAACGGTCCAGTCGCCGCCGCCTCGCTGAGGGCCGCAGGATGAGGCGGACGGCGTGCTGCTGCGACCGGACGCGTACGGGTTCGGGGGTGCTGCTGGTACATCTACGAATCTGCGTCACCCTGACCCGTCAGTGCCATGGCCTGAACAGCACGACGCGTCAATCGGGACCGGCTGAAAAGACACCGGTCCGCCCGGACGCAAAGCGTCCTACTCTCGAAGCAGGACAGCCGTCTGTCACCGGCTGGCCCGCTCAACACGGTCCCCGGACTGCAGGGAACTACCCACGTTGAGGCGGCTGGAGCCGCATAACCACGATGCGGCTCCAGCCTCGTCCTCCCGGCCTGTTCGAGCCCCGGGGTGCTCCCGCGCCCCCGGGGACGGCCGGTGAGGACGTTTGGGTGCGAGGGCCGACCCGGAGGGGCCGGACCGCCCTCGTGCCGCGGCCACCGCCGGCCAAGCCCATGCCCCGGCGGTGGCCGCTCGCATCGAATTCAGACGATCGATGACGGAATGCGACTACCCCGACAGAACCAACCGATGCACGCCCCAGGGCTTGCGCCGGTCGGCTGCTATCGGCCGGACCCACCTACGGCGCCACGTCCACCGCCCGCCGGGGAGAGTCCAGGACCAGGAGGGCGCCGCTCTGGGCTGGTTGCGTGATCGTGTGGCCCTGCTGGGCCAGCAGGCCGGTGACGGCGGCCAGGACCGCAGCTTGCAAGCTGTTGCCCGATGCTCCTGGCTGGTCCGTCGCGAGCGCGGTGAAGCCGTGTGAGGCGGTCCACGTCACGCGCACGCCGACGGGGGCCTGGGTAACGGCGAGTCCGGGGGTGCTGGTGTCGCCGTCTTTGCCGACCAGGGGGAATCCCGCCTGGCGGAGGGCATGCCGAACCTGCGTGAGCAGGGTCGTCGGCGCGTCGGGCACAGGCGCCGCCTGCCCCGAAAATTCATTGTCACACCTGTGTTGCGGAACCCGTCTGGCGTCCTTGCCCGAGCGAACGCGGGCAACGACCCGCTGGGCCGCTCCGCTGCGCCCGGGGTCGGTGCGGTCGGGCCGATCGCCGGGGGCGGCCTGGAGGTCAGGCGGCGTCTTGGTGGTTGGCGAGGGCCTGGCGGCGTATGCGGGAGCAGGTTTGGGTGATGAGGCGGGAGACGTGCATCTGGGAGATGCCGAGTTCATCGGCGATCTGGTTCTGGGTCTTGTCCTGGAAGAACCGCATGTACAGGATCTTCGATTCGCGCTCCGGGAGTGCGCGCAGGGCGGGCTTGGCGGCTTCACGGTCGATGACGGTGTCGAAGCCCGGTTCTATGGTGCCGAGGCTGTCGGCCAGCGCCATCCCCTCACCCTCGGCACCTCCGGAGGATTCAGCATCCAGGGAGAGGCTCTTGAACGACTGGAGGGCTTCCATGCCGTCGCGGACCTCGTCCTCGCCGAGGCCGCACTGCGCGGCCAGTTCAGCGACGCTCGGCTCGCCGGGCTGGCTGGTCCGCAGTTCGCTGCGGGCGGTGCGGACCTTGTTGCGGAGTTCCTGGACGCGGCGGGGTACGTGGACGGACCAGGTGGCGTCGCGGAAGTGGCGTTTGATCTCGCCGCTGATGGTGGGTATCGCGAAGGCTTCGAAGGCGCCGCGGGCGGCCTCAAAGCGGTCGACAGCCTTGACCAGGCCCATGGCGGCGACCTGGTAGAGATCCTCGAGGTCGGCGCCGCGGTTGCGGTACTTCCGGGCGAGCCGCTGGGACATGGGAAGCCATTGGGCGACCAGGTCCTCGCGCAGCGCGTTCCGTTCGGGGCCTTCGGGCAGGGTGTTGAGGCGGGTGAAGGCTTCGGCGGTGTCGGGGGCGTCGTCGTGGCTGCGGTGACGGCTGATCGCGGTGATCGTCATGGCGCTGGGCTCCTGCACGTCGTCAGGTGGCTGGGTGTCGCCGAACCCGTAGTCGCGCAGGGCGTGTTCGGGAAAGGGAACGCGCCCAGGACATACGGGTCCTGCGGTCCGAAGCACGGGGGGCGCCTGCCCCGGCCCTCGCCCGCCAAACGGGGCCCCTGGCCCCGTCGCTTAGCCCCGGCCCCTCCAGGGCGGTGAGTACGGGGCATCCGCGGGGTGGTGCTGGACGTGGTGCGGCCCTGGCGCCCTTGGGAGAAGGCGTCAGGGCCGTGAACACGAGCCGCCCGCGGGGGGAAGGGCGGAGGTCCCACGTGTCGGCGTGTCCAACGCGCAGCCCGGCTCGGGGTCACGGTCCTGCCCCCGGGCGGTTCGCGCCCGGGGGCAGGAGCGCTGCACGGCGGCATCCGCGACGCCCTCTACACGACCGTGACCGCAGTACTGTCCCCGACCGGATACGACGTCGGCGTACAGAAGGACGGACGGCTGCGCATCACCCGCGGCGCCGCCTGACCGGGCCCACCCCGGCGCCGGGGCTCAGCATGGCGGCGTTGCGGACACGGGGTGCGGTCCCGGCCGCCGCTTCGAGGACGGCCCGCACCGCAGAAGGTGCGGGCGGGCCGCGTACGGCGGCCGGGACGCTGGGCCGGGGCGTGCAAGCCCGGCCTGCCAGCCCAACGCCTCAACTCCGTCCGCGTCACGCGCGTTGCCCCGGCCGGGCGCAGCCCGTTCACGGCGGCGGGGGCCGCGTTACACGTTCTGGGCTCGCCACCCGAAGACGCCGATCGGGGCTCCCTCGGTCAGGGGTCCTCGTGGCTCGGGCTGTCGTGTCGCGCGAGTACGGCGAGCAGGTCGGCGACGGTGCCGTTGTCGGCCGGATGGCGCAGCGGTGCGTCGTGCGTGACGCGGTAGAGGTTGGAGCGCCCCTGGCGGGTGTGGGTGAGGTAGCCGCCGTGTTCCAGGTCGGAAATGATGTTCTGAACGGTGCGTTCGGTCAACTGGCAGTGTGCGGCGAGGTCACGGATGCGGGCGCTCTGGTTCTGGGCGATGGCCGCGAGCACGCGGGCATGGTTGGTGACAAACGTCCAGCCGCTGTGTGCCTCCGGTCCTGCGCCCATCCGTCCACCATAGGCACGTCAATTCACGCAATCAAAAGGACGAAGCAGATTTCCGGCAAGCCTTGACGTCTGATAGCTGCAGCGGGACATTGGGAGGGACCGCAGCCCGATCACGTCCGCATGGGGAGCCTGCCGTGACAGACCCGGAGATGCCCCCGCAGACCGCCGGCGCCGAACACAGCGCCCCGCCCGAGCTGACCATACGCCCGCTCGGCACCGGCCTGGTCCTGGTCGGTGGCGAGATGGACCTCGACACGGAGAAGACTCTCTACCGCGCCCTGTCCACAGCCCTTGACGAGTCGGTGGCCGGGCTGACCGTCGACCTGGCGGGGGTCGGCTTCTGTGACTGTTCCGGCCTCAACGCACTGCTGCGTCTGCGCCGCCGCGCGATGGCACAAGGCAAGACGATCAGCGTTAGGGGCGCGTGCCCGGAAGTGGCCACGCTCCTTGAGATGACCCACACGCGGTCGCTGCTCACCGGCCGCCGCCGCTTCGACGGCCGGTCCGCCCGCACCTGGAGGCGCTCGGCGTGAGCGAGGACACCCCCGCCGAGAACACCGACGCGCTGCACAACGAAGTACTCCAGCTGCGCCGCGCCTTGGAGACCCGGCCGGTGATCGACCTCGCCCGCGGCGCGCTGATGGCGTCCTTCCAGCTCAGCAGCCAGGACGCCTGGAACGTTCTGGTCACCGTCTCCCAGCACTCCAACAGCAAACTCCACCGCGTAGCCGAGGATGTCCTCGGCTCCATCAACGGCGCTCCCCTGCCCGCCCCTCTGCGACAGCAACTCGCCGCAGCCCTTGCCTCCTTCCGACCCCAGCCGGACACCCCGCCCGACCAGTCCCGTACTCCTGCCGCCCCGCCAGGCGCCGATCCCGCGACCGAATAGCCGCGGTCACGTCGCAGCTCCGGCCGCGCACGAGGCCCCCCGGAAATGCGGGCAGGCCGTCCAGGGCGGCCCCGGCTAGGCGGCTCTTCGCCTTTTGCAGCCGTCACCGCGAGCGCTGACACCCCGGTACGGGCCGTGGCCGGCAGGGTCCCAACGGGCCTTGAGCAGTGACTCCGGTCCGCGCGGTGCGGCGGAGGGCGCGCGCCCCCTGCGCGGCCTCGCCGTCGGCTCCGCGGCGGGGCCGGAACGAAAGTCGACGGCATCCCAGGCGGTTCCGTAGTTCCATCGCCCGGTTCCCGGGGGCCCGCTGTCTGTGAGGGGTGGGGGGTCATATTTCGTGGGGGAGCATGAGGGTCATGATGGTTTCGCCTGCCGCGTCTTCGGTGCAGGCCAACAGCCGGTCGGCTCCCGCCGGGGCTTGTCCGGCCGGGAGGTGGGTGGCGGGCACGACGATGCATGCCTCGTTGGGGGGTGCGGCGTGGATGGCGCGTGCGACGGTGGACAGGACTCTGCCCAGCCGCTGCGCCGCGTTGTGGGTGTCGTTGCCTGCTACGAACTCCCGCCAGGCCCCGGTGGTGATGGTCAGCGGCAGGTGGATTCCGGCGGCGGTGACCGCTGCGGGCAGTATGGGGATGTACGAGCCGTCCGCCAGAGGCTCGGCCCGCGTGTAGGCGAGGACGATGGGCCCGTACTGGTCATCCATTTCCTGCACCCCGATCTGATCCGGCTTGTGCGCCCGGGCCGGTACCCCCTGGCCGGTGTCCGTGATCCTGCCACTTCCCGCCCGCGAGGTGACCCTCTGCATGAACGGGTGCCACACGACTGTTACGGAGATTGCAAGCTTCCACGGGCGAGCTCGCAAGGGGGGTCCCGGGATCTGACCAGTTCTGGGCCCCGTGGTGCACTTCGTTTCTTCTCTGACCGGGGGTCCAACGACGGCCTGTGGCCGGGGTCATCGGGTCGCTGTCCGGTGGTGCCCGTCGCCGCCGGGTGCGGGACCGTGGCCGCCCGGGCCCGGGCGAGCGGAGAGGGAAAGCCGGGGCCGGGCGGCGTGCCGCGAGCCTGGAGCAGGACCGCCTCGCGGGGCGGTTCATGGACCGGCTTCGTGTACGTGTGGCGGGCGGGGAGTGCGGGGCGGAAAATTGGGTAGCGGACAGCATGGTCTTAGCCCGGTTGCGTGTGGTTGCGGAAGGGAGCTCTCGTCATGCTGATGGCTCACCCCGCGGTCCTGCGGGATCTGGTCGAGCAGTACGAAGCGCTCGCCGCACTGCATGCGCAGGAGGCGGACAGTGGGCGGGCGCGTCAGCGCATGGAGGACGTCGCCTACACGCTGTGTGTGTCCACCGGCACCCGCGACATCGACGCCGCTTTGATCGCCGCACGTCACCAGTTGCCCGGTGCCCGCGCTCTGGACGACTCGGTCCTCGACGGCAGCTGCCCGCCTGGCCGGTGCCCCGGCCCTCACCCTGAAGAAACGGACACCCCGCGTGAATGCCACCGACCTTGCTGCCGCGCCGATCTACGACCGGCTGATATCCGAACGCGGTGACGTCGTCGCCGACGCGGCCCGCCTTGCGGAACAGACCCGGCGTGAAGCCGCTGACACCCTCGACTTCGGCCTGCCGAACCCGGACGGCGACGCCTAGCCACGCCGACGGCCCGGCGTATGTCACCGGCGGCGGTGCTGAACGCACCCTGGCTGCTCCTGACTCAGCGCCCTGGATGGACACTGATCAGGGGTTGCCTCGTGACCCGCTGGCGCAACCTCGGCCTTGCGCCGGAGGCTGGATGATGCGCCGCCCTGCTCGACCACTGCACACAAGATGCCACCGCCCGTGCTGCAGCGGCTGGTCGGCACAGCCCGATGGCGGCCGAGCGCTGGTCTGCCGGCGCTGTCGGAACGGCCTGCGCAGCCGAAGCGGCCGGGCCGATGCCCTGACGAAGAGGCTCGCGGCATGCACCCGACGAGCTCTGCTCCCTTTTCAGGCCGCCTCGTCGGCGGCTTCAGTGACCAGGAGGTCGTGGGTCCCTGTCAGGTGCAGTACGGAGGCAGGCTGTGGCTGGAGGCTGGTCACCAGAAGGGTGCCGTTCTCGGCGAGCATGCGTTTGCGCAGTCGTAGGAGGTAGTTGAGTCCGGTGGAGTCCATGAACGTCACATCGGACAGGTCCAGGTGCAGGGTTCCACCGTTGAGCGGGATGATGAGAGCGGCCTGCTCGAGTGCGGGGCACGAGGTGAGGTCTATCTCCCCGGCCGCGGTGATCACAGTTCGGTCAGGGTAGTGCTGCGTGCTGACGGTGAGATTCTTCATGGTTCGCCCTCGCATCCGAGGTCGAGCCCATCACACCCCCGAGGGGGGCATCAAGCGCGCGACGTGGGGCCGCGCACAGTCAAGCAAGACAACCCGTACCTCGCCCTGGTCATCGACTGACCTCGGGCCGGCGCGGGGCCTCCCACCAGACCAGGCTGGCTGTCTTGGCAGCGTTGCACAGACCGCACCCCGTTCGCCAGCCACCCGCTGTGAAGGCCAGGGCACAGGCGTGGGCCGTTCCAATTGAGAGTTGAAACGTCCACGGCGCCAACGGCGCACGTCACAGGGCGGGCATGACCTGTTCATCGGCCAGGGCCAGTCGGTCGCCGTTTTCCGGATTGACCGGCAGGGTGAAGCGTAGTTCGTCCAGGAGACCCGCTGTCGCCGCCTGCACCGCCGTTCGCATGCTGTCCCGAAAGGCTCCGCGTTGATCGCTGGCCGGAGAGGTAAATCCATCCGAAGGGACCCACATCACCAGCACGTTGGTCGTCGCGGCCGTCACGGCCTTCACTACAGGCTCTGGGTCGCGACCGTCCGGCTCGTTGGGCCTGCGCGATCAGGTCGGATGGCGCACGTGGCGCAGGTGGCCGCCTGCCCTGCTTCCGTACGGTCACGCCTGAAAACCAAGGGCTGCCCAGGGTCTTTCAGAGCAGCTGGCGCCCGGCTACGTCCCCTCTGGGATCGTCAGCCAGTACGACGGCTCCTGTGATCTTCTTGCCCACGGGTTGTCGCTGGACAGAGAAGCTCTGGCAGACCGCCATCACGATCTCCAGCCCGTGCTGCCCGATCCGGTCAGGGTCGGCACCCAAGACCGCCGGCAGCGTCGTGCTGCTGTCCCACACGCTGATCTGCACCGCTCCGCCCTCGATCTCCAGGGTCAGCAAGCACGGGCCCGGCGCGTACTTGCGGGCGTTGGTCACCAGCTCGCTGACCACGAGCTGGGCCATGCCCATCGCACGACTGGGAAGGCCGTGGATGCTTTGGACCTCGGTCAGGAACGAGTGGGCCAGGTCGCGGGCCGTGGCGATCTCCTCGGTCTCCTCGAACGCCGCGGACACCGATATGGGCGCGCTGACCAGCCCTTGCTGGTCATCACCCGCCGCCTGGTCCATAGGCCCGCCCTGGTCCCCCGTTACACCGCACACCACCCGATGCGACTACCCCCGAATTGGCAGACAACGCAGACGAGAAAGGTACAGCGGTGATGCTATTCCGGGTGCCGGACGCTGACGGAATGTGTCGATCTCCAACGCCGAGCCGCCCGGAGGGAGCGAGCGGACCGGACCCGGGCCCGGCGGTGAGGCAATCCTCGCGGAACCCGAATGAATCGGCCGAACAGGGGCACTTCGGCATACGCGACGGCATCGGTGGCACCGAGGCGCACCAGGCGCTGAGGGCCATCCCGGGCGCTCGCGCGTCCTCACAGGGCGCGGCCCAAGCCGACAGCGACGGTGCGGCGCGCACGGCTGGTGTGCGGCTGCGGATCCAAGTGGCGGCATGGCGGCTGAGGAGGCGGACAGCATGCGTGCTCTGACCTGGCAGGGTCGGCGAGACGTTCGGGTCGAGACGGTGCCCGATCCCCTGATCGAACAGCCCGACGACGTGATCGTGCGCGTCACCTCCACCGGGATCTGCGGCTCCGACCTGCACCTGTACGAGGTCCTGGGGCCGTTCCTCGATCCGGGTGACATCCTCGGGCACGAAGCCATGGGCGTCGTCGAGGAGGTGGGTCCCGATGTGCACGCCCTCTCCCCGGGGGACCGGGTCGTCATCCCGTTCAACGTCTCGTGCGGAACCTGTTTCATGTGCGCCCAGGGCCTCCATTCGCAGTGCGAGACCACGCAGGTCCACGCGTACGGCTCCGGTGCTTCCCTGTTCGGCTATACGAAGCTGTACGGGCAGGTGCCGGGCGGGCAGGCCGAGTACCTGCGGGTGCCGTTCGGCAACAAGCTGCCGATCAAGGTGCCCGAAGGGCCCGCCGACGACCGCTTCGTCTATCTCTCCGACGTGCTGCCGACGGCATGGCAGGCCGTCGAGTACGCGGCGATCCCGCCGGGCGGCTCGGTCACCGTGCTCGGGCTCGGCCCGATCGGCGACATGTCCACCCG
Source organism: Streptomyces sp. NPDC045846 (assembly GCF_056431605.1). Taxonomy (NCBI): domain Bacteria; kingdom Bacillati; phylum Actinomycetota; class Actinomycetes; order Kitasatosporales; family Streptomycetaceae; genus Streptomyces; species Streptomyces sp. NPDC045846. The sequence continues at coordinate 7,890 of NZ_JBWKKJ010000039.1, read as the reverse complement.
CATTGCCCAGCACCGGGGCGCGGCACAGGTCATCGGCGTCGACCTGGTGGACGAACGCCTTGAACGTGCCTCGGCCCATGGCGTGACCTGCCTGGACCTGCGCCGTCACGAGAAGGACCTCGGCGAGGCGGTGCGCGAGCTGACCGACGGACGCGGCACCGACGCGGTGATCGACGCGGTGGGCATGGAGGCGCACGGCAACACGGTGGTCAAGGCCGCCCAGTGGACGACGGCACTGCTGCCCGACGCGCTGGCCCGGCCCTTCATGGAGAAGGCGGCCGTGGACCGGCTCGCGGCGCTGTACGCGGCCATTGACCTCGTACGCCGTGGCGGCACCGTCTCGCTGTCCGGTGTCTACGGCGGGGCCATGGACCCCCTGCCCCTGTTGCGCATGTTCGACAAGCAGCTCCAGTTCCGGATGGGACAGGCCAACGTGTGGCGCTGGGTGCCGGACCTCCTGCCACTCCTCACGGACGAGGACCCGCTCGGCGTGGACACCTTCGCCACCCACCACCTGCCGCTGGAAGAAGCCCCCCAGGCCTACACGGCCTTCCAGGCCAAACAGGGCGGAATGATCAAAACCCTGCTGCGCCCCTGACGCCCCACCCGCACGTGACGAGCCGACCGGCCATGCCCCGGCGGAGGTGGCCCGGTCCGGGCGAAACGTCCGAGCTTGGCTGTCGCCGTCTCGGCGCCGGGCCGGCCCGGAACGTGCTGCTGGCGTCCGTCCTGGCGCTGTCTCGGCGCGGAACGTCCACCCTTACGGCCGCGAGGCCAGGGCGATGGGTGACTCGATGGCCTCCCGCTGTGTGGTGTAGTCGATCACGGTTGAGGTGTGCGCGAGCTCGCTCACGGGGTGCAACTTCCTTGAGAGATCACTATCCCTGAGCATGAGTCGGCCACCGCGCAACCTGGCAGGTACTTGTGTAACTACCGTACCGGCTGTCTATAGTGTGCATATACAGTTAGGGAGCAAAGGAGGGCCGTCGTGCGGGTGGTGTTGTCGAACAGTTCTGGTATGCCGCTCTATCAGCAGATCAAGGAGCAGGTCGGCATGGCCATCCTGACGGGCGAACTCACCGAGGGCAGTGCCTTGCCCTCCGTCCGCGTCCTGGCTCGAGATCTGCGGATCAGCATCATCACCACCACTCGCGCGTACGCCGAGCTGGCCGCCGAGGGGTTCATCGCCACGGTCCCTGGCAAGGGTGCCTACGTCCTGCCGCTCGACTCGGCGCTCGTGCGCGAGCAACTGCTGCGTCAGGTCGAAGCAGGCCTGCAGACCGCGCTGGACGCCGCCGGGCGGGCTGGCCTCGACCGCGAGGATCTCATCCAGATCCTGGACGGGCTGATGCAGGCCGAGCACGAACACGCATGAGAACAGGGGGGGGGATCCTGCAATGCACAACGATCTCGCCTTCGCCCTGCGGGGCGTGGGCGCCACCGTGAGCAACGGCTTCGCCCTGCGCGATGTCAGCTTCGAACTGCCCACCGGCTATGTCATGGGCCTCATCGGCGCGAACGGCGCCGGCAAGACGACGACGATCCGCAGCCTGCTGGGAATGCGCGGGATCGACACCGGCGAGATCGAGCTGCTCGGCCACCGAGTACCCGGCCCGGTCACGCTACGCCAGGATGTCGGGGTGGTGCTCGACCGCACCTACCTCGTGGGCGACTGGCGGCTGGCCGAGGTCGAACGGACGCTACGCCCCTTCTACGACCGCTGGGACAGCTACCGCTACCGGCAGTTGCTCGACAAGTTCGGCCTCGATCTGCGGGCGAAGGTCAAGGACCTGTCCCGCGGCATGGCGATGAAGCTCGTGATCGCCATCGCCTTCTCGCACCAGGCGCGGCTGCTTGTATTCGACGAGCCGACCAGCGGCCTGGACCCCGTCGCCCGAGACGAACTCGTCGGCATCATCGGGGACTTCCTGCTCGACGAGGGGCACAGCGTGCTGTTCTCCACGCACATCACCTCCGACCTCGACCGCGTCGGCGACTACCTGACGCTCATCCATGGCGGCCGAGTTGTCCGGACCGGCTCCAAGGACGAGATCCTGGAGGCCTACCGGGTCGTGCGGGGCGGGCCGGACGATCTGGGCGACCTCGTCGGCGTCGAACTGATCGGCGCCAGGCGGACGTCGACGGGAGTGGAAGCTCTCGTACGCACCGAGGAAGCCGACCTCCTCGGCGGGGGCGTCCTCGTCGAGGCACCCACCCTTGAGGAGATCGCCATCCACATCGGATCGCCCTCAACGAAGCCGGCAGCACGGGCGATCGGCCGAGGCGGGGTGGTCGCGTGAGCGCCGTCGCCCGCATGACAGTGCTCCACCTGCGTACCGTCGCACCGTACCGGGCCCAGGGCCTCATGGTGTTCGGCGTGATGGTCCTGGTGCTCACCCGCAACCCCGTCGGTCTCGTACCGGCGCTTGCACTGCTGCTCGCCCCGCTGGTCGCCGTACACCCGTTTGCGGTCGCCGACAAGGCTGGCTTGGAGACGCTGTACGCCGTCCTGCCCGTGCCACGTCGCACGGTCCTGCTCGGCCACTACGCCTGGGCCCTGGCCGGCTTTCTCACCACCGTCACCGCAGGCACGGCACTGTCTGTACTCCTCGCGCGGGCCGAGGGCGAGCCGTTGAGCGGTCGCACCCTGGTGACGATGCTGACGCTGTCCTGGGCGCTGTTCGCCGTCAATATCGCAATCCAGCTCCCGCTGCTGATCTGGTTCGGGTACGCCCGCGTCAGCGTCCTGGGCACCACCTTGCCACTGGCGCTGATCATGCTGGCCGTCTTCCGGCTGCACCTGACCATCGCATCGATCCAGCTCTGGCTGCCGCTTCTCTGGGTGGCTGGCGCAGCCGCAATAGTGACATCCGCGGCCCTGGCGATCCACGCGCCGAAGCGACGAGCCTAGGGGCGGGGGCGGGGGCCCGGCGGCCGCCACGGATCGTATGTGAACCGCCAGTACGCAGACCACGCTGTGAAGTTCTACGGCAAGCGCGGCGACTACCTCGACCAAAGCCTGCCGCCGATCTCCGCCGCCGGCTCGCTGAACTGGTACTACGTGGGGACGCTCGTCCCCTGCTGACGGCCGCCGAACAACGATGCCTTGCGGTCGGGGGCTTTCGGCCTTCGGGCGGCTCCGCGTCCTGCCGGACGGCAAAGACACTGACCACGGGACAGGCGCGGGCTCCTGTCTGTGCTGTCTCAGGCGCAGACGGGACCGCCCTTCACCCGCCCGATGTGTCTGACGAGCCGTCGGGCAACCGTGGGGCAGGTTGCCGCTCGGGCCAGCTGACGCACAGGCCTCGTGGTTTGCGCGCACCCGAGGTGCCGTCCGGCGCCGTCGGCGCCGGTGCCCGGTCAACAGCACGTTTCGACTGTCTCGGCATGGAGGGAATACGTATGAGCGCAGCGGCACGTATCCGAAGGAAGCTCAGTGCGGGGGCCATGGGGCTCGCCGCGGCGATCGCGTTCGCGGCGGGGGTGGCGCCGGCTTCGGCGTCGGCACCGGCCGCGGTCGCGTCCCCGTCGCTCAGGGACGGGGAGATCGTGGAGCTCTGGAACTACAACAGCCAGCACTGCCTGTCGGTCGGCGCGGGGAGCACGGCGGGCGGGGCGGGGATCATCCAGTGGTCCTGTTACGGCGGCGCCGAGCAGTACTGGGGCCTCTATCCCATGCCGAATTCCGGCGGCGGCTATGAGGTCGTGAACAAGAACAGCGGCAAGTGCCTGGCCGATCCGGCGAGTTCACCGAATGCCGGCGTCCAGCTGATCCAGTACGGCTGCGACAAGGGGGCGGAGCAGACCTGGTACTTCGACGGGAACCCGGACACGGGCTTCGCCCAGATACGGAACCGGGCGAGCGGCCTGTGCGCCGCGGTCGGCGCCTCGAGCACGACGCCGGGCGCCCCGGTCGTCCAGTGGACCTGCTGCGGCGGCGCCGAGCAGCGGTGGACAACCTCCGCCTGACCCCCGACCGGCCGGCCACAAGCGGCCGTTCACCGACGTCTCGCGGCCTCTCCTCACGAAGCCGCGAGACGACCCGCCCGGGCCGCGCCCCACGCCGCCAACTCGCGGTCCCGTTACCGCGCCAGTCCCCGGCCCTACTCAGGCCCATTCGAGGACGAGTGTGGCGAGGGCAGCGAGTTGCTCCGGACTGAGCTTGGCGGGCCTCGTTCTGGTGTTGCTGTACCAGATGCCGAGCCTGGTCTGGGTCCCGTCGGGCAGGACCTTTACCGCCTTCCGCGGTACCGGCCGGGTCGCGCCTTCCCGCTCGACCCGCTGTGCGAGCGCGGCGAGGTCCCGCTGGAACGCCTGCTGCCCTTTGCTCGAGCCCTTCGCCGTGCGCCCGGCCGCCGTCGGGGTCGGAGGCGGTGTCCGGTCTGGCTCCACGCCCAGCGCGGTCAGCCGTTCCTGCTGGTCGGGCGAGAGTTGTGCCCAGGTGCTCGGCTGTTCCTGTTGTTTGGAACCATGTGCCGATGTCGTCGCCGTCCATGAGGACGCCGGGTGCGATTTCGGGCAGGTGGCCGTCGGCGTCGACCGGGTCCGCCAGGATGCGGTAGTGCCGCTGCCAGTCCAAGGGGCAGGGCCAGCTCCAGTCCGGGTCGATCTCACTCAGCTGTGTCGCGCGCTAGGCGGCCCGGTCGGGGTCTTTGCCGAGTGTCGGTGGCCAGTTCACACCCACCGGCGGCCACCTGGCCGCAGCTCTGTCACCTTCCGTGACCACTGGATCGGGGTCAAAATCGGAGGGAAACCAGGGCTTGCTCCGCCTGTCACCGCAGTTGGCTGACTGCCTCGTCGGCGTCGGCTACGGCCTCAGGGTGGACGTCGCTGGCGGTTCGGCCGTCAGCGATCTTCTGCCAGTTGGCCCGGGCAAGCACCCGCTGTATCGCGAGCACCTGAGCGGCTTGCACGTGTGCTTGGATGCCTTCGCCGAGGGCGTCCGCCAAGGCCTCTTCGTCCTCAAGCTGGCACCGCGTGAGTCGTCCCGCCAGGCTCGATGTGGAGAACACCAGCCGATGGAAGGCCACCACCTGTGGGTGGTCGTTGAGGCCGGTGACGGGGTCGTAGCGGTCGAGGGCGGCCTGGAAGTGTCGGCGCAGCGCTGCCGCCGGGTCGATGCCGGACTCGCGGCCACGTACGACGCGGGCCGCCTCGCCCTGATGGTCCGCGCACCGGTGCAGTAGCAGGTCTTCCTTGGTCGGGAAGTACCGGAAAAGGGTCGGCTTGGAGATCTCGGCGGCCGCGGCGATCTCATTGCCTGAGACGCGGTCGAAGCCGTGCTCCAGAGCGATACGGCCGCGTGGGCAATGGCTTCGCGTGACCGCTCTTTCTTGCGGGCCCGCAGACCGGTCGGCTCGCTCATCCGACCACCGCAACAACAATCGTTACCAGGTTGCTTTTTTAACCGAGTAACGTTTTCATGGGCGGCATGAGTCAGACAGACAGTCCCCCCGTGCTCGTGACCGGGGCGACGGGCCGGATCGGCCGCGCCGTCATCGACCAACTCCTCGACGCGGGCGTGCCGGTCCGCGCCCTCGCCCGTCGTCCGGAGGCAGCTGCGACACTGCCGGCGAACGTTGAGATCTTCACCGGCGACCTCACCGCGCCCGACTCGCTCGACCCGGCATTGAAAGGCGCCGGCGCGGTCCTCCTCGTCTGGACCGCTCCGCCCCAGACCGCCGCCCAAGTCGTGGCGCACCTGGCAGTCCAGGTGCGGCGGGTCGTCTTCCTCTCCTCCCCGCACCAGACACCACACCCCTTCTTCCAGCAGCCCAATCCCATGGCGGACCTGCACGCCGGCATCGAGCGACTCATCGCGGCCACCGGACTCGAGTCCACGATCATCCGGCCGGGGATGCTCGCATCGAACTCACTGGCCTGGTGGGCGCCCGCGATCCGCGCGAACGAAGTCGTCCGTTGGCCGTACGGCGCCGCCCAGACGGCACCCGTCGACGACCGCGACGTCGCCGCCGTCGCAGCACAGACGCTCCATCAGGACGGATACACAGGGGACTACGTCCTGACAGGACCCGAATCGCTGACCCAGTCCGCGCAGGTGGGCATCATCGGCGACACCCTGGGGCGCAGGATCGCATTCGAGGAAATGACACCGGACGAGTTCCGCAACCTGTCGCAGGGCACGGCACCCAACTCGGTCATCGACATGCTGCTCGCCGCGTGGGGCGCGGCGGTCGGGCAGCCCGCCTACGTCACCACGGCGGTGCGCGACATCCTCGGGACTGCGCCGCGAACGTTTCGCCAGTGGGCCGCCGACCATGCCAGCGCGTTCACGAAGGATTCGTAAGTTCGTCGACGCGACCGCCCCGGACCTCCGCCGCGGCGGCATGCCGGGCGCGTGGGCACGGGAAGCTCGTACCGACAGGAAGCGACAGCCCCGAACCAGCAACTGAGCCCCCGCAGCTGACGTCACGGTCTGTGACAGAACTTCCCCGTGTGCCACTTCAACTGGCTGTCAGTGGGGACCGGTAACTGGCCGTACTCGGGAAAAGGAACTTGGCCGCTGACAGCAGGGGAGTGTCCAATAGACGGGCCTGTTATGGCGTCACCGAGCCCGGCTGTGTCGGGCATATCGGCCGTGCGGTCGCAGCAGTCCGGGCTCGATGGGCCTGTGCTCGACAGGATCGAGTGAAAACCGCAGGTCTGTCGCTCAACGGCTATCGGGTGCTCGCATCAAACTACCGTAAAGATGCAGCTATCGCCCTCTCAAAGCCAGGATGAGTCGCCGAGCAGCGGGACTGCTCCCTGAGCGGGTTGAAAAAGGTTGTGGGCCGCTGTCGATCCGGTCGCGTCCCGTTCGACGCAATGATGTCCGGCGGCTCACCGCGATGACGCGACAACCCGACGAGGAAACACGTGGAGCAACTGCTGAGAGTCATGAACTTCAACGTCTCGAGTGACGGGATCGGTGCCGGTGAGCACCAGAGCCTCGAGCATCCCTTCGGCCACGACCATCCCGAGCGGCTGTTCGCCTGGGCCGGAGCCACAGCGAGCTGGCCCATGCGCACCGGCCCCGGGGGAAGCCGGGGCCTGGACGACTACCTCACGCGAGACTTCGCCCGCAACATCGGTGCGGAGATCATGGGCCGCAACAAGTTCGGGCCGCAGCGTGGCCCCTGGCAGGACCATGACTGGCGGGGCTGGTGGGGGCAGGAACCCCCTTTCCGCACACCGGTGTTCGTCATGACCCACCACAAGCGTCCATCGTTCACGCTTTCCGACACCACGTTCCACTTCGTCGACGGCGACCCGGCCACCGTCCTCGGCCTGGCCAGGGAGGCGGCACAGGGCAAGGACGTCCGACTCGGCGGCGGGGTCACCACCATCCGCCAGTTCCTCGACGCCGACTTCGTCGACACCATGCACGTGGCCGTCTCACCGGTAAAACTCGGGACCGGACTACGATTGTGGGAGTCCCCCCACGAGCTGCTCGACCGGTTCCACCTGGAAGTCGTGCCCAGCCCGAGCGGCGTGAGGCATCACCTGTTCTGGCGAAGGTGACGTAAGAGCCCACTCGGGGACGGCGTCAGCGGTTCCTGCTGCCCGGGAAGAAGCTGCGCCCAGGTGCTCTGCTGTTTCTGTTGTTGGAGCCGTCGTCCGATGTCGGCGCCGTCGAACCGCACGCCGAAAGCGATGTCGGGCAGAACGCCGCCGGCCTCGGTGTCGACGAGCTCGGCGAGTACGCGGTAGTGGCGCTGCCACTTAGCTTCGCTTTTATCCCCGCGGGCGTGGTTGTGGACGGCTTGTTGGGCGCTTTGCGGGACATGGAACGGCTGTCGCGGGATCCTCCAGGTAGATGAAGACCGGGGAGGGCGCGATGGCCGTCGCTGTCAGTGTGCTCGGGGCCAGGGTGGACCGCCAGGGGCGGAC
>NZ_JBWKKJ010000038.1:0-25530 GCF_056431605.1 Streptomyces sp. NPDC045846 | reverse complement strand
TCTGACAGCAGAACTCGACTGGTTCCGGCAGCGATAGTGCTCACCTGCTGGCGGCTACGGAATCAAGCATTCCCCGACTCCGTAGCTCCCATTAGACAGCGGCTGCCGCGACGACCGCGACCCTGCGGGTCTCGCGCATGATCAGCAGGCCGGTGACCACCATCAGCGTCGCCGTCAGACCGTGGACGCCGAGCGCGGTGGCGAGGGAGCCGTGGTGGCCCAGCACGGTGGTCATGTCACCGTACGCGGCAAGGGCCTCCACCAGCAGCGCCCAGCCCAGCGCCCGGCGCTGACCCGTCACCAGCAGGACGCCCAGGACCAGGGCCATGACGACGTCGCGGATTCCCTTGACGACCAGGAATCCGCCGCCGTCGCCGGACGGCCAGCTCGGCAGGCCGAAGCCCGGCGCCGTCGTCTGCGGGCTCAGGATGAACTCCGTACCGAACCAGAGAATGAAGAGGATGAAGACGGCGGCCAGGACGGTGTTGATCTTCTTCAGCGACATGGGTCTTCTCCTTGTGAGCCTTCGACGACGTGGTGAACTTCGTTGGGCTTGCTCTGTGGTGGAGAGGAGAGGTCTGGCCGTACAGGCACGGCTGATCGAGGAGTACGGCTCTGTGTGGGGTCGCGGCTGCGGGAACTGAGCAGCGGCTGCGTTGCCGGGTGCTCTGCGATGGCCGCACCCGTCGCCCCCGGAGTGAGGTGGTACGCCGCCGGCGCGGGCCGACCCGCGCAATCTGAGATCCGTAGTCGTGTCGCGCTCACCCGGCTGGGGCGGAAGTCAGCGACATACGCGGGCCGGGCCAACCAGCCTGCCCCCAGGGGCCTTTGAGGTCAGGCGAGGGCGGCTACGAGCAGGGTGAAGGCGGCGATGATGACCGCCACGCGGCCGTAGTGCCAGCGGTTCCAGCGGCCCATCTGCTCCTTCCAGTCCTCGGGCCGGTTCTCGGGGGTCCATGTCTTGCCCTGGTTGTTGATCGGGACGAGCACCAGCACCGACATGATCACGCTGACGATCAGCAGGGCGGCGCCGGCGACGACCAGGCCGGTGCCCTCCTGGTGCCAACCGGCCACCGACCAGAGCGCGCACAGGACCACCGAGCCGATGTACCAGAACGGCATGAGGGCGCCGAGCATCCGGCCACCGTGGCTGTGGGCCATCTGACTGGCGTCGTCGGGAAGGGCGTTGAGGATCGGGTTCATGACGAAGGCGACGGAGAACTCCACCCCCACCATCAGGCCGACGACCACTGTGGTGACGACCTCAAGTGTGTTGAGCATGACGACCTCTCCAGATTTCTAGCGCTGCTAGCTGTTGAAGTAACGCTAGTACTGCTGCCGCTCTCATGTCTAGCGGTGCTAGGATCGAGTTATGTCGGTAAAGGAACGCAAGGAGCGGGAGCGGGCGGCCCGCGAACGGCTCATCGTGGCGACGGCCCGCGAACTCGCCGAGCAGCAGGGCTGGGACGCGGTCACCACGCGTCGGCTCGCCGAGCGCATCGAGTACAGCCAGCCCGTCCTCTACAGTCACTTCCGCGGCAAGCGCGAGATCATCGGCGCCGTCGCCCTCCAGGGTGCCGCCGAGCTGGCCACCGAGCTGCGGGCCGCGACCGCCGCCGCGGACGGAAAGCGTGCCCGGGTCGCCGCCCTCGCCCGCGGTTACCTCGACTTCGCCGAGCACAACCCGGCCGTCTACGACGCCCTGTTCCAGCTCGACGGCGGCCTGGCATACGCGCAGGAGGACACCCCCGAACCTCTCAAGGATGCCTTCGCCGCCCTGCTGGAGTGTCTCGCCGAGGTCGCCGGAGACGGCGTCGAGCCGGGGCTGTTCACCGAGGTGTTCTGGGCGTCCCTGCACGGGATCGCGACGCTGACCCGGACGGGACGGCTTCCGGTGGAGTACGCCGAGCAGCGGGTGGAACTGCTGGTGGACCGCCTCGCCGTGCTCTGACCGTCCACGTCAGTGCCGGGGGACAGCCAAGCTCGTGCCTCCGGGACAGCCGAACTCGTGCCCCGCGGCGGAGCCGAATCGCCCGTCCAGGCCCCGGGGATACCGATGCCGTGGGGCAGCGCCGCCCGGGCGAGGGGCGATGTCAGTGCCGGGTGAGAGGCTCAGGTTCATGCCTCTGCCTCAGCCTGACGATCTGCGTTCGCTGGTCCTGCGTACTGACTTCAGTGACGAGGTGGCCTGGGATGCGGTCCGTACCGCGCTCGACGCGGCTGACGCGTACGCCCACGCCACCTTCGTCAGCGATCGCCGCTTCGACCGCGTGAGTGTCCAGGCCCTGCTGGACGAAGAGGCCGCCGCTGCCGAAGACGACCGGATCATCTACCTGTTCATAGCGGACTCCATCACGATGACGGCCCCTGAGCATCCGCTGCTGGCCGTGGACCTCGCGGACGAGCCCGGGCGAACCCTCAGGGTTCCGCCTCGGTGGTTCCCCGACATCTCGGCCAACCTCAGCCTCGGGAACATGGACTTCGCGGAATTCGCCGACGACGCTGACCACTCCGGCGCCTTCCGCGGCTTTGCCCACGGCTGACGGAAGACAGCGAAAGGGCCGGACCGCGACCGGTCCGGCCCTGTGCTGCGTGCTTCGTGCTTCGTGTTTTGTGCTGCCCGGGCATCCACCGATCCCGCACAGGGCCGATCCGCGAGCCCGGGATCGCTCCGGCCGTACGCGCGCTCAGTGCAGCGGGAAGCCGAAGGAGTAGCCCTGCTGCTTCAGTTGGGGCAGCAGGCGGCGCAGGGCCGCCACCGTCTGGGTTCGGTCGCCGCCCGCGTCGTGGAAGAGGACCGTCGGGCCGTTGTGCAGCTCGCGCTCGACCGTGGCGACGATGGCGTCCGTTCCCGGTCGCTCGAAGTCCTTGCTGTCCACGTTCCACCCCAGCGGGCGCATGCCCCGGGAGGCGGCGAGTTCGCGGCTGTAGGGGGTGAAGGCCCCGCCGGGCGCCCGGTAGTACATCGGCCGCACTCCCCCGGACGCCTTGGTGATCATGCTTTCGGCGTCGAGTATCTGCTGCGACTGGTAGGCCTCGGGCTTCTTGTCCATGCTGGTGTTGTGCGACACCGAGTGGTCGCAGAGCCGGTGCCCGGCCGCGACCACCTTCTTCACGAGGTCGGGGTGGGCCTGGGCCTGCGTCCCCACCATGCAGAACGTGGCCTTCACCCCGTACTCCCGCAGCAGGTCAAGCACTTTGGGGGTCCACACCGGGTCGGGGCCGTCGTCGATGGTGATGTTGATGCCGCGCGGTCCGGCGTCCGAGGAGTGCGCGATGGTCGACTCGACCGGCTTGACGTCGCCCGGCGTGGCCGACGCGGCCGCCTTGGGTGACGAGTCCGCGGAGCCGGCCTGCGCGGTCCACACCGAGGCGCCCGTGGCGAGCATGGTGACGCCGATCGCCGCCCCGATCACCTTGCCGTACCAGCCCCGCCTGCCGTCGTGCCGCGCCATGTCCGCCTCTTTCCCGCAGTCCTTCGCCGATCCCGGTCGCATCGCAACCACTTGATTGGATGACGGATCACGGCCGGGGGATGCCTCCGTTACGGATCACGGACAATTCCCGGAGATTTCGCGGACAACTCGCCGCGGCCGAAGGCCGGGGCCGGGCCGCGTACCACCGGGCGCGCTGCCGTTGGGCGTGCCCCGCGTCGGTACGGGATCCAAGTGGGACGCCGACGGGAAGAGCTGGCGGCACCTTCCTCGCATGTCTTGTGCTGGGAGGAGAGCGCGATGAGCGGGAACGTGCGGCGGGTGCTGCTCGTGCTGCCGGAGACGCGGGTACTGGAAGCGGTCGCGGCCCTGGGGCTCGACGCGTGGCTCGTGTGGGACGGCCGGCAGGGCGAGCCCCCTCAAACCGCGTTCCCTGAGCGGCAGTTGGCGGCGAACGTCGATGACGTCGGCGCTCTGCGCACCCTGCTCGTCGAGACCGCTCGCGCTTTCGGCATCACGCACATCCTGTACTTCGGCGACCTCCCCGGGCCCCGGCTGGCCGTCGGACTGGCGCTGCTGGAGCTGTACCCGGGGCAGGGCCGGGCCCTTGAGGGGCTCGCCGACCCGGCCGTCCTGCGGCGCGTCCTCAACCAGGGCGGGGTGTCCGTGGTGCGGACCGTACGGGTCCCGTCGGTGGCCGCCGCACTGTCCTGGGCCGAAGGGTTCCCGTACCCCTTCGTCATCAAGACCGGGACGGGACGGGACCGCGGCGAGGTCATCCGGAGCAGGCCCCAGCTCGACGCGTGGGCGCGACGGTCCCCCCGCACGCCGTGCGTCGTGGAGGAGCACCTTGCCGGACCCGAGGCGGTGGTGGAGACCTTCAGCCACGGGGGGATGCACGAGGTGATGGACGTAACTGCCGCGCACAAGGCCACAGTTGGTGCACCCACTGACGCCCCTGCGACCGAGCGCATGTCGGACGCCGACGTGGTGGCGGCACGGACCGTCGTGCGCGCGCTGCTCGACCTCGTGGGGCTGGAGTTCGGTTTCGTACGGACACGGGTGGTACTGACCCCGGCGGGGCCCCGTATCGTGGAGGTGGAGGTGGAGGTGGAGGTGGCCGGGGGCTCGGTCCCGTCGGCGGCGACGTACGGCGCCGGACGGGATGTCGTCGTGGACGTGCTGGGCGTGCTGGCGGGGAGGCCCCCGGGCGGGCCGTGGCTCTTGTCCACGTGAGGGTGGTGCATGCGGGGCGGAGGGGGCTTGCCGTCGGCTGCCAGTCTCTCAGGCGCGGGTGGGCGTCGCCCACGAGCCCGGGGCCGCCGGTTGGGCCTGCGCACGGTCCATGGCCCGGCAGCATCACCGTCGGCACAAGCGGCGCCATCGCCCCCACCCCAGCGCTCCGTCAGCACTCGCCGTCGCCTCCTCGGCCCCGCCGCGACGGCCCTCCCGCGTCCGTTTCCCCTCCCCCGCCCCAGCAGGGGAACGGCTGGGGAACGGGGCGGGATCGGTTCGGGAAGGGGGTGCAGCAGCATCTGTGGTGTCACAGCGGACAGCAGCACTTCTCACCTCAAGGACGACACCATGCGCAGCTCCCTCACCAAGTTCGTCGGCGTCTTCGCGGCGGCCGTTCTCGCTCTGGGGCTCGGCGTCGCCGGTGCGGTCTCGCAGGGTGCCGGCGAACCGGCGCTCGCGGACAGCAAGGGGCCGACCTCGGTGCTGGCCGACAGCATGGGCCCCACCGTCGTCGCGCAGTCGCTCTCTCTCAGCAGGTGAGCGGTGCGGCGGGGCGCTCCATGAAGGTGCTCAGTTCGTCGGCGGCCGCCCGGTAGCGGGCCGCCGCGGCCGGGTCGTCCGTCGCTTCGGCGGCTCGGGCCAGGCCGTACAGGGCGCCTGCCTCCTCGGCTCGGTAGTGGATGGCGGCGGCGAGTTCGAGCGCGTGGCGGTGCAGCGGCGCCGCCCGCTCGTGTTCGCCGCGTCGTGCATGGAAGCGTCCGACGAGGTTCTCGACCTTGGCCTGCCGGGTGGGGGTGCCGCTCGCGCGGGCCAGCCGCAGGGCCTCGTCGGCGTACTGCGCCGCGTCGGCGCCGCCGAAGCGGTCCTCCACCTCGGCGGACAGCGCGAGGGCGAGGGCGACGTCGCCCGGCGGGCTCGACGGGTGGCAGCGTTCGCGGGCCCGGCGCAGGCAGTCGCGGGCCTCCGCGTGGGCGCCGAGGCCGACCTGGGCGAACGCCAGGTCGGTGAGGGCCATGACGTGGCTGTCGCGGTAGTCGAGGCGCTCGTGGACGGCGAGGGCGGCCCGGGCCATGTCGGCCGCTTCGTCGTATCTGCCCCACTGGGCGTAGAGGGTGCTGAGGTTGGTGAGGGTCTCGGCCTCCGCGCGCGGCACTCCCAGGGTCTGCTCCAGGGAGCGGGCGCGCTCCAGGCGGGGCAGGGCTTCGGCGTGCCGGCCGAGGACGGTGAGGAGGAGCCCGATCGTGGACTCGCCGTGTGCCTCGGTCAGTTGGTCGCCGAGCCGGGCCGCGATGTCCCGGCCTTCGGTGGCGGCCTGGATGCCCTCTTCGAGGTGGCCGAGTTTCCAGCAGGCCACGCTGAGGTTGGACAGGGTGACGCCGAGGACGGCCAGGTCCTCGGTGCGGCGGGCCGCGGTGGCGGCGATGCGGCTGAGGTCCTTGTACTCCTGGAAGCGGCCGAGCGCGTTGAGCCGGAACACGATGTTGCGGGTGAGGCTGACGGTGTGCCGGTCGAGGCCGTGCCGGTCGGCGAGGGACACGGACGCGACGAGGCTGGTGTGCTCGTGGTCGAACCAGCGCCGGGTTTGCTCCATATCGGTGAAGCGGGGCAACTCCCCTTCGTAGGACGGTAGTTGGGTGGGGCGCTGGTTGCGGCCGGGGAACAGGCAGGTGCAGGCCGCCTCGGTCGCGGTCAGGTAGTAGTCGAGCAGGCGGCGTACGGCTGCCGCGTCGTCCTGCTGGGTGGCGGGCCGGCTCTGGTCCTGCGCGAAGGTCCGTACGAGGTCGTGGAAGCGGTACAGGCCGATGTCCGGCTGTTGCAGCAGGTGGACGTCCAGGAGCCGTTCGAGGATCGACTCGGCGCCGCGCGGGTCGGTGGCGAGGAGGGCGGCCGCGGCGTACGCGTCGATGTCCGCGCCGGGGTGCAGTCCAAGGACCCGGAAGGCCGTACGGTGCTCCTCCTCCATGGCCTGGTAGGAGAGTTGGAGGGTGGCGGCGACGCTGCGTTCGCCCGCGCTGAGCTCCTCCAGGCGGTGGGTCTCGTCGCGCAGCCGGTCGGCGAGGTAACTCACCGTCCAGCGCGGCCTGTTGCGCAGGCGGGCGGCGACGATGCGCAGCGCGAGCGGCAGCCTGCCGCACAGCTGCACGAGGTCCTCGGCGGCCTGCGGCTCGGCGGCGACGCGGGCCCGGCCGAGTACTTCCTCCAGGAGCAGGGTGCCGTCCTCGGGCGACATGGGGCCCACCGAGATCCACGCGGCGCCGTCGAGGTCGACGAGGCGTTCGCGGCTGGTGACCAGCACCAGGCAGCCCGGTGCGGCGGGCAGCAGCGGCAGGACCTGGGCGGCGTCGACGGCGTTGTCGAGCAGGAGCAGCACGCGCCGGCCCGCGAGGGCGGAGCGCCAGCGTGCGGTGCGGCCCGCGAGGTCGTCCGGGATGTGGTCGCCGGGGGTTCCGAGCGCGCGGAGCAGCGCGTCGAGTGCCGCGGCGGGTGTCACCGGGGTCTCGCCGGGGGTGAAGCCGCGCAGGTCGATGTGGAGTTGGCCGTCGGGGAAGTCGGCGGCGACCTGGTGGGCCGCGTGCACGGCGAGGGAGGTCTTGCCGCTGCCGCCCATGCCGTCGATCGCCACGATGCCGCCGGTGCGGCCCGGTTCGCCGGGGCCGGTCATGGCGGTGAGGAGCGCGGCGAGTTCCCGTTCGCGGCCGGTGAAGTCCGCGAGGCCGTACGGCAGGGTGCACGGCGCCTTGGGCGACTCGGGCTGCCCCGGGGGTGGCGCCGTCGTATCGGGCTGTTCCGGGCGCTCCCTTGGCTCCGCGGTCCCGGCGGGTTCGGCGGGCGCCTGCGCCTGTCCGGGTGCGGGGGTGGGGCGCCGCTGCGGTGGCCGCAGTTCGGGCGCCTCGCGCAGGATCGCCTCGTACAGGCCGCTGAGCCGGGAGCTGGGATCGATGCCGAGTTCCTCGACGAGGAGGTCGCGGACCTTGCCGTACTCCTCCAGGGCCTCGGCCTGCCGCCCGCCGCGGTACAGGGCGAGCATGAGGTGGCCCCGCAGAGTCTCGCGCAGGGGGTAGCGCGCGACGAGGTCGCGCAGGTCGGCCACGAGTTCGCCGGTCTCGCCCGCCGCCAGGCGCAGCTCGGCGAGCTGTTCGGCGGCGGCGACGCGGCGTTCTTCCAGGGTGGTCGCGACGGATTCGAGGAGGTCGCTGCCCGTGCCCGACAGGGCGGGGCCGCGCCACAGGTCGAGGGCGCGGCGCAGTGCTTCGGCGGCCTCGGCGGGCTGTCCTCCCTCGGTGGCGCGGGCGGCCCGGCGTACCGCGGCGCTGAACTCCGCGAGGTCCAGCTGCCCCTCGCCGAGGACGGCGCGGTATCCGGGTCCGTCGGTGACGACGACGTCGCCGCCGCCCGGTATGCGCCGGCGCAGCTCGGCGACGGCCTTGCGCACCTGGTGGGTGGCGGTCGCGGGCGGGTCGTCGTTCCAGGCGGCCTCGACGAGGCGGGTCACGGGAACCGTGCGGCCCGCCTCCAGAAGAAGTCCGGCCAGGACGCGTTCGTGGATCGCTCCGCCGAGCCGCAGCCGCTTCCCGTCCGCCCAGCCCTCCAGCGGACCAAGGACGTTGAAGCGCGGTTCCCCGCTGTCGTACGTCGTCATCGTGCCCCCGTTCCCCCCTGACAAAGTCCTGGTCAGAGGCTCGCCCGCGATCATAGGGGGTTGCCCCCGAGGCGGTAAGAGCCGTCTTGGCAGGTGAGCCGGGCGCCCGTTCCCGCCCGGCTCCCGCCGCCCGGACGTCCGGTGGTGGCGGGGCGGGAGCGAGGCGGTACCGGATCGGGAGCGGCGCGCAGGAGTCTTCAGTCGTCGAAAGCGCTCCGGACGACGGGGCGGATCGGCCGCCTCCGACGGTGTCTGCGTCGTGGCGGCCCCGCACCGCCCCGTCCGGGGAACACGCGCCGCCGACCGCCCTTCTGCCCCGCCGACAAGGAACGAGAACCACCGTGGCCCTCGATACGAAAGCCCCCGAGACGGATTCCGCAGGTACGCCGTCCACCGCCCCGGCGCGGTCCGCGAAGCGCTCGCTCGCGCTGTGGCTGGGGCCGATCCTGGCCACGGCGGCCACGCTGATCTGGTCGGGCAACTTCGTCATCGCACGTGCCCTGCACGAGACGGTCCCGCCGGTCCAGACCGCGTTCTGGCGGTGGACGATCGCGATGCTGGCGGTCGCGCCGCTGGCCGCCGCGCAGACCTGGCGGCAGCGGGCCCTGATCCGCAAGCACCTGGGCTTCCTCACGCTCGCGGCCCTGCTCGGCGTGACCCTGTTCAACACCCTCATCTACCAGGCGGGCCGCAGCACTTCGGCCACCAACCTGGCCCTCATCGCCGCCACGTCGCCCGCGATGATCGTCGGGTTCGGCGTGCTCACCGGCGGTGAGCGCGTCACCCGGCGGCGCGCGGCCGGTCTGGTCATCGCGCTCCTCGGAGTGATCGCGCTCGTCAGCAAGGGCTCGCTCTCGGTCCTCCTCGGCATGCAGTTCTCCACCGGCGACCTGCTGATGCTGCTGGCCACGGCGACGTTCGCCGGGTACAGCGCGATGGTGCGCCGCAAGCCGCAGGGGCTGACCGGGCTCGCGTTCCTCTTCACCACGTTCGTCCTCGGCACGCTGATGCTGGCGCCGGTCTACGCGGTGAGCCTCAGCACCCAGGGCGGCTTCACGCCGAGCGGCGGAACCGTCGGAGCCCTCCTCTACATCGGGGTGTGCTCGTCGGCCGTCGCGTATTTCACCTGGAACAAGGCCATCGACCTGATCGGCGCCACCCGCGCCGGATTCATCTACTACCTGCAGCCCGTGTTCGTGGCCGTCGTCTCCTTCTTCGCCCTGGGCGAGCCGACGACGCCCATCCAGATCGCCTGCATGGGCCTCATCATCGTGGGCATCGCGCTCGGCTCGGGCGCCACCGCCAAGCGAACCGCGTCGAGCGCACCCGACGCCGAGCCCGCCAAGACCCGGCCGGTCCCGCGCTCCACGACGGCCTGACCACCGGCCATCCCTCGGCACGGCGCGCACGACGGCGCGCCTCCCCTGGAACGCCCACCGGCGTCCCCCCACTTCACCTCCGCTCAACGAACAAGGATCAGGAATACCCATGTCTTTCCCGACCATCAACGCCGAGCGTCTGCTGTCCGACCTCACCCACCTCGGTCAGATCGGCGCCGACCCCAACGGAAGCCTGTACCGGGTGGCCGGCTCCGCCGCCGATCTGGCGGGGCGCGACTGGATCGACAAGACGATGCGCGTCGCCGGGCTCCACACCTGGCGGGACGAGATCGGCAACGTGTTCAGCCGCCGGGCCGACAGCGACGGGCCCTGGCTGCTCATCGGCTCCCACGCCGACACCGTCCCGGGCGGCGGCCACCTCGACGGGGCGTACGGAGTGATCGCGGCCATGGAGGTCCTGCGCACCCTGCACGAGGCGAACCACCCGGCCGCCGACTACCTGGAGACGGTCGCGTTCTACGACGAGGAGGGGGTCACCCTCCAGTCGAACGGCGGCCTGGTCGGCTCGACGGCCCTCAGCAACAACCCCCACGTACGGGAGCTGATGGGCTACCTCGAACTCCACGTCGAGCAGGGCCCCCGCATGGAGCGCGCCGAACTGGACCTGAGCGCCGTCACCGGCATCGTCGGGGTGCGTCGCTACCTGGTCGAGGTCGACGGCCAGGAGAACCACGCGGGCACCACGCCGTTCGAGCTGCGCGCCGACGCGGGGCGGGTGGCGACGCGCTTCGGAGCGCTGGTGCGGGACGTGTGCCAGAACGTCGATGCGACCTCGATCGGCAACGTGGGCTCCATCGCCCTGGAGCCCAACGCGCCGAACGTCGTACCGGGCCGGGCTACCGTGCAGGTGGAGGTACGTGCGGGCTCCGAGAAGGCCCTGGACGGGATCGAGGCGCTGCTGAGCGAGGAGTTGCAGCGGATCGCCGGTGAGGAGAAGTGCACGGCCGGGCTGCGTACGACGTCGGCGAAGCCGGTCGCGGAGTTCGACACGCGGCTCGTCGACGCGGTGGAGCAGGTGTGTGTCCGCAACTCCGAGCGCTTCGAGCGGATGCTGAGCTACGCCGGGCACGACGCCAGCGTCATGAGCACGAAGGTCCCGACGGCCATGATCTTCGTGCCGAGCACGGGCGGCTACAGCCACTCCAACCTGGAGCACACCCCGGACGAGCAACTGGTCCTCGGCACCCAGGCGTTGCTGGAGAGCGTCGTCGCGGTGGTCAACCTGATGCTCGCGACGGACGTGTCCGAGCGCCACTCGCTGGCCGCCTGACACCGGGCGCGGCACCGCGACTCGGCATGCGTCTGATGGCCCTGGCCCCCGCCGGTGACGGCGGGCCCCAGGGCCTTCGCGCGTGTTCGGCCCACCGGTCGTCACTGGGGACGCTGGACGGCGTGCCCGTTCGATGCCGTAAGGTGGTGTTCACCGACGCGGGGTGGAGCAGCTCGGTAGCTCGCTGGGCTCATAACCCAGAGGTCGCAGGTTCAAATCCTGTCCCCGCTACTGCATGGAAGAGGCCCGGATCCCTGGTGGATCCGGGCCTCTTCGTTCTGGCCGAAGAGCCGTGGGTCAAACCGCGCCACCCCGGCAGCTGCAATCCCAGGTCAAGGGCCTGATCCTCTATGAGGGTCTGGCCCTTTGCTGCGTCTCCGGTGATCGTTTGGGAGAAATCTGGGAGAAGATCTTGGTCTGGGTCTCAGGCGGCCAGACCGCCACATCACCGGATCGCACCTCTGTGCGCCTTCGCGAATTGAGGGCGCAGCACGCCCCGGAGGAGCCCGCCCGGATCGTTGAACAATTGGCGATCCCGGTCAAGACGTTCAGTTCGCGATAGCCCATGACATACGGGTCGGTCGGCTCCCCACCGACGAACTGGGTCCTCCCCAATTCCACGCCGCCGATCAGTCCTGGCCAGCGACCACCGGGGTGAGCAGTTCCAGCGCCTCATCCCAGCGGAAGCGGTCGGCCCCGCCGCCGGCCTTCGGTTTGTGGGGCTCGTACGAGCCGATGAGGACGCCCATCTCGCGCAGCCGCTCCAGACTCTGGCTGTACGCGGGGTGGGCGGCCTGTGCCGAATTCAGGTATGGCAGCACAGCCGTCGGGATACCGAAGCCGTACGCCTCGCACAGGATGCCCAGCGCCAAGGTGTCGGAGATCCCCGCGGCCCATTTGTTGATCGTGTTGAAGGTGGCCGGAGCGACCGCGATCGCATCCGCCGGTGGCAACGGGCGCGGATCGCCGGGTGAACGCCAGGCCGAGCGGATCGGGTAACCGGTCTGCGCCTCAACTGCCTCGGCATCAATGAAGCCGAGGCCCTGAGGGGTGGCGACTACACCCACGTCCCAGTTGGCCTCCTGGGCAGCGGTGATGAGCTTGCCGACGTCGCCAGCGATCCCGGAGGCGCACACGACGACGTAGAGGAAGGGCTTCTTGGTCTGCTGGTCGGGCTGATCGCTCACGCGGGGGCTCCCAGTTGACGGCTGAAGTGGTGCAGTTCCGGCAGGGTAGTCCGCGCCAAGGTCTACCCTGGTGCCGTCTGGGCCGGTGGCGGCACCACTGGCCCGACCGCGACCGGAGCCGTCGGCCTGCTGGACCCCAACCAGCCCGACCAGCCGATGCGGCTCGACACCGTCTTCGACGCCGCCAGCCTCACCAAGATCCTCGCCGTATGGTCCTCGATCGGCGCCCTGTGGGAGGACGGCAAGCTCGATCTCGACGCCCCGCTCGGCACCTTCTGGCCGGAGGTCAAAGGCCACCCGCTCGGAGCGGTGACCGCCCGCCACCTGCTGACCCACACCGCCGGCGTCCCGTTGCGAGCCCAACTCAAGAACCTGTACGGCACGGACCCACAAGACATCCGTGACGGAGTCCTCCACGAGGCCCTGCACCGCTCACCCGGCGAAGCCGTCGAATACACCGACCGAGCCGCCCTCATCCTTGGCTACCTCGCCGAGCACCTCGCCGGCCAGCGCCTCGACCAGCTCGCAGCGGAACGGACCTGGCAACCGCTGGACATGGCCTCCACCCGCTTCGGCCCGCTTCCTGCCGAAATCACAGCACGGTGCGCACCGACCGAACTCGACCAGGACAACGGCATCCACCTCAAGGGCATCGCCCACGACTTCTCAGCCCGGCTCCTGGGCGGGGTGTGCGGCATCGCCGGCACCTTCAGCGTCCTCGACGACCTCGGCGCCTTCCTTCGCTACATGCTGGACACCCTCGACACCCCGGGGCGGGCCGGATTCGGGCCCGCCTGGACGGCGGAGTCGTTGACCCTCCAGACCGGCGAACTGGAGCCCGCACGCGGACTGTTCTGGCACCCGGCGCCCGGAACTGCCCGCGTCGACGACGTCTGGGTCCACTACGGCTTCACCGGAACCGGCATGTGGATCTCGCCGCGCCAGCGACGGTGGGCGGTGCTTCTGACCAACAAGCTCTTCTATACCCGCGATCGGCAGCCCCTGGCGGAGATCCGCAACGCCTTCCGCAGGCTCATCTTCGGCTG
Source organism: Streptomyces sp. NPDC045846 (assembly GCF_056431605.1). Taxonomy (NCBI): domain Bacteria; kingdom Bacillati; phylum Actinomycetota; class Actinomycetes; order Kitasatosporales; family Streptomycetaceae; genus Streptomyces; species Streptomyces sp. NPDC045846. Next base: position 12,317 of record NZ_JBWKKJ010000038.1, on the reverse strand, counting down.
AGGCGGCAGCCGCGCAGACAGCAGGCTGCCCCTCGTGGAGCAAAGACGGTCGGTCGATACGACCGAGCCTTCAGGACTCCGCCAGGACGAGGCTCAGCAGCAGACCGCCGAAGAGCAGCAGGGGGGCCGACGACATCCAGAACGTCAAGGCACGCCTTGAAACGCCCCGAAAAATTTCGGATCCGCGCAGTCGGCGGATGACGGAAACGAGGCCGAGCGCCTGCAAGAAAGCCGCTAGACCAAGAGCGATTCAGACGAAGCAGCCGGACATGCACACGGCGCGCACCGTATCGCGCGGCCCGGATGATGGAGCGCCGTACAGCGGCGGAGCACAGCGAGCCGAGAGTTCGGAGCGCGCGGCAGAAGGATGTTCTCTCCCGCCCGTACGGGTCGGCAACAGGCGAAGGGCCCCGGGCCGCGGTGTGCGGCGGGGCCCTGTCTCGGTTCGCGGGTTGGGCGGTAGGTGCCGGTCAATCGGCGGCCCGTCAGGCGGTCTTGGTCTGCATGGCCTGGGCGTGGCGGAGGGTGCGGAGGATGAGCCACTGGTCGCCCCAGGCCATGGCGGTGCCGATGACGGCCATGACGATGCCGAGGGTGAGGCGTCCGGTGGCCGCGCCGAGGGCGAGGCCCGCGATGCCGAGTCCGTAGCGGACGACGAAGCGGAAGGCGACCAGGCCGAGCGCGAGGAAGCGGGTGCGCTTGTTCTTCCAGAGCGCCTTCATCGCGCGGATGCGGGCTTTGAGGACGGTGAAGGCGAGCACGATCTGGACGATGGCGACGACCGGGACCAGCGCGTACAGGACCGGGTAGGCGCGGGCGATGTCGAAGATCCCGGCGAAGAGGCCCACCAGCGGGAAGTACCAGGTGGGCAGCCCCTGCACCACGGCCCCCGCAGTGGCCTCGGCCTTGGTGTCGATCTGAACCGGCATCTCCAGCGCGACCGTGGCACTCATGACGTTCCCCTCACCCTGTTTCCCAGCGACCCCGCCGGCCCTTGCCGACATCACTGATACTCCCGCCGGGGAGGGGGTGGTCGGCAGAGTGAAGCGTCCTGAGTGCCGCAGGACAAATGTCATGGGGCGGGAACAGGGCCGCTGCGGGATCATGGCCCGGCTCGCCGGCAGGAGGTGCTCCGTGTGCCTGACCGATCGGAGAGCCGACGGCCAGGGGCCTGGTCGGGGCGGCGCCTCATGGCGCCGGGGCGGCACGGGTGCCTGGACTTGTACGTCCCCCCACGGACAGGACATGGACGTTGCAGGCCTCAGTGCTGCTCGGACTGTGTGTACAGCCGGTGGGCGAGTTGACCGAAGGGTGTGCCGTAACCGTTTGTACGGTCGCCACTGACGTTCACGGCGATCACGGTGCCCGTGCCCGTGGAATCGAGATCGGTGATGTAGGGGCCGCCACTTGAGCCGACCCCCATGTCACAGGGGATCCGCAACAGTTGGGGAGCTCGAAGATCGATGCTGCCAGTGCCGTCGCAGTGAAGGACTCGCGATGTGTAGGGGTAGCCGAAGAAGTCGACCCGGCTTCCCGGCGGTCTGTCGAAGGCGATCCTCTGGGCTCCGACGACCGCGGAAACACTCCGCCCGTCCGAAGCCGGATTCATCTCCAGCATCGCGACATCGCTCCCGGGTGTCTGCCACTCGGCGGCCATGTGCACCGTGCGCACGGTGAACCCTCCGTGCGGGCTCTGTCCGTCCCGATAGCCGGGTACGAAGTAGAGGTCCTGATCCCAGGTCGCCGACTGCGAAGACCCACCATCCACTGACGTGCGCACGCAGTGCCCAGCAGTCACCACGGTGTGGTTGCCCACCACGGTCGCCGTGCAGGCCGCGTCACGCCCGTTCGCACCGTACAAGCGGCCCACGTTCCCGGAGATCGCGCCGCCTCTGTCCCACTCAGGCTGGGCGAAGTCCGCGGACTCGTCCACCCGCGCCATCGCGGTGATGCCCCCGCCCGTCCAATGTGCCTCCACTCGCCGACGTTCCGCCGTGGAAACCGCGGCGTCGTGAACCACGATGTTCGCCGCCTCGGGGGACGGCACGGCGTCAGCCTTGTGTGTCCGCGCCGCTGTTCCGCAGGCAGTGGCCCCCATCAGGATCGCCCCCGCACTCACCGCGCCCAGCGTTCTACCAAGTCTCACTTCTCAGCCGCCCCCCAGCAGGTCCCGCATGACAAGAGGGGCAGGCTAGCTCAACGGATCACCGAGACGGACACCGGCCGCGGGTTCGAGTGACCCGGCGTCACCTCAACCGTCAGGATGTGTCGATACCTCGGGCCGGGGGCCCGGGTGCCGGGAGTCACTCCGCCGATCTGAGGTTTCTGCGCTGGTTGGCATGGAAGCGCGCCTTCTTCTGCCGGTTCCCGCACGTGTTCATGTCGCACCATTTGCGGGTGCGGCTCTGGCTGGTGTCGAAGAAGGCGGCTCGGCAGGTTGGTGACGCGCACAGGGCCAGTTTTCCGTCTCGTTCACCTGCGATGACGCTGATCGCATCGGCAGCGATCACGCCGAGGGCGTCCTCCACGCAGGATGCCGAGCCGAGCCGCCATCGCCGCTTGCCCTCGGGTGTCAGGACGGCCGCGGCCCGACCTTGAGCGCTGCAGTCGTTGATGACCTGGACAGCGGCTGCAGGAAGAGCGTCCCGGCTCGCGGCCGCTGTCGCGGCGGCGTGAATCGACTCCCTCAGTGTCCGAGCGAGGTCGAGCTGGGCGGGGGTGCAGGAGTCCACGGCGAGGCCGCTCACCGCCAGCCAGTCGATGAGTCGGCCGGGCGTGGGGATGCGCTCCACGGCGTCACCATGACGCTCCGACAGAGTCCCCGTGAAGCTCGTCGCCAGCACGTTGCCGAGGCGGAAGTCAGGGAACTCAGTGCGCATGGAACCACCTTAGCCGGTTGCGTGTGGCCGTAGGAGAGAGGTAGAACCGTCTTAGCCGGTTCACAGTAGCCCGCGGCCGGTTCCACGAGGTCCAGGAGGTCTCATGACCCGTCCAACCAGCGACGTTCACGCTTTTGAAGCCCGTGCGACTGATGCTGAACTCGACGATCTGCGCGCACGACTCACCGCGGTTCGGTTACCGGAGCCTGAGACCGTCCATCGCGCCGCGCCCGGCCCCCTGCGATGGGACCAGGGGGTTCCTCTCGCCGACCTCGTCGATGTCGTCAACTACTGGCGCACCGAGTACGACTGGCGCTCTTTCGAAGCGCGCCTCAACCGGATCGGCCAGTTCCGCACGACCATCGATGACCTGGGAATCCATTTCCTGCACCGCCGGTCCCCACGCGCGGACGCCACTCCTCTGGTCCTGACGCACGGCTGGCCAGGCAGCATTGCCGAGTTCATCGACGTGGTGGACGAACTGGCGGACCCCGCGGACGCGGGCGCGCCGGCGTTCCATGTCGTGGCCCCGTCGCTCCCAGGCTTTGGGTACAGCGACAAACCCGCCACCACCGGGTGGGGAACCGAAAGGATCGCGGCGGCCTGGGTCGAACTGATGGGAAGGCTCGGCTACAGCAGGTTCGCCGCCCACGGCGGCGACTGGGGAGGCAATATCACCACGGTTCTCGGGGGGAGGTTCCCGGCGAACGTTCTCGGCATCCACACGACGTTCGCGGAGGCGCCGCCCGGGTTGACCACGGAGAGGCTGACGGCGACCGAGCGCCAATGGACCGAGGACACCCGCGATTTCTGGCAGCACCGCGCGGCGTACGCGAAGCAGCAGGCGACCCGGCCGCAGACCATCGGCTACTCGCTCGTCGACTCACCGGTCGGGCTTCTTGCCTGGATCCTCGACAAGTTCGCCGAGTGGACGGATACCGAGGACAGCCCGTTCGAGACGCTCTCCATGGACCGCGTTCTCGACGACGTCACCCTGTACTGGCTGACCCGGACCGGCGCGTCGGCAGCCCGCATCTACTACGAGAGCCACAACTCGCTGGATCCCGAGCTCCGGGTCGATGTCCCGTCGGCCATCACCATGTATCCCCGTGACATCGAGAAGTGCCCACGCCCCTGGGCGCAGGAACGGTACCGGCAGATCGTCCGCTGGAGGTCGCCCGACAGCGGAGGGCATTTCCCGTCGCTGGAGGTGCCGGGGTATTTCGTCAAGGATCTGCAAGAAGGTCTCGCGGCCGCGCTGGCCGCGAGTACGAGTACTCAGGCCACCCTCGGATCAGGCGACATGCCACTTCTCGGCACCGCGGGTGATGGCTCGTCCGGGCCCAACGGCGCGGCGTGCCCCACGGGTTGGGGCGGGACGGGAGTGGGCGCGCCCGTCCGGGGGCCCGCCAAGGGAATCCGGCTGGGCGGGGGTGTGCGGCTCGGGGACCTCGGGCTGGTCCCGGCGCCACCGTGAGCCTCTGCCACTCCGGGTGGATGTGGCGACTCCCGTTGGTAACTGCCGTGTAATTCAACGGAGTTGAGCGAGACGGGTGGTCGACGGGCCTGTGGGGCGCTCCTCTTACAGGCTGCGTGCGGTGATGTCGCCGTAGCCGGTCGTCGCGTGGATGTGCAGGCCGACGTCGCCGTCGGTGTTCTTGAGCGTGTTGTGGATCCGGCCGTAGCCGGTGCCCGCGTCGAGCGAGGCAGAGACCCCGCGGGCGGCGCCTACCGCGATCGCCCCGTGCTCGGTGCGCAGGGTGAGTCTGCCGCGCATGGCCTCGGCGACCTGGAGGTCGCCCTTCTGGGTGTTGATCTCGGCGGGGCCGCCCAGGCGGCCGACCGAGATGTCGCCGGCCTGGAGGGTCAGGCGGGCGCTCGCGGTCTCGTCGAGTTTGACGGTGGCCTGCGCGCCCTCGAAGGTCACGTCGCCGAGTCGTCCCACGCCCCGGAACTCGGAGAGGGACGCGGCCGCCTCGACGCAGGAGCCCGCGGGCAGTTGGACGGTCACCTCGACGGACCCGGACTGACCGAGGATCCGGCTCTTGGGCGGCGCGGCGGCGATGCGCAGCACACCGTCGCCGTACGCGACCGTGATCCGCTCCGCGGCCTTCACGTCGCGGCTCCGGGAGGCGTTGGCGGGCAGGATCTCGACGGCGGTGTCGGCGCGGTCGGCGGCGATCAGCTGGATGCGGCCCGCGGGGATGTCGAGAACGACGGAGATCGGGGCGGGAGTGTCGTACTTCTGCGTGGTGCTCAGGTTCTTCTGCATGGTGCACTCCTTCTGCCCGTCGTTTCTGACAGGAGAAACGCTACGTTGCATTTATTTATCCCGCAACGACCGCGTTGCTAAAATTCACTATTCATGCAGCTCAAGGCGGTAAAATCGTTGCAACCATCCTGCGCGTAACGCAACATCCTGCGAGCGATCATTGCAATGGAATGCAAGTGAACGCTATGGCTCTCCTCGCGGAGGGGACTGGCTGCCCGGCGGCCGTCGACATGCGGCAGCGGCCCGGCGGTCGGTGACCGCCGGGCCGCGTGAGCGGGCTGAGGGGGTGTCAGCCCACGTACTCGTGCTCGCGTCGTCCCGTGGACGTCGCGGGGGCCGGGGCCACGAACTTGTTCAGCTTCTCCCCCTCGACGTCGACGTTGGGCAGGACGGCGCCGAGCCAGCGCGGCAGCCACCAGGCCGACTTGCCGAGCAGCGCGAACAGGGCCGGGATGATGGCCATGCGCACCACGAACGCGTCGAAGAGGACGGCGGTCGCCAGGGCGAAGCCGATCATCTTGACGAGGGTGTTGTCATCCAGGATGAAGCCCGAGAAGACGCTGGCCATGATGATGGCCGCGGCGCTGACGACCCGGCCGCCGTAGCGGAAGCCGGTGACGACCGCCTCGTCGGGGCCCGCGCCGTGGGCGTAGGCCTCGCGCATCCGGGAGACGAGGAAGACCTCGTAGTCCATCGCCAGGCCGAACACGACACCGATCATGAAGATCGGCATGGTGCTCATGATCGGGCCGGGCTGCTCGACGTTGAACGCGTCCTTCATCCAGCCCCACTGGAAGATCGCGACCACCGCGCCGAGCGCCGCGCTGACCGAGAGCAGGAAGCCGAGGGCCGCCTTCAGCGGGACCAGCACGGAGCGGAAGACCAGCATCAGGAGGAGGAAGGCGAGGCCGACCACGAGACCCAGGTACGGCAGCAGGGCGTCGTCGAGGGTCTTGGAGAAGTCGATGAACATGGCCGTCTGGCCGGTCACGAGGATCTCCGTGGCACCCGTCTTGGACTCCTCGCCTCCGGCGAGACCGCGCAGCGTGTGGACCAGGTCCTCGGTCTTGGAGTCGGTGGGGCCGGTCTTCGGTACGACGTTGAGGATGGCGGTGTCGTTGGCCTTGTTGGGGCTCGCCGGGGAGACCGATTCGACGTTCCCCTGCTTGGCGAGGTCGGCACCCAGCGTGGTGGCGGCGGTCTTGGCGTCCTTGCCGGAGACGGTGACCATCAGGGGACCGTTGAAGCCGTCGCCGAAGGACTCCGACAGCATGTCGTAGGCCTTGCGCTGAGTTGTGGTCTTGGCCATCGTCCCCTCACCGGGCAGCCCGAGTTGCAGGCTGGCCGCCGGAATCGCGAGGGCGCCGAGGCCCACCACGCCGACCAGGAGCACGGCCACCGGGTGGCGCAGGACGTAACCCGCCCAGCGGGAGCCGAGGTTGGGCTTGGTGCGGGCGGCGAGCTTGGCGGCCTTGCGCTGCTGGCGGTCCGAGAGTTGCTTGCCCTTGCGCTGCATGCGGTCGATGCGGCGCAGGACACGGAAGGGAGCCCAGCCCAGGAGGGCGGGGACCAGGGTGAGCGCGACGAGCACCGCGATCGCGACCGTGCCCGCGGCCGCCATGCCCATCTTCGTCAGCATCGGGATGTTGACGACGGCGAGGCCCGCGAGCGCGATGATCACGGTGAGGCCCGCGAAGACGACGGCGGAACCGGCGGTACCGACGGCGCGTCCGGCGGCCTCGCTGCGCTCGCGGCCTTCGGCCAGCTCCGAGCGGTAGCGGGAGATGATGAAGAGGGCGTAGTCGATGCCGACGGCCAGGCCGATCATCAGCGCCAGGGTCGAAGTGGTGCTGGACAGGCCCAGAGTGGAGCCGAGGGCGGTGATCGCGGACATGCCGATGGCGACGCCGAACAGCGCGGTGAGCAGCGGCATACCGGCGGCGATCATCGAGCCGAAGGTGAGGAACAGGACGAGGGCGGAGATCAGGATGCCCATCTGCTCGCCGCCGCTGGCCGTGGCGTCGATCTTGACGGCGTCGCCGCCCGCTTCGACGGTGAGGCCGCTGTCGCGCCCCTTGCCGAGGGCCGCGTCGAGGCCGTCGTGCTCCTTGTCGCCGAGCTTGGGCGCCTGGTCCTGGTAGGTGGCGATGGCGTAGGCCGTGGTGCCGTCCTTGCTGACGGTCTTGGCCTGGTAGGGGTCGGTGGCGCCGATGACGCCCGGCGCCTTCTTGAGGTCGGCGACGAGGGCGTCGACCTTGGTCTTGGTCTCGGGGTCGGTGATCTTGTGGCCCTGAGGTGCGCGAATGACGACTCGGGCGCTGGCGCTCTCGGCGCCGGCGGCGGGGAACTTCTGCTGGAGGAGGTCGAACGCCTTCTGGGATTCGGTGCCGGGCATGGAGAACGTGTCTGCCGGCGGGGCGGAGGCGGCGGAGGCGGCGAAGCCGACTCCGGCGAAGACCAGCACCCAGAGGAGCGTCATCAACCCCCGCCGTCGGAAGGCGAGGCGGCCCAGTTTGTAGAGGAACGTAGCCACGGCGAAGGGACTCCCGTCGGGGTCGGCAGGACAAGCAGGTCTCTTCGACTATAACAAACCGCATAGGCGGTTTCTTGAGTCGGAAACCAGCCTTCCGCTGTGCGACGTAACGATCGGCTCACGAATGTGAAGAACGGGCGCGCGTCTGTGGACTCCCGTTGAACGCAGGGCTGTTGGGGCCGTCGGGTGGCAGGGCAGGCGACCGGGGCGCGTGGCGTCCGCCATCAGGGCGCGGATGAGGATCGGCCCGCCCGCCCAGTTGGGCGCGGCCGCCGCGAAGAGGGTGCGAGCGCAGATGTCGGCGTACAGAACCGCGGGGCTGGAGGGCAGGGAACGCGGCACAACCGGCCATCGCAACCAGCCAAAGATGGCCGAGAAGTTGCGCCGTCGGACCGTGCGGGACTCGACCGGGGCGGCGGCCGCGAGGGGAAGCGGCCGGGTGCGGACGGCTCCCAACTCACCGTGGGGCCGGGCGAACAGGGGTGAGGGGCAGCCGCGGTCGTCCCCCATTTCCGTACGCGTACGGGGTCTGGGCGGAGTCGAGGCGGCTGCCCCTCGTGGGCCGATGGTGGATCAGGCGGTGCTGTCCGGGGTCGCCGCGGGCTTCGTGTGGAGGATCTCGCGGGCCTGGTCCGCGGCGCGGGCGAGGCTTTCGGAGACGAAGTCGAGGAAGCGGGCGACGTTCTCCAGGCGGGCCGCGGCCGGGGTGCCCGAACCCAGGACGCCGACGCCCTGCCGCGCGACCTCGACGAGTTGGGCGGTGCCACGGGCACTGGCCATCATCGACTGGTACCAGACGTCGTCGTCGACGATGTAGCGCTCGCGCCGTCGCTCGTCGCGTTCCCGGCGCACCAGGCCCTGGCTCTCCAGGAACGCGATCGCCTTGGAGATGGACGCCGGGCTGACCTGGAGACGCTGGACGAGTTCGGACGCGGTCAGGCTGCCCGAGTCGCTGGTGCACAGGCAGGCGAGGACCCGGGCCATCATCTTGGGCGTGCCCGCCTGCATGAGGGCGGTGGTGAACGTCTCCTCGTACGCGCGCACTTCCTCGGCATCGCGCCCGTGGGCCTGTGCGGGTGCCTGCGGTCCGCGGGGGGCGGGCTGCTTGCGGCGGTGGGCGCGGTGTTCGGTGGCGCGGTGGGCGAGCTCGGCGCGGTAGCCGGTGGGGCCGCCGTTGCGCATCACCTCCCGCGTGATCGTCGAGGTCGGGCGGCCGAGACGTCGGGCGATCTCCGCGTAGGCGAGGCCGTCGGCCACACCCAGCGCGATCTGCTGACGTTCCTGCTGGGTGAGTCTGCCTCCCGGCATCACGGCCTCCTTCGCACTCCATGTCGTCCCGAGCGCCGCAAGCATAGCGTTCGCAAGCAATTCATTGCAATGATCCCGTGCGAGAGTGTTGCGTTCCCTTTAGATCCATTGCAACAACTTATCTGCCCTGAGCTGCATAGACACAGGTTTTTCGCAACAGAGGTGTTGCGCGATCCGTGAATGCAACGTAGCTTTTCCCTCATCGGAAACAACCTTCGAAGGAGCGCACGATGCAGAAGTTCGACACCACCGCCCCGATCTCGGCCGTCCTGGACATCCCCGCCGGACGCATCCGCTTCAGCGCCGAGGAGGGGGCCGGCAGCGCGGTCGAGGTGCGGCCCTCGGACCCCTCCAAGGGCCGGGACGTGAAGACGGCGGAGCAGACCACGGTCGAGTTCCGCGACGGGGTCCTGCGGATCGAGACCGCACGGGAGAAGAACCGGGTCTTCGGCAACAGCGGCTCCCTCGACGTGACCGTCCAGCTGCCCGCCGGATCCCGCGTCGAGGCGAAGGCGGCGATCGCCGAGTTCCGCAGCACCGGACGCCTCGGCGACGTGACCTTCGAGGGCGCGCAGGGCACGGCCGAGCTGGACGAGACCGCGAACGCCCGCCTCACCCTCCAGTCGGGCTCCATCTCGGTGGGTCGTCTGGGCGGGTCCGCCGAGATCAGCACCCAGCAGGGCGACATCACCATCACCGAAGCCCTGGGCGGCACCGTCAGGCTGAGCACCCAGGTCGGCGACCTGACGGTCGGCGCCGCCCCGGGCGTCTCCGCCTCGCTCGACGCCGGCACGCCCTCCGGCCGCATCAGCAACAGCCTCAAGAACACCGGCGGCACTCCGGACCTGACCATCCACGCCACCACCGCCCACGGCGACATCACCGCCCGCGGTCTCTGACCCACGGTCGGCGGACCAGGTCTCCCGACACAGTGTCAGGTGTGATGTGGCACGACGTACGGAGGGGGCGAGTACAGCGCACCGGGTCACGTCACCCCGGTACGGCTGTACTCGCCCCCTCCGCCATGCCGCGGGTCACGGACCCGCGGTCACCGCGGCCGCCATCGCCTGACGGCCGACGTGCGCGTGCACCCAGTCGGTGATGTGCCGGGTCGGGGTGCCCGGGGTGAACAGGGCCGCCACTCCCAGCTCCCGCAGCGGGGCCAGGTCGGCCTCGGGGATGATCCCTCCGCCGAACACCGTGATGTCCGTGGCCTCCTGCTCCCTCAGCATCTCCATGACCTCGGCGAAGAGCGTCATGTGAGCACCGGACAGGACGGACAGGCCGATGCCGTCGGCGTCCTCCTGGAGTGCGGTGTCGACGATCTGCCGCGGGGTCTGGTGCAGTCCGGTGTAGACGACCTCGACACCCGCGTCGCGCAGGGCCCGGGCGATCACCTTGGCTCCACGATCGTGACCGTCGAGGCCGGGCTTGGCCACGATGACCCGGATGGGGGCGGTGAAACCCTTGTGGTCAGTGGTCATGGCACATCCTCCGTCAGTAGGCGTCCGTCGGGACGTACGTGCCCCACACCTCGCGCAGCGCGTTGCACACCTCCCCGACGGTGGCGCGGGCTCGCAGGGCTTCCCTCATCGGATACAGGACGTTGTCGTCGCCCTCGGCCGCCTTCTTCAGGTCGACCAGTGCGGCGTCGACGAGCGCCTGCTCCCGCCAGGCGCGCAGCTTCGCGAGACGCTCGGCCTGCTGGGCTTCGATGGCCGGGTCGACGCGGAGCGGTTCGTAGGGGTCCTCGGTCTCGATCTGGAAGCGGTTGACCCCGACCACGACGCGCTCGCCGGAGTCGGTCTCCTGGGCGATGCGGTAGGCGGAGCGCTCGATCTCCCCCTTCTGGAAGCCGTGCTCGATCGCGCTGACCGCGCCGCCCAACTCCTCGACCTTCGCCATGAGTTCGACCGCAGCCGCCTCCACCTCGTCGGTCATCCTCTCCACGACGTACGACCCGGCGAAGGGGTCGACGGTGGCGGTCACATCCGTCTCGTACGCCAGGACCTGCTGGGTGCGCAGGGCCAGGCGGGCGCTCTTGTCCGTCGGCAGCGCGATCGCCTCGTCGAAGGAGTTGGTGTGCAGCGACTGGGTGCCGCCGAGCACCGCCGCCAGGCCCTGCACGGCGACGCGGACCAGGTTGACCTCGGGCTGCTGCGCGGTGAGCTGCACGCCCGCGGTCTGGGTGTGGAAGCGCAGCATCAGCGACTTGGGGTTCTTCGCACCGAACTCCTCCCGCATCACCTTGGCCCAAATGCGGCGCGCGGCACGGAACTTGGCGACCTCTTCCAGGATCGTGGTGCGCGAGACGAAGAAGAAGGACAGGCGCGGCGCGAAGTCGTCCACGTCCATCCCCGCGGCGACCGCGGTGCGTACGTACTCGATGCCGTCGGCCAGCGTGAAGGCGATCTCCTGCGCGGGCGAGGCACCCGCCTCGGCCATGTGGTACCCGGAGATCGAGATCGTGTTCCACTTCGGGATCTCGGCCTTGCAGTACTTGAAGATGTCCGCGATCAGCCGCAACGACGGCTTCGGCGGGAAAATGTACGTACCCCGCGCGATGTACTCCTTCAGCACATCGTTCTGGATCGTGCCCGTCAACTGATCCGCCGCAACCCCCTGCTCCTCGGCCACCAGTTGATACAGGAGGAGGAGCAGGGCGGCGGGGGCGTTGATCGTCATCGACGTCGACACCTTGTCCAGCGGGATCCCGCGGAAGAGCACCCGCATGTCGTCGATCGAATCAATGGCGACGCCGACCTTGCCGACCTCGCCGGAGGCGATCGGCGCGTCCGAGTCGTGGCCCATCTGGGTGGGCAGGTCGAAGGCGACCGACAGGCCCATCGTGCCGTTCGCGATCAACTGCTTGTAGCGGGCGTTGGACTCCACGGCCGTGCCGAAGCCCGCGTACTGCCGCATCGTCCACGGCCGACCCGTGTACATCGACGGATACACACCACGCGTGAAGGGATACGCACCCGGTTCGCCCAGCTTCTCGGCAGGGTCCCAGCCCTCCAGGGCCGACGGACCGTACACCGGCTCGATGGGCAGTCCCGACTCGCCTGTTCTGGTCTGATCCATGTTTCCCACTTCCCGAGGGGCTCACTGGTCTCGCTCGTGCAGATGGGCTTCGTGTCGCGTGTGCGGAGGCGCTGCGCTGCCGCGGCTTCCCCACCTCTTCTGGTGTGGGTGGTTCAGCCGATGACGGTCCAGGTGTCCTTGCCTGCGAGGAGGGTGGCGAGGTCGCCTTTGCCGTTCTGTTCGATGGCGGTGTCGAGTTGGTCGGCCATCAGGGTGTCGTAGACGGGGCGGTCCACGGAGC
>NZ_JBWKKJ010000037.1:0-25657 GCF_056431605.1 Streptomyces sp. NPDC045846 | reverse complement strand
CCATCCGCGTATCTCACACACCACGGACTACCGCCAACACCCCAGCCTCATCAGGAACTTCAGCAAAGATCACCCTGACGAGCCGAAGTCAGTATGTGTGTCCTTGCCACCAGGTCGAAATGCCCCGAGACAGCACAGACACCAGCCTGAAGCGCTCGAACCGGATGAGGTCCGGCATGTCGGTATGACCAACCCCTATCGGGCCCTTACGGGTGCTTGTCCAAGCGTGTGCGGACCGCTTCGGCGTCGCGGTGCTGGAGGTCGTCGAGGATGGCGAGGCTTGCCGTCCAGGAGGCGCGGGCGGCCTGACTGTCGCCGAGCGCGAAGTGGGTGTCTCCGATGTGGGTGTGGATCTCGGCCTGGAGGAAGTAGTCGCCGATCGACTGCCGCAGGTCGAGGGACTCCTGGTAGGCGGGAAGGGCCTTTTCGTACTCGCCCAGTTGGTGGTGGATGAAGCCGATGCTGTCCAGGGTGGACGACTGGGCGGGCAGGTTTCCGTGGGCGCGGGCGAGTTCCAGGGCCCTGCGACAGTACGGGAGTGCATCGGCTGGTTCGCCGCGCAGAGCCAGGTACCAGCCGATGCTGTTGAGCGCGGTGGCTTGTCCGGTGGGGTCGTCGACGGCCTCGAACAGCTCCAGCGCCGACCGGGCCTCGGCGATGGCCATGGCGTGGTCGTGTTGCTCGCCGTACGCGATGGCGATGTCGATCTGAGTCCTGCCCTGGCGGGTGCGGTCGCCGACCTGGCCGAAGAGCTCGAAGGCGCGGCGCAGTTGGGCGTGGGCTTCGATCTGTCGTCCTTGGGAGCGGTGGACTTGGCCGAGCCAACGGTGGGCGTGAGCCTGCCGACCGGGATCCCCGGTTTGTTGGGCGGCGGCCAGAGCGATGTCGCCGACCTGCTGCCACTGCTGCCACAGCCCCGACTTGAGCAGGTACGAGACCTGTGATCCCGCGAGCTGCCAGGCGTGGTCGGGGAATCCGTCGTGCAGGGCGCGGGCGGCCATGTGAACGAGTACGGTTCGCTCGTCCTCGTACCACGCCAAAGCCTGTTGCCGACTGGACAGATCTTCCGGGGTGACACCGGCGGCCGGCTCCGCGAGATCGAGCGGAGGCCAGGAGGCCTCGTCCGCGTAGGCGAGAGTACCCGCGCGGTACGAGGAGTGGAGGTAGTGGTCGAACATCCGCAGGGTCGACTCCGCCCGCTCGGCACAGTCGTGCCCCTCGACCAGCTCGATCGCGTAGGCGCGCAGCAGATCATGGAAGGTGTACCGTGCGCCTCCCTGCCTGGTGACCAGATGCGCGCGGTGGAGTTCGTCCAGCAGGACCTTGGTTCTCGCCCGTGGCAGACCGGCGAGGCTCGCAGCCGCGGCGGCAGTGATGTCCGGACCGGGGTGCAGGCCGAGCAGTCGGAACAGCCGTGCGCTCTGCGGGGGTAGGGCGCGGTACGACCAGGAGAGTACGGCCCGCACGTCGGCGTAGCCGTCGTCGGCCGCGAGGAGATCCAGGCGCGCGCGGGTGTCGCGCAACTCGCCCGCCCATGTGTCCAACGGGACGTCGGGACGGTCGGCCGCGCGTGCGGCCGCGACGTTGAGGGCGAGCGGCAGCCGGGCGCACAGCTCGATCAGCTCGTAGGCGGCTTCGGGGTGGTTCAGCACGGACTCGGCGCCGAGCCGGTGCAGAAGCAGTTCGTGTGCCTCCTCGTGGGAGAGCACATCGAGTGGCAGGGGGACGGCGCCGTCCAGGGCGATCAGGCCGGAGAGCCGGTTCCTGCTGGTCACGAGCACCAGGCAGCGGTTCGAACCCGGCAGGAGCGGGCGTACCTGCTCCACCTCACGGGCGTTGTCCAACACGATCAGAGTGCGGGTTCCGGCGAGTCGGCTGCGGTAGACCGCGAGTTGTCCCTCGGGGTCGGCGGGGATGCGGTGGCCCGGGACGCCGAGGGCGTCCAGAAAGCCGCGCGCGACGTCGGCAGCGTCGACGGGGTCTGCCGCGGGGTCGAAGCCGCGCAGGTTGGCGAAGAGCTGACCGTCGGGAAAGCGGTCGGCCACCTGGTGCGCGAAGTGCAGGGCCAAGGTGGTTTTGCCCACTCCCGCGGTGCCCGCGATCGCCGAGATGACGACCGCACCGCAGCCCGCCCGCCGATCGGCCATCAGCTCGTCCAGCCGCTTGAGTTCGCGCGCCCGACCGGTGAAATGACGCACCGCGTAGGGGAGTTGCCGTGGTGTCGCTCCCGTCCGGACAGCGGGGGCCGCTTCGCCGGCTCCTGGGATCGAGCGCCCCGCGTCGCGGGCCTCGGCGATCTGCTGCCACCGCTCCCGCCACCGCGCCTCTTCCTGCGCCCTGACACCGCACGCACGTACCAGGGCGAGGCAGACCTCCAGCCGCGGGAGCTCACGGCGCCGAGGGCTGAGCGCGTCCGACAGCGTGCTGCGTGCGATACCGCTCCGGCGTTGCAACTCCTGCAGGGACGGCTGGCCCGCCCTTGCCTTGAGCGCCCGCAGGTCGCGAATGTAATCACCCACGCTCGGTGCCGGTTCTTCCGGTCTCGGGCCTAATGGCTCCATGCTGCGGCTCCCCCTGTGAGACGCGTTGCCCGTCGGGGCAACCGGATCCGTCCGGATCTGACCGAGAACATTGTCATGGGTAGGTCGGCGTCTGCAGACTCAATCTCGGACGAAAGAAGCGGGTGGAGCATAGCTTTGCCGGGTCTTGGCTCTGCCCGGTGCATCACCCCGAAGGGTAAAGGAGGAATTTTAACTCCGGACGGATTCGGGTGGGACAGGTATGGCAACAGGCGAGCAATGGGGGACGAAGACGCGACCGTAAGGGTCCGGGTCGCTGTTCAAAGGCCGTCCGGCCAAGGGGAATTGACCGTACCGGGTGCTGCCGCGCAGTTGAGCGGTCCGTTGGGATGTCCGGAACGGACGCTCTGGCAAAGCTCTTTCTCGCAGTGCACGAGGGTACTCGGCGGCCATGCCATGGAGCTTCACGGCACGGGGGCCGATCCAGAAGAAGGACCAGGGGGGAGTGAATGATCTAGCTTCTTCGCGACGCGTTCGCTTCGCTAACCCGTGCCCGCGGGGCGCGTCTTCACCGGCGTGGATGTAGTGGCCTCGTCGCGCACGATCAGCAGGGTGAACTGCCCAACCAACAGGCTCACGGCAATCACCCGTAACAACGGCAACTTCTGCGCTGCGGGAATCATCGGTTATACGACCCTCAGCCCCTGGGGGCGGTCGGAGAGACGTCCAGAACGTCGTCCGCGAGACCGTCTCCCGTAATTGGCCGCCTTCCGCAACTCGACGGCTACGTCAAGCTTCAGCCGGGCGATCAGGCGGTCGTAGGGGCTGCCGTGCGCACGGGTGGCGCTCCGACGGAGACCGAGCCGCAAGCATGCGCCGGAAGCCCGCACAGTCGCTGTTCACGATGAGCACCCGGAGTCGACCACCTTCCTCGACGCCACGGTGCTCCCCCTCGCACGGCACCTTGCCCCGAACTGACCTGCCCGGATCGCAGCAGAATCACGAAGTCGGCCTTCCTTCCCGCAAGTTCAGGCCGCGAAAGACCAACCGAACCCCTCCTCCTCGGCGCCGTCGAGACCAAGGCCAGATGTTGTCAGGGTTGCACCGGACAACAGGCCATGACCGCCGCGGCTTCTCACTGCAAGAGTCGCTCGGCTCCAGTCCTGCGCCAGGTGACCGGAGATGGACACACCGCCTGCCCCAGATCGCGATAACGAGCAGGCGGACAGTCCGCGATGGCCTCACCGTCGCACCGCCCAGCACCAGATCCTCAACCCCATACAAGGATGGTCCATGAAACCCATCAGACGGATCGTCGGCATGCTCAGCGCCGGTGCGGCCCTGTCCGCGCTCGCGTTCGCCGCTGCCCCGGCGCAAGCGGCCACCGCGACTCCGGCGGCCCCGGGCGCGAACCCGTTGCGCGTCGCGTCCCCCTCCACGACGACCACGTTGCCCCGGGCAGCCCAGCACGTCACTCCCGCCGCCACTACCTACGGGCCCTAACTCGTCAAGAACGTCGTCACCGGCAAGTGCATCGACATTCCCGGCTACGGCGCAGGGACGGTCAACGGGCCCGTCAACGAGTACACGTGCAACGGGACATCCGGCGACAACCAGCTGTTCTACTGGGATTACCTCGGTCAGAGCGCCAACGACTACCCCCTCTACAGTCTCCGCAACGTCAAGGACAACCTGTGCCTCGACGTGCCGAACTACGGCAGCGTGAGCGCCGGTACCAAGGTCAGTGAGTACTACTGCAACGAGACGACCGGCGACAACCAGATCTACGGTCAGGTGCCCCGTTCCGACGGAAGCTTCTGGCTCGTCAACCTCGCCAGCGGCCTGTGCCTCGACGTCGACGGCGTACGCACCGGTGGCGACAACGCCCGGCTCACGCTGTACTACTGCAGCGACAACGACGACCACCACTGGACGATCCCGTAAACGGACATGTTCGACCGTGGTGCGGCACCAACTGCCGCACCACGGCATCCGCATGCGCCCACTTCGCGTCTCCGGGCCGGATGTGCGGCGATGGCCGGGGCGCCACAGGCGGTGGCCGTCTGTGGTCCATGGGGGCACGCGCGCCGAATACCTGGGACGTGAACCGGTCCGGACGCTCGGGCGGGAAAGGGCGCGTCCCCGTGCCCTCGGGACGCAGTTGCGAGGTGGAGGAGCCGATCGTCAGGTGGCTCGGAGCAGGTCGGTCGAGACGGTCCAGAGGCGCTGGGCGGTGGCGGGATCGAGGGCCCATTCTTTGACGCCGTGCGGGTGCTGCCCCAGGTCGGCGTCGTTCGGGACGGTGTAGGCCTCCTGTGCGTCGTCCAAGTAGTGGCCCCCGGAGTGCGCGAACTCGGGGGCGAGGGCTGCGACGATGCTGGTGGCGGCTCCTTGCTCGACCGTTTTGTATGTGAAGACCCCGGCGGCCTCGGCCGCATCGAGCGACGCCTTCTGTTCTGGTGTGAAGTTGCGTTGCAGTCCTGTCGCGACGCCGCCGGGGTTCACCGCGTTGGCGATGATGCCGTCGGAGGCCCAGCGGCGGGTCGCCTCGACGGCGAAGAGGGAGTTCGCCGTCTTCGACTGGGCGTAGGCGATCTGCGGATCGTAGCTGCGACGCTCGAAGTGGAGGTCGTCGAAGTCGATGCCGGCACGCATGTGCGCCGTCGAGCTGACCGAGACGATCCGTGCTCCGCGGCGGTCGCACGCTCCCCGGGCCAGGGCCTCATGCAGACCTGTGGCCAGGGCGAAGTGCCCCAGATGGTTCGTCGCGAACTGCAACTCCCAGCCCTGCATGGTTCGTTCGAGACCGCCGGTGACCACACCCGCGTTGTTGATCAGAAGGTGGAGCGGGCCGCGCCATGCGTCGACGAATCGGGTGATGGAGATCAGGTCGGCGAGGTCGAGGTGGACGACTCGGGGACGGTTCGCTCCGGTCGACTTCGCGACCGCCTCAGCGGCGGCGTCGCCCGCAGTCGTATTCCGGACAGCGAGCGTCACCTCCGCCCCGGCAGCGGCCAGCACACGCGCGGTCTCCAACCCGATCCCGGAAGAACCTCCCGTTACGATCGCGCGGACGCCGGACAGGTCAGCGTTCCCCAGTACCTCCTCCGCGGTACTGGCGGCGGTGAAGGGCGTGGAGATGAGGCGGCGGGGAGTCATGGCGGCGACTATACGCACTGATCGATATTTGTATAGTGCGGCTTGCGCTTCTATGCTCGCTCTCATGAGCACTTCCGAGGCGGGCCACTCGTCGGCGACAGTCAACGAAAGCGACCGTCGTACCAGGGTTCTGGACTCCGCCATGGTCACCTTCGCGCGATTCGGCTACCGGAAGACCTCGATGGAGGAGGTGGCACGAGCGGCACACATCTCCAGGCCCGGGCTCTACTTCCTCTTTTCCTCGAAGGAGACCCTCTTCCGTGCCGCGGTCACCCAGGCCCTGGAGCGGGACATCACAGCGGCCGAGCACGTCCTGGCCGACACCGGCCGCCCGCTCCCGGAGCGCCTCGTCGAAGCGTTCGACCACTGGGCAGGCCGCTACATCGGCCCGTTGACGCGCGATGTCGCAGCGGTGATCGAGGACAACCCCGACCTCCTCGGGGAGATCGTCGACATCGCGCCGCGACGTTTCGAGGGACTGATCACACACGCGATCACCATCGAATCAGGGCCGGAGGCGGCCCTCTCGGTCGCACAGACACTGATCAGCGCGTCGATCGGCCTCAAGCATCAGGCCGTAACACGGGAGTTCTACCTGAAACGCCTGACTGTTGCCATCGACCTCCTGCTGGGCTGAAATAACCCCGAGCCGGGCAGAGGGCCGGAGTGCGCCTTCCCTCCACCCCCGCAAGGCCAACGACCTTGAGGAACCGCGGAAGAGGAGGGGTCTCATGGAGATCACGGAGATCACGTGGCGTCGGGTTGAGGAGCAGGATTTTCCGCTGCTGCAGATGTGGCTCCGGCAGCCCCACGTGGAGCGTTGGTGGAACCACGAGACCAGTGCGGAAGCGGTGGCGCGCGACTTCGGTCCCGGCGTCCGAGGCGAAGAGCCCTCGGAGGACCTCCTCGCATTCCTCGGCGACCATCCAGTTGGTCTCGTACAACGTTCACGCCTGTGCGACTACCCCGAGTACCTGGCCCAGCTGGCCGCCGTCGTCCCCGTACCGGACGGCGCGATGACCATCGACTACCTGATCGGCGATCCCCGCCGGACCGGCCAGGGCATCGGGACGGCGATGATCCACTCCGTCGTCGTCCGAACCTGGGCCGATCACCCGGCCGCCCCGTGTGTTCTCGTTCCGGTGGCAGCGGCCAATCGCCCGTCGTGGCGGGCGCTCGAACGGGCAGGGCTGTCGCGCGTCGGAGTCGGAGACCTGGAGCCGGACAACCCGATCGATGACCGGACCCACTACCTCTACCGCGTCGACCGGCCGTATGGCGAACTCTGACCTCTCACCTGCAGCCCGGATGGGACTGCTCGACGATCGGTAGCGCACGAGACGTTCGCCGCGCGCAGACACGGAAGGCTGCGGCGCCAGGTCCCGGCCGATCTCGTGGCCGGGACCTGGAGGTGGCTCAGTCTGCCTGGACGGTGGCCTGCTTGGGGAGGCAGAACATCAAGGCCCACATCAGGGCGAGGAGGCTGCCGACCCACCACAGCACGGTGATGAACGCTTCGCGGTTGAGCCCGGCTTCGGGTGAACCGCCGGTGGTGGCGAAGAACACCAGCGCGGTCAGGGTGGTGCCCAGAGCGATGCCCAGGTGCATGGCGGTGTTGAACAGGCCCGAGGCGGACCCGGCGTCCTCGTGCGGCACCCTGGCCAGCGACATGTCGGCGAGCGGTCCGCTGACCATGCCGAGGCCGAATCCGATGAGGACTACCGGAGCGGTCATCGCCACCAGCGCGAGGTCTCCCTGGCCCCGGTCGGCCTGGAGCCCGTAGGCGGCCATCGCGGCGGACGCGATGAGGGCTCCGGCTTGGGGGAGACGGCGGGCGAAGCGTCCACTGCTCTTCGCCGCTATGGCCGCGCCGGCCAGTTCTCCCAGGGAGAGCAGCACGAAGGCGATGGCCGCGTGGAAGGGGCTCATGCCCAGTCCATGCTGGAGGTAAAGGGTCCAGGTCATGAAGAACAGTCCGCACAGCAGGCCGTGCACCAGCTGCGCGGAGAGTCCGCCGGAGAACTGCCTGTCCCGGAAGAGGGACAGGGGCAGAAGGGGTGCGTTGCCCTGCTTGCGCTGCTGGTGGCGCAGGAAGAAGCCGAACACGAGGAGACCTGCCGCGAGCAAGGCGAAGCACCACAGAGACCAGCGGTGGGCGGGGCCCTCGGTGAGGGGGAAGATGATCAGGATGATGGCCAAGGCGGACAGCAGCATGCCCGGCAGGTCGAGCCGGTTGGCCTTGCCCGCGGTCGACTCGGTGATGAACCGGCGCCCCAGGAGGATCACTGCGAGGCCGACGGGCACGTTGACCAGGAAGACCGGCCGCCAGGACAGGCCGAACAGGTCAGCCTCGGTGAGCAGACCGCCCAGCACCGGGCCCAGGACGTTGGCGAGGGAGAGGACGGCTCCGTAGAGCCCGAAGGCCCTGCTGCGGTTCTGCCCTTCGAAGGTGACATGGAGGGTGGCGAGTACCTGCGGGATCATCAGGGCCACCCCCACGCCCTGGAGCCCCCGGGCACCGATCAGGACGCCGGGGCCGTTGGCGAGTCCGCACAGCAGGGAGGCCGTGGTGAACACCACGGTGCCGATGAGGAGAATCCTGCGCCGGCCGTAGAGGTCGCCGAGGCGTCCGCCAGTGATCAACCCGATCGCGACGGGCAGGGAATAGCCGGTGGTCAGCCACTGCACGGCGGTCGGCCCGGCGGCCGTCGACTCCTGGATCGCGGGCAGGGCGGTCAGCACGACCGACTGGTCGAGAATGTCCATGAGTTCGGCGACCAGCAGCACCAGGAGCGCGATCCGGGCTGCCAAGGCCATTTTCGGGTGGGGAGGGGCTGCGTGCTCTGGGGGGTTGGTGGTGTGCTGCGGCTCGTTGTCGAGCGCGGAGGAAGACACGACGGAACTCCTGATCCAAAGGAATTGGGGAGCCCTGCCGGGAGCCGCACCGAGGCCGGAAAACACAAAACCCGGGGCAGACGGCAGAGCTGCACCCGGGAGAAGCAGAAAACGGGGGGGTGACGCAACTCAGGCCAGCGCGACGTCCGCCCCCGGACACGTGCGACGACTCAGCACGTGGGGAACACGGACGACTACATGGCCTGATTAATAGGACGTCACCTCAAGATCGCCACAGCAGGAACAGGAAATCGGGTCCCCGCGACCGACATCCCGGCACAGGAACCCCTTCACGGTACGACATCCCTGGGCCCCGACGCACATGAAATAACCGCGGGCGCGCCCGCCCCGGACCGGCAGGCGCAGCAGCTACTGCGCGCGTGCGCTGCGCCACGCCCGAGGGTGTCAGCCGCACAGCGCGCTCACGGGGAGGGGGCGACCGAACAGCAGGCCGTCCGGGGGTGGGCTCCGGCGCTCCGCAAGCTGCTGTCCTACCACTGGGCACGCTAGAAGAATGGTGACTGGATCTTGTCCGAAGCTCTCACACGAGTGGCCCTGAGACATCAAGGACTTCAGGATGATCACGAGGGGCGGGTAGAGCCTCTCCTCGCGCTGCACGACAGCGGACGCTGAGCCAACTCCACGACGCCCCGCCCCCCGGCCCATGCCGCGGGCCGGGAGTGGGGCGCGGTTGTGCCGCTCATGGTGCTCGGCGCTGGAGGGGTTACGCGGTCCGGACGTCCCACCACTGCTGGGACTGGAAGTTCTTGGCCCACAATTGCGCCCGGGCGCCGTTGCCGGTGTTGGTGGCGTCGCGGTCCAGGACGGTGTTGTTGCTGTTATTGAAGCGGACGTTGTAGATCGCGAGGTCCCCCGAGGGGTGGTACCACTGCTGCTGAGTCGAGCCGTTGCACTGCCACAGCTGAACCCGAGTACCGTTCGCGCCGCCGCCGTTGAGGTCGGCGTCCAGGCACATCCCACGGAAGCGCACACTCTCGATGCTGCCGTTGGTCCACACGATCCACTCCTGCTGCGTTGAACCGTTGCAGCCCCACGCCTGCACCCGGGTACCGTTGCCGCCGGCTGTGGCGTCAGCATCCAGGCACTGGTTCGGCGTTGTCCGGAACAGACTGTAGATCCTGGTGTACACACCGGTAGCAGCCGGCGCTCCTGTTATGCCCTTCGCCACGCGTGCCGAGCCGGCGGCGGTCACTGCCTGGCCCTTGCTCCAGTTCAGCTGATGAAAGGTCGGCTCGGCTGCCTGGACGGTGCCGGGTGCCAGAGCACCAACTGCCACGGCGGCAGCCGCGGTCGCGAGTGTGGCAGCCAGTTTCTTGTGAATGAACACGGTTCCTGGGTTCCTTTCACGACGGGTCTGTGCGGGGTTTGCATGGGCCGACGGTCGGCCGATCTGTCGTGGACCTCCCGCTGTCCGCGACTCAGTCTGGGAGCCCCGTGCCAAACTCGACCACCTTCTCGGTCGAGCCCGGACAGATCCGGTTGCCCACGGGCCGGTTGGTTTTTGCCTCCAGCGCCGACGTCTCCATGACCGGTCACCCGCGAGCCGTCGTTGGGGTACGGCAGCTTGAAGGTCTGGCGAGGCACAGACCACCCCATGTGCTGGGCACGACTGATACCTCACACCTGGTGCCCCGCTACGGTTCGGGTACGGGGAGCCGCAGACGATCAAGGCACATAGCCGTTCTTGAGCCTGCTGAACTCGGCGGGGCTGTGGCCTTTTTCGACGGCCGTTCCGGGTCGGCTACGTGAACAGGTCGCTGCGCAGGGCTAGATGACCGGAGGACGGCCCAGGCGTGTCATGCGCCATACCGTCGCCCACCGCATAGGCCGCCGCGGCCCGCACGGTTCCCGCACACCCTCGACGAATCCTGCGGCCCAGGCGCGCAGACCGCCCACGGAACGGGTGCGGGCCAGCGTGAGCAGCGTCCAGGTGCCGAGGTAGACCGGGAACAGCGGGGCGGGGAGGTGGCGGCGGGCGAGCCAGACCCGGTTGCGGGCGGTCATGCGGTAGTAGACCGCGTGCCGCGCCGGGCTGGTCTTGGGGTGCTGGAGCAGTAGCGCGGGCTCGTAGAGCACCCTCCAGTTGTCGTCGAGGGCGCGCCAGGCCAGATCGGTTTCCTCGTGAGTGAAGAAGAACTCTTCGGGCCAGCCGCCGATCCGTTCCAGCATCGTCATGGACAGGGCGTGCCCGCCGCCCAGGAAGGTGGTCACTTCACCGCGGCGCATCGGATCCGTCGAACGCAGCCGGGGTACGTGGCGGCGCTGGGTCTCGCCGTGCGCGTCGGCGATGCGGAAGGACACGATGCCCAGCGTCGGATCGGCGGCGTACAGGTCGGCGATGCGACGGATCACGTCGGCGTCGACCAGGAGTCCGTCATCGTCCAAGTCCACCAAGACGTCCACGTCACCGTATGTGCGTAGCCGCTCCAGGGCGACGTTGCGGCCCCCGGACACACCCAGGTTCTCCGGCAACTCCACCCCGCACACCTCGTCGGGGCGGTCGGGCAGTGGCGTGCCGTTGCCGACCACGCCGATTCGGGCCGCCCTCTCGTCCTGCTTGGCCACCGAGTCCAGCAGGGCCCGCAGCTCAGCGGGACGATTGCCCATGGTCAGCACGGCTACACCGACGCGCGGTCGTTCCACGCCCAACTCCGCTTCCTTTAGCAGGCCCTGGCCCTGCGATGCTAGCGGCCCCAAGCGCCTGTCCTTCACCGAGAAGGAACCGTGGCTGTGCCCACCATCCACCTGTTCGACGACCTCGGTCCGTCCGCCCAGCGTTGAGGCGACCTCGTCCAGATCGGCACGGGCGTTGCCCGCCAGTCCCGGCTTCGCCATCGACAGATACGGCCGGCTCGGCAGCGGTTCGACCGTTCCACCGCCGCGTCCAGCTTCGCAAGCAGCGCAGAGCCGCAGCAGATCCGTGTACGGGCACGACACCGCCGACGTCGCGACGAAGACGAGTCTGTCCGTGGGGGTGATGCCCTGACACCCCCGGGTAAGCCGATCCTGCGGCTCCTGGCCGTCCGCACGATGGGACCGGGCCCTCTCAGTGCGGTCCGTGTCCGTGCCCGGTATGTGATTGAGGCGGAGGCGGGCGCGGGGGAGAGGCGGGGGCGGATCGGGGTTCAGGTCCAGGTCGTCGTGGACGGTGGCTGACAGCCCGCGCCCTGGGACAGACCAGCCAGCACCTCCCGGCTGTAGGGCACGTCCTGGCCGGTCCGCTCCAAAAAGGCCCGCGCTGCTTCGACCGCCAACCCGCGCCGCGCGTACTGACCCGCCAACTCCATTGCCCAGGGCGCCAGCGAGGCCGTATCCGGGCCGCGGCCCAACGCCTCGAAGATGTCACCCACCAGCCAGCCCGCACGACGGACAGTCCACAGATCAGCGAAGTCCCCCGCACCCCCGTCGAGCCCGAGCAGAGCGCACTCACGCTCCGCCTTCGCCATCCGCTCCCGCGTCACCCGCCACGGATCCGGCATCAACTCCCGTACCAACAACCGCACTTCAAGCCAGTCCGGACGCCGCTCACCCTCCTCATCGACATCGTCCCAGCCCGCCCCCCACTCGGGTGGAGGCTCCGCCACAGCGAGCGGCGCCGACGGCAACAACGCCTCCAGCGCCGCCCTGGCCAACGCGGAATCAAGCGGCACGCCCACATCACCCCCCATCCCCACCGGCAGATCACACACCCCGGCCGGAAACAGATGCTCCTCGCCCACCGGCGCCCGCTCACCGCGCGCACGATAGCCACCCCGCCGCAACGCGAACAACCGCTCACGCGCCCAGAGCACATCGCCCTCACCCAGCGCCCGCTCCGCGAGCAGATCACGCAACGCCTGCTCACCGTGCGGGACTCCCAGGTCGTACAGCAGATTCACCGCCTCATGCGTCCCCACCCCAGCCCGCACCAGCCGCACCGCCACAGCAGCCACCTCACCAGGCGCGCCAAGCCCACACCCCCTGGCCCGCTCCCGCAGGCTCCCCAGCAGCCCATGAACCCTCACCGACAGTTCCTGACGACGCCACTGCGCCTCGAACCGGGCCGTCAGCCCGGCATCCAGCTCCGGCATCGGCCGCCGCCCCGCCCGGCCCTCCCCGTACGCCTCGTACAGGTCCCAGAGCTCGTCGTTCCAGCCCCCCTCGGCCGACGGCAGCACATCGAGAACCGCCACCAGCGCATCCACATCCACCCGCTCGCTCACGGCCCCACCCACCCCTTCCTTACAGACACCCGGGTACTCCATGACACGATCAAGGGCTGTGCCAGCCCCACAGGTCAGCCACTTCACGGTGGAGAACGCCGCGGTGTCCCAGGTGACCTCGGACCGCAGGCGTTCTACTGACGGACACCGAGGAAGACGAACAGGGCGCCCAGGAGGGTGAATCCGCCGGAGATCAGGATGCCGAAGAGGCTGCCGAACAGCGGCGACCAGTGTCCTCCCCGTCCCATGATGGTCGCGGTCCGAGCCGGGTCGTGTGTCCGGTACCGGACGGTCACGGCGTCGCCCTGCGCGAGCAGCATCGCGTCCTCCTCGAACTCGAGGTACTGACCGTCGAGCGTGGTGAAGCCATGGACGTGATGCCAGAGGGTGTCGCCCTCATTGCCCTCGCTTGAGTACCGGCGTACGCAGCGGCCTTCCACGGCAATGCCGCTCGCGATCGTGCGCAGGCGCCCGATCAGCTGGCACGTCAGGAAGAAGCAGAGGGTGCCAAAGGCTGCCAGGATGCCGAGCCCCACCCAAAGTATCGTCATCCCGGCAGGATAGGAGCACACGCGCTGCCTGCCGGAAAAGGACGGCCGGTCGAGGCATCGTTGGTCTGCGTTGCCGTAGAGCCCACGTCCCGGGTCTACGACGCCCCTCAAAGGGTCCAGGTCTTGAACGTCCGCTCCTGGGGCGGCAGTTGTGGCCGTACCGCCGCCGCATGACGCCGAGGACGGTCACCTCCCGGACTACCCGCCGAAGGCGCCGACTTCCCCCCCCAGAAGCCCGTCGAGCCACCACGCCCCGAAGGCACCACGCCCGGCCTCCTTGACGCGGCGATCGTTCTTCAGCGGTGGTCGCAGGCAAACCCCCGCACCGTGAGTTCCCGGAACCCTGCCCTTCACGCCGAGCCCGCTCCCAAGGGCCGCGACCCACTGGCGTCGCGATAGCCCTGGGAGCGCGAGCGAGCTGGTCTGGGCATCCGAGCCGTTCGACGGCGTCGCCGGGGACTGGTCCGGGCGGAGGTGGGCCTCGGGCTGGGGGATGGGTGGTCGGCGGGCCTCTGGATCGGCCGCTCCGGGCGCGCGGGTTCCTTCGATTGGACGGTCTGTCGAGGCCGCTGCCCTAATCACCAAAGGGGTGAAGTGGTCACAATGGGTAATAATCAGGCATATCCGTCGTGAGGCGGCCCACAGGACCTAGGTCACATACGAGCGGGCCTAGTGGCCCTGGCAGCGCCTCGTCGCCCGGGCAGGCCTTGCGTATATGGGGGCGCGTGCGAGGGGGCCGTGCCGGCTGCTGCGAAGCCCGTTAGGAGAAGGGGGGCATTGCCAGGCCCTGCGGCGGTCGGTAGAACTGGATGAGTCGCCAGGCGGCACGGGTGCTCCCACCCGCCGCGGACGAACCCCTCCCCCTCGTGTGAGTGGCTCACGCATGCCCCGGCATGCCGCGACCGTCCTTGTTCCCTTCGGAAGGCCTCTTCGTGTCCAACGCAGTCATCCGCCGCATTGCCACCTCCAAGAAGACCCTCGCGGGTGCCGTCGTCGCCCTCGGCGCCGCCGGTTCCCTGTTCGCCACGGTTCCCGCCCAGGCGGCCCCGGCGAATGCCAAGGCGATCGCTCAGCAGATGATCAAGGACCCGGCGCAGTTCGAGGCCTTCAGCAAGATCGTTACCCAGGAGAGCGGCTGGAACCACACCGCCACGAACGCCTCCTCCGGCGCGTACGGTCTGGTCCAGGCCCTGCCCGCGTCGAAGATGGCGTCCGCCGGTGCGGACTGGAAGACCAACCCGGCCACGCAGATCAAGTGGGGTCTCGACTACATGAACTCCCGCTATGGCAGCCCGGTCGGCGCCTGGAACTTCTGGCAGGCCCACCACTGGTACTGAGTCACCAGCTGACTCACCCAGAACACATCCGATATGCCCGTCGCTGAAGCGGCGGGCATATCGGCGTTCCCCACCCCTGGCTCGACGTCCCTGACATCACCCGGCGCAAGCGCCCGGTGACCAGCTCGGACGCCTGCCCCGGGAATCGCCTGCCGGACGTCGTCGACACAGTCCTCCCATTGGAGGGGCGTCTGAACCGCTCGTGCGGGGCCCGGTGTGGATCTCGGCCTCGCTCGGGTTGATCCGGTCGGCCCGTACCCGGACCAGGACGCCCCGAGGGCCGGGCGGGCGCGCGTCGATGCCCTCCATGCCCGGCTGCTTGGGGAGGAGCGTCCGGATCCCGGGGGCCGGGGCACTTCTCAGGGAATCCGCCCGCTGGGCTACCGGATGTCCTGACACCGTCGGCTCGACGGTGTTCTGGGACAGCGCCAGGCTCCGGGGTGTCCTGGCTACCGCCAACTTCCGTACCCGGCACAGGAGGTGGCTTGGGATGGGACGGCGCTGCGTCTGCTGCGCGGGACTGCTTCCGGGGTGGAGCACCCGGCCGGAAGGCCAGCGGACCGGATCGACGGTCAGTCGGCGGATCTCGGCATGCGCTCGGGTTCCCGAGCGCATGCCGTGCGAGAGTTCCACCCGTGATGACCAGACCCACTCTGACGGAACGCCGCTCCCCATGGGTCGTGTTCACCTCCCCGGCCGACCCCTGGCTGACGACGGAAACGGCCGCTCTCGTGCAGCGGAATGGTCTGGTCCTGCGGCTGGACGGTCGGGAAATGCGTGACCCGGCGTCCGTCTGCCGCACCTTCGCCCGGGAGCTGTCGTTCCTCGGCCACTTCGGTCACAACTGGGACGCGCTCGTGGAGTGCCTCCACGACTGGCACGGTCCCGGCCACGGAAGCCAGGGCCTCGCGATTCTGATCGAGCACGCGGACGGCCTGCTGAAGGCGGACTTCCTCGGGGTGTTCGTATCGGTGCTCGCCCAGGCAGCCTGGAACTCCAACCTGCGCCTGGACAGTGACGGCGAGCTCGACGAGTGGCGGCAGCGTATGGCTCAGCACTTCGTCTTCGTACTGGACCAAACCGCACCTGCTGCCTTCACGGAGACGGCGGCCCGCGGCATGGACGTGGCGGTGGCGCTCGCGGACGGCCGTCTGCTCGCCACCCTGACCGACGGCGACTGGCCAGGCGGAGACCCCGCGTCCGCCCCCTGGACAGCAGGCCCGCTCGCCTTCGCAGACGAGGAGATCCTCAACGGCATGAACGTCAAGGCCATCCAGCTGTTCCGAGACCGCTTCAGCTGCTCGATCCACGAGGCCCTGGACATCCTCCAGTCCCGCTCCGAGCACCTGCGTGGCGACCGGCCGGAGGACGAATGACGCCAGCCACATGGATCGCCTTGGTGCGCAGGGTCCGCTTACGCGGGGCCGAAAGGGCATAACTTCCGCACCTGCATGGCAGATCGAACAGCCCCCTATAGGGTGAAAGCCCTGACGCCCGTCAACTGCTGCGGAATCATGGACCGCTGATGAAGAAGCCGACTCGGAGACACTGCCCAACGCGGCGTCCGGCCCGGCACAGTGCTCCATGCCGCTCGCGGTGCCGCCGCAGCCAGCTGAGAGGACTTGATGTACGCCAACGAAAAGGCCGAGGCCTCCAAGAGCAATGAGCCCCGCAGGGCCGCTGTGAGGAACTCGGCCCGGGAAGACGGCGCATCCACCGGCCTGCTGGCCCTCCAGAGCACCGCTGGCAACGCGGCTGTCCTCCAGATGCTCCGCCGGTCCGGACATGCCTGGACCCAGGGCCAGCATCAGCACACCGCGGGCTGCGGCGCCCATCGGCAGAGTGGCTCTCGGGCAGCGGAGACTGTGCAGCGGTCCGCCGTCCCCGACGTGTTGCGCGCACCAGGCCGCCCGCTGGACGACGTCACGCGCACGGACATGGAGGCCCGGCTCGGCGCCGACTTCTCCGCTGTGCGCATCCACGACGATTCCGACGCCAAGGCATCCGCGGCCGAGGTTGGCGCCCGCGCCTACACGAGTGGTGACCACGTAGTCATCGGCGACGGCGGAGCCGACCAGCACACGCTCGCCCATGAGTTGACGCATGTGATCCAGCAGCGCCAGGGCCCGGTCTCCGGCACCGATCGCGGGGACGGACTGAGCGTCTCGGACCCGGCGGACCGGTTCGAGCGCGAGGCCGAAGCAAACGCGCGGCGGGCGATGTCCGGGGAGGCGCCGGTTCAGCGCGCCACGGTTCCCGACGGAGTGCGAGCCCAGCACGGTTCGCCCGTGGTGGCGCGGATGCCCGCCGAGGGAACCGACGGCGAAGTCGCCAAGCCATGGCTCGTCTTCGGAGTCGACGGGCGCAGCAAGGAGCAGTTGACTTCCGCCGTTGAAGCCGGATACCGGCGCTTCGACACGGCGGAGAGCTACCGGAACATCGACACCGTCGCAGAGGTGCTCCGCGGTCGGCCCCGTGAGGAGTACGAGATCCTCTACAAGTTCGACGTCCGGTCGGGCGAGCCGGCCGCCGAGCTGCGCGGTCGGCTGAAACACGTCGCCGCGCTGTTCGGCGGTCGGCTCGACTCCCTGGTGATCCATAACCTGGACGTCGACAGGGGTGAGCTCGCGCAGGCCTGGCAGGTCCTCAACGAGCTGAAGAGCGAGCACATCACAGGTCAGGTCGGGCTGGGGAACGTTGGTGAGAACCACACGGATCTGCTGGGCGAGCTCGGCAAGATCGGCGGGGTCGACGTCGTGGAGAACTCCGTGGAGAGCGTGCTGCTCAGCGAGAACGTCGAGCAGGCGATCAAGAAGTCTGGCGCGCACCTGTACTACTACGACGTCATCAGGACGGCCCGGCAGATGGACCTCGATCTGTCTTCGCCCGACGACCTGAACGGTCTCATCTACACCATGGCGGGCACGTTCCACCGGGCGGACGGCACGTCCAACGCCACCATGATCAGCAGCAGTGGGTCGTCCGGTACCCAGGCGGCCAACCTGGAGAACTTCGGTGGCGGCCCCGACCACGCGGACTTCACGGGGGACGAGCAGTACGACGCCATGGGCAAGATCGACCAGTGGCGCAAGCAGCAGAGCTCCGGCCAGACGAACGACACGTCGTTCGCGCTGCGCCCCGAGCTGAGCGAATGGCTGGTCGGTCTCTGCGACGGAGGCACCGCCGACGCCTTCCGCCAGTCCATCGTGGACGCGGCGAAGGAGCAGGGCCAGCCGGTGAACCAGGCGTTCATCGAGAAGTGGCTGGTGGACGAGCGCCACGTCACGGCCGAGGATCTCTCTTCGGTGCGGGTCCCGTCCCGGGTCGGACTGAAGCGCCGCTACATCGGAATGCCCCTGCGGGACGCGCTGGGCGCACTCTTCGGCGTGAAGAACTGCGACTGGAAGTGGTCCATCCAACTGGTACAGCTCCTGTTCAGCGACGCGGACACCTGGGACCTTGCCCTGCGGTTCGGCGCGGACGAGATCGTCCAGCAGTGACACCGGCCGACTCCGGCTGCCGCTGAGCGGTCCGTCGCTTCCGAGCGCGGACCACTTCGGCACGCGACCGACCGCGGCCCCACGCTGCGGGCCCCGCCGCCCGGACGGTCGGGGACCGCTGCCCCACCCAACGCCAATTGCGCTGGCTGCGCGCGCGAAAGGCTCGTGATCCAGGTCGTCGAGCAGCGAAGCGTGCGGAGAAGTCGCCAGCCGCCGCCACCGCGTCCCGGCCCTGTGTCGCCGAGCCCGCAGTTGCTCACTCAGGTAGCGCCGGGCGCGGCTGGACCGATCGATCGACAACGGGTAGGCAAGCAAACGGAGCTCCTGGCCAGCATGGGTGATGTTGGTCGTGACCCCAACTACCAGGAGCTTCGTCGCTGTGTACAGCTAGCCAACTCGCCTACAGCGCGATCAGGTTGGCAAAAATCCCTTGAGAGAGGTCGAGGCCAGTTGGGGACGCTCACCCGGCTCAGCCAGCCGCCCGCAGCGGGCATCCGGTGCCGACACGTGCGTCGAGCTCGGCCCGCAGGGCGGCAAGCTGCGCCATACGCGCATCGATAACC
This sequence comes from Streptomyces sp. NPDC045846, assembly GCF_056431605.1. NCBI lineage: Bacteria > Bacillati > Actinomycetota > Actinomycetes > Kitasatosporales > Streptomycetaceae > Streptomyces > Streptomyces sp. NPDC045846. The sequence continues at coordinate 6,910 of NZ_JBWKKJ010000037.1, read as the reverse complement.
TTGATCTTGTCCTTGAACAGCGCGGACAACGCCTCGGCGGTGTCGGGCGCGTTCCGCAGTTCCTCGCCGGTCTGTGCGATCTCGGCCAGCGAGAAGCCGAGCGTCTGTGCGGTGCGGACGTACTGCAGCCAGGGCACTGCTTCCGGCGGGAAGTCGCGATAACCGTTGGCCAGACGCTGCCCCGTGACGAGACCGATCTTCTCGTAGAAGCGGATGGTGTCCCTGGTCAGTCCCGCTTGCGCGGCCAGCTCCCCGATACGCATGGCTCTCCCTGAACTGCGGACTTGACCTTGGACAGTACTCCACTGTTTACCGTCGTGGCGTCCGTACAGGAGACCAGCAGGAGCCTCGCCTTGTTCCGTCTTTTCGCCCCTTCCCACCCCGCCTATCTTCGCGTCGTACGCACAAGCGCTTGGTACGACCTCGTGGTCACAGCCGGTTTCGCCACGCCATGGACCTACGCCCTGGTGCACGACGCGCTGTCGAAGATCGGTGACGCGCTCGGGCTGGGCGCCCTGCCTGCCCTCGACCCGATAGAGATCCTTTACGCGAATCTGATGGGTTCAGTGGTGGTCGTCTGGGCGCTGCTCCGGATCATCAACCTGCTGCCCGTGCACGGACTGTTCGACGGCATCGCACGCACGCTTTTCGCCGCGTGGCAGGCGTATGCGCTGGCACACGGTGCCCCGCGCTGGCTGTGGCTGTTCTTCGTTGCCGAGGTGGCGTTCGGCGTCGTCCAGCTTGTGCCGTGGTGGCGGGCTCGACGCACCGACCTTATGGCCCCCTCTGCCGGACAACCGCTCGGCGACGCGGGCCGGCAATGCCCAGACGAGTCTCTTGGCTGAAAACCCCAGTGACCTCGTCACTCCGTCAGAAGCAACTGCCCTGCCAGCGCACCAGGTTGGAAAAGGCGCACTGTCCGCATGGCGAGTTGGTGGAGGTCGGCCTCGTGGAGAGGTGGAGGTGGAGGCGGGGCCGCGTCCGGTCATCGTCTCAAGGGCGGACCAGCCCAGTTGAGACGAGGCCGGGCATCCCGAGGCCCAGAGGCACAGCACCGCATGAGGTCCAGGCGCCTCACCGCGGAAACCGATTGAGCCGGTGATCCCGACCGTGGTACCACTTCGTGATTCGTAGGTGATCACGAGATGAACAAGGAATCGGTGAGCATGGCGCTTGGAGAACTGGTGAAACTGCGGGCGATGGGTCCTGCGGACGCCGACGCACTGTGGCGCTGGAATCACGACCCTCAGGTCATGCGGTGGATGAACGACACCTATGCCCAGCCGGTGGAGCGCGTCCGCAAGTGGCTGGAGGAGCGTCCGCGCAATGCTTACGGCGACTTGCTCCTTGGCATTGAAGCGCTGGGTGATGGGCAGCTCATCGGCCTGATCACGCTGCACGACGCCGAGCCGGAAAAGGGCATCGCGAAGCTCGACATCTACGTGGGCGAGAAGGCGTATTGGGGCCGCGGATATGCCACCGATGCGGTACGGACGATCTGTCGCTACGGCTTTGAGGACATGCGCCTCCACAAATTATCCCTGACCGTGGTCACCGAGAACCATGCCGCGCGCAAGGTCTACGAGAAGGTCGGCTTCGTTGAGGAGGGCCGTCTTCGGCAGGTCTTCCGCCGTGACGGCAGGTGGTACGACGTGTTCACGATGGGGCTGCTGGCGGGCGAGCTTCGCTGAAAGCCTCCGGATGGAGATATTGAGGTCCGTCGGCCAGCGGCCACGACGGGGCCGGGCAGCGTGTGTGGAGGAAGGCGGCACCGGACAGTTCCTGACCGAGCGCCCGCAGGTCCAAGCGGTAGGGCGCCCAGAACAGCTGCTCGGCGAAGCCGGTGACCACGGTGACCGGGGGACTGGAAAGCCGGCGGTCGTGGCTCCGGACCATGCGGACCATGGCCAGCCATACTTCACGTCTTGATCCCATTTCGATGCCGTTCCCCGGCCACTCCGCAACGAGGTCGCCGCGGCTGTTGCTGACCGTATTGCCCGTCCGCAGTCGGCCTGCCGCCTGTCCGAACGGCGTACGCTCACCGTCGACATCACCTCCGGCTCGCTCGGGCTCGAGCAGCTGACTCCGGCGACAACTCAGCGGGAGAGGCTGCCCACGCGCCGGGGATCAGGAAGTCGCAGGGTGGGGAGCGGAGGAGAGGCAGTGGACGTCCGGCAGTTGGAGTACTTCCTGGCGGTCGTCGACCGTGGCGGGTTCAACCGGGCCGCATCCGCGCTCTACGTGTCGCAGCCGTCGCTGTCCCAGGCCGTCCGGTCTCTCGAACGTGACCTGGGTGCGGAGTTGTTCCATCGGATCGGCCGTCGGGTGGTGCTGACGGAGGCGGGCCGGGCGTTGATCGACCCCGCCCGTGAGGCCGTGCGAAGCCTGGAGACAGCCCGCGCGAGTGTGGCATCCGTGCGCGAGCTGAGCTCGGGACGGCTGGACATCGCGGCGATGCCGTCCCAGGCGGTCGAACCGCTGACCACGCTGATCCGTTCCTACACCGAGCGGTACCCGGGTGTGGCGGTGGCGATCGCAGCGGCCTTCACCGCCCGCGGGGTCATCGACGCCGTGCGGACGGGAGCGGTGGAGCTGGGCCTGTTGGCGTCAGTCGGCAGCGTTCCGGACAAGGAGGTCCGCTCGCACGTACTGGGGGAGCAGCGATTCGTGCTGGTCGTCCCACCCGGGGGACCCTTCGCCGGCCGGAAGACCGTGCAGTGCGAGGAGTTGGCAGGCCAGCGGCTGATCGTGGGCCAGCCGGGGACGGGGATGCGCGCGTACGTCGACGCGCTGCGGGACCGGGGCATCGACTTCACCGTGGCGGTCGAGACCGAGCACCGGGTGGCGCTGCTGCCGCTGGTGCTGGCCGGGGTGGGACTCGCGGTCGTGACCGAGTCCTGGCGTGGCATCGCCCGGCAGACGGGGGCCGACGTGGTGGACATCGAGCCCGCGACGGCGCTGCGGATCTGTCTCGTCAGTCGGCGTGGTGTCCTGTCCCCGGGTGCCGCAGCGTTCTGGGCGAGCGCGACGTCTCCTGCCGCCGATGGATAGGCGGTGCTTATAAGGCACATCCGGTTTGCGTCTTGGACGCCCTTAGCTGCCCGTTGGTGGAATCGACGGCATGACGACGCATCGCATAGCCCTCATCCCCGGCGACGGCATCGGCGCCGAGGTGCTGCCCTGCGCCCAGCAGGTCCTCGACGTCCTGGGCCGCCGCCACGGCTTCAGCCTGACCTACACCTCGTACGAGGACTGGTCCTGCAAGCGGTACCTGCGTGAAGGCTCGATGATGCCCGCCGACGGCATCGACCAGCTCCGCGACAAGGACGCGATCCTGCTGGGTGCCGTCGGACATCCGGGGGTGCCCGACCACGTGTCGCTGTGGGGCCTGCTGATCCCGATCCGGCGCAGCTTCCGCCAGTACGTGAACCTGCGGCCCATCCGCGTCTTCGACGGCATTGACAGCCCGGTGCGCGGCGCCCGGGCCGGTGACGTCGACTTCGTCGTCGTGCGGGAGAACGTGGAAGGCGAGTACAGCGAGGTCGGCGGACGGCTCAACAGGGGCTTCGCGGACGAGATGGCCGTCCAGGAGGCGGTGTTCACGCGGGCCGGTGTCACCCGCGTGCTGGACTACGCCTTCGAGCTCGCGGCGCGGCGCGGCGGCAGGCTGACCTCCGCGACGAAGTCCAACGGCATCGTGCACACCATGCCGTTCTGGGACCAGCTCGTGGCCGAGCGGGCCGCCTGCTTCCCGCAGGTCACCTGGGACCAGGAGCACATCGACGCACTCGCGGCGAAGTTCGTCCTCGAACCCGGCCGCTTCGACGTCGTGGTTGCCTCCAACCTCTTCGGTGACATCCTCAGCGATCTCGCGGCCGCGGTCGCCGGATCCATCGGCATCGCTCCGGCGGCCAACCTCAACCCCGAGCGGGAGTTCCCCTCGATGTTCGAGCCGGTGCACGGCTCCGCGCCCGACATCGCCGGGCAGGGCATCGCCAACCCACTCGGCGCGATCTGGTCGGCCGCCATGATGCTCGACCACCTCGGCCATCCGGCCGCCGCCAACGACGTCACCGATGCCATCGCGCAGGTCCTGGCGAAGACCGACGTCCGCACCCGCGACCTCGGCGGCGCAGCCTCCACCGCCGAATTCACCGACACTCTGCTCGGACTCCTCTGAACCAGCCGCCCCGCGTCGGTGGCGGGCGGCCTGGACGATGCCGCGCGCAGCCACGCCGGCACGCCGCGCCTCCCTCGTCCAAGCCGTGTTGCCCCACAGGTGCTTCCTTCGGAGGCCCGTTCCGCGACCCGCCTGCGCCCGTTCCTCAATGAGGAGAAACGTCATGGCAGCACCCGTGTCCACAGCCCCTGCCCCGGCCGAAACCGTCAGAAAGCCCTGGTACCGACAGCTCTACTTCTGGGTCCTGACCGCCATCGTCACCGGCATCCTCACCGGCTGGCTCTGGCCCTCGGCCGGCACCGCGATGGGACCCGTCGGTACCACCTTCATCGCGGCGATCAAGATGCTCATCACTCCGATCGTCTTCCTCACCATCGTCGGAGGCATCGGCAGCGTCGACAGCCTCGGTCGCGTGGGCCGAGTGGGGCTCAAATCCCTGCTCTACTTTCAGGCGGGAACCCTTGCCGCGCTGCTCGTGGGCCTGATCGCCGTGAACGTCTTCCAGCCCGGGGCGGGTGTGCACGCCCACCCCGCGGATCTTCACCTGACGGGAGACGCCGGACAGTACGTGAAGGAAGGGGAGAGCCAGGGCTGGTGGCACTTCCTAACCGACCTCGTACCCACCAGCGCCGTCGGCGCCTTCGCCGCCGGCAACATCCTCCAAGTCATCTTCTTCTCCGTGCACTTCGGTATCGCGCTGAAGGCCGTAGGACCCACCGGTCAGCCGCTCGTCGACGGAGTGCACCGGCTCACCACCGTTGTCTTCAAGATCCTGCATTACGTCATGCTGGCCGCCCCGGTGGGCGCCTTCGGCGCCATGGCCTTCACCATCGGCAAGTACGGCATCTCCACACTCACCAGCCTCGGCAGACTCATCGCGCTGACCTACGGCACATCCCTGTTCTTCGTCATCGTCGTCCTCGGAGCCGTCACCGCCGCTCTCCAGGTCAACATCTTCCGGCTCCTGCGCTACCTGCGGGAGGAGTTCGTCCTCGTCCTGGGCACCTCTTCCTCCGAAAGCGCCCTGCCCCGGCTGATGATGAAACTCGAAGGACTCGGCATACGCCGCGACATCGTCGGGCTGACCATCCCCACCGGCTACTCGTTCAACCTCGACGGCAGCTCCATCTACCTCTCGCTGGCCGCCCTCTACATCGCCCAGGCAACCGACACACCCTTGAGCATCGGCCAGCAACTCGGCCTGCTGGGCGTCATGATTCTCACCTCGAAAGGATCCGGAGGCGTCACGGGCGCCGGCTTCATCGCCCTGGCCGCCACACTCTCCACCGTGGGCACCGTCCCGGCCGCCGGCATCATGCTCATCTTCGGCATCGACAAGTTCATGTCCGAGTGCCGCGCCCTGACCAACCTCGCCGGCAACAGCGTCGCCACCCTCGTCGTCGCCCGCTGGGAAAACGCCCTCGACACCACACACGTCAACGATGTCCTGCACAGCCGCACACCCCGACCGGCGCCGGACCACGATGTGGGTTTCCCGGCTCAACTGCCCTAGCCTGACCCGCCCCTCCAGCGTCCCAGGTCACCCGTCGCGCCAGGCCCGGGGCAGTGCGTACGCCGGATGCGTACGCCAACTCGGTGCCCGGCCGCCTATGGCCGGGCACCGAGCTCGGTGGCGGTCCTGGAATGGCCCCCTTGCTGGGGCCCTGTCTCTGTGGTCAGGCCGGGGTGCGGCCGAGCAGCGTTCGCGCGGCGTCTTCGAGGGATCCGAGCAGCGGGTTGGAGTCGCCGGTGCGCGTGACGAGCACGACCTCGCAGGGATCGATGTCGGTAATGGGCACCAGGGAAATGTCCTCACGTACGGCGGCGCGACGATCACTGGCTGGGACGATCGCGACACAATGACCTGTGGCGATGAGCTCCAGCTTGTCCTCGTAGCTGTCGTCGTGCGCGGGCGCGGACGGCACCACATGGTCACCCACTGGCTTGGGTGTGCTCCACACGACCGCCGTGCTGACGCAGGCCACCAGTTCCTCGTCCGCCAGAGCTCGCAGGCTGACGACCTTCTCGTGGGCGAGGTGATGATTCGCCGACACGACGAGCATCCGCGATTCCTCATGGAGCTTGGTCACCCGCAAGCCGTCCGTGGGAAAGGGCAGAGGCCTGTACGCGATGAGAGCGTCGATGCGCCCCTCGGCCAGGGCGCGCGTGTCCCGCCAGTCGAGGTGGCGGGCGCGGACCTGGCTGTCGGGATGGCGCCGCCTCAGCTCCTGCACGCAGGCGGTGATGACCAGTCCTTCGGCACAGCCGACCGTGACGGCATGGGGCTGGACCGCAGCTCTGGCAGCACGAGCGGCTTGCTCGGCCTCGCGGAGCAGTATCCGCGCCCGGGCGAGGAATGCCCGGCCGGCGTCGGTGAGGCTGCTGCCGTGCGGTGAGCGGTCGAACAGCCGGACACCGAGCTGGGATTCCAACCGTTGGATCTGGCGGCTCAGTGACGGCTGCGCGAGGTGCAGTGTGGCGGCCGCCCGGCCGAAGTTGCCGTACTCCGCGACGACCGTGAAATAGCGCACGAGCCGCAGATCGAGGTCCATTCGCCCAGGATACGTCGCGCGCCGTCATACGCCTGCGACATGGCGGCATGCGAAACGGGTCTTGGACAGGGCGCACGGGTTGGTACTGACTTCGGCTTGTCAGGGTGATGTTGGGGTGTGGAGGGTGAGGCCGGTTCCGGTGACGAAGCCGTCGAGGATGCCGGGCCGGTACTGGAGG
>NZ_JBWKKJ010000036.1:0-26072 GCF_056431605.1 Streptomyces sp. NPDC045846 | reverse complement strand
CCACGTTATGCAGACCTGCCGCCCGCGAACCGTCCGGCGTTGCGCCGGACCGGACGGTGGCCGGACCTCTGATCAGCGTCTCCGACGAACACCCCTGAGCCCGGTGAACACCACCCCCCAGGTCATCTCGGACAGGGGGACCAAGTCATGCCGGGCCCAGAGGCCAGCGGCCCCGTTGCGGAGCCATGGAGAACATAACGGGGGGGGCAGGAAGGGGCGGGGCTCGGCGCAGCGCGGCCGCCGAGAGGGGGACCGGGCTGCCGTGCTGCGCCGAGGTCTGATCCGTTCTCCGCCTCGTTACGGGCGTGGGCGTGGGGCCCAGCTCATCGGACGGAGGACGGACATGTCATGGATGGTCGCGAGCGTGGTGGCTTCATCGACTTCGTCCTGGTGCGTGGCCGCCCTACCGAGCCGAGCCGGATGGCTCTTCCGGGGCCGGAGGCTGTTCGGTGTCCGTGTCTGTCTGGGGCTTCTGGGGCTCCTCGGTCTTGAGGGCCGTCCAGTCCGGGTCGGGCGGCTGCATGGCGAACATGGTGGTCTCCTCGGGAAGTTGGGGTGCATCGGTGGGCGGGGTGCGTGTGCCGAGCAGGCCGAACTGGCGGGCCCGGGTCATGAGGTGTGGTTTGTTGCGCGCGTCGAGGCTGAGTCGCAGCACACGGGCTCGCTCGCGGGCCCAGTTCTTCGGTTTGCCGAGCTCAGACGCGATTTCTCGGTAGCAGTAGCCCAGGGAGATGAGCTGGAGCACCTGCTGGTCAATCCCGGCGACGGCGACCGTCGAGTCGAGCCGGTCCGGGCCGGCTATCTGCTCCGTCTCGTACGCGCGATGGACCAGCTGCGCCGCCGTTCCTGCTCCGAGCTTCTTCCGTGCCGCCCGAAGGTGTGTCTTCACGGTGTACTCCGTGAGGCCGCACTTGGTGGCGATCGAGACGGCCGACGCACCGAGCGCGACGTACAGCACCATCTCCCCCTGGCGGTCCGACAGCGTCACCGGTGCGGCGGCCGAAGCTCCGGCGTTCACGCCGCGCCTGCCGCTCGGGTCAGGTCGTCGACGCAGACCGGGCGCACACCGTGACTGAGGCACCACTTCCGAATCTCCCGCTGAGTCTCTCTGCGCACCGCATCGGGCGGGCGCCGCGCGCCCGATGCCTGGATCAGTTCGTCGAGTGAGATCAGGACGAGGATCTGGATGCTGCTCGCGGCCACCAGGCGCGCGATCCGTTGCCAGCCCGGCCGATCCCAGAGCGGCCAGTCCCTCAGTCCCTTGTCGTGGTGGTAGTGGTCAAGGCTGCCGCCGAGCAGCGCGGCAGCGCCCTGGAGCTGGCCCAGTACGGTGAGCGGGTCGCCTCGCTCAGGCAGGCAGGTGTAGGCCGCCGCGGCGCTGCCACCTGTCACCGGCTCCCGCGGGCAGTGCTCGCGGAGTTCACGCACCACCGCCTCCAGGCCGCCGATGAAGAGATGGCTCGGCCATTGGGGCCGGCGAGGCTGCATGAGCAGCCACGAGTGGGCCGTCTCCACCGCACGACGCGCTCCGGACGACTGGGGCTCCGGACCGATGATGTCGAGCAGCTGGTGGATCTCCGACCGCAGATCGTCGACCTGCTCCGGTGGTAGCCGCAGGGCACGCAGCCCCTGGGCGAGCCGCGCCATGGTGTCCGTCTCACTGGAGTAACCGGGTAACGAGGTGCTCTTGGCGTGCTGGTTCACCGTGCCGTCTCCTTCGGTGAGAGGAAGGCCCAGGCCCACTTGCCCGGCGCATGGTCCCGGTCCCGGTAGCCCCACTCGTCGGCGGTGCGACCGATCAGACGGAGTCCGCGGCCGTTTTCGGCATCGAGGTTGATCGGCGCCATGCCCTGCGGTCGAGGTGCACTGTCGGCGACTTCGATCTGCACACCCGTGGCCGTGCGCAGGATCCGGACGCCGATGTCGATGCCGCCACCGTGTTGCAGGGCATTGGTCAGCATCTCCGTGAGCACGGTGTCGACGCTGTCCTCCAGAGCCCGGAGGTCCCAGAGATTAAGGAAGGCTCGGGAGATCCGCCGGAAGCGCCCGGGCCATGCCAGGTCCTCGGCGGACAGCGGCTCCCCTGGGCTCGCAGACCTGGCGAACCACTGCTCACCACCGCACTGCACGTGCTCGCTGCCAACGCCTATGCGCGCAGGAAGCGGCCTCGTGGCGGCTGGCGCGCAGCGGGTGGTGAGGACCATGGCGTGGTGTCCTTCGCAGATCAGGGGGCGCGATGTCGTTCGTCCTTCGGTGCGAAGGACCAAGATTGGAGGCATCGCCATCCGTACTTGCTCTGGCTCAACTAGCCTGCTGCACGCTCTAGTTAACATTCAAGCGAAAGTGCATGGGAGCGCAGATTGGCACATGCCTGGCGGTGGACAGGGGGTGTTGCACGAAGGACAGGGCGTGCCAGACTCCGGACAGACGTCCTCATCTGGAGGACAGGACCCTTGATCGACCGGACAGGGGACCTGATCTGGCGGACAGGCACCTAGATCTGACGGACACGCACAAATAGGGGAGACAGGTGGCTGCACGTAAGGGCCCGACGTACCTTCGGGTCATGCTCGGCAAGGAACTCCAGGCTCTGCGGGAAGCGAAGAAACGGGAAGCCGAGCAAGCGGACGACGACGACCTCGATGCGGGCAGTGAGGTGCCAGGGGTCAGGTTCACTGCTGAGGCCGTCTCTTTGGCGCTCGGCTTCTCGCGGTCCAAGCTGAGCCGGGTCGAAGCCGGCGAGATCCCCCTGCCGAAGCTGGCAGACCTGGAAGCGCTGATGGACCACTACTCAGTGTCGGACCCAGACAATCGCGCGGATCTACTCCAGATACAGCGTGACTCCCTGAAGACAGACCCCATCACGACGTATCGGAACGTGCTGCCTTCCGGAATGCCGCGATACCTGGGCTTGGAGCGAGACTCAGTTGCCATCCAGGGCTACGAGAAGGGGGCAGTGCACGGACTTTTGCAGCATGAGGACTACGCCCGAGCCCAGATGGGGTCCGCCAAGGTTGTTGAGGAAAGGACCACCGCAGCTGTCGAGAGCGGCGTCCAGGCTCGAATGGAACGGAAGACGCTGCTGGAGACCAGCGAGCGCGCTGTCCACATCATCCTGACCGAAGGCACACTCCGCACTCTCGTGGGTACCCCCGAGACGATGCGCACCCAGTACGCAGAGATCATCCGGCTCTGCGGTCAGGACAATGTAGAAGTACAGATCATCCCGGATGGGATGCCCGACATCTACCGCGCTGGCTTCAACTTCACCGTGCTGAGGTTCGAAGAACTGGACCCAGTGGTCCAGAGTGACGGGCACAGGTCGACCACGATGTGGTCGAAGCCGTCGGACGTCCAACAGTTCGACAGGCAGTTCCAAGAGATGGCCAAGGCGGCGCCTGGACCGAACCAGACTCCGCAATTCCTGCACGACCTCGAAAAGAAACTGTGGAAATGACCCGACACATGCACCGTTGCCCTTCCACCGACCTCGCCCCTGAGGAGGCCTGGCAGAAGTCGTCCTACAGCTCACAAGACGGCGGTAACTGCATCGAAATTGCTCCCCTCATCGCGGGCGTCGGTATCCGTGACTCCAAGGACAAGGCTGGCCCCGCGCTCGTCGTCAGCGAGACGACGTGGCACGCGTTTATCAGGCCGATGCGCTCCGGCGAGCTCGGCAGCTGAGTCGCTAGCGAGACTGTGCTCCGCCCCCAGCCGAATTGGGGGCGGAGCACTGCTGCGTCACACAATGACTCATGGGTCTGACAGTCGCCAGAAGGCCACTCCCTTCACGTGTCTGGCTGTCTCAGCCGATACGAATTCTCTGGCGGCCGTCCCGTACCGTGACCTGGTAGACGGCGTCGGCGTACGCAGGCCACGGCCCATCGGCCATCGGCCACCCGAGGTCGGCGAACGACCGATCGGCGCTTCGCTGCCCCCGAACCTTCATGAACGCCACGCCCGTGACGAGACGGCCCTGCCCGCCGCCGAGTCCGTCGGCGACGAGGCGGAGCAGCCCGTCGTGGCCGAAGGGCCCGAAGAGCGGGGCGACGATGACGGCGCCGGGCGCGGCCTGGTCGAGCCAGGCCTGCGGGATCTCCCGGACGGCGGCCGTGGAGATGATCCTCGTGTACGGCCCGCGGGCCGGGTATCCGGCCTCACCGTCGCCCGCCACGACCGTCGGGTGGATTCCGAGGTCGGCGAGCGCCTGGCGGGCGCGGTCGGCAAGCTGCATGTCAATCTCGATGCTCACCAGGTTCTCGGGGCGTACACGGTGGGCCAGGAGTGCGGTGCTGTACCCGGAGCCGGTGCCGATCTCCAACGCGATGTCGTCGGGGCCGGGGTCGAGGTGGTGGAGCATGTCGACGACGACCGCCGAGCAGGACACGGCGCTGGTGAAGGGCTCGCCCGTCGGGCCGTCCTCGGGCCGTACCGCGCCGTCGGCGACTTGCGTGATGAGGGAGGCGCGGGGCCGGTAGACGCCCTTGAGCCAGGCCCGCGGGCGTTCGTGACGGTTAATCACGTGATGCAGCCCGTCTCCGCGCGGCGTCGGCCACCACACCAGGTCCGGCACGAAGTGCTCGCGCGGCACCCGAAGGAAGGCCGCGCGCAGCCAAGGCCGGTCATTGAAATGCCCGACCGTCCGGCCGTCGAGCTCGGCCGCGCACGCGGCCCGCAGCTCGACCGCCAGGCTCGCCAGCTCCGCCTCGCCGGGAGGAGCCTCAGTCATCGTCGGGTTCCGGCTCCGGGTCCGGCATCGGGTTCCCGGGATCGCCCGGACTCGACGAGTCCCCGCCCACCTGTCCGTCATGATCACCGCGGCTTCCGCCCATGATGCCTCCAGAGGTCATCGGATCGCGCGCACCCACGATGCGCGGGCTTCACCGCCAGATGACCAGTAACTACGCCTGCCTGCAAGCGACTTGCAGGATCTGCACGCGCCGTATACGCCCACCCGGATCGGCTATTACGGTGGGCTGGCCATAGAGCTGGGCACCGGGAGGGGCAGCGACGATGAGCAGCGTCGATCCGTTGTGGAGATCTGCTCAGGCGCGCGCCCCGGTCGCGGATCAGCACCCCGGGGGGGCTCATCACGATGGGGCGTCAGGCCCGGCGCTGGCGCCAGTGCGATTTAGGCAGCCGGATCGGCTGTTCCGCCTCCGCCGTCTCCCGGCTGGAGAAGCGCGTGAGCCGTGCGGACCTGTCTCTCGTCCGCGCGGCCGCGACTGCCGTCGGAGTCCCAACGCCCTTACTCGCAGCGTCTCTCGGGCTTTGCACGATCTCAGCCACTACAGTTGTGACGGTCGTCACACATCACCAGGAGGACCCGGTGCGCCGTCGCACACTGCTCGCCGCTGCCGGGCTCGCGGGCCCCGTCAGCCTGCTGGCTGGCCTCGACTCCGCGCTCGCCAGCGTCCCCGATCCCACCGGGTCCACGGTGCCCCTGGACGTCCGGCTCGCTCAGGCCCGCGGCTACTTCGACGCCGGGCAGCACGCCGCTCTCCTCAAGGCCTTGACCGGCCTGCTAGCCGATGCGCACTACGCTGCCCGCAGCCGTCACGAAATCGAGCTCGCCCGCCTGTCCTCCGCCTACAGCCTTGCCGCGCAGGTCCTGGTGAAAGTCGGCCGCCACGATCAGGGCCGGCTGACGGCCGACCGCGCGACGGTGTACGCCGAATGGTCCGGCTCTCCGCTGGTCGCCGCTGCGGCCGCCCGCGAGATGTCCATCGTGCTGCGCCACCAGGACCACGCGGCCGCCGCCGAGCGGCACATCGCGGATGCCGTCGCCCGAGTGGAGGCCACCGGCCTGAAAACCGATGCGCAGGCCTCGGCCTACACGCAGATGCTCTGCACCCAGTCCTACACCGCGGCGAAGGCCGGCGACCGGGCCCAGGCGCTCACCATGATCCGTGAGGCGACCCGGGCCGCCCGCGTCCTGCCCCCGCGGGCGCCCGCGGGACGTCTGTTCCCGATCACGCCGCCGGCCGTCGACCTGTACGCGGTCGGCGTGCACTGGGCTCTCGGCGATCCTGGCGCGGCTCTGGAAGCGGGCCGCGACCTACACGAGGGTCAGTTCGCCACAGCAGAGCGCAAGGGCCGCATGCATACCGACCTTGCCCGCGTGTGGTGGATGCAAGACCGCCCCGAGCAAACGGCTGCCGAACTGCTCGCTGCGATTCGGGTGTCACCCGCCGAGGTGCGCGAGCGCCCCGCGATCCGGCTCGTGGTCGCCGACTTGGATCGGCGGCACGGACGCGCTGCCGGAGTCCGCGAACTGGTCGCGGCCGTCGGCGTGCCAGCCTGACGCGGCACGAGCCCGGCGAACGGCATCACACAGCAGGAGGCCGCATCGATCGCAGACGGTCGGCGACCTCATGCACGTCGACCCGGACAAGCCGGATATCCGTGATCAGGTCCCGCCACGGCTCGTACACGATCGCGACCGTCGCGCCGGAGGCTTCCAGGTACGCGATCGCGATCCCGTACGCGAAGAACTTGGAGTAGTCGGGGAGGGGCCGGAGCAGCACCAGCGTGTGCAGCAGCGCGGCCGCCCATCAGTAAGGATCGGGGACATCCACGTCCAGGCTGGGCGTATTTACACGATGGCGGGCGACAGCCGCGACCAGAGCGGAATGGTCCGGCACCGACACGTCGCGGAACAGCGTCTCCTGGCGCTCCAGCAGCCAGCGCACATCGACGTGCAGCTCCACCCGGATTCACGCGGCCCGGGTAGCCGCAGACTGCTGCGAGCCAAAATCCCGCGCGAACGCTTCCCGAATCCCGGGCACCGAGGTGACCCGGTCGAAGGCCGCGGCCGCCTTGGCGAGTGCAGCATCGTGCTCCGCGTGGTCGAGGAGGGCGGCCAGGTAGGTACCGAGGGGCTGATCTCCGGCCAGGGCGGCAAGCCGCGCGGCGGTCTCGGCATCGACCTCGATCTGGGTGCTATCGGCCATACCCCGAGTATCTACCCGCCGACGGCGCCCCGGGAAGCGTTCACCGAAGTCCGCCCCCACGCACGGAGTAACAGATTCGGGCCCCGCCCCGTCTGAAGGCGTGCTGACACCGAACACGTTCACGAGGAGCACCCTTGAGCACCCCGCCCGCCACCACCCTGCCGCCGCTCACCGTCCCCGGCTACGGCCTGCCGCCGACGGCCATGCCCGGCCGGGTCAAAGCGATGCGCGTCGACCTGTTCATCCTCGGCGGCCTCCACATCATCGGCGGGGCGCTGCCGCTGTTCGGCGCGGTCCTCCTCAGCGCCTTCGGGGAGAGCGACAGAGGCTCGCGAATTGAGAGCGTGATGGATGACACCTTGGATTCCCCGCGTAGTCGATCACCTCAATGGGACGGGCCCCAGCGGCACATCCCCGGCCCGGCCGGCTTGGCTCCGAGGCCGCTCCGCCGGTCACGTGCAAGCGCGTGATTTTGTGGGGTTGAAGGAGCGGATCGGGCGGTTGAGCCCCGCCATGGCCTGTTGCGGGATGTGCAGCGTGGGTCTCGCGTGGCAGGGTGGACGGATCTTCGGGCAGCCGGGGCGCCGAAGCGAGCAGCATGTCGGGCATAGGGGGAGGGGACGCGGGTGGCCGCGACTCAGCTGACTCGGACCCACCGCATCCTGATCGGGGTGGTGGTCGCGGGTGCCGTGGTGATCGCCGGGATCGGTTTCGCGGGTTCGTACGCCGCGGTCCGCGAACTCGCGCTGCACAAGGGCTTCGGGAACTTCTCCTACGTCTTCCCGATCGGCGTGGACGCGGGCATCTGTGTGCTGCTCGCCCTCGACCTGCTGCTGACCTGGATGCGCATCCCCTTCCCGCTCCTGCGCCAGACCGCCTGGCTGCTCACGGCCGCCACGATCGCCTTCAACGGCGCCGCCGCCTGGCCCGACCCGCTCGGCGTCGGCATGCACGCCGTCATCCCGGTCCTGTTCGTCGTCTCCGTCGAAGCGGCCCGCCACGCGGTGGGCCGCATCGCCGACATCACCGCCGACAAACACATGGAAGGCGTCCGGGTCTCGCGCTGGCTGCTGGCGCCCCTCCCGACATTCCGTCTGTGGCGGAAGATGAAGTTGTGGGAGCTGCGCTCCTACGAGCAGGTCATCAAGCTCGAACAGGACCGCCTCGTCTACCGCGCCCGCCTCCAGGCCGTCTACGGCCGCGCCTGGCGCCGCAAAGCACCCGTCGAATCCCTCATGCCCCTGCGCCTGGCCAAGTTCGGCGTGCCGCTCGCCGAGACCGCCCCCGCCGGCCTCGCCGCCGCCGGCATGGACCCGGTCCTCCTGCCGCCCCCGCCGACGGCCGTCGCCCTTGAACGTACGGATGCGCCCGTTGCTCCAGCGGGGTTGGAGGACGAGTCCGGCCCGTACGGGGATGAAGGGGCAGCGTCTGCTCCCGAGCGTCCTGCTGAGACGGCGCCCGTGGGGGAGAGGGAGGGACCAAAGCAGCAGGTGGACTTCGCTGGCGCCGTCCGTGATTTCACGGCGCGGTTCGGCTACGTGCCGGATGCGAGCCAGCTCGGCTGGTTCCTCACCGAGGCCTACGGCATCACGGATCCCACCACGGGCGGCCCGCTGCCCGCCGCCGTGTTGGCGCCCTTCGTGGCGGCGCCGGAACAGGCCGCGGTGCCGGAGGCACCCGCAGCTGAGGAAGCCGCCCCGACAGCTGACACGCACCCATTCTTTGGTACACCGCGGCGCACGCCGGACCCGGCCGATCAGGCCCCGGCTGCCGAACCGGCCACAGGACCTGGGGCCGTGCCCGCTCCGCCTCCCTCGACCACCTCGCCTTCACAGCCCGAAGAAGCGCACGAGACGGTCAACGAAACCACTCCCGGCGGAGCACAGCCCCGCCCGGAGGAGCAGCCCACGGGCGATGAGGGAACGGCGCAGGAGAGCGGAGGGCAGCAGCGCATGGCTGCGGACCGGACGCTGACCGTCGTGGACCGGTACTTCCTCGCCTGGGAGGGTTACCTCGCCGAGAAGGGCCAGGAGCCCACCGCCCCGCAGCTCTCCCGGCACCTTGCCGCACTGGGCATCCTGAACCGGAACGGATCCCCAGTCGCCCCGGCCACGCTGCGCCGCTATCTGCTGGAGTTCCGCATCTACGCTGTGTGGGCCGAGCAGCGCGAGAGGCACGACGAACCCGCTGTTTCTGCGGTGCTGGAGGAACTCGCCCGGCGCGGCATCACCGGCCAGTACAACCGGCCCCTGGAAGCGGCGACGGTAGAGGAGTTCCTCCCCAACTTCCGCCGTCGCTACCAGGTGTTCTCCCTCGACATGAGCAACTCGGCCCACTGAGGGGCGATCCGGCCCATGCGCACGCCGATGCGCCGTTCGTTGCGCGGCTGCGCAATGCTGCGCGCCGTGTGATCGGTGAACTGCGCAGTCCGGTCCGGTGCGCACCCTAGGGTTGAAGGCAGCCGACCGGCGGTGTCGCCCCGTCACTGGCGGCCGGTCGTCGGACGCGGTGCGCACAGCGTTGGACGACGGGGACAAGGGAGGGAAGCGACGTGAGGGTCTGGCGTGTCGATGAGGGCGCACAGTTGACGGCGCTGGATCTGGCAGCCGGTGATGCCGGTGGGCAGTCTGCGCAGATCCGCAGCGCGGTGGGTGGGAGCGCCGAGGCGGCCTACTACCACCGTGCCGCGGTGCTGCACGTTCCCTCGGCCGGCAGCGTGGACGGGCTTGAGCCGAACCTGGCTGTGTGGGCCTTGGCGTGCGGCTGGCGGCAGATGGACCTGCCTTACCTGCTGTACGGGCCGATTGTGATCACCGGGCCCTACGACACGGACGGCGCTGCGGTGGGCGAGCTGTCCGACCGGCTCACGGCACAGGTGCGCACGGTGTGCGACACGGTGAGGAAAACCGTGAGCGGCTGGCGCACCCGGCGGCCCGACTCGAACGAGGCAGCCTTGGCCGAGCTCTTGGCCTACACCCGCCGTGACCTGCGTGCCGAGACCTGACTGCGCGCCGCGCACTGGTGCGGTGCGCAAGGCATCGAGGGGCAAGAACCCCGGGCCTGGGCACTACGTCAGTTGCTTCAGCGGGTGCGCCGAGCCGCAAATCCGTGACTACAGCGTTGGGTTCGCCGACGGACGGGTGCTTCGCCGAGGTGGGCGCTCGGCGATCATCGCGCGATGATCGCCGCCAGGGTGCCGCAGATGAGGAAGGGTCCGTAGGGGATCGCGGTTTTCGCGTGGGCTCTGCGCAGTGCTATCAGGCCCAGTCCGAAGAGAGCGGCGAGGAGTTGGCCGGCGAGGGCGCCGAGGACGACGGCGGGCCAGCCGTACCAGCCGAGCATGGCTCCGAGTGCGACGGCGAGTTTCACGTCGCCGAACCCCAGACTCCTTGGACTGATCAGGAAAAGACCGAAGTACCCGCCGCCCAGTGCGAGAGCACCGCACACCGCGGCCGGCCAGGATCCGCCCGCGTGGGGGAGGAGTGCTGCGGCGCCGAGTAGGAGCAGTGTGGCCGGGGTGAGGGGAAGGGTCAGGGCGTCGGGCAGGCGGTGGACGGTGGTGTCGATCCAGGCGAGCAGTACCAGGACCGGCGTCAGGAGCAGCCAGACAGCTAGGTCGGGCCAAGGCGCCGTCGTAGAGGCCAGCACGCCGCACGCCAGGGCAGTGGCCGCAGCTGCGGCCGAGGCGGGAGGCCCGTACCAGCGGCGGGCGCGCGAAGCGGCCAGGTCCGCGGTGGCGCACGACGTGCAGCGCGGCAGTGCGAGCCAGGCCCGCGCGGGGTGCCCGGCCGGACACTGGGTCCGCCGGGCCTCACCCGCGGGAACGGCCAACTGGTACACGGCACGCGGCAGGAGCAGCCCGGCCAGGGCTCCGTAGACGACGGCCAACGTCACGAGCATGCACACCCCCCGGGCTGCTCCTGCCGCGCACCGACAACCCAGCCACTGACCCGACGGGCCGCGCAGCCGCCCGGGCCATCAACGCCCTGGCCCTGCAGAGGCGGCACCGTGTGCACCTCCCAGACCAACACCCCCTGCGACGGCGCACGGCCGTTGGCCGTCGTCAGTGTGCCTGCCTGCGGACGACCGACCTTCCCGGCTGTCCTAGAAGCCCTGCGCACGCTGCCCCACTCCCAAGAGGTTGTCGATGAGGTGTTCGGTCTCGGGGTCGAGGGGGCAGTGGTTGTCGCGGCTGATCTGTTGGATGCGGGTGGCGGCGGTGGTCAGGCCGGGGCGGTTTCCGGCGGCGTCTTCAACCTGGAGCCAGTCGCGGTAGATGATCTCTGCGGTGGGGTCTGCTTCGAGTGCGGTGGCGATGGCCTTGCGTGCGGCGGTCAGGTCGTGGAAGGGGCCGGGGGTCATACGCCACGTGATGATCGTGTGGGCCACATCGACGATCCGAGTGATCATTTCCTGTTGGTGGGGCAGGGCCCAGGGTGGGGGGCTGGTGCCGAAGGGTGTGCCGCGGACCAGGCCGAGCGCAGTCTCGAGCTCTGCGATGGCGGTGGGGCCTTGGGTGAGGGCGTGTTCGGCATGGTGCTGGAACGCGGTCCAGTCGCACCGCACCCGCGGGGAGAGATGGTAGGGGTCCTCGCGGGTGGTGCGGCGGGGGACGTAGGAGTTGCCGTGCGGGTCGTCGCCGAGGCTGCGGCGCAGATCGCCGAGCCGGGAGTCGAGGGTCTTCTTCGACCACGGATTGAGCGGGTCCATGTCCGCGCACAGAGTCTCGGCGCTGCGGCCCGGCCTGAAGTAGAGCAGCGCGGCGAGCTGCGCGATCCGTGGCCCGTGACCCGACCCGTCGAGGCCGGGTACCCGGACCGGGCCGAGCACGCTGATCTGCGGGGCGTCCAGGTCCTCATCGTGAGCCCTTGCACCGCCTGCGACTTGAGCGGCAGCCGCGGCGGGGGAGACTGGCTCGGGTGCGCCGCTCTCGACGTCGGATGGCATGCCGACGTCCTCCACGGAGGGCGAGGTTGAGGAGGCAGGCGTGAGCGGGAGGCCGGAGGGACTGGTACTCGCGGTGATCAGCGCCGGGAAGGCCCCCAACCCTGATGAGCCATCGCCAGCGCCCGAACCGCGACTCTGACCCTCAACTGTAGCTTTAGGCGCAGGGCTGTCTTCCCCGGTTTCACCCTCGGCCGGGTGGTCGGCAGCCGACGACGCCTCGATGGGTTTGCCGACGTGTTCGCGGGGGGTGTTGTGCCAGGGGTCTTGGGCGGGGTGGGGTGGTTGGCCGGAGGTGCGGAGTTCGGCTGCGATCTGCTGGAACGCCGCCTTTTCCAGGCGTTGTAGACGGAGGGCGAGACCGGGTTCCTCGAGGTCTTGGAGTTCGTTGGAGGAGGCGTCGAGGATGAGGGCGTCGGGGAAGTGGCGGCCGAGGGTGGTGGCCGCGGCGACCAGGATTACTGGCAGGTCGCGGGCTTTGTCGATGGTTTCGGCGAGGTGCCAGGCGGTGTCGTCGTCCAGCTCGGCGGCACTCAGCAGGAGGTAGGGCTGGTCGGTTTGTTCGGGTTGTTGGTGGGTGGTGAGCATCCAGTCGGCGAGGTCGCGTACGGCGTGGGCGGGCTCTCGTTTGTGCGCGATCCGCGAGGTGGGGAGCAGTTGGGGCAGTTCGTCGCCGAAGCCGAGGGTGACGATTTCCAGGTGCTGGGCCCAAGGGCTCATGCCGAGTTCCAGCGCGATGGAGGTGCACACTTCCCGGATGTGCTCGACGCCACCGTCCAGGAGGAGGATGCGGGTGTGGGCCAGGTTGATTAGCACCACGCTGCCGTCCTCGGTGGCACCGATCGTGGTCAGCGCCGGGAACGGGGCGGGCGCGGCCGCAAGTTCTTGAGCATTCAGCAGGGTGGGGGTGGAGGGAAGGGCCCACCAGCCGTCCTCTGCCTCCTCGAACGGTGGTTGAGGTTCGGTGTTGTCTTCACCTGGCAGGAGCTCGAGGGTGTGCTGGTTGAGCCGGGCGGCCCGGATCACGGGGAGGGGCCGCTGGTCGGTCTGGGCGTGGTGGGCCAGGGTGCGCAGGGCGACGTCGAGTTCATCGACCAGGGTGGGCTCGGCGGCCTCGGAAAGCTGGGCTGCGGCCGGAGATGTTTCCTCGGCGATGGCGATGGTTTCGCCGGGTGCGCGGCGGCGGCGCTGCAGGATGCGGCGCAGCGTGAGGGCACCCGTGATGGCAGCGGCCAGCAGCGCGAACGCTCCTACAGCTGTGGCGAGTTGGACCCCGGCCCCGGTCTGTTCGTCAGGGGCTGTCGCCGGCGGGGAGGCAGTGGTGGGAGGCGGAGTGTTGGCGTGGCTGGGGGAGGGCGTGGCTGGTGCGGAGGCAGGGGCTGAGGCAGAGGCGGAGGGGCCAGGCTGCCGACTCGGTGTCGTGTCGGGTGCTGGAGGGGTTGCTGGCGGGGTGTGTGGGCGAGGGGTTTCCTGCGGTGGTGGGGGTGCCGGTGGCGTGGGGGTGGGGTGGTCTGTGTCGGGCGGTTGGGTCTGTGCGGGGTGGTGGGGTGCGGGGTGGGCAGGTGTGGGGAGGGTGAGGGTCCAGCCGATGTCGAGGTGGTCGGGGTCGGTGAGGCGGCCGCCGGTGGGTTGGGGCTTGTTCTGGTTCGCTTCGAAGATCTCCTGGTAGCGGGTGCCGTCGTGCCACTCGCGTTCGGCGATGGTCCAGAGGTTGTCTCCGGGATGGACGGTGACGTGCCGTGCGGGGGCGGTCGCCCCACCGCCCGCGCCCGGCGTGGGTGTGGGGTGGAGGAGGGGCAGGTCGGTGGGCAGTTGCAGGGTCCAGCCGGGTTGGATGGGGGCGTTGGTGCGGAACACGGTGCCGTCGGTCATGGTGTGGCCCTCGTTGGCGGCGGCGATTTTGGTGTAGAGCTGGCCGTGGCCGGTGAGGTGTTCGGCGATGGACCACAGGCTTTCGGCGGGGCGTGTCTGGCGCACGGTGTAGGTGTGCTGGGCTGCGGGTGCCTGGGGGGTGCCGTGGGCTGGGGCGGTGGAGGCCGCCGACTGGTCGGCCTGTGCGGTGGTCGTGGGCGTGGCCTGGTCGGGGAGTTGGGCGGCGGTGACGGTGTGTGCGGTGGCCGGGGCGGCCAGGGCCGTACTGGTGGGCAGGAGCACCAGGATGCTGCCCACCAGGGTGGCGGCGGCGCGTTGGCTGAGGCCCAGCCCGGGCAGGCGGGGGGCGCTGACCCCGCGTAGCCGGGCTGGGATTTCCACGAGCACGGATACGGCGAAGGACAGCCAGCCCATCCAGCCGATGGCCGCGACGAACAGCAGCGCCACGCTGGTGGTGTCGGTGCGGGTGAACAGATGGCTCAGTCCGTCCAGGCCACCGGGCAGCAGCGCGGCAGTGGCCTGCCACAGCAGCCAGGGCAGGCCCGCGAGGAGGGCCGCCAGCGCGAGGAGCGCGGCCAGGGCGCGCAGGACGCCGGGCAGCGTGTGTGGGTGGCGGGCGGCGGGGCGGGGGAGGGCCATGAGCAGTCCCTATCGGTCTGGTTGGGTGATGCCGTGGAGTAGGACGGCGGTGCTGGTGGCGTGCACGGTGAACGTCTGAGGCCAGAACACGGCGTGGTAGCGGCTGGTGATGGTGACTGTCACGGTGTGCCCGCGGTCGGTGACCTGGACGGTGCCGGTGACGCCGGTGCGGGCGAGGTAGAGGCGGGCGGCAGTCGAGGCGTCGGCGGGGTTGGTGACGAAGGCTGTGCCGGGGATGGCCTGGGCGGGGTCGATGGCCTGCTGGGCGGCGCGCGCGGCCTCCACGGAGAGGTCGTCGGCGTGCTGTTTGGCGCGCAGGAGCCCGAACGCGTCGACGGTCAGCAGCCCACACAACAGCAGCAGGGGCCCGATGATGAGGGCGGCGAAGACCGGGATGGCGCCGCGGTCATCCCACCGCGATGCCGGGCCCGGCCTGACGCACGGCAGAGGCGGGCTCATCCGCGAGCCCAAGGGGCCATGGGTTCGTCCAATGGGTTGGAACCCGGCGGGCGGGGGGTGTCAGGCAGGACCACACGACCGGGGCCAGTTCCGGGAGAATCATCGAGTTTCCTGCGCAGCCAGCGGTGTTGCTTGCTCATTGGTTTCTCCCGCGGTAGGCGTCGACGATGGAGGTGAAGGTGGAGGTGACGGTGCGTACGCCGGGGCCGGCGCCGATGAGGACGAGGTCGCCGATGGGTACGGTGCAGGAGACGGTGACGGTCACGGTGGACACCTGCCCGACCGGTACGGCCAGGCCCTCCACCTGGGCGTCGATGCTGGTGTGGCGGCAGACCTGGCCGCTGGAGGCGAGCGCGTCGGCGGCCGCGGCCCTGGCATCCGCCCTTGCGGTGGCGGGTGTTCGGGCGAGGGAGGCGGCGCGGGCGGCGGCCTGGGCGGCGGCGTCCGTTTTCTGCCCGGCCAGGGACAGGCGGGCCCCGGCCACGAACAGCAGCACGAGCACGATCACGACCGGCACGATGAGGGCGGCCTCGACGGCGACGCTGCCTGCATCCGCCGGCCGCTGCGTCCGGGTGGCTGGGGGCATCAGGGGGCTCCCGTCGTGGTCCACCGTTCGACGGGCCCGGACACGACGGCCTGCACGTGGATGCCGGACAGGCCGGGAATCATCGAGAGGGCTTGGGCGTCGACGCGGACCCGCAACTGCTCGCGGGTGCTGCCGTCGGTGGACACGCGCCGGTTGGTGAGCAGGCTGGATCCCACCTCGTCCAGGACGCGCTGCGCCTTGCCGGCACCGTCGCCTGGGGTGGCTCCGTAGAGGCGTCCGGCGGCTGCGCCGGACCGGGCGGAGCTGTAGGCGACGTTACGGGCATACGCCCACAGGATGCCCTGCAGCAGGACGAGGATCAGGATGATCACGAAGGGGTAGAGGACGGCCATCTGGATCGGGTTCGAGCCCCGGTCATCGTCTTGGGGTCGGCGGGGCGGGTTCACTTGCCGTCGAGGTTGACGTTGTCGACCTTGGTGGATGCCTTGGTGCCGAGCGCGGCCAGGGCGGCGACGATACTCAGCGCGATCCCGATGCCCGCGACCCACAGCAGCACGGTCACCACGGGATTGTCACCGCGCTCACCACGCTCACGCATCTCCCGGCAGGCCTCGGTGCAGTGTGCGCGCACCGTGCCGGCCAGCAGTGACACGGCGATGCCAGCCTTCAAGTAGGTGTCCTTCACGGCTTGTTCTCCTTACGCAATGGGGGATCGACGGGGTATGAGGTGGCCTGGCCGTCATGACAGCGCGAACAGTTTCAGGACCACGGGGAAGCCGAGCAGGCACGTGATCAGGACACACATCACGGCGCCGGGGATGTGCATCTTCTCGCTGTCGGCGTTCGCCCTGGCCACGGCCGCGGACAGCTGCTCGGCGCGGGTGCTTTTGGCGCGGGCGCGGACGGGGGCGTAGATGGAGGCGCCGTCCTGGCCGGACATCTGGGCGAAGTCCGCGACGTCGCGCAGCACCGGAATCTTCAGCCGGGTGCCGAGGTCTTCGAGGACCTGCCAGGGCGAGGTCTTCTCCATCCGGGCCCGCAGCAGGGCTTCCTGCAGACGCAGGAACGACCAGCTGGCGCCAACCCGCGCGGCGTCTTCCAGGGCCTGGTCGACGGCGATGTTCGAGGCCAGGCGCAGAGCGACGAGCTCGAGGTAGACGGTGACGGCGTGGGTGAACTCCTCCCGGGCCCGCCCCGCATCGCGGCGCACCATCAGGTCGGGCACCCACCACAGCACGACCGCCGCCCCAACGCCCGCCACCGCGGGCACGAACAGGGGCAGCGTGATGCCGAGCACGATCCAGGCCGCGCTCAGTACGGACGGCAGGACCAGCCCGACGAAGGCGAGCAGCACCTTGTTCAGCAGGAACTGCTCGACGGGCTGGTTCAGCAGATCCAGGTCCGCCCTCGGGAGCGGTGCCGGAATCCGGGCCACCAGCCACGCGCCCACCATGCTCTCCGCGCGCTGTTCGGGCAGGGCGGAGGTCCCGGCCGTAGAGGCGGGCGGGCTGAGCCGTTTGAGGGCCGGGCCCAATTTGGGCGGAGCTGGGGCGAGTTCGTGGACCATTTGACACGCTGCTGGCTCGGTGGTCCGCTGCGGGCCCGGTCGCTTATGTGGAGGCCGAATACTTCGGGGGAGTCGGCGAGCAGCGAGCCGCTGTCTGGGCTGACGGTGCCCTGACCGTGGGGCCGCTGGATGAGCCGACGAAGAAGCGATTCTCCCGGACAGTCAGCCCCATCTTCCAGGCCTTGCAGCGACTGGGCGCCCGAAGAGGCCTGGGAGAGGACGAGTTCGAGGCCGTGAGGCTCGGGCGTCATCGTACCCAAGACGGGATCTCCAAGGCCTGGTAGTGCTGTGACCGGGGAAGTCCGCCGGGTTCAGCCGGGCGGGATGATCGCGTCATACCTGTCGCTGAGTGCGATGAGCCTCTTGTGGACGTGCGGCGCGCGAAATTGTTGCTGATCGATACGCGTGAGGATGGTTCGACAGATGCTTCGCCTACCTGAGGGAAAGCGTGGTGGGAGGGCTGGTAAAGGCCCAGGCGGTACTGCGCAGCCAGGCCGCCAGAAAAGGTTCTCAGCATACCCGGCCGGGGCGGCGGCCGCCGTCGTGCGCACCGTGCTGGTCACGGCGCCGGGACAGCCGCCGCCTTCGCCGTCGGCGACGGCATGGCCGCCACAGCCAGGGCGAGGGCCCGCACTCGAGCGCGGCCCACCCGCAGCGGCCGAGCCGGGCCTGACGGCGCATCCGGGCAAGGCCCACCCCCGCGGCCATCGGCGGCGCCTCGCCGCCCGAGGCCCCAGTCGCAGAAGACGTGTGCAACTCCCAGGTGGAAGCCATGTGTTGCTGCCTGGACGCAACCCGTCAGCCCCGACCGATTCGCCGACCGCACAGCCCCCTCCACGATCACGAAGCGGCCACAAAACCATGGAGGGGGCTGTGGAGGGGCCCCTCCCCAGCCCCCTCCATGCCCCCAGCCCCCTCCACCGCCGTCCCCCAGTCCGGCGGCCGTGCCAAGGCCGGTCCCGACTGCGCGGCGCCCCGGACACCTCGGCAGTGCGCACGCGGCCCGAGCCCGGTGAACCGAAGGCATCAGCGCACCGGAGCGCAGCACGCGTACGGGCACGACCGCCCCCAGCGGAGAACGTTGGGCCAGACTGGCTGCGCACCGCGCACCGCGGTCCGGCGGATCGGAGGCGGCCGAGACGACCGTGGCGCTCACCTCATGGCTGTGCACCGCCCGGGCTGATCCGCCACCGAGGAGCGAGCCAGATCCGCTGTCCCGTACCAGCCGAAAGCGTCATTCCGTAGTCGGGGAGCCGGCCCCAGCCGTACGACGACCATGACCCGCGCTCGCGTTGCCCGCGCAGCGGCGTGAACGCCACCGCGTCGACGAACCGGCCCGATGCCCCGCCGGCCTCCACCGCAGTAGCGCATCGGTGCCGAACGCAGTCACCACCGGCACCACCAGCACCCCGCCCGCGACCAGTTGGGCGGGCCCCGCGGCGGGCACGTGACACACGCTGCCGGTCGCGATGATTCCGCCGTACGGCGCGCCCGCCCTGGGCCCCGCCTCACCGCCCCCGATGATCACGTCGGCCTGCCAACCGCCGTCGGCGAGAAGCCGGCGAGCCTGAACGCGATGGCCTCGTCGATATCCATCGCGCAGAGCTGGACGGCCGCTCCGAGCCACACCCGCAGCACCGCGCTCCTGTAGCCGTAGCCGGTGCCGATCTCAGTACCGCCCCCTCCACCCGGCCGCGCACGCCCAGCATCCATACCACGACCGACGGACACGACAACGAGGAGGTAAACGCTCCCTTCGCGGGCCCCGTTCGCTCCACCGGCCCCGTCGTCGAGCTGCGTGATCAAAGCGGTGTCCGGGCTGTACACCCGCCGTGCCCACTCCACCGGCTCCCTCTGACGGCCCAGCAGCCGCCACCGGCCCCGAGACGTCGTGCTCCGGCAGCCACATCCGGTCGGGAACGAAGTGCTCTCGGAGCACCGCCTCGAATGCCGTGCGCAGCCCGGCGCGCCGTCGCAGTACGCGCGGGCGGCGATCGCCTCGGCGCACGCGCGGCGCAGTGCAGTGAAGTCGGGGGCGGTCACGGCAGCTCCAGGCCGCCCGTGGACGGGGGCGACGGGTCGTCCTCGCGGTGGCCGTTATCGACGGCTGCTGGGGCGTGGGGAACTGGAGTCTCTGTGGTCTGGGCTGGAACGTCACCGGATCGTGACGCCGGGTGGGGCCATCCGGTCGGAGTTCCGGTCGGAGGCTGCGAGTGGACTCCGGACATGGACCATGAACACCACGCCCTGCCCTTCGCCCTGGACGCCAGTGCCACACCGCGCCCGCACTCCGGTCGCGTGAACTCCCCTCACAAAGCTGCGGCTCCGGCGGGAGGCTCACGGTGAGCGGCTATGGGGCGGGCCTCCGGCGCGGCGCAAGGGCGGGCGACCGCTTCACGCAGATCTCCCACGCCCTCTTCCGTGATCCGAGGATCAGCTTCAGGGCCGAGGGACTGTTCGGACTGATCTCCACCCACCGAGACGGATGGCGGGTCACGGTGGCCGAGCTCGCGAAGTGCTGCGCGGACGGGCGGGACGCGATCAACAGCGGTCTCAAGGAGCGGGAGAAGTACAGCTACTTGGTCCGGGAACGTGCGCGGAACCATGACGGGACACTAGGTGAGGCCGTCTACGCCGTCGCCGACGTGCCCGCCCATCTCTGCGACCTGCTCGGCAACGATGCTCCCGGCGCCGCGTTGCCACAAACACGCAGGTCGCAGCCAATGACGGGTTTTCCAGTACTGGATGACCCTGCACTGGAGAATCCGGAGCCAAAGAAGACCAAGAGAAAGAAGACCAACAAGCAGAAGACCAACCCCGTCCATCCGTCCGTCCGTACCGCGCCCGCGCGAAAACGACAGCCTGCCGCCAGCACCCCTTACACCGACCGGGGCACCGGAGCGGATCGAGGCCACGGCGGGCGTGCGGCTGCTGCTGGCCTTCGGGATGCAGCACCCGGAACTGCTGCTGACCGGAGGCGCGCTCCACGACCAGGGGCAGATCGCCACTGCCCTGTTGGAGAACGCCTGGAGCGCCGAGCAGCTCGAGCACGTCATCACCGGCCGCCCGCTGCCCCGGCCCGTCCGCACGTCGGTTGCCGCGATCACCGCCGCCCGGCTCCGCGCTGCCCAGAGCAGCCCGCCACCTGGTCCGGCCGTTCGCACCCTCGCGCCCCCTGAGCCGGCCTC
This sequence comes from Streptomyces sp. NPDC045846, assembly GCF_056431605.1. NCBI lineage: Bacteria > Bacillati > Actinomycetota > Actinomycetes > Kitasatosporales > Streptomycetaceae > Streptomyces > Streptomyces sp. NPDC045846. The sequence goes on along the minus strand of NZ_JBWKKJ010000036.1, from coordinate 5,903 downwards.
CGTGCGGCCGCGGGGCACGGGTGCTGCCCTGGCCGTCGGCCGCTGCCATCGGACTCGGCCTCCTCGACGCCCTCGGCCTCTACGACCAGGTCGCCGCCAGGGTGAAGGCAGGCGAAGAGCTCCACCCCACGCAGGACCAGGTCGTGACCGACGCCCTGCTGAACGGATCCACAGCACCGATCCGAAACGCGAAGGGCAAGGAGCTCAAGCCGCAGTTCCTCCCCGACCAGCTCGCCGACTGGCTCGGCCTGACCCCCGCCACCGAAGGCCGCGCCGCCCGGCTTCTGTTCCCGACCGTCACCCGGACGCCACACCAGCCATCCTCGACAGCGGCAAGCAGCTCGGCGCCGCGGACTTCCTCAACGCCATAACCGAGGACCGCTACCCCGACGTGTTCGAGCTGCTCCCCGTCGGCATCGACCGGGACGCCGACCGTGTCGCTTCCCGACCTGGGGCTGGAACGACCCTGCAACTCCCGCGCGGTGACGTCCTGGCTGGACCCGTCCGTGCGGGACCAGCGCGGGCGCTCCACCTCAGAGGAGAGCCCGCCCGCCCCCTTTGCCCCCTGCCGGGGCACTGCTCGTTCACGCATGCTGGGCCCCGGCAGGGGGCACCCGTTGGACCGATGAAGGAGCCCGGTGTGACCACCACCGCAACCCAGCACGAAGCGTTCCCCCTCACGCCGCCCGGCGGCCGACTGCCGCACAACACCGAAAAACCCTCGGGGCCACAGACACGCCCCTGGGCACTGCGCTTCGCCCGTGTCCCGGACTCGACCGGCGCCGTCACCGTTCCGGCGGCGTTCTACGACACCGAGCGTCAGGTGAACGTGTCGCACGATGGCGGCCTGCTTACATGCATGGCCAACACCCATTCCCCGACGGTCCCGGACGGTTCCGTTTCGAACCCGCCGCCGCTGGACGAGGGGCCGAAGGACTGATGAGCGCACCCGTCCTGGTGATCACCGCCGACGACGACTGGCCGACCGATCGCATCGTGAGCGAGTTGACCAGTCGCGGGGTGGAGGTGTTCCGCATGGACACCGCCGACTTTCCCAGCCGGTTGTCCCTGGCCTCCCGGATCGACCAGCGGCACGCCTGGACGGGTGAACTGGCCACCGAGCACCGCACGGTGGATCTGTCCCGGGTCGGCGCGGTCCTGTACCGCGCGCCCGGGGCGTTCCGGTTCCCACCAGGCATGACCGGCCCCGAGGAACGGTTCGCCGCAGCCCAGGCCCGCGCCGGTCTCGGCGGCGTCCTGTCCGCTCTCGACTGCCGATGGGTCAACCACCCCACCGCGATGGCACGCGCCGAGTACAAGCCTGTCCAGCTCGATGCGGCCCGCGCATGTGGGCTGCTCATCCCTCCCACACTGATCACGAACCGGCCCGATGCGGTGCGGGAGTTCGCCGCGCAGAGCACCGGGCCGCTTGTCTGCAAGCCGGTCGCCTCCCCGGTCCTGATCGAAGACGGCCAGCTCAAAACCGTTTACACAAGGCGCCTGACACCGCAGGACCTCGCCGATCTCCGCGGCATCGAAACGACCGCCCACCTGTTTCAGGCGTGGGTCGACAAGATCCACGAGGTGCGGCTGACCTTCATCGGGGGCCGCATGTTCGCCGCCGCGATCCACGCCGGAAGTGATGCGGCCCGGGAGGACTGGCGCAGCGACTACGGCGCTCTCACCTACACCACAACCATCGCTCCTGACCAGGTCGCGGCCGGCATGACGCGCCTGATGGACCGCTTGAATTTGCGGTACGGGGCGGCCGATTTGGCCGTCGACCCCGCCGGGCGGTGGTGGTTCCTGGAAGTGAACCCGTGCGGGCAATGGGACTGGATCGAGGGCGCAACCGGACTCCCCATCACCCAGGCTCTCGCCGACGACCTGCAAGGAGTGACCCCCTGATGGACTGGGAACAGCACGCCGCCGCCCTCGCACGAGCAGTCTCGTACCCGGAATCCGACTGGTACCGGCCGGTGGCGCAGACTCCCCGGCACCTGTTCGTGCCGCGCTGGTTCGAGCCGGGCCCCACGGGCTGGACCGTCGCCGACGGAGCCGCCGACACCGCAGCATGGGCACGGGCCGCATACACGGACCGGACACTTGTGACCCGCGTCGGCGCCAGCCACGCCGATCATGCGATCCCCAACGAGCCGGTCACCGGACGCCCCACCTCGTCCTCGACCCACCCCGGACTCGTCGTGCAGATGCTCAGGCACGGGCGTCTTTATGCCGGGTGCCGCTTCCTGGACGTGGCCACCGGGTCCGGCTACAGCGCCGCCCTGGCAAGCCGCAGGGTCGGCGACCACAACGTCACGACCATCGACGTGGACGCCTACCTCACCGACGCCGCCGCCACCCGCCTCGACCGCATCGGCCTGCACCCCCGCGTGGTCACCTCGGACGCAGGCGGACGCCTGCCCGGCGACTTCGACCGCATCGTGTCCATGGTGTCCATGCCCCGAATCCCCGCATCGTGGCTCGCAGCCCTACGGCCCGGCGGCCGTCTGGTCACCACCATCGCCGGTACCGGGCTGATCCTCACCGCTGACAAGACCGACGACGGCGGCGCGACCGGCCGCACCGAATGGGACCGGGCGGCATTCATGGCCACACGGACGAATGACGACTACCCGCCGATGCATGACGACCTGTTCACCTCCGTCCGCGACCGTGACAGCGACGACGTCACCGAGAGCGCGTTCCCGGCCCTGGACATCATGCAGGCATGGGAGGTCTGGTCGATGCTGTCGCTGACAGCGCCCGGGATCGAGCACCGCACGCAGAACGATGACGACGGCGGCCGGACGGTGTGGATGTTGCACGCCGACGGCTCCTGGGCCAGGGCCCGCACCAAGCCGGGAGAACGCAGCGCGACCGTGCACCAGGGCGGACCGAGGCGCTTGTGGGACAAGCTCGAAGCGATCCGCTGGAGATGGCTTGAGCACGGCGAACTGCCCGTCTACGGAGCCCGGGTCAGCATCACCCCGGACGGCGTGACCACGCTCGCCCGGGACGGATGGACCATCACCCTCTGACCGGCCCGGCCGCCGGGGTTTCGCCGGTGCACCCAACCCGGGCAGACTGGACAGGCGACACCGAAGGGGAAGACGCACCCATGGATGACGAACCGCTCGACGAATGGGCCGCGCGCCGAGACGACCGCCGGCCGAACCCCGGCGAACGCAGGGCTGTTCCCCTCGGCGAAGGACCCCAGCACGGCGCCCACGTCGACCCGGACACCCCGCGCGGGATCCTGGAATGGGACGGGCACCAGTGGGCCCCGAGCGGTGTAGCCGCCGACCGGCCTACGGCAGCGCACGACACCGACGCGCACACCGCAGCCGAACGCGTCGCCCTTCCACGCTTCAGCAAACTGCCCCCCGCCCAGGAGCCCTGGCGGCCGACAGAAGTCTTCCGCAAGCCCTGATCCCACACACGCCAACCCTCACGCCAACTCTGAGCTTGAACTGGTACATCACGTCGAGATCAATGGCCCTGCCGACGGTCCGCAGCACGTGCTGTTGGTGATCGATGCGCGAAATAGGCCGTCAGATGTCTGTCCGGAAAGCGCCAGGCCCCTCAGTGCTGGATGAGGGCCAACTCACGGGCCATGGCTGGTCGGCAATGGCCCGTGGCTGATGATGGCGCCGGTCGTCGCGGACACATGAACCCAGCCCGGACACAGGCAGGACACGGCACGGTGTCCCGGTGTCCGGCGCCGGACTGGTACGTGTCGCGAGCCATACCGGACATCATTGCTTCCGCGTGAAGATTGCTTGGGATTTTATTTGCCTCTCCCTTTCAGGGTCGGGAAGGTTGGGCTGCCAACGGGGAGCACGGGGAGGGGCTGGGTGGGCGACGACGGCAAGGTTCTGGAGTATCAAGGTCGCGGACGTGAAGCTCACCGCGCCCGTCTTTCATGAGCAGGCCACGAGCCTGAGTACGACGCTGACCAACCTCGTTCATGCCCTCGACGGATTCTGCGCGCTGTCCGGCCGGTTCAGTGCGCAGGTGGGCAGCGTGTGCGCCTCGGTGCGGGACACCTGTCGGGCTGGCGCACTCGGCGGCTGGCCTCGAACGCGGCGGTGCTGGAGGGTGCGGTGCAGCGTGGGGGCTGCGGTGATGGCGGCGGTTGGTAGTGCGTAGGCTCAGCCAGGGGTGTTGGCCGTTGTCGAGCTGGTCTGGGGCTGGCCATGGGTTCTGGAGGGGCCCCTCCAGAACCCATGGCCAGCGCTTGTAGCCACCTGATGACCGTGGAGAGAGCACACCGGCGGTCTGAAATGCTTGGTGTCGTAGGCGGCTGTGCGGGGTGTGGTGGGCTGGTGCGGCCGCGCGGTGCAGGTGGGGCTGGTGGCCGGGTGCGTAGCACGGATGTCACTTCCTTGTGCATCGGCGGGACTTGGGTTCTGCACAGAGCTGAGGTGTGCAAAGGCGCTACCTCATCGCCTGCCCGGATGCTTGCACCTGGGTAGGCGATGCGAGGCCTCTCACACGCTTTTCCATCCGGTCGGGGCATTGTGTGCAGCTCCCCAATGCCGCTGCCGTATGTGCTGCACCATCTGCTGCGGTATCTCTTGCACTATCTGCTGCACCCCGGCTCTGGTGGGTTGGGGTAAGCCGCTGGTCAGGCGGGATGGTTGGGCGTGGTGAGGGGTCAGGCATCCCCTTCTGCCCGACTCCCTGCGCCCGATGATGGAGAAAGGATGGGGTGGGGGCTTGGGTGTGCGGGTGCGGCGGGGATGGCCCGGCGGGGAGAGCGGGGCGCGCTCGGCCGGGGCCCTCGCTCGGGGCGGCCGCCGGGGTGGTCCTGTCCGGCTGTGAGGGCCGGATTCTGGTGGGAGACGGGCTGAGATGACGTACCAGGCCGGGACTTGGCCCTGCACCGGCCTGGTACAGGGGGGAGGAGTGGTCTGCTGTGCAGGCTGGCTGACAATGCCTCAGGTCCACTGACGTCCCGAGGGCACGTGTCATCGGTCAGCGGAACTGAGCAGCCGTCGCGCTGCTGGCCTGGTGTTGCGCCCTGGTTGAACGAGGCGCGGGTCTGGTGGCTCACTGAATCCGCGCAGAGCCCGGGACACGCGAGCGTCTGGCCTGCGGAGTTCCCAACTCCGGGCAATGTTGCGCAGGTTGGTTGAGTACTACGCGGTTTCAGCGACCCGCGACAGCCGGCGAGGGATGCCCTCTGCGGCACCCATCTCGATCCAGAGACCCTACATCCTGCATCAAGAGTGATGCAGGATGTCAACCAGGCAGGCACACGGTGTCGTGGTGGCGGCGTTCAGGTCTGTTGCTTGTCCGCGGGAGGGGGCTCATCCGCGGGAGGGGGTGGGACTGGTTTCTTGTATCGCTGGCGGAGCCAGATGACGGCTCCTGCCACGAGGGGCGGGCCGAGGATGACTGCTTTGACCGCGGCCTTTGATGCGAGCCAGGCGAGGCCCCAGTAGTGCCATCCGAAGAAGTGCCAGACGGCCGCCCAGGCAAGCCCGGCGATGCTTATGGCCAGGACAACAGTCAGGATGGTTTTGCTGCGGGTCCGTAAGGCTGCTGGCCTGTTGGAGTCATCGGTCATGTGGTTGAGCATAGGGAACGCGGTCAAGACCACCCCCCACCCCTTCCTGTAGCCGGCTTGGCCCGCGGAGCGGGCCTGAGGGCTTGGAGGCGAAGCCGGAAAGCCCAGGCGGGGGAGCGCAGCGAGCCCGCCCGGCCGAGCAGCGCGAGGCCAAGTCCCAAGCGAAGCGCGGGACTTCACGGCCCGCAGGGCCAGCCGAGCAAAGCGAGGCAACTGCATTGCGCAGCAATGCAGTTCACCGGAGTGAGCGCAGCGAACCCGGTGCCCGCCCCGCGAAGCGGGGCGGTTCCCTGCTCAGCGCGCAGCGCTGAGGGACCCGCTCCGCGGG
>NZ_JBWKKJ010000035.1:0-26569 GCF_056431605.1 Streptomyces sp. NPDC045846 | reverse complement strand
CACCCGACGCGGCCCCGCCCCCCGCCACCCAGCGGTCAAAACCACCGCCTGACCTACGATCCGACCCTCTCAAGGATAAAAGCGAAGCTTAGAGGGTGAAGCCTCAGGTCAGCCGAAGGCGTGTGTGTGACATGGCGAAGCCCCCCGTCGTTGGTGTGGTGATTCCACTCACCACATCGACGCCGGAGCTTCGTTGGTTCCGTATCCAGCCGTGCTGGATGTCCCGCACGAACTCGTCGAGCATGCCGCGTGCTGGGCATATGGCTCGGTGGGTGCGTCCAAGTACTTCATCGCATGCAACCTTTGCCGGGCTGTCGTCGTCTTGCGGTGCATAACCGGCACACCCCGCATAACTGGCACACCCCGTCGTCCCCATGGAAATCGCGGGGCGTGTCTCCGACCTGAGGAACAGGCTCCCATGACACACCCCTCCCCCTATGTGCAACTGCCCCAGCCCGGCCCGCAACCGCCCCACCGCGGCCGTTCCCGCAAGAAGAGGTGGCTGATTGGTACGGCGGGCACGGCTTGCCTGGGGGTGGTGGCCTGGCAGGTGATGGCCCATTACGAGATACCCCCGTTCACCGACAAGGGCGACAGCGTCTCCTTCGCGAAGTCCGGCAAGGGCGACGGCACCCACACCGCCCCCGACTCCAAGGCCCAGATGGCGACGGGCCCCGAGGCCGACTTCAAGGTCTCCGGGCACGCGGACGACGGCACGACGATCAGTGTCACCACCCTCAAGGGAGCCAAGTCCGGCTTCACGGGGAAGGTCTGGGTGTGGGCGCCCAAGGAGTACTTCGACGAGCCGAAGTACAAGAACAGCGGATTCCCGGTGCTCATAGCCCTGCCGGGCGGGGCCGGCTATCCGAACAACTACTACGGCTTCGAGGACGGGACCATCCACCTCGAATCCTCCCTGGCCAAGTGGATCAAGGAGGGCAAGAGCCTGCCGTTCATCCTGGCCATGCCGGTGCTCAACCCCGAGAACCACGACAAGAAGGGCGACCCGAACCCCGGCCGGTACTGGGACGGGAGTGACATTCCCGGTCAGCAGAAGATGGGCACCTGGCTGACCGAGGACGTGCCCGAACTGATCAAGGCCAACTTCCGCACGATCAAGTCCCGTGACGGCTGGGGCTTCATGGGTACGTCCACGGGCGGCTTCGCCGGGCTCAAGTCCGTGCTCCAGAAGCCGGACAAGTTCAAGGCCGTAATCGCCAACGGGCCCGACATCGAGCCCGACTCACTGCTGTGGCGGGGCCACGAGAAGGAGAAGGCGGCGAACAACCCCCGGGTCCTCGCCCCGAAGATCATCAAGAACGGCGGCCCCGAGGTCTACCTCGCCTTCCAGATAGGCGACGGCAAGGGCGAGTCGAACGACCGGAAGCAGATCGAGAAGTTCGTGACCCAGTACGGCAAGGGTCCGATCAAGACCAAGCTCCATGTCATCCAGGGCGGCGAGCACAACGCCGCGACCTACATCCCGAACATGGAGACCGGCGGCATGATCCAGTGGATCAGCCAGCACATGCAGGGGCCCGTCGAATGATGCGCTGATGCGATGAGGGGGCGGGGCCTACCGCCCCCCCCATCGCATCAGTCGACGCAGGGCATTCCGCCTCCGTCGACCTCCGGGCCCTGGAAGACCAGGCGGGGGCTGGACGAGGGCGCCGGGGTGGGGTCGGCTGCGGGCGGGGTGAAGCCGGTGCCGAGGATCACCTGGACGTGCCCGGCCGGAATCGCCGAACTCGCCGTCGCCGTACCGGCGTTGAGCTTCGCGGCGATCTGCTCGCCCGCCTTGTCGGCGCCGGTTCCGTAGAGCACCTGGGTCTTGCCGCCCTTGGTGCGCGTGCCCACCGCGCCCTTGGTGTAGCCGGCGGCCACCAGCGACTTGGAGGTGGCCTCCGCGCCGCCGGTCACGCCGGAGGCGTTGTAGACATCGACGGTCGCGGGGGCGGGCTTCTCGGGTGTGGCCGAGGGCTTCGGCGAGGAGTCGGACTCCTTGTTGCTGAAGAGGGCCTTGACGGTCTTGCGGACCTGTTCGACGTCGACCTCGTTGACGGACTGCTTGCCTTCGCCGGGCACGTTGACGTCGGTCAGGGCCTTGACCGGGAGGGTGTTGTAGACGACGTTGCCGCCGGTGAGGTTGGGCGCCTGCTGGGCGAAGTCGAGCAGGTTCCACTGGTTGTCGATGACGATGTCCTTCTTCACCACCGCCAGGAGGTCCCGCACCTTGCCGAGATCGCTGATGATGCCCTTCTTCTTCAGGGCGATCATGGCGGAGGTGATGAACGCCTGCTGGCGATGAGTGCGGTCGAAGTCGCCGTTGGTCAGGTTGTGACGCTGGCGCACGAAGGCGAGTGCCTGGGCCGGAGTGGCCAGGGTGTTGATGCCCTTGTGGAAGTCGGCGCCCGAGCCCTGGCCCTTCATGGCGGGGTCCTTGGTGGCCTTCTTGAGGCACACATCGATCGGACCGATCGCCTTCGCGACGTCGTAGAAGCCGATCAGGTTGACCTCGGCGAAGTGGTCGATGTGCACGTCCAGGAACTTCTGCACGGTGGCGAGGGTGGCCTCGCGGCCCGCCTCCCGGCTCTGCCGCTCCAGGCCGGCCCCCTTGACACCCTTCGCCTTGAGCCCCGGTTCGGCGGCCGCCTTGGCGATCCCGTACGCCTCCTTGATCTTGTGCATGCCCTGCGAGGAGCCATCCCCGTTGTACGTCATCACGTAGTCGTCGCGGGGAATGGAGACGGCCTGCGCCTTGGCCTTTCCGCCGGGCGGGATGTGCATGAGGATGAGGCTGTTGGTGTTGTAGCCGCCGACGTCGCTGGACGCTCCCGCGTGCAGCTGCTGGCTGACGACCTCGGGCGGCAGGTCGTTGCCGTCCATGTCCTTGCGGCTGTCGAGCCCGATCAGCAGCAGGTTGACGGAGTTGTCCAGCTTGGGCGGGGCGTTCTTCTGCGTGCGCGACAACGCGTCCGAGGTGGACGCGCCGTTCGCCAGCGACTGGTAGGTGAACCAGGACGTCGCACCGCCGACCAGCGACAGGCAGCACACCCCTGTCGCCGCCGTACGCCCGACGACGGTCAGGCGCGACGGACGCGCGCCCCGGCGCCGTTCGGCCCGGCTCCCACCCGCTCCGCGCTCACCCATGGCGCTTCCCCTTCCCCCGCATCCGTCGGACAAGGGGCACGGCAAGGGCTGCCGCGAGGGCGGCCAGCATCGCGACGAAGGCGTTCGCCGACCACTTGAGGGCGCCCGTGGCGAGGGTCGCGCCGGTCGAGGTGCCGGAGTCGAGGGCCAGCCGTACGCCCATGGCGACCAGCAGGACCACCACCGGGGCCGCCGTCACCGTCCACCAGGCACCGGCCCGGCTGCACAGCCACGTCGCCCCGGCCGCGCCGGCTGCGGCACAGACCGCGAAGAGCGGACCCTGCCCGCCGGACACCAGCGCGCCGAGCAACGGACCTCCGGCCAGCAGCAGTACGGCCACCCCCGGGCGGCCGCTCCGGTCACGGCCGGGCGAGGAGGCCGGTGCGCCCGTCCGCGTGGGCCGCGCTTCCGTGGTGCCCTGGCGCTGCTGGGGCACCCGGAGCTGGTAGGGCCTCGCGTGCTCCGCATGCAGGCTCACCTGGCGGGCGCGGCCGGACTCGGCCGGCTGACCCCATATGTCAGTCATCCCTCACACCTCTTGCCCGGCCACCATGCCTGCTCCCCTGCTCGGGCGCTGTGGCACTTTGCTTCACGGATGACAACCGAACGTACTTTTCGATTGCTTATTTACGCAAATGTAAGAATTTTTCAGACCTGTGAGTAAAAGCCCACGCGGCAGGCCGCGAAGAGCCCGGAGCTCAGCGCGTCGACGGCCCCGGAGCGGTCACGAGGGCCTCCCCGCAAGGGAGTTGGCCACCGACCGAACGGCCCGGACCGCGGGCTCACCCCAGGCGGATCAGCCGCGAGCCGAGGGACGGCGGCGCCAAGTCGTGCTCCAGGGCCACCGGGACGCTCGGCGCGTCGGCGACACCGGCCAGGGTCAGCCGACCGACCTTGGTCCCGGACTTCGCCGAGCGCGGCAGCGCCCTTCCGCCGTCGGTGAGCGTGAGGGCGGCCTTGTGGCCCGGTACGCCGATGAGGCGCAGGTCCTCGGTGGCGACGAGCGGGGTCCGTCCGCCGAGCCCGTCGTCCACGTACCCGACCGTCTGGCCCTTGCGGACCGCGACCACCGAGGTGAGGGCGTTGCGTACGGCCTCGATGACCTTCTTGCTGTTCGCCTTGACCAGGGCCAGGGAGTTGAGCGCGTTGTGATCGGGGCCGTCCGCATGCTGGTCCAGCATCGTGCCGAGGAGCAGCGGGGTTTTGTCGCCGACCGACTTGTACGCCGCCCACATCAGCGCGCCGCCCGCCGCCGAACTGGAGCCGGTCTTGATGCCCTTGATGCTCAGACCGGACAGGAGCAGGTCGTCGTTGTTGTTGTTCAACGGCTTGGTGAGGCCCTTGATGGTGGCGTTCGGCAGCGTGACGATCGGCCGGAACGCGTCGGACTTCATCACCGCCTCGGCGAGTTTCAGCTGGTCGACGGCGGTACTCACGGTCTTGGCGTCCAGGCCGCTGGGGTCGGTGTAGACGGTGTCCTTCATGCCGAGCCGCTGGGCGGCCTCGTTCATCTTCCGCACGAACGCGGCTTCGGAGTCGCTCCCGCCGTCCCAGCGGGCCAGCAGCCGGGCGACGTTGTTGCCCGAGGGGATCACGAGCATCTTCAGCATGTCGAGCTGGCTGAACTTGGCGCCCACCGTGAGGCCCTCGATGCGCGACTCGTCCTCGGCCTTGCCGTCCGCCACGGCCTTCGCGTCCACCTCGATCTCCGGCCCGGCCTCGTCCCTCTTCAGCGGGTGGTCCCGGAGGATCACATAGGCCGTCATGACCTTGGCGACACTGGCCGTCGGCACAGGCCTGGGGTCCCCGAACGTGCCAATGCCGCCCACCCCTTGTACCTGGACCGCGCCCTGCCCCTTGGCAGGCCACGGTATGCCGAGGCGTCCGTCGAAGGTGTACGAGGACGCCTCGGCGCCGGTCCGCAGGGCCGGGTCCGGAACGGCTCGCACCATCTGCACCCCGGCCAGGGCGAGGAGGAGCACCAGGGACAGCGGCAGCCAGATCCTGATGCGGCGTCCGGCGGTCTTCGTCCTGCGGGGCGCGCCGCCCGTACCCGGCTCTCCTCCGGTGGGCGGCGCTCCGCCCTGGGCGCGGGTGCGTATGGGATGCGGCGGCCGGCCGACGGCCCGGTCCGACGGCCCGCGCGTCATGAACTCGCTCGCGCGCCCGGCGTCCCGTTCCACGTCCGACTCACGACCGGGCAGGGCCCCGGGTCCCAGTTGTGCCGTCCGCTCCTTGGGCGACTTCCCCACCACCGCGATCTCCTTCGTCCCACCCGCACAAGGTTGTTTTGACTAAATACAGGGATATGTCAGGAGGATGGGTTGGTTCCACCAAAAGGGATATAACTGCACCACTCCCGAAGGCATCGCCCGACGGCGGACCGGCACGATGCCCACTGGTTCCGGCCTCTACGTGCCTGACGGGGCGAAGCGGGACGGCGCAGCAGTAAGCCTTCTCACAGGCCACCGGCCGGGTCGGCATCCGCCGATGCCGGATTCCCCCGCTGCAAGGTGACCGGCAGGTGCCTTATCCCGAGCCGGTGCCGGAACACCCAGTACGTCCAGAGCTGGTACAGCAGGACGAACGGCAGCATGACGACCGCCACCCACGTCATGAACCGGAGTGTGTACGGCGACGCCGACGCGTTGTCGACCGTCAGGCTCCACTGCGGGGACAGCGTCGAGGGAAGCACATGGGGGTACAGCGCCAGGAACATCGCCGCGACCGCCGAGGCGACGGCCCCGCTGGAGAGTGCGAACGCCCAGCCGTTGCGCCGTCCCTTGTGGGCCAGCACGAAGGCCGCGCCCAGGCTCGCCACGGAGAGGAGGGCCGCGACGACGACGGTAGCCTTGGGGTTGTGCGCGACCAGCCAGGCCAGGAAGGCGACGAGGACGGCGAGGGCCACCACGCCGAGGACGGAGGCCGCCCGCCGGGAGCGCCTGCGTACGCTCCCCTCCGTGCGCAGGGCGAGGAACACCGCCCCGTGGAAGAGGCAGAGCGTCAAGGTCATCACTCCGCCCAGCAGGGCAAAGGGATGGAGCAGATCGAGGAGGGAGCCGGTGAACTCCCGCTCGGAGTCGATCGGCAGACCCCGGCCGACGTTGGCGAGGACCACGCCCCACAAGAGGGCCGGCAGCAGCGAACCCCAGAAGATGCAGAGGTCCCACCCTCGCCGCCAGGCGGCGGAGTCCCGCTGGTGGCGGTACTCGAAGGCGAGGTTGCGCAGGATGAGCGCGACGATGATGACGAAGAGCGGCAGGTACCCCGCGCTGAACAGGGTCGCGTACCAGTCGGGGAACGCCGCGAACGTGGCACCACCGGCGGTGAGGACCCAGACCTCGTTGACGTCCCAGACGGGCCCGATCGTGTTGAGCAGGACCCGCCGTTCGCTGTTGTCCCGGGCGACGAAGCGGGTCAGCATGCCCACGCCGAAGTCGAACCCTTCGAGGACCAGGTAGCCGATCCACAAAACGGCGATCAGAAGGAACCAGACGTCATGGAGCTGCACGGGGGAGACACTCTCCTCTAGCTATGGGTGACCACGTGTGCGTGGGTCAGTACGCGAAGACGAGAGGTTGGTCCTCGTCGGCATGCCGCTTGCTGTCTTCGAGGGGGACCTGCGGCTCTTCGGACCTGTCCGCGGGTCCGGCCTTCGCCGCCTTCACCATGAGCCGGACCTCGATCACCGCCAGCACGCCGTAGAGGACGGCGAAGCCGAGGAGTGTCGCCAGCACGCTGCCTGCGGAGACGGCCTTGGAAACCGAGTCCTCCATCGTGAGCAGCTCGTAGACGGTCCAGGGGGCGCGCCCCAGCTCGGCGAAGATCCAGCCGGACGCGTTGGCCGCGAGCGGAAGGAACATGGTGCAGACGGTCAGCGAGTGGAACCAGCGCATGTCGCTCAGGTCGCGGCGCCGGGTGAGCCACATTCCCAGGGCTCCGACCGCCGTCGACACCATGCCCAGAGCAATCATGGAGCGGTAGTTCCAGAAGGCGATCGGGACGTTGGGGGTCCAGTCACCTTCTCCGTGCTTCTGCCTTTCCCGCTTCTGCAGTTCGATGATGCCGGTGACCTCTGCGCCGGTGTCGTTGTGCAGGAGGAAGGACAGCAGTCCCGGCACCTCGACAGCGCCGTAGGTGGTGCGGCCGCGCGCGTCCGGCCAGCCGAGGACGGTGAAGGGAGCGTTGTCCTGCGTGCGCCACTGGCCTTCGGCAACCGCCATCTTCAGAGGTTGTTTCTCGTACATGTCCTTCGCCTGGGCATGCCCCGAGACGGCCATGCCCAGGCCGCAGATGAGCATGGTCACAAGACCCAGGCGCAGCGAGGGGCGCATGACCTCCTGGTGACGCCCGCGGCGCAGGTGGTAGCAGGAGATCCCCGCCATGAGGGCGGCGGCGACGGTGTATGCGGCAACGATGACGTGCAGGAACGTGTACACCTGCGTGGGCTGGAACAACAGGGCCGCGGCATCCGTCAGTTGAGCCCGGCCTGACTCGGGGTTGAGCGTGTAGCCGGTGGGACTCTGCATCCAACTGTTCGCGGACAGAACGAAATACGAGGAGATCAGGGTGCCCACATGCAGCGCCCAGATGGTCATCAGATGCGTCTTCCTGCCGAGCCGCCCCCATCCGAACATCCACAGACCGATGGAGGTCGATTCGATGAAGAAGGCGGCAACACCCTCGATCGCCAGCGGCGCCCCGAACACATCACCCACGAACCGCGAGTAGGAAGACCAGTTCATGCCGAACTGGAACTCCTGCACGATCCCCGTCACCAGGCCTATCGCGAAGTTGATGACGAGCAGCTTCCCCCAGAAGCGTGTGGCGCGGTAGTAGTGCTCCTTGTCCGTACGCACCCACGCCGTCTGCAGGATGGCGACGAGCAGGGTGAGGCCGATCGTCAGCGGAACGAAGAAATAGTGGTAGACGGCGGTGAAGCCGAACTGCCACCTGGCCAAGGTGACGGCGTCGAGTGCGATCTGGGGTGCCACGGAGAGGGGGTCCAATCAACAGGCGCTCGGTCAAAGGACGTTGAGGACAGCGGAGTCGGCCGGGACCTTCACGGCCGACATGCCCACCCCGGCGGTCACCCGCCACGCCCCGGGCAGGCCCAGAGCGACACGGTCGTGCGTCCACGTGCCACCGTCCCTGCGGGTGAGTTCCGCGCGGACGGTTCTGCCGCTCTCCAGGTGAGTAAAGGTCAGCGACACACCTTGGAGGTCGCTGACGGGCCCGTTGTGGTCGGTGGCGTTCACCGTCACGGCCGTTCCCGTCGCGCGTGCGCGTTCCACCACGAGAGCCAGCTGCCCCTTGCCGTGCAGGCCGCAAAGGTTGCCCGCGCGCGGGTCGTAGGTGAGCGTGCGGGCGACGGGGGCGGCGCTGATCTCCGCCGGAGTGGTGGGAACGGCTGCTCGGTAGCCGGTCGCGCCGAAGACCGTCAGGGCCAGCAACAGCCCGACGGTGGCCGTCTTCCCGAGTCCGCGCCCGCGGGTGACGGCCCTGTCGTGGGTCACGCCCACGAGCACCCCGCACATCAGCGCGCAGAGCTGCACGAGCGCCGCCGTGCCGAAGTCCGTGTGGAACAGACCCCAGAGGGAGGACGATTCGACCACCGCGAGATACGCCCCGCTGATGACGGCCGTCACGGCCGTGCCGACGATCAGGCGGACCACGCTGCCCGGCCAGCGGCGCGACAGGCAGCACACGGCCGATGTGCCGAGGCTCGTCGCCGTCGTCAGCACCTGGAGCGTCGACGCGATCAGCAGCGCGGGGCGGGACGCGCCGCCGTGCCCATGGATCTGAAGCGTCCAGGCGCATCCCCACACCGCCACGAGCAGAGCCGCCACGACGGGTGCCGCTCGGCGGCCCGGTGCCGGGTCGGCATTCCCCACCCTGTTCACCACGTACGGGAGCAGCACTCCCACCAACAGCAGCAGTACGAGCCGGCCGAGGCGCCAGGCCTGGGGGACCTGGCCGGACGGGACGAGCAGCTCGGCCGCGCAGGCGGTGAGCAGCACTCCCCACAGGCCGAACGCGGACCTGGGCAGCCAGGGGTGGCGCGACGGGACGAGGTCCCTGAGGCGGGCCACGAGCACACCGCAGAGCCCGGTGAACGCACCGAATTCCAGGGCGTACAGCCCGACCGTCACCCACTGGTCCTCGGGCAAAAGCTTCACTGTGTCCTCTGGTGGTTCAGAAATGATCGGGAACGCGGGCCGAACTCGGGGCGCCAGAAGGCGGGCCGGAAAATTTCGGCGGCGTATTCGCAGAACGCATGGGCACTCTACCCACACCACGCACCGGGAGACGTCAGCCTTTTGTCCATCCCCGTAAGACACCGTCGACGTTTCTCGGAATCTGTCCTCCATCGTCAACCGCGGGACAACTTTTGCCGAACCTCGCCGCCGGGCCGCGCTGCTACCTTCCTCACAACCAAGGCATTTTGCACGGGCTTTACTGGTACTTGCCCACGTCCATGAAGAGGATGGAATGAGCCGCAAGCGCGGGAGCAAAAAGAAGGTCTTCGTCTGGCTGGCCGGTATTGCCGCGGCAGGGGCCATGGTGCCGCTGGCCTCGTACGCGGTCGCCGGCCAGGAAGGTCTGAAGGCAAAGCTGGAAATGGGCAGCTCCACCACCTGGTGGTCGAGCGGCGCGTTCAGCCTCTCGAACCAAACCTCGTCCCCCGCGGCCGACTGGACGCTCGAGTTCGACACCTCCTCGGGCAAGGCGCAGGTGAACTCCACCTGGACGGCGTCCGGGGCGCAGGAGGGGCGCCACGTCACCATCAAGGCGACCCAGCACGGCACGGTCCCGGCCGGCGGCAAGCAGCGCATCGAGTTCGGCATCCAGGGCGACGGCAAGAACGTCCCCGAGATCAGCGGCTGCAAGCTCAACGGGGAGTCCTTCCCCTGCAAGGGCGGCGACGAGACCGACCGCGAGCCCCCCACCGCTCCCACGAAGCTGACCGGTCAGGCCCAGAAGGACGGGACGATCAAGCTCGGTTGGGGTGCCTCCCACGACAACAAGGCCGTCGTGAATTACGAGGTCTTCGACAAGGGCAAGAAGATCTTCGCCACCGCCGCCGACCGGACCGACGCGGTGCTGACGAAGGAGAACGCGGGCATCAAGCCGAACACGGCGTACGAGCTGACGGTCAGGGCCGTGGACGGCGCGAGCAACGTCTCTCCCGCCAGCAATGCGCTCAAGGTGACGACGGGGGCGGCGCCCGCGCCCGACGACCAGCCCCCGACGGCCCCGAAGAACGTGAAGGCCACCGCCGGCGGAGCCCAGGCGATCCGCCTGACCTGGGACAAGTCCACGGACAACGTCGGCGTGACGGGTTACCGCGTCTACCTCCAGGGAACCAAGGAGCCGCTCCAGACCACCGGTCCGGACGAGCCGGCCGCCGTGGTGTCGGGTCTGAAGGCCTCGACGAAGTACACCTTCGAGGTCAAGGCCGTGGACGCGGCCGGGAACGAGTCGGCCGCCGGTGTCGCGAGCGCGACCACCTCCGCCGAGGACAAGCCGGTCGACGGCACCGCCCCGAAGGACCTGGACGCCAAGTCGTGGATCGTCCAGGACGGACCGGGAGTTCACTATCTCGGCCTGACGTGGGACGTCCCCCAGAGCCAGAAGAAGATTCTGCGCTACGAGGTGTACCTGAACGGCAAGTTCACCACCACGGTCAGCTACTACGACCCGGACACGGCCACCAATGTGAAGCCCGGGCCCGCCAAGGGCGGCAAGGCCATGGCGGAGATCACGCTGGGCGACCACCCGGAGAAGACGTACAAGGTGAAGGTGCGCGCGGTGCTCGACAACGGCAGCCCCGGTGAATTCTCCGAGGAGAAGACCGTTTCCACGAAGTAGCACCCGCCGCCCTGATCCACCGCGTTCCGGAAAACCGCCTCAGGTGACCGGAGAGGGAATTATCACCGTGAAGATGAAGATGAAGTCGAAGATCCGGAATGTGCGCCGCGCGTTCAGGGTCGGCGCCCTGTTCGCCGCACCGCTCCTCCTGCTCGGCCCCATGAGCCTCAGTGCCTCGGCCCACGGCTCCAACGACGGCCCCATTGCGCGCAACTGGTACTGCGTCAAGCCGGAATTGGGCAGCATCTGGAGCCCGGACGCCATGAAGGACCCGGCCTGCAAGGCCGCGGCGAAGGCGAGCAAGAACCTGGGTGCCTACGGCACGTGGCAGCAGATGGCCCACGGGAACGTCGCGGGCAAGCACCGCAACATGATTCCCGACGGAAAGCTGGCGAGCGCCAACGTGCCCGGCTTCGAGGGCATGGACCTGCCCCGGAGCGACTGGCACCGCACCGACCTGTCCGCGGCCCGCAAGCAGGGTGGTGACTACGAGTTCGTGTGGCAGGCGACGGCGTCCCACACCGGGCACATCTCGTACTACATCACCAAGGACGGCGTGGACACGTCGCAGCCGCTGAAGTGGTCCGACCTGGAGCAGACGCCGTTCCTCGTGGCCTACACGCACGCCGGCCGCACCCAGGGCCCCAACGGGATGGTCGCCACCTACCGGCACACGGCCCGGCTGCCCGAGAACAAGCACGGCAAGCACACCATCTACGCCATCTGGCAGCGCCAGCTGCCGCCCGGCCACGACGCGTCGCCGAACCACGCGCTGGAGGAGCAGATCTTCGGCTCCAACAACAGTGACGAGTCCTTCTACGCGGTCATGGACGTCACCCTCTGATCCGAGCTGCTTCGAGATGAACGTGTGCGCTGGTCCGGCGGGTGTGCCGCCGGACCAGCGGGCGTCTCACGCCGGCCGCGCCGGGGCGGCCGGCTCGCGGCGGCGCTGGGCGTTGTCGCTGATGCGGATGAGCAAGGCCACCATGATCCAGTTGGCGACCATGGAGGAGCCGCCCTTGGCGAGGAACGGCAGGGCCTTGCCGGTGAGCGGGATGAGGCCGATGACTCCGCCGCTGACCACGAAGACCTGGAGCAGCAGCGCGCCGGCCAGCCCGGTGGCGAGGAGCTTGCCGAAGGCATCGCGGGTGGCGATGGCGATGCTGAAGCCGCGCTGCGCGAGCAGGGTGTACAGCATGAGGACGGCCATGACTCCGGCGAGGCCGAGCTCTTCACCGACGGTGGTGAGGATGAAGTCGCTGTTGCCGGCGAAGCCGATCAGCTCCGGGTGGCCCTGGCCGAGGCCGGTACCGGTGATGCCGCCGCTGCCGAAGCTGAACAGCGCCTGGCCGAGTTGCTCGGAGATCCCGGCCTTCTGGCCGGCCGGGGTGAAGGCGTCCATCGGGTGCTGCCAAGCCACCACCCGACCGTGCACGTGCGGCTGGGTCGAGCCGACGGCGACGGCGCCGACCACCGCCATCAGCACGCCGAACACCACCCAGCTGGTGCGCTCCGTGGCCACGTACAGCATGATCACGAAGACGCCGAAGAAGATGAGCGAGGTGCCGAGGTCGCGCTCGAAGACGAGGACGAGCAGGCTCAGCCCCCAGATCGTGACGATGGGGGCGAATTGGCGTCCGGGCGGCAGCTGCATGCCGAGGAAGCGGCGGCCGGTGAGGGCGAGGGCGTCGCGGTTGACGGTGAGGTAGCCCGCGAAGAACACCGCGATCATGATCTTGACGAATTCGCCGGGCTGCACCGACAGCGGCCCCAGGCTGATCCAGCGCTTGGCGCCGAACTGGTCGGCGCCGAAGAACGCGGGCGCCATCAGCAGCACGAGGGCGACGGCCATCGTGACGTAGATGTAGCGCTGGAGCCTGCGATGGTCGCGCAGGGCGACGAGGACGATGACACAGACCGCCATGCCGATGACGGTCCACATCAGTTGCTGCCCGCCCGATTCGGTCATCCTCAGGCGCGGCTTGGCGGCATAGGTGATGTCGAGGCGGTGCAGCAGCACCAAGCCGAGGCCGGTGAGCAGCAGGGCGATGGGCAGCACCAGGGGGTCGGCGCGCGAGGCCCAGCGGCGTACGGCGAGGTGCGGCACCAGCGCGAGCAGGAAGAGGGAGATCGCGAAGCGGGTGAGGCCGCTGGGCAGCGCACCTTCCATGGAGAGCCCGACGCCGACATAGCCGCCCACGGTGATCACCACGACGAAGGCGAGCAGCAGGGCCTCGGTGCGGCGGCGGTCTGGCGCCTGCGCGAGCGCCGCGAACGACATGGTGTGAGCGTGGTCGTCGTCGCGCCCCGACGCCCCGGCCCGTACGGGAGCCGGACCCCTCAGTGCTCGCACGGAAATCCTCCACCTCCGGAGCCACTGGCCCAGAACTCTCGGGCCACCGCTCTCCAGGGGCCGTACCTTCCCTGCTAGATGGCGATCCCTCGGGACCGGTTCCGGATGTGTCCCTACTTATATACATTTGATGCATTTCTGTCGCGAGTGTCCCCTCGGGTGCGTCCGGTCGGCGGGGTCACCCGGCCGTGGCGTACCGGATCCGGGATGCTCACCTTTCGGATCATCCATTGGCACGCTCGAATCACCGCGGGGAGACGGCTCGGGTTGACGCGAAATCACCTCAAGGAAATTTCCGAGCAATACACGAACCGCCGTTCTGATGGACCATCTCGGTTCGAATACAGGCGATCAACCTTCTCCCCGGGGTCCCAACTCCCTTGCCGGATAGCGTCGTCGACGAGCCGCTTCCGCTGACTCCCCCTCTGACAGCGAGCAGCCGCACCCGCGCTTATGAGTCCGTCAATGAATGGAATTCTCCGGTGAATCGTCGGCGTTTCAACCTCCCCAAGAGCCGTAAGTCCAAGATTGTCGCGTGCACCGCGATCGTCGCCGCGATCGGCGGTTCGGCGATCGCCGCGACCGCTGGCGCCGCGCCTGCGCCCGCTCCCGTCCGGAGCACCGCTGGGGCGCACCCCGGCAAGGCCACGGCCTACGGCATGACCGGCGTACAGGCGAAGGCCAGCAGTGGGCTCAACGCTTCCATCGACACCATCAAGGACTGGCAGACCTCGGGCCAGCTCGATCTCAATCTGAAGGCCCCGGACAGTGGCGACGTCAAGACGGGCTGGACCGCCACGCTGAATTTCCCCAAGGCTGTTTCCGTTGACAACCCGACGGTCTGGGGCGCCTTCTGGAACCTGAAGGCGGAGGTCGTCAAGGCCCCCAAGGATTCCGACCACGGCGACCAGATCAAGCTCAGTTCCAAGGACGCCACGGGCAAGACCGAGAACGAGACCATCGCCAAGGGCGGAGAGAAGAAGCTGACGATCGGCTTCTCGTACAAGTTCGACACCAGCACGATTCCGGCGGTCAAGGCCGACAAGTCGGTGCAGGGCCTCCAGGCGTGGTCGCCGTACATCGACCCGACGATGGGCCAGTCCAACGGCACCATCACGTGGGGCAAGGAGAGCTTCTCCGTCGCCGACTACATGACGAAGAAGGCGCCGGGGACGAAGAACGTCACCCTCGCCTTCATCACCGCGGACACCCAGGGCAAGCCGGCCTGGGCCGGTCAGCCCACCCTGTCGACGGACAAGAAGACCTACATCGACGTGGTCAACAGCATCCGTGAGCAGGGCGGTGACGTCACCTTCTCCTTCGGCGGCGCCAACGGCACGATGATCGACGAGAAGCAGTCCGACCCGGACAAGCTCGCCGAGACGTACATGAAGATCATCAAGGACTACGACCTCACCAAGCTCGACTTCGACGTCGAGGGGGCCCACGAGCAGCAGACCAACGTCAACGACGTCCGCGCCAAGGCGCTGGCCAAGGTCCAGGCCTGGGCCAAGCAGCAGGGCCGCCAACTGCACATCTCGTACACCCTCGCGGTCCTGGACAGCCACGGCCTGAACGACAGCGGCGTGGCCGTGGTCGAGCAGGCGAAGAAGGCCGGGGTCAACGTGGACCAGGTCAACATCATGACCATGGACTACGGCGGCGACCGCTCCGACATGGCCAAGGCCGCCGAGGACGCGACGGACAAGACCGCGGCCCAGCTCGCCAAGGTCTACGGCAAGTCGGCCTCGGACATGTACAAGATGATCGGCGTGACGCCGATGATCGGCGTGAACGACGTCCCGAACGAGACCTTCAAGACCAGCGACGCCCCCAAGCTGCGTGACTGGGCCAAGAGCAAGGGCGTGGGCATGCTCTCGATGTGGTCCGCCAACCGCGACCAGCCGGGCAGCAAGAACGAGCTGTACAACCACTCGGGCCTGCTCGACCAGCAGCAGGGCGAGTTCTCGAAGGCCTTCGCCCAGTACCAGGGCAAGTAGGCCGCCTCCACCGGGCGGGGGCCGTAACCCGCCCGGCACGGTCTTCGAGGTCGGCCCCCGGGATGTGCCGGGGGCCGACACCTGCGTGCCCGGGCAACCGCACCGGTGGGCCGACCGTCGAGCCACCCCGTGCATCGGGCCTCAGACGCACACCCGGTGCGGGCGTCCGGAAGAGAGGTCGTTCAGCGTCTGGGCGAGCAGCAGGCGCAAGTGGGCCTCCTGTTGGGGAGTGATGCCCACCCGGTTGGCGAAAAGGTGCGCGCAGCGGGACAGCACTTGGTGCACGTCCGGTGCTGCGACGGTGTCGGTCCGCCGGCGTCGGCCGCGGCGGCCAGGCAGCGCTGTGGGCGCGGTGGCGGGCGCCGTGGCGGTCAGGTGTGCCGCGAGCGCGCGTATCGAGTCCGACCACCCCCCGGCGCCTGGCGCGTCCCACAACTGGCGTGTCAGCGCCCGTATTTCAGTGCCGTGCACCTGGTAGGCGGCCTTGGCGCCTCGGACTATGTACGGGCGCTCCGAGGGCTCAAGGAACTCCAGAGCCTGCACGGAGGTCTCCGCCATGCTCATCCCTGATGCCGCGAGAGCCGTGGTGAGGTGGGCGAGTGTAGTGCGCATCCGCATCTGGTGCGTGATGCTGCCGTCCAGGAGCACGAGGGCCAGGTCGCTGGACTCGGTGAAGTGCCGCTCGACGGCTGTGATCGCCTCGCCGTGAAAGCACGGGTTGAACTCCCTTGTGTACGAGACCTGTTCAACCATCGGATGGCCGTCCGCCGAAGGGTGCATGCCTCTCGGTCGCGCGGGGTTGTCGTGCGCCGTCAGGTGTTCGGTGAGCCGTTCCGTGGCGGTAGCGCGCACGGCCGCGGCGTGCTCCGGGCCGGTGGGGAGGAGCTGAAGCCGCAGATACGGTCCGCCCAGGCACGAGCGCTCGAAGAACCACCCCCTCAACTGACCCGTCGCCTCCAGACCCCGGACCAGAGGGGTCACGCACCGGGTGACCAACTGTTCGAGGTCGCCTCGGTGGAAGGCGTGCAGACCGACCCAGTCGTCCGCACCGGGCCGGACCGGCTCTGGTCCGGTCAGCCTCCTAGCCATGGCGCACCTCGGGCGACGAGATCTCCAGTACGTACTCGGTGACACGTCGCGCCTCCTCTCCGTGGCCGCCTGGTGCGTCCGCCGGCGCGGGAAGTGCTTCATGCAGTACGAGTACGTCGTCCTCGGCGCGTGGCTCCTGGGCGAACGCCTCCAGGAGGCGGTGGACCGAGACATCCACGTACTGGGCCTCGGTGCCGGCCCATGCCGTACGGGCGAAGAAGCGGCGCGGGATGCCGTGTTCGTCCAGCCAGGCCGCGAGCCGCACGAGGTAGCCGTGGCTCGGCTCGTCGGGGCGCCAGACCGGGAAGAGGCCTGCCTTCAGGTGCCATGTGGCGCGGGTCAGCGTGAGCGGGCCGAGCTGGATTCTCGGCAGCCGCTGTACGCCGTCCGGCTCGGTGTCCCCGCCCGGCAACGCATGTGCCCACAAAGGACGGCCGGCCTCGGCACGGACGGCGAAGCCGCGGACCAGGAAGCGCAACACGGGAGGCAGCAGATCGACCGGCAGTCCGCCCAGGTGCAGAGGCGTCACCTCGACGTCCAGAGGCACCGAACCCAACACGGGCAGGCCTGTCTCGGCATCACGGACAACGTGCAGATCGGGCAGCCGGATGCGCTGGCGCGGGGCGTGTTCGGCGGAGCTGCAGGGGTAGTCGATGGAGTACTCCGTGCGTGGAGCGTGGCGGTGCGAGCGCCCGCCGAACACCTCGTCGGTCCGGGCGAAGATCCGGTCGTCGGCGGCGGTAGGGGCGTAGGACACATCCCTGGGCGGCAGCTCCGTACCGAATCCGGTGGCGAGGCGGTTGAGGACGAGTCTCTGGTCTTCTCTCGGTGCGGACGGCAGGGGTTGCACGAAACATGACACCGACTCCGGGGCTCGAACGTGGGCGGGCCAGCGGGCGATCAGTTCGGCCAGTTCCGCCGGGTCGGCGTGGACGGTGCCCTGTGCGTCCGCGGGGCCGGTGCACAGCAGCTCCAGGGCATCCGTGCGCATCCGGTCGAGGTGACGGATCGGGGCGAGGTCGCTGTGGGACAGCGGGTGGCGCGGCGCGAGCGCGCCGACCAGGTGTGTGCGCAGCTCGGACGGGCCGATCCGCTCGTGTGCCGGTTCGTGCAGGGCGTGGGCCGACCGCTGTACGTATCGGTAGAACGTGAGCAAGCTCGTGCCCTCGGGGAAGCGGTCCTCCAGCACGGAGGCGAGCGCCAGCCTGAAAGGCAAGTCCGGGTCGAACAGCCCCGCCAGCCTGCGCACGGTGTCGAGTTGGTCGCACGCCGCCTGCCAGCGGTCCCGGTCGAGTCCGGCGGCCCGGCCCGGCTCGTCACACGCGGGCCGCGCTGCTGCGCGGGCGCGGTCCGGGAGGCGGTAGGGGCGGCGGCCGGGCCTGAGGGCGGGTGAGTGCAGGGCGCTGCGGGCGGAGCGGCGGATCTCGGCCCGTTCGCGGGTGCCGGACGCGGTCGGGTACTCGCGCAGTCGTGCCCTCAACTCCCGTACAGTTGCTGCAACTTCACCGGCATCGGTGCCGGAGCGATCCGCCGCGTCCGACGGACCGGCAGGAGGCAGTTGCAGCTCAAGGAGTCCGGACGTCGTCAGCTCCTCGATGAGCGTGTCGGCCTGCTCGGCGGTTCGCCCGCCCCGGGCGAGCAGATCGGTGCGGAGCCCTCCGAGGGTGCGGCCGGGGACCGCGCGCACCAGGTCGAGGCAGGTCCAGGCGGCCTCGTCGAACCGGACCCGGGAGAGGTGCTCGCCGGGCGCCGGGCTCAGGAACCACAGCCAGCCGTCGTCCTCCAGCGCGGTCGGGTTCACCCGTACCCGAAGCCGCCGCGCCAGCTCGGGCCGTACGGCCAGGCGGCTCGCCAACTGCTGGAGCGCCCAGGCATCGGGCTCTCCGGCACGGCGCGGACCATCGAGGACACCGGGGCCGAATCTCCGTGGGGTACGGGAGGTGTGCGGGCCTGTGCGGGTGGTCGCACGGGCCAGGTGCCGGGCCAGTCGGAGTACGAGGCCACGCCGTTGTCCCGGTTCCTTGAGCCAGCTGTCCAAGTCGTCGGGAAACGTCCGGCTGTCGGGGGCGGGAGCCGTGCGGAACGCCCCGGACGACACGGCCTTGCGCAACTCGGCGTCCGCGTCGCGCAGTTCGCGCGCGTGCAGCCCGGCGAGCTCGGCGGCGCGGGGCTCGTACCGTTCGAGTTCACCGAGCCAACGCTCGACCCGCACGCAGATGTCGCCGGGCAGCGCCTCCCACGCCTGGTGGGCCCACACCCAGTCGTCGGACTGTCGTACCGCGCACAGCGCGCGGCGCACCGTGGCGAGGGCGGGTTTGACTCCGAAGGCCGCCGCTCCGGCGCTGTCGGACAGGGCCGCGAGGGCACCGGACAGAGCTCGGCCCTCCTCGACGAGCCAGCGGTACACGGGTGCCAGTGACGCGACGACGTCCCAAGTGCGCTCGCCGCGCAACGAGTCCAGGACGGACACCGGCATGTCCGCGGTACGCATCTCAAGTGTCGGCGAGGCCCAGTAGCCCGCCCCAGTGACCTGGTGCAACGGATGCCCATCTCAAGAACGTGCGAGAAGCGGAGGGGATTGTGCGGAGCCCCGCATGTGCAGGGCGTCGGCCGCGCTCGGCGCGTACGCCCAAATCTAGGCGCGGTCCTACGATGCGGGGCGGACAGAGGATGACGCCGTGTCGACCGGGGATGACATTGTTGGCCGTTCTACGGGTCAGGCGGCCCACGGGCGGCTGTCCGTTGCCGGTACGGGCCGGTCGCCGGCAGCGACCTGGTCGCCTGGCCGGCGGGTCGGGGAGGCGCGCCGCCGGTCCAGGCGCCTGCCGTACTTGTCCCAGCCCCGCTCGCAGGGGGTAGTCCCGCCCCAGATGCCGAAACGCTCCGGCATGGTGCGGGCGTGCTCCAGGCACAAGGCGCGCACCGGGCAGCCGGCGCACAGGGCCAGGACCTCAGCCAGGCCCTCCCGGGTGTAATGCGCGGGATAGAACAGCGTGGCATCCGCCTCGGCACAGGCCGCTTGGCTCGGCAGCCGGGACGGGGCCGAGGACGCGCCGGTGAGCGGACCGCGCGGACGCGGCGACCCGCGTCGTTGGGAGGCGGCGGGCAGTGGGAGGTTGTCGACGGTCATGATCCTCAGAGGCAACGGGCGGAGACACGTTCGCCGGGGTCGGTCCCGTGGGCCTGGGCGGCGAGAACCACCGGAGTCATCGACTGGACGGGCGGAACGTCGCCGCGTGAGCCCCCGGACGAGACGTACGGCTGGGACCCGCGGCCGGCCGCCCGACGTCCCTGGTCGGGGGTGGACCGGACGGCGACGGCCCGGGGTTGCCTCCATTGTCCGTGTCGGTGGGCGGGGTCGAGGCGTCGGAAAGTCCCGAGTTGGGGGCTGAAGTACCTGGGCTGGTGAGCGGGGTTGCTCGTTCCTTTGGAGGAGGCGGGCCGGTGCACTTACCCCGGAGTCTCGCTCCTCCGAACCGGCCGGAACTCAGAGCAGCGGCCATGCGAGGACTCCCGTCGAGGCCCACCACAGCCCCGGCCCTTCGGGCGGTGCGTCCTCGGACCACCACAGCCGGCCCGCCCTCCATGGCCGGTCATTTTGCATGTCATGCCAGATCACGAG
Source organism: Streptomyces sp. NPDC045846 (assembly GCF_056431605.1). Classification (NCBI taxonomy): domain Bacteria; kingdom Bacillati; phylum Actinomycetota; class Actinomycetes; order Kitasatosporales; family Streptomycetaceae; genus Streptomyces; species Streptomyces sp. NPDC045846. The sequence goes on along the minus strand of NZ_JBWKKJ010000035.1, from coordinate 6,483 downwards.
CGCCGAACGGGGCAGCAACCCGTCCCGGCCGCGGAAGACGGTTGCGCTCCATGGCCTGACGCGTCGACGCGTTCGGTGTCGGCGGCGAGCCAGGTGCGGGCAGCCTTGGAGCGGTGGACGGGGGTGCCGGTCGGCGATCACTCGGGGCCCGGCCCTTCGGGGCCCAGGAGGTGCCGAACGGGGGCGGTGCCCGAGCGCAGTCCGCACTGATCCGTCCGGGCCACGACCGCGTTCCCGGTCTTCGCCCGGGCGGCGACGGCCGGCTACTCGTCGCGCAGCCAGGCGTCCACCGTCGCCTGGTCCTGACGGTGGGAACGCCGGGCCGGGCGCTGCGGGGAGCGGCCGTGCCGGCGCAGCCACTGGCCCACGCCCTGCTCGGTCATGATGACCCCGACAACCATCCGGATCGGGGCCGCGACCAGCTCGCGGGTCCACAACGGCCCGCCGCAGGTCCTCCGGGGTGCAGTCGGCCATCGCCTGAAAGACCACCGCCCAATCCTCGGCACTGATCAGCTCGCCCGGCCCGGCGCGGGACTTCACCAGCGCCGCGAGCCCCGCCCGTCCCAAGGCCCGGTACCTGCGCCACCAGCTGCCCACCGACCGCTCCGCGACACCGAACACTCAAGCCGTCTGCCAACAGCCCCGCACCCGCCCCGACTCCAGCGCAGCCACCACCCGCGACCGCAGCACTTCTTGGGCAACAACGGCGGTGCGTCTTTGGAGGGGCTTTGTCCACCGCCCGGAGCGGGAACTATGGCGCCATTACGACCGGCTATGGCACGACGACGATTGGCTCTACCTTGAGTGGGTCTGCTGCGGCAGCTCTCTGGAAGCCCGAGTCCTCCTCGATGTCGTGATGCAAGCCTTGTCGCCCCGGGGAGCCCGCAAGCCACAAAAGATCATCAGCAAAATCGACACCTGCTGGTCGCAGTCCTCGCCGCTGTCAGCGACAGACGGATGATAAAGACCGAGCCAAGAGCCTGGCTATCTATTGAAATCCCGGCATATGAGCAGAATTCGGCCATGCGCCGCTCCTCTTTACGACACCGTGCGGTTGAAGTTTGATCACCTTAGCCGATCCACCGTCCCGAATGTCCACCACTTGAAAGATGGACAGGGGCGGGAGTATCACTTCGGCCTCGTCGACATGAGCCTGATACTTATAGGCGGGGACTTCGACGCTCGGATAGATCTCGAATATTACAGGGACAGATTTGACAGAATTAGGAGAATTCAATGACTCATAGGAACCTTGAGCGAATTTCTCCGCCGTCTTTTTCTTCACGGCCGTAGAGAGACACTGGGGCGACTGGAGAGGTTTACCCGACTCTTTGGCCTCCCAGTAACGACTAAACGCACTCTCCGATATTCGCGCCCCCCGATACAAGGGCTTCTTGAAGTCGTCGGCCACCTGCCAGTACCTCTCGCACTCCTTAAGGGCTTCAAGCATCATAAGCCTCACCCCAACCGCCCCGTGATCCCTCCAGAGCTCTTGGAAGAGGTCCTTGTCCTTCTTGCTCACCAGGTGGGATCCATACTTTTCAAAGTGCCTTCGACACTCCGCGTTAAACTCTTCCCAATACCCACCGCCTTTACCCCATGTCGGGTTCACCATGAGATCCGGCACGCCAGCCGAACGATTTTCACCGAATACCCTTGCCTGCGAAAGCGCATTAATGAAAGCGCATCCCGCGTTTGTTCCATAAACCTTAAGCGTCGCCCCCGCGAACTTCTTCTTGTCAATTGGCTTTTTCGCGACGGGCGAGGTCTTATCTATCGCTGCAGCGACCGGCGCATGATATTGCGGTTTCGCGGGGCTGGGCGAGGTCTTGTGTGTAGCTGAGGCTGACGCCTTGTACATAGCTTCTCCGCATGGCTGCTAAAGTTCCCTCATGGGGCTGCTCAAGGTCACAGAGGCCGTGGAAAATTTGCTAGTTCTCGATTTGTCCGACGCGAAAGAACTCAAAACTTATTCCATGAGGCTAGTTTTACGTGACCCTGGTGCGCGGGCCGCGATCGAGATATGGAACATTGCGGCGTGCAGTTGGTTCAGAAATGCCTACTTGGCGCCTTCCACGTTTTCCCGGCGATGCATGTCCCGCGCGCGGGCGCACACTGCGGCTCTTACTCTATGAAACGCGGCGCGGGTGAAGGGGACGCAAAAGTTGACTCATTTGCCCACAGGTTGACGTCACCTCTTTCCGAGCCGCACCGAGTCCCTCAGCACCGCCTTCCATCAAGCGCCAATCTCGCGGCATTGGCGAAGGCGGTATGCGTCTGAGCTAACCCTTTTCATCTCGGCTCTGATGAGGTGAACATGCCGGCCAGACGGGTTCGGTGACGAGGCGGGGCCCTGATCGTCAGCGAGGTGATCTCACTCGTCACACCCGGCGTCCGAGGGGCCCTGCTGGTTGCGCGTTCTGGATCTGCTCATGACGTTCAGGCGATCGTTTCAGCGACAACCGCGCGCTTCAGTTTCTCGGCAGAATTAACCATTTGCATGAGGTTCTTCAAGCCTTCGTCGAACCGATCTCGATACTTCTTCACTTGTGTTATACCCAGCCGTTCCTCATCGAATGCGTGAGCTAGATCAATCAACTTGACGCGCACAACTGGCGCCCCGTCATCTTTGGTCGGATCGCCGTCAATCGCGATCAGCGTGCTGGCCCCGACGAAAGCAAGTCCGGAGTCATGCACCGCCGTCCTGATCTTGGCAATTTCCTCGGAGATAATGCGGTAAACAACAGGACTGACTGCATAGTCGGCCAAAATCCTCTCTGAATTTTGCCCTATTTGGAGGCGACTTCCGGCTATACTTGTTCCCCCAACCAGACAGTAGCCGCGCCCAGTTGTTCCGGTGGCTGCGTCGGCAATTTTATGGCGAATTTTTTCTACCAAGCGGCCCGACTGCCCATGCTTTCATTCAGTTCATGCCTGCTTGCCGTGCTCCTCCCTATCTTGATATCGAGGACCCTAGGTCTTTTCATTCCGTGCGTGATGTTCTCGATAAAGAGGCTTCCGTCGCCACTTTCTTGTGCGGGATCATTCATATTCTCAACCTGGGCCGCTGTGTACGAGTTCGGTACTACGGTTGCCAGGTCTGGGTACCTGCCTGCGCGGATCCGGGCATAGATTTCTCGTTCGATTGTGTTGGTGGGCTTACGAAGCACACGCCCACCTGCGTGCATCTCAATCTTCCCGTGCCCGCCCACTTGTGGGGCGCTTTCGGGAGCCACGTAGCGCGCTTCGCGTGTCCATTCTGCGAGGGCATGGGACACCGCCGCCATCGTCTGGGAATTATCGGAGATGAAGGCCCCAGGCGTCTGATATATGGGCTGCCGAGTATTTACGCCTTCATTGTCAGGCACCGCATGTCGCAGATCAGAGAAGTGATCATCTTTCTTCTCCTTCAATTGGAAGGAGGGCGGCATGGAGACTTCCTTCAGTTATAAGAGTCGTCACAGAGGTCATCGGTGGGGAGCCAGACAGGGGCGATCGCGTGTTTGATGCCCAGCGCCCATCTCCCTGTACACCGCTCCGAACCGGCATCGTCAGGGGGTGGGATCAGCTCAATTGGCGGATCGGACAGTCGTCTGAGTGTTGATGGTGGAGTAGTTGGTGTCAGGAAGGTTGCGGGCGCTGTTCCAGCGGGTGGTGCCCCTGCACAACAGTCAGGGATTCGCCCCCTGGTGAGGGGCATCTCCCTCATCCGTTGCCGCTGCTGACCCAGGCGGAGCCGACTCCAGAAGTTGCATGCCGACAAAGGCTGCGGCCACGCCCATGCGCGCAGATGTTTATGCAGCCGCGGCATCACCGACCACATTGGCCGACGGGAAACACCAACGGTCTCACCCACGGGCTGAGGCGCAACGGCATGGCACCTTGGGACTCCGGCTGGTGCCAGGAACGACTTCTCAGGACGACTCCGCTACAGCGACATCGACTGGCGACGGCGTGGCTTTCGGGCCACCCCTCCCTGCTCCTTCTGAACGGTGTCCACGACAGGCGAATGCCTGTCGACAGCAGTCACCAGTGCCTCGGCTGCGTGCGACCAGTCGTAGCCCTTCAGCAGTGTCCGCATGCCCGCTGCGTTGCCCGCATAGCGCGGATATTCGTTCATGATGCGCTCGATCGCCCGCTCCCAGGTGCTAGCGCGATCTCCGGGCTTACAGTTCTTGTCTTTGACGACGAATTCCGGACCGATGTCAGCAGGTATCCGCGTGCCGTCCAGCAGGAAGTGAGCCACTCCGTTGTCCTCGTTGACCAGGACTGGTACGCCGCGTCCCAGCGCCTCCAGCGCTGTGAGCGGAAACCCCTCGTTCAAGGACGGCACGATCACCAGGTGGGCGTTCTTGGTGTCCTTGGCAAGTTCTTCCTGGTCGGTGATGAAGGGGAGGATCGTCGCCGCGCCCTTGCCACCGGTGGCGTCGGCCTTGGCCTGTTCCTGCTTCACCCTTTCTTCCACGGTGAATTTTTCGCTCTTCCCGATACCGCGAACGTTCAGGTGGACGTTGAGACCCCGCGCGCGCAGCCGCTTGATCGCCTCCAGGGCGGTGTCCAGCCCCTTGATTTTGTCGTCAGCCCGTCCCAGCAGCAGCATCTGGAACGGGTCCGGCGTGCTGTCACGTGTCGGCACAGGGTCGAACTGGTCGGTTCCCGTCACCATCTCGTGCAGGTGGGGGCGGTCGCGGCGGGGCATTCCGTCGAGATCCAGGTAGTCGAGTCGCCGCGACGCATCGGCGCCGGCCTGCGAGAGGACGCGCGCAGTGGTGGTGAGGAGCGGGCCCGGACCGACGATGACGTCAGCCCGCGGCATCCACACCTGTTCAGCAGCGACGTTCATCCCGACCTTGCTGGGCTCGTCCTGCTTCATCTCCCCCAGTTGTTCGACATTGGTGTGCAGCACCCAAACAGTCTTCACATCCGGGTACCACCGCTTCGCCAGCACAGCCGCAGGGCCCGAGAATCGTGAGTGCCCGATGACGAGGTCAAAAGCTCCGGCTCCGGCGGCCGGAAGCCCGTAGACACTGGGATCCTTCTTCTGCATCGCGGCCAGCAGTGTCACCCGGGGCTCGGTCTTCCCCTGGCCTGCTGTCGGTGGGGCAGCCGCCGGTACATCGATGACCGTGCAGTACTCGTCGTGCCCGGAGCTGTACTCCCCTTGGACCGTCAGCAGCGTCACCTGATGCCCCGCTGCCGACAGTGCCTTGATCATCCGCTCGTTGTAGACGGGGATACCTCCGTAGCCCTCACCGCTCGCGTCGGCTACGACGAGGATCTTCCGCACTCCCATCGGCTTCGGCACATCTTGTACGTCGTCGATAGAGTTCACGTTCGCTCCTCTGTTTTGACTATGCGTCATGGAAAAGAAATTGCAGGCGCTTTCGGCTGGCAGTGGCATCACGGCAAACCGTCGCCGAGACACGTCAAGGGGACCGCCCGTACCAGATTCACGCGACCCACCACAAGCCATCGGAACCGCCGTGGAGTTGACCCACTCGGAACCCGAGTTCAATGGGTCTCAGTGCCTGATCCGCAACGATGTCGTTCAACGGATACAAGGTGTGAGCCAGTCGACTTTCTCTTTGGCCACCTGGGCAGGTTTGTCACACGATCTCCTCGGGTTTGGAGCCCCCCGACGTTGGAGAATGGAGCGGCCCTGGGAGCGCGGTCTTGTCGGACAGGCCCGCTTGTTCCTCGGCTTGGCCACCGGCACATGTTCGGAAGGCTCGATCACAAGGCTCCAGCCGGTGTGGGCGATTGAGACACTTTCCGCTTCCACAGTCGTCTCACCCCGTCGCTAGAAGTCAGGCTCACTCAGAGGCGATCCACCCAATAAACAGGCCCACCATCGAAGCTATCTCGCCAAAACAGGACTCATCCCCTGCCGAAAGCCCCTTGACTCATGACCAAGGGCCTGAACACTGCGCACAGTTCACGGAGCGTCAGGCGGAAACACCTCAACCGCCAGTGCGGGAATCATCGAGCGCTACCAGCCATATCTGCGTGCGCGAAGGGGAACCTCACCGTCACGCCTCGTAACGTTGCGCACGGTGGCCGTCGACGGTGGGCGGCCGATGTACGCAACGCACGGAGGTCTCACATGCCGTTACTGACTTCGGCTTGTCAGGGTGATGTTGGGGTGTGGAGGGTGAGGCCGGTTCCGGTGACGAAGCCGTCGAGGATGCCGGGCCGGTACTGGAGGCGTTTGAGTCGGTTGCGGACGAGGGTCTCCAGGCGGTCGAGGGCGACGACGGCGAGGTTGGCCAGGCTGTGTTTGACGTGCGCCCACACCCCCTCGACCGGATTCAGGTCGGGCGAGTAGGCAGGCAGGAGGAAGACGGTCAGCCACTCGCGCTCGGCGACCAGCTCCCGCATCCGGTGGGAAACATGGGTGTTCAGCCGGTCCCACACCAATACGACCGGCGCCTTCACGAGCTGGTGGGCGCCATCGACCAGTGCGATGAAGTCGCGTTCGCTCAT
>NZ_JBWKKJ010000034.1:0-27166 GCF_056431605.1 Streptomyces sp. NPDC045846 | reverse complement strand
TCCATCCGCGTATCTCACACACCACGGACTACCGCCAACACCCCAGCCTCATCAGGAACTTCAGCAAAGATCACCCTGACGAGCCGAAGTCAGTAATTGACTTCAAGGCATGACCACTTATGACGGCAAAAAGATCGTGATCACGGGCGGAAGCAGCGGTATCGGCCTGGCTACGGCACGGTTGTTCGTGGACGGCGGGGCGCAGGTACTCATCACCGGCCGCACCCGCTCCACTCTGGACGCTGCGGTTGAGCAGTTGGGGGCCATGACGGTCGGCGTCCGCAGCGACGCCGCGTCGCTGGAGGACATCAAGACCTTGGCCGACACGGTCCGCGAGCGGTTCGGCACGGTGGACGCCCTGTTCGTCAACGCCGGCGTCACCGCATCCGCGCCGTTCGACTCGACGACGGAGGACATGTACGACGCGGTGTTCGCCATCAACACGAAGGGCCCGTACTTCACAGTGCAGGCGTTGGCGCCGCTGTTGGGGGAGGGAAGCGGGGTGGTCCTCACCACGTCGGTGGTGAACGTCCTGGGACTGGACGCGCTCAGTGTCTACTCGGCGAGCAAGGCGGCTCTGCGGTCGATGACACGCACCCTGGCCCGCGAACTGCTCCCGCGCAAGGTGCGCGTGAACGCCGTGAGCCCTGGCCCGATCGACTCGGGCATTCTGGACCGCTCCCTCCCCGCCGACGTCGTCGAGACGATGAAGGACACCTACCGCAATGGCAACCCTATGCAGCGGCTGGGCACGCCCGAAGAAGTGGCCTCCGCAGTTGCCTATTTGGCGTTCGGAGCGACCTTCTCGACGGGAACGGAGCTTGTTGTCGACGGAGGGGCGTCACAACTCCGCTGATCGTTGCCGAACGAACACTGGCTGCCGGGTAAGGAGTTGGGCGGCTCCAGTACGACGTGTACCCGGCGGCGAACCCCTGCGGGGCGTGCACCAGCGTTGGTGGGGCGAGGCCCGAGCATCCCTGGTCAGGGCGCGGAGGAACCGTGCCTGACGGCGCGGTCTTGCCCGCCTGGCACCCTGAAAAACTCTAGGAGTCGCAGATCCTTCGGCCCGCGGGGCTGATTCCCGGAGTCGGCGTTCGCGGAACGCGGCTGAGCGGAGGGCCAGTGCCGCAGCCGTCGTGAATCCCGGCGCACCTGGCCGGTGCAGCCGAGGCCCCGGCCCCTACCGTGTAGCGGCGATGAGCGGTGGCGGCCGATGTGCAGAGCGTCGGTGGCGGATGCCGTCAGGTACGGCCGCTGGTCAGTACGTACTCCATTGCCGTGAACACGATCCGGTCCACGCGGAGCGGTCTCGCCACCTTGCGGGCGGGTAGGGAACGACGCAGCAACGGGGCGGCCCGCGCCCGGAGTTCATCAGGAACCCAACGCTTGGAAGGATCAGCACCCGCGTCCGCATCAAGTCGTTCGCACATCAAGTCACGTGAGGCAACCTCACCTGTTGATCGGTGCGGCCGATCTGGCAGCCTGCTCGATCTTCGCGCGGTAGGCCGCACGGGCTTGCTCGTCGATCTGCGTCTGTTGTTCGGCGCGCAACCCGGTCCGGCCATCGAGGCTCTCGCGCAGGATGTCCGCATGCCCGGTATGCCGGATGGACTCGCCGAGGACATGGACCATGATGGCGAACAGATTGGTGTTGCGGTACGGCTCCGGCCACCAGGGCACGTGGCCGGCGGCGTCAAGGGGAAGCTCGTCGATCGTCGCGTCCGAGTGTTTCCACGCGCGCTGGTAGGACTCGATGATCTGGTCGCGGGTCTCGTCCTCGGTCGCCCAGAGATCGCTGCCGTCGTGGTCCTGCCACCGGGTCATCGGTTCCGGGGAAGGGCGGTCGAAGACCTCGCCGAAGTACCTCGCCTCGACGCTGGCCAGGTGTTTGACCAGGCCCAGGAGGTTGGTCCCGCTTGCTGTCAACGGTCGGCGGGCGTCATATTCGGACAGACCATCGAGCTTCCACAGCAGCGCCTGGCGATCCCGCCGCAGTCTCCCGTGCAGGTTGTCCTTCGCGAATTCATCGATCATGCGGCTTGAGCCTGCCATGGGCTGCTCGTGGTCTCAAGGTCCCGCCCAGGTGCCCACCGACTGGCAGAGCCACGGCCGGGCCATGGCCGCGCCGCCGTGCCGACCGGCTGCGAGAAGTGCGCGAAGGTGCAGACCAACCCCTCGCTCGGCGTACCCGCCGGAGCCCTCGCCGAGCGACTCATCCGAACAGGACGCTGGCCGCACAGCTATGCAGCGCGCACCGAGGACGCTCCGCGGCATGGCGTCGTGGCGGGGGTCTGGTCCTTGGCTGGGCGACGCTGCCCGCCAGGAGTTGGGTGGAGCCGGGTAAAGATACACATCCACCCGGATCTACTCCCGAGGGCTCAGGACGGGCGACGGGGACCGCCCTAACGTCTTCCCCAGATGGTCCTGACCGTCCACTTCCACTCGTCCCTTCGCAACCGGGGGTCCCCATGTCCTCAAACCCGTCAAGCCCCGCCGGCCACGGCGACAACAGCACCCGCGCCTCGCGGGCCCGTGCCGTGAAGCGTGCGATGGTCGCCACGCTCTTCTACGACATCGGCCTGTCGATCATGGCGTATTTCGCCGCCGAGTTGCTCGGTGCGTCCACCTACGTCGCATTACTGTGTGGCACCCTCGTCGCCGGAGCGCGCATGCTCTGGGTGGCGGTCCGTCAGCGCCGGGTCGACCCGTTCGCGCTCTTCCTGCTCTTCCTGTTCGGGGCCAGCCTGGCACTGAGCTTCACCAGCGGCGGAGTCCGGTTCATCCTCGCCAAGGACTCCGCGCAGTCCGCCGTAGCCGGTCTGTTGCTCGTTGGCAGCTGCGCCGTCCGTCGTCCCCTCGCCTACTATGCCGCGCTGCGATTCGCCCGCCAGGCCGGGGCGCGGCAGGCGGCCGAGTTCCACGCCGTGGCGGACACGGACGCCATGCGGGCCCGGTGGCGGCGCGTCACCCTGGTCTGGGGCACCACGCTTCTGATCGACGCCTCGCTGCGCATCGCCGCGGTCTATTTGCTCCCGATCAAGGTCGCCTCCAACGTGTCGCAACTGCTCATGTTCGTCTTCGTGGGCGGACTGGTCCTGTGGACCGTCCGCTCGATGAAGAAAGATCACACCGAACCCCATGGCGCCACGCCGAAGCGTGCCGCAGCCTGACCTTGGTGTGGGCCCTCGGGGCCCACACATGGCTCATGTGGTCCTGTCCAACTGCCCGCCAGGAGCGCGGCATTGGGGGCAGCACGGGTCACATCCGATCCGGCCCGTCCCCGTGTCGTGGACCCGGCGGGCCCACGACGGTTCAGGGCAGTTCGTGATCACCAGGGGACGACGCCGTCGTCCTCGAAGAACGAACCGCTCGGGCCCCCGTCGGGCAGCGTGGCGAGTCGGACAGCTGTGGCCGCGCCCTGTTCAGGGGTGCGGGGCCCGTTGAAGCCGGTGAAGTCGGTCGCGACCAGGCCCGGACAGGCCGCGTTGATCAGTATCTTCGTGCCGGTGAACTTCCGGGCGTACTGCAGGGTGAGGGCGTTGAGGAACGACTTCGACGGAGCGTAGGCCGCCATGATCGGGCCGACCTCGATGTCCGGGTCCGCCTGCCGGGACAGGGAGCCCACGCTGCTGGAGATGTTGACGATGCGGGGCGATTCCGAGCGCCGCAGCAGCGGCAGCATCGCGTTGGTCACCCGGACGACGCCCATGACGTTGGTGTCCACGACCGTGCGGAGCACCTCCAGGTCGAGCGCCGTGGGATCCTGCTCCCACCCTGGGCCCGTCTCGCCGGAGATTCCGGCGTTGTTGACCAGGGCGTCCAAGCGTCCGGCCAAGCCCTCGATCAGTTCCGCGGCATCGGCGACGCTGCGGTCGTCGGTCACGTCCAGTGGTACCCCGAACGCGTCCACGCCGAGGGCGCGCAGGTTCGTGACGGCGGTTTCGCCTCGGCTCCCGTCACGGGCTCCCACGCCCACCCGGTAGCCGAGTCTGCCCAGCCCGGCCGCGATCTCGTATCCAATGCCCTTGTTCGCGCCGGTCACCAGCGCGATCCTTGTTTCGTTCATGGGGACGATGGTGGCTCGCGGACGAATGGCGCGGCCAACACCGATACGGTGCCCTGTCATACCTGCCAGGTATCACCGGGTATGCTGCGGCGATGGACACCCTGGAATCCCGCGAGTTGAGGTACTTCGTGGCCGTCGCCGAGGAACTGCACTTCGGCCGCGCCGCCGAGCGCCTCGGCATGGCCCAGCCGCCGCTGTCGCGGGCGATCCAGCAGCTCGAACGACGTCTCGGGGTCTCCCTTCTGGAGCGCAACCGCCGCGGTGTCCGTCTGACCGGTGCCGGAGAGGTGTTGCTGCACGAGGGCCGGGCGGCCCTCGACGCGACCGCAGCCGCTGCTCGCCGCACCCGGCGCGCCGGCGGCGCCGACAACCCGGGCGGCCCGCGTCACCGGCTGGTCCTCGCGGTGAAGGCCGCCGCGTCCCACGACCTGCTGCTGAAGCTTCTCGACGCCTACGCGGCCGAGCCCGACAGCGCTGAGATCGAAGTGCTGCCGTGCGGACTGTGCGAGCAGGAAGAACTGCTGCGTGACGGACGCGCCGATGTCGCGCTCATGCACACCCCGTGGAACTCCCTCACCGGCTTCGACAGCGAGGCACTGGCCACCGAGGGGCAGGTCGCCGTCCTGCCCGCCGGGCATCCCCTCGCCGCCCACGAGACGTTGTCCCTGGCCGATGTCAGCGACATACCTGGTCTGCCGCTCGCCCGCTGGCCCACCCGCGGCACCTACGCACCCGGCCCCGGCCCCGAGATCCACAACCAGACACAACTGGCCCAGCTGATCGCCCTCGGACGCACCGTAGCGGTCGTGCCCGACTCCGCCCGCTCCTGGCTGTGGGCTCAGCACGCGGCCGTTCCCCTGGCCGACGCACCTCCCGTCGTGACCCACATAGTCTGGCCTGCGCACAGCCGCTCGCTCACCCTGGCCAGCCTGGTCCGTACTGCCGTACGGCTCTGATCAGGTCCTGCCTCCGCCGCTCACTATCCGGGTCGGCCATGTGCTGTTTGATGGGCATCATCGCGTCGTCCTCGCCCCGGACTGCCCGAAGGGAGCTGAGGTCAGCGCGGCCGCGAGCCGCCCGCCCCGGCTCAGGAACGGGGTCCTTTCATGAGCCGATGCCAGTGCACGAGGAGAGGGCCGCGGCGATTTCGCCCGGCCGGGCTGCGAACGGGCTGTGGCTGCCGGGGAGGGTATGCACCGTGAACGGGTTGTCGGGGAAGGCCAGGTCGGCTTCCGTGATCATGAGGTCCTGCGCGGCAGGTGCCAGCGCCCGGTCTTCGGCGCAGCGCAGGAAAGTTCGTGGAATGCGTCCCCACCGTCCTGCGGTCAGGTCCACTGGAGTCATCGGGATCGCCAGGGGCAGGTCAGGGCTCAGTGCGGACCGCCACCGGTCAAAGCGGTCCAGGGGGGTGTCGTGGTAGTGCGTTTCCCGCAGTTCGTCGAGGTAGGCGGGATCCGATGAGAGCGGATTGATCCGTACGGCGCCCAGGGCCTCGGGGTCGCCGAGGTTCAGGTTCTGGCCCAGCGCGGTGGCGTTCTCGGGGGAGCCCAGATAGTCGAAGAAACGCGGCCGCCCACCCGGGACGAAAGCGGACAGATAGACAATCCGGTCCACCAGCTCGGGCGCCCGCTCCGCGGCCAGGGACGCGGGGCCGCCGCCCGCGCTGTGTGCGACGAGGACGACAGAGTGACGCTGACGCAGCTGGTGCAGGACGCTGAGTACTGCCTCGGCGCACTCGTCCATCGTCAGGGTGGAGAGCCGGGACTTCTCGGTCAGCAGGCCCGGCTGGCCGGGGAGCAGGTATCCGGTGGGCAGGGGCGCGTCGAAGCCGTGCCCGGGCAGGTCGATGGCCACGCTTGCGGCGCCCAGTGCGGCCAACGCACGTTGCGTCGCTGCCCACTGTCCGGAGCTGTGCCAGGCCCCGTGCACGAAAACGAAGACGGTGTCGGTCAGAGATGCGTACTTCATGGCTCCATTCCAGACGGGAACCACAGGGCCATCCATTCATAGATCTCACACGTGGCATGGCGATACCTTTGAGGTATTGCCAGTGGTCGATGGGGCCGACGAAATGGGAGCGCGGATCATGGAAGCGCGACACCTGCGGTACGCGGTTGCTCTCGCCGAGCACGAACACTTCGGGCGGGCGGCCGGTGAGCTGGGCATCGCGCAACCGCCGCTGTCCAAGCAGATCGCCGACCTGGAGCGCGAGGTCGGAGCCCGGCTGTTCGACCGCACACGCCAAGGTGTGTTCCCCACCGCCGCCGGCGAGGCCTTCCTCGCGCGGGCGCGCCGGGCGCTCGACGAGATCGCAGCGGCCGCGGTCGACGCGGGCCGGGCCGCGCGCGGCGAGACGGGGCGGTTGCGCCTCGGCTTCATCGCCTCGGCGCTGCTCGACCCGCTGCCGGGCGTCCTGAGCCGGTTCCGCCGCGAACGGCCCGACGTGAGGCTGGAACTGCACGAGATGGCGACCAGCCGCAGCAGCCCGGCTCTCGTCGCCGGGGAGCTCGACGTGGCCGTCACCCTAGGCCCACCACGCGGCGCCGGAGCGGAGCATCTCGTGTCCGTCCCCATCGGACATGACCACGTGATCGCCGTGGTGAGTACGGTGCACCCGTACGCGGGGCAACAGTCCGTAAGCGCCGATCAGTTGCGGCGCCAGCAGCTGATCGTGTCGGCCCGCGAGGACGAGCCCGCTGTGGTCGCCGGACTGCGCACCCTGCTGGGCAGCGACTCATCCGCTCTCGACGACGCGACCGTCGCGAGGGACGTGCACACGATCATCGGCCTGGCCGCCTCAGGCGTGGGCGTAGGCCTGGGGCCATCCCGCATGAGGACGGTCCCGCGGCCAGGGGTGAGGTTCTGTGAAGTGACCCCGCACACGCCCCTGCCCGATCTCGTCCTGTCCTTCGCGGCCCGCGATCACTCGCCGGTGCTGAGCGCGTTCCTCGACACCATCCGGAAGAACTGCCCGGACGTCGGTGCCGCGCTCAACGACCGCATCGCATCCCGTACTTGACCCCTGCCGGTCCTCCCTGCTCATGCACGTGTCCGGCCTTCCGGCATTCCGTGAGGGTCGACGATCAGATGGTGCTCGGAGCCGGAGCGGGCCCGGCCGACGGGTGAAGGGCCGACATGGTCCCCTCTGAGCGCCCGGACATGCGAGCACATCCAGGGCGGGGTCGACGCCCAGCGGATCGGATTGGCGCAACTCGTCGAGCGCGATGGCGTGCACGCCATGGTGGATGCCGGATCCGGTCAAGTCACGCAGTCGGCGCCAAGCCATCACTCAGTAGCAACCCACGGTCTCCGCCGGGACACCGCGCCAGACGACAGTGGTCCGCAGGATGTACATGACGGTCCTCAGGATGTACATGACGTCGGCGAGTGCGGCCCCGGTCGAGAACACGCAGCCGTCCGGTGAAGCTCGTGCAGCGCCGCGTTGATCTTTTGGGGTTCATGCGGCTTTGAGTCAACTGCCGTCGTAGGTCCGGCGGTAGAGCTGGCCGTGGTCTTCGTCCAGGCCAAGGCGAAGGTGGTGATCGACGATGTCGGCGAAGAGAGCCCCACGCCACACGACGTAGTCCCCGCGGATGACTCCGGTACCTCGCGGGGGCCAGGAACAACACACATCCATGGGCTGATCCGATACGGGGGGTGCGGAATCTAGCGTCGATCCCATGAAACGCAATCGTCGTATCAGCGCGGTCGCGGTGCTGGCGCTCGCCGCCCTGGTCACCGGAACCGGCGCCGGGTCCGCCGCCACGACCACACCGTCGGCCACACCGGTGGCCACGCACGCGTTCGACACCGCACCGGCCACGGCCTCCGTGCCCACGCGGTCCTTCCACGGCACGCTCCCCGCGCCGACCGGCCCCTACGCCGCAGGCGAGGACATCATCCACCTCACCGACGCGAGCCGTCCCGACCCGTGGGTGCCGTCATCAGGGCCCCGCCAACTGACCGTCACGATGGTCTACCCGGCCGTCCCCGGGACCGGGACCCCGGCCCCTTATATGACCCTCGCCGAGGCAGTCGGAGTCATCCAGCAAGCGAAGATACCGGCGAGCTTCGGCGTCACCCCGCAGAACCTTTCCAGCGTCACCGCTCACGCCTTCGACGGTGCGCGGCCGCAACGCGGCAAGCATCCGCTGGTGATCCTCTCGCCCGCGTCCGAGGACCCGCGCATGACACTCACCTCGCTCGCGACCGATCTGGCCAGTCACGGCTACGTCGTCGCGCTCGTCGGCCACACCTACGAGGACAGCGGCGAGACGCTGGCGAACGGCCAGACGCCGCCCTGCGCGATCTGCGCGCACCCGGAAAAGGTCGACTTCGACGCCGTCGCCGCCAGCCGCGCGCTGGACGTGTCCTTCGTGATCGACCAGTTGACGCACGGCAATAGCGCGTGGCGCCTGGCACACCTCATCGACAAGCACGAGATCGGCATGGCCGGACACTCCATCGGCGGAGCGGCGGCGGCCTCCACGATGATCGCCGATCCGCGTGTGCGGGCCGGTGTGGACATGGACGGGACCTTCCACCCGGTCCCGACGCCGGGGCAGATCAACCGGCCGTTCCTCATGCTGGGTATCGCCGCCAGTCATTCACCCGGCAGCGGCGACGGCATCGTATGGGGGCGGGCCTGGGCCGCCCTTGACGGCTACAAGAAGTGGCTGACGGTCACAGGCGCCGACCACTTCAGCTTCTCCGACCTGAACCTGCTTCACCAGCAGGCCGGGTTCCCGACGCCGCCCCTCGACCCCGAACGTGGAATCGTGCTCACGCGCCAGTACGTGACGGCGTTCTTCGACCAGACGCTGAAGAGGATTCACCGTCCACTGCTGGACGGCCCCTCGTCGAACAATCCGGAAGTAACTTTCCAGCCCTAACGCAGCGTCGCGTTGATCCTTCGGGCGTACGTGCGGCTTCGAAGGGGGCTGCCGTCATCGGTCCAGCGGTAGGGCTCGGCGTCGTGTTCGCCGTAGGCCAGGGCGAAGGTGTCGATGGCCGCGGCCAGTTCGTCGAGGGAGGCGAACTGGCCGCGACGTGGTGGACGTCGGGTGAGGGTGGAGGAGAACAGTCCGAGTTTGGCGGGTTCCTCAGGCGCCCATGCCGTTTGCACCCCAGTGCGGTGCGTCAGTTGAGGCGCCGCCAACTGAAGAATCCGCCACCGGGAAGCACATGTGCATGACTTTCGCCCATTGCGGAGGGGAGCTTCTCGGGGGTGGCGCGGAGTGTTGCCAGCATGGTGGGGACATCACGCCACCCCTGAAGGACGGGCAAGAGGGCCCGTGTCAAGGAGGGGCGGCACCACCCCACGAAGGGATCCACTGATGTATCGAACTCTCGGAACCGTTCTCACCACAGCTGCTTTGGTCGCGACCGCCCAAGCCGGCATAGCCCCATCACCGGCTGCTGCCAGTTCCGTTCAGAACATGATCAAGAACGCGGCCACCGGCAAGTGTCTGCAGGGTACGGACAACGGCACGCCGTATGCCCACCAAGTGAAAATGGTGCCCTGTACGCGCAGCAATCAGGCCATCTGGTGGGGGTTGACCGCCGGAAGCATCATGATGGTGCGCGCCGGCGGAAGTGCCAGCCAGGTCTGTCTGAGCATCCCGAAGACGCCCAAGGGAGACTTCGCCCATGACGTGGTGACGGCGCGCTGCGGAGACCTGAACTACAACCAGAGCTTCAGCACGATCCGCGGTACGAGCACGATCGGATCCCCCGAACCCTGCTATGTGGGCCACTACTCGGCCAGCGACACCTGGGCCTCCTGCTACGTCAGCAGCGGGAACAACACCAAGTGGACGTGGCTCTCCTAGCTCCAGAGAGGCGGGATCTCTCTGCCCGCCGGACTTTTTCCCGCCTGGTAGTTGGACTACTCGTGGCTCCCGGTGCGGCGCAGCCGCCGACGCAACGTACCGGCTGGGCAAGCAGCCCGCCTGAGCCCTCGGCTCAGGCGGGCTGTCACCGGGCTTCTGCAAACGCGGTGGTGACTACCGGTTGGAAGGGCTGGTGACTTGAGGATTGGCGGTCATGCCAACGGGAGGCGGTGACCGTGAGCGGCGGTTGTCGAGGGCGTCTCGTGCGAGGCGCGAGGCTGCCGGGGGAGCCAGGGGCGGCCTTGGGGGCGGTCGCCCACGGAATCGACCCTGCGGTAGCTGAAGTGCGCGAGCTCCACCTGGAGTTCGCGTCGCTGCTGCGTCGGCCGGTGTGGAGAGCCAGGCCCTGGGCTGCCCTGCTGCGCGAGCCTCGCGTCGAACAGCCTTGTCCTTCTCCTGGGCCGGGAGTCAGCTGCGTTGCCAGAGCGCCGGAACGTTCGGCGGCTCCCATCCGACGATGGCCGTGTGGGACTGGAGGCAGCGGTATGAGGACCCGCCATAGGTGACGACGTCGCCGGCGGTGTAGGCCGTACCCGCGGTCCAAGTGCCTGATGGGGGTGTGGTGGGCGGTGTGGTCGGATCCTGGGGAGCATCCAGCACGAAGTCGAACGTTCCCTCGCGCGCCGGACCCACCTGGCGGACGTTCATGAGCAGGCGCGCGTCGAATATGGAGTCGGTGCTGTTGCGCGGCTCCCCGGGAAAGTACAGCTGGGTGGTGATGATCGGCTGTCCGGGGGACTGCACCTTCACATGGATGTGCCGAGTGCGGCCCGGGTACAGTCCGGGGACGATGGTGGTCAGGCTGAAGGCGCCCTGGTCCGTGCTGAATTGGTGGCCGCGGAACGCGTAACCGGTGTTGTCGTAGTCGCCGTTGTCGTCGGCCTGCCAGAAGTCGAGGAGTGCCCCGGCGATCGGTCGGCAGGTGCGGCTGAAGACGTATCCGGTGACCGTCAGAGGCGTGCCCGGGGTGCTGGGGGTCACCAGGGAGGTGCGTAACGGGGAGTTGGGTTTGAAGTAGGGGCCCTCGATTTGCTCGATGGTCGGCTCGTCCCCGTCGTGGCATTGGGGAGTCATCTCCAGTGGCTTGGCCGCGGTTCTGCGGTCGCGGGCCAGTGCCACACCGCCTCGGGCGAGCAGGGGGGCCGCGCCGAGCGCGGCAGCGGCGCGCAGGACTGTTTTGCGGCTGACCCGGGCGGACCCGGTGTTTTCGGCAGGCGCTTGTCCCGGCTCTTCGGAAGCGGGCATGGCAGACCTCCTGTGTGAGGGCGGGCGGGGTCGGGGGAGCGGGGTGCGTGTCGACCGGGGCCCATGACTGGGAGCGGCAGGGCGGGCTGGGACCGCAGGTCGGTCTGGCGTGGGGATGCGGACCGCGCCGCCTGCCGGCTGCAGTCAAGCTATGCGCTGTCCGGGCAGGCGGCGATGGACTCGATCCGGGGATCATGGTGATTTCCTCCGGCGCCGGCCCGGAACTCGCCGGGCGACATGCCGGTTTCCCTCCGGAAGAAGCGGCAGAAATAGGCGGGGTCTTCCATCCCGACCGCCGCCGCTACCTGACGTATCGTCAATTCAGTTCCGACGAGGAGGCGTTTGGCCTCCAGGAGGCGTTGCAGCCGGATCAACCCGCCTGGTGTCAGGCCGGTGGCCTGGCGCACCAGGGTCTGGAGGTGGCCCGGGGAGATGCGGAGCTCCTGCGCGTACGATGCGACCGAGCGCAGGGTGCCACCGGGCAGACCGATGAGCCGGGTGAAGTCGGCCGCGACCTCCGTGGCCCTGTTGCGGGTGGCGGACTCCGCGGCAGGCGGACAGGTTCGCAGCGCTCTGACGATGAGGATCTGCAGGCTGGCGCGGAGCAGCTTGTGATAGCCGGGCCGGAGTGCCCGGTATTCGGCCTCCATGTCGGTCAAGAGTGCCGCGATGGGGCCGGACTGGTTTCCGGAGGCGTGACCGGGCCCGGCGGACAGAGTGTGCAGCGCGGTCACATCCTGCGGCCTCGAGAGCAGGAAGTCCTCGTTGAACAGGACCACGTGCCCGGTGAGGTCGTCGGCGTCCACCCAGTGATGAACCTGGCCAGGAGTGATGACACACACCTGCGGGGGACTCAAGGGCTGGTGGACCGAGTCCAGCACGTGCGCACCATGGCCACCGGTGACGTAGACGATCTCGTAGAAAGTGTGGCGGTGCGGAAAGTTGGCGCGCGAAAGTGCCCCGATGGTGTCAAAGGAGCCGATGGCGAAGGGCAGTAGATGGGGCAGAGGGACGTCCAAGCGATGCAGCGGGATGTCGAAGCGCCGGGTGTTCCGTGGCTCGTCCATCACCGCAGTTTGAGACAGCGCTCTGTCAGAGGTCCAGGCCAATCGATGCGATCAGGCCATGCCGTGTCGGCCGTCCGGGAGCGGCGGCCACGGCCTTGGGGTGCCGGTGTCGGGGCTCTGCTCGGCGGTGGCAGCGTGTTCCGCATGCTGATGCGACCGCCGGGAGTTCATAGGCATCCCGGTGGCGTGACGATGAGGGGCGCACGGCGCAAGTCCAGAACGACCGGGGCGATGGGTCTGGTGCTCTCCAGAGTGCGAGCCCCCTCGCGATCCCGGCCAAGTCTCGGCAGCGGGAAGGCCGTTGAAGGGGGCAGTGGTCCGGCCCCGACTGCGGCTCACGTCACCGCGCGCAGCCCTTCCTCACCTTGCGGCGCCACGGCCCCAAGCGCGCGCAGCGGTCTGACTCATTGTTTAGTCTCCGACGGACGACAAGGTCTCCCGCGGTGCTGGGACGGCATCTGTACCGTCAGTGGCCGCCCCCGCACCAGAACGAGAACCAAGCGAATGTATTAGACGGACTTCCAGAACTGGTTCCGCCCGTAGTTGTACGGCCACTGGATCATCTGGGTGCCGTTGGAGGTGCTGGAGTTCGGGTTGTCGATGAGCAGCCAGCTGTTCTTGTTCCTGAGGGTGACCTCGCCCGCGGAGTCTCTTCCCGAGACGACCCACTTCTGGTTGTCACCGCCGTTGCACGACCACTGCTGCAACCGGGCTCCCTTGTCAGTGCTGAGCCAGGGAACGTCGAGGCAGTCCCCACTCTGGAAGTTCACGAGCGTGCTGTATCCGTCGCTCGTGGGATAGACGACCCACTTCTGGTTGTCGCCCCGATTGCAGTCCCACTGCTGGACTGGCGCTCCATCGCTGTAATTGCCGCCGGGCACTTCCAGGCACTTGCCGCTCGCGCCGTTGATCAGGAATGTGTGATACGTGGCGCTCGCCGGCGAGGCACCCGCCAATGTCACTGCCAGTGCGGTGGACGCAGCCACTGCCCCAGCCCGAAAGGCCGCGCGCGTTGTCATCTTCACTGAATTTCTCCTCAACAATTTCGATGTGACGACAAGGAGTCGTCGGTGTTCGTACGAGGTGCACCCAGGCCGCTGGTGATTGCAGGCCGCCATAAACAGGGCCGGTCACCGGGACTGTGGCCGTTGAGCACGAGTGGCCTCAAGGCAAGTCGCTCAGGGCGTCGGTGATGCGCAGACTTTGTGTCGCCAGTCCTATTCGTCCGGCTCAACCAGCGAGCGTCGACGGCTCGACCTGGCCTCCGGTAGCCGCTGGATGTGCCAGTGGCAGTACCAGAGCCTGGAGAGCCATTGCGGTCAGGGCTTCCTGAGCCGCACGCTTCATTCGGGTACTCCTCTTACCTCAGCGACATCGGCCTCGTGGCCGTCTTCTGAACGCCGAGTCCTCGGTCGGGACACTATGTGGCTCTGGGCGCGGGGGTCTTGCCCATGCGTGCAGAGCCCTTGACGATCCGTCCACAACTGGTCGAGGAGGTTTCTACCCCCCGCCCCAACGGCTTGCCACACCTGAGGCGATGTCGCCGTAAAAGTCTGTCCTGGCCCGGCTCCGTTGCCGCCGGTGCCTGTGCCGAACGACCACATGTGGTTCAGGAGCGGCACCAACTACCGCGAGGAGCAGGGATCCAGCGAGCAATGCGCTGCGAACTGCTGTCCCGACCGAGCTGTTCAGAAGGGCAACGGCGGCCGCTCTCCCGGGTCGACGGGGTGGGAGAGCCGTGTGGCGGCCTCATCGCGATGGTCGGAGGGCGAAATGCCGTAGGCGGCTTTGAAGGCTCTCGTGAAGGTCGGGGCCTGGACGATTCCGCAGCGTGCGGCGATGACGTGGATGGGCAGAGCGCGCAGACGGGGATCCATGAGGTCGTGATAGGCCCGTTGGAGCCGCTGGCGGCGTATGAAGGCCGCGAGGGTGGTGCCTTGGGACTCGCGGGTGAAGTTGCGGTGGAGATAGCTCAGCGAGACGTGGTGCGCCGCGGCGATCGTGGAGGGCGACAGTTCCGGGTCGTGGAGGTGCTCGCGCACGAAGGCGCGCATCTCGTGCAGCATGGTTCGCATCCGTGTTTCCTGAGGCAGGGCGTCCTCGTCGTCGAGTTCTCTGGTCAGGAAGGCGGCCAGCAGGTCGACCGCCACGGTGCCGAGGCGAGCAGCGTCGACGGGGCGCAGTGTCGGCATCTGGCGGTCCAGGGCGAGCAGGAACGTCGTGAGTATGGCGCCGACGCCCTGCTCAGCGGGCAGCGCGCGGCCGACGAGCCGTCGGATCCTGTGGGAGGACACGGGGAGTAGCGACATGGGCAGGTCGAGGCCGATGCCCTCGACTAGCGGAGGTTTCTGCCCGCTGTCGGAGGTTCCCCAGAACCTTGACTCGTACGGTTCGGAGCTGGCCACCAGGTGCACTTGTCCGGTGGAGAGTGGCTGGGCGGGGGCGGAGCCGGAATGGGACACGATGCCGCGGCCCGCCGTCAGCACCGTCACGTGGTACAGCTCTTCGTCGCATCTACGGATCATGGGGCTCGTCCGTTTGACGTGGAGGGACGGGAAAGCGGTCCCGAGGGCCGTCACGGGACCCATCTGGGCCTGCCGCACCGTTGCCGTGAAGGTGGCGGCATGGTCGCTGGTCATCTCCGCGGCCCGCGACCGGCCCAAGGCCTCGCTCCACTGCTCGAAGCTGACGGCCCCCGCGTGGTCACCGCCTTCGGCGTCTACCCCCGGCATGAACTTCCTTCCCAGCGTCTTCGCGTGCGAAGGACGCCACCGGTGAGCTGGCTTCGCTGTGACGGACGCCGTCGATGCGTTGGTCAGGCCGCCAGGACGCGCTCGTAGTCGGCGGGGCCGCGGTAGCCGAGACTGCTGCGCAGCCTGCGTATGTTGTACCAGTCTTCGGCCCACCCGAAGATCGCTGTGTGGGCCGCGGCCTGCTGGTCCAGGGACCGCTCGCCGACCAACTCTCTTTTGAGGGTGGCGAAGAAGGACCGGCGAGTGCGGTGTCCCCCGCGCTGGCGAGTCCGGTCTGCCGACAGCCGGAGGCCGAACTCACCGATGGAGTCGGTCAGTTCGTGGCTGGCAGCCGTCATCGGAGGGGGAGATCACCGGTCCGGTCGGGCACGCACGGCCGCTGTCGGGAGGAGAGACTGGGCGAGCCACGAACGCACCCCGATCGTCGAGCGCACTCGCCCCAGGTCCGGCCGACGAGCCCATCCGCGCGCTGGGCCCGTCGCACCCGCTTGGCTCTGCCTAGACTCCAACCCGCTCGGGGGCCGGCGCCCGGCGCGCGCGGTGGCGACCCGACGAGTGCCGGTGGGTCTGGGCCTCGGGGCCGCCGGACGGCCAGGCGGCGACGGGGTTGCCCAGCCAGCGGGTGCCGCCCGGGAGTTCTTCGCCGCGCATCACCAAGGAGTGGGCGCCGACCGCGGAGGCTGCACCGAGCAGGGAGCCGGGCAACGCGATCGAGTGCGGGCCGAGGGTGGCTCCTTCCCGCAGGTGGACGGTGTCCAGGCGCATCACGCGGTCGTGGAAGAGGTGGGTCTGCAGCACGGTGCCCCGGTTCACACTGACACCGTCCTCCAGCGTGATCAGATCGGTCTCCGGCAGCCAGTGCGTTTCGCACCACACGCCGCGCCCGATCTTCGCGCCCAGACTGCGCAGCCAGATGTTCAGGAACGGCGTGCCGATCAGTGTGCTGCCGAGCCACGGCATGGCGACTTCCTCGACGAAGACGTCGTACAGCTCGTTGCGCCACACGAAGCTGGACCACAGCGGGTGCTCGGACACCTTGAACCGGCCGACCAACAGCCACTTGGCCAGTGTCGTCATCGCACAGGCGACCACGCCGAGGCCGAGCAGGATCAGCCCGCCGCCGGCCACCCCGGCCGCCAGGCCGAAACGGTCCACCACGTCCTGGAGGGCACCGAAGGCGACGTCGCCGAGCAGCGCGGTGCACACGATCGGCAGGAAACGGCACAGCTCGACCACGGCGCGGGCCAGCATCAGCCGGCGCAGCGGGTTGTAGGTGCGGCTCGGGTCGCCGCCCTCGGCGGTGCGCGGGAGCGCGATGGCGGGGCGACCGAGCCAGGACGAGCCGGGCTCGGAGCGCTCGGGGGCGTCCGCGAGCACGCCGACCAGGGCGTTGTCGGGCAGTTCGCGGCCCGGGCCGACGATGCCGGAGTTGCCGACGAAGGACCGGCGACCCACCCGTGAGGCGTCGATGCGCAACCAGCCGCCCCGCACCTCGTACGGCGCGATCAAAGTGTCGTCGGCGAGGAAGGCACCATCGTCCACCCGCATCAGCTTGGGGACGGTCAGCACGGTGGACGCTTCCACCCGGCGGCCGACCTTCGCACCGAGCAGACGCAGCCAGACCGGGGTGAACAGGCTGGCGTAGTAGGGGAACAGGGTGCCGCGCGCGCTGTTCATCAGGCTGGAGACGATCCAGGTGCACCAGGCGACCTTGCCGTGTGCCGGGTGGTACCCGGGCCTGATGGGAATGCTGAGCAGCCGGATGATGAGTATCAGCAGCAGCGAGTAGGTGGCCAGCGAGACCAGGACCAGCAGTGGCGTGGCGACGATCATCTGGAGGATCGCGGGGACGAGCGTCCTGTCGTGGTCGATCAGCGGGTAGAGCAGCAGCAGCGACGGTGCCGCCGCGATCAGTGGCAGCAGGCCGAAGCCGAGCAGTGCGACGCCGTACATCAGGTCCCAGCGGCGGAAGCGTCGGTGGTCCGGCGCGGGCCAGCCGTTCGCGGGACGGCCCGAGGGGCGGGCGGGGGAGCCGTGCCAGTATTCGCCGTCGGCGACCGTGCCGAGCACCGCGCTGCCCGGGGCGACCTCGGCCCGGGCGCCCACCCTGGCGCCCGGCAGAAGTGTGGAGCGGGTGCCGACCCGGGACTCCGCGCCGACCTCCAGCGCGCCGAGGTGCAGGATGTCGCCGTCCAGCCAGTAGCCGGTGATGTCGACCTCCGGCTCGATCGAGCAGCCTTCGCCGAGCTTGACCAGGCCGGTCACCGACGGCATCGCGTGCAGGTGGACGTTCTTGCCGACCTTGCAGCCGAGGAGCCGGGCGTAGCGTCCGGCCCAGGGAGTTCCCATCAGGGAGGCGACGTTGAACATGGTGACCACCCGCTCGGCGGTCCAGATCCGCAGGTGCACCGAGCCGCCGCGCGGGTGACTGCCCGGCTTGATGCCGGCGGTCAGCATCCGGGCCGCGCCGGCGCCGATCACCAGGCGGGCGGGCGCGCTGGACATGAGGAGCCAGCCGGCCAGGATCACCCACCAGGACGTGTGTGGCGCCCAGCGCAGGGTCCCGAAGGTCAGGTCGTCCAGGGCCGCCAGGCCGATCACCCAGCGCAGGCTGCTGATCGTGTAGAGGACGGTGAGGACCAGGAACTGGATCACGCCCACCCGGCGCGGGGTCGGACGCACCTTCCTTGCCTGGCGGGCCGGGCCACTGAGCTCGTCCAGCTTGGCGGCGAGGTCAAGCAGGCCGGGGTGGGCGTATACGTCCGCGACGGAGATGCCGGGGCAGCGGGTGCGCAGCACCGAGACCAGCTTCGCCGCGGCCAGGCTGGTGCCGCCCAGCGCGAAGAAGTCGGCGTCGGCGCCGACCGGAGTGCCGAGCAGGGCCTCCCACTGCTCGGCCAGCCACCTGGCCGTACCCGTCGGGAGCGGACCCGCGGCCGACGGGCCGGGGCCGGAGGTGGCCAGCGGCCAGGGCAGCGCGTTGCGGTCGACCTTGCCAGAGGTCTTGGTCGGCAGCCCGTCCACGGTGGCCAGCACCGGGACCAAGGCCTGTGGCAGCCGCTCAAGCAGCAGGGCACGGGCGGCGGCGGGGTCGTACGGCACGCCCGGGTGCAGCACCAGATAGCCGACCAGAATTTCGCCGCCGGCCGGGGTCTTGCGCACGGCCGCGGCGGCGGCGCGCACGCCCGGCAGGGCCTGGAGCGCCGCGTCCACCTCGCCGAGTTCGATCCGGCGGCCGGACAGCTTGACCTGCTCGTCGGCGCGGCCGACGAAGATCAGGCCGTCGGGCTCGGCGCGGACCAGGTCGCCGCTCCGGTAGACCCGCGGGCTGTGCAGGTAGGGGCTGCTGCCGTACTTCTCGGCGTCCTTGGCCGGGTCCAGGTAGCGGGCGGTGCCGACGCCGCCGATCACCAACTCGCCGGTGCCTCCCCAGGGCACGGGGTGGCCCTGCTCGTCCAGGACGGCGATCTCCCAGCCGTCCAGCGGAGCACCGATCCGGACGGGCTGGCCCGGGAACATCTGGGCGGCGGTGGCGACGACGGTGGTCTCGGTCGGGCCGTAGGTGTTCCAGAACTCGCGGTGTGGCGAGGCGATGCGTTCCACCAGTTCGGGCGGGCAGGACTCGCCGCCGACGATGACCAGGCGGACCCGCTCCAGACACTCCACCGGCCACAGCGCGAGCAGCGTGGGCACGGTGGAGATCACGGTGATCCCGCGCTCGACCAGCCAGGGGCCGAGGTCGGTGCCGGTCTTGACCAGCGCGCGCGGGGCGGGCACCAGGCAGGCGGCGTGCCGCCAGGCCAGCCACATCTCTTCGCAGGAGGCGTCGAACGCGACGGACAGTCCGGCCAGTACCCGGTCGCCCGGACCGAGCGGGGCGTTTCGGAGGAATATGCGAGCCTCGGCGTCCGCGAAGGCCGCGGCACTGCGGTGGCTGACGGCCACGCCCTTGGGCCGTCCGGTGGTGCCGGAGGTGAAGATGATCCAGCAGTCGTCGGCCGGGGTCGGCCAGGAAGGCCGCCCGCCGGGGCGCACGGTCGGACTGGGCGTGATGCTCCGGCCGGCGCCGAGCACTGCGCAGACCTGGGCGTCCTCCCAGATCATCGCGGCCCGCTCGTCGGGGTCGTCGGCGTCCACCGGCACGTAGGCGGCGCCGACCCGCAACACGGCCAGGATGGCGATGTAGAGGTCCGATGTCCCCGAGGGCACCCTGACGCCGACCCGGTCGCCGGCGCCGACCCCGTATGCCGCCAGCCGTCCGGCGAATTCGTTCACCTCGTGCATCAGCGTCTGGTAGTCGAGCACGGTGCCGCCCGCGTCGAGGGCGGGGGCGTGCGGATATGCCTCGGCGGAGGCCACCAGGATGTCGAGCAGTGTTCGGGCGGAAGCGGCGGGAGCGGCGGGCCAGATCGCGGCAGTGGTGCCACGGTTCTCGATGACGTCCATCAACCTTTTCTTGCTGGGCTGCGATGTGGGAGGCGGCGTCGCACGCGTGGTGCTGCGGCCGGGGGAGGCAGGACGCGCAGCGAAGGGTTGACCGCTTCGGCGTCGATCCTTTGGCGAGGTTAACGGACTCCGGTAGCGGGATTACGCGGAGCGGGGGCTCTTCATGGAACTCTCATATGAAGGTTTTCTGTCTATTGGGCGTTGGTTTAGTGGGTTCCGTGGAGACAATGACCACTACTCCCATGGTCGTGAGCCGCCGGGTCGCTGTGCGGTCCTGTGATCGCCGGGCTGGCGGGAGCAGGCTGTACCGACCCCATCCCCTGAGGCCAGCGGGGCTGCGAGGGCGGCCTGGACCACGTGGGCCCGGCCCCCGGAGGGGAGATGTCCCGGCCGGCCCGCAACGGTGAACCGGCTCTGCCACTGCCGGTGGGTCAGGTGCAGCTACGGATGGACAGGTCGTGGAACGGGACTGCCGCCGCGCGACGACTTCGCCCCTGCCGTGAGGTCACCATGTGGTGGAGGTCGTGGGCAGAGCCCACGACCGGCCCGGTATGCGGTGACGGTGGCGTGGAGAGGTGTCGCGGGGAATGACCTCGGGCCGCAGGGGGATCGCAGGCTGGTCACGATCGTCCTGCCCCTCCCCGGTGCGCGCTCGCCTCCGCCGAGGCCTCGGAGGAGCGCGTCTGCCTTCGTCGCTACGGGAAATACTTGCCTAGTTGCGCAAGCGGTGATTAGATCCGGGCAGTTGTCGAACAGGGGCCTGCCGCATGAAGCTCTCACGTCACCGACCCGGCGCAGTCGCAATGGCTGCATCGACCGTCGGTCTCTGCGCAGCGCTCGAAGCGTTGAGCCTCGCGTACGCGCCGCCTGCGGCACGGGCGTTGGTGGTCAGTGCGATGGCCGGCACAGCCGCCGTGGCCCTGACCCTGTTCCTGGCCCGCCGACAGGTCCGGCGAATCAGGGCGTCGGTAGGCTCTGGGCCCGGGCCCGTAGGCCCGTGCGCCGACGCGCGACACCAGGACCACTTCCCGATGGACGACCTGCGCCCACACCTGCTCCAGAGCAACCCGCCCAGCCTGAACAGCTGTTACGCGGCGTGGACTCTTGCCCTCCAGGGCCACGACGCCCCGAGCCTCATTGACTGGGTGGGTCTTCCGGCTGAGGCGGCGTGCCTCCTCGCGGAAAAGGCCGCCACATGCCGCTCTCCCAGACCGGCCGTACGCGCCTACCGGACTCCTCGCTCCCGCCGGATCCGGCAGCTGGAGCGACGGCGCGAGGTCCGCAAAGCCGCTCAGCGCCTTTCCAAGCGGCCACCTCAGGTGTCCGCCGACGCCGTCCTCAGCGACCTCGACGCCTGCCTCGCCACCCTTCACCAAGCCGCGGTGGACGCTTGGCGCATCGGCGTTCCTCTCCAGGACATCGCACAAGACGCCCAGCTCTCCGTGCAGACCGTCCAGCAGTGGATCGCCTCTCACCAGGTTCACCAGGGCATTCGCGGGGCCCCAGGCGGTAATGCCGACACTCCGCCCCCCGACGCCCTGCGGTAACGACGGCCGCCCCCGCCGGAGTCGATCGCCCCAGCGCCGTGGTTTCGGCCGCCTGTTGAGGAGGCCGGCATGGGCTCAGCACTGAGCCCATGCCCTGGCATGGTGTGGTCTTCCTCCAACAGAGGCCGCTGGTCCTGCCATTCAAACGACCGGGCCCCCATCCGTTGTAGCTACCGGGAAGAGGGCAGGCGTCTGCCGCAGGGGCTCCGGGATCGCCCGGTCTGACTATGTCCGCTCTGCCCTCCACCATCTTTAAGGCTGTAGATCTTGACGACACGAACACGGCTGTACCGCAACGGCGTTCTGGCGCTGGAGGACTTCCCCGCCGAGGACATATCCGAATACATCACTGAACCGGGAGTGGCGGTCTGGCTCGACCTGAGTGCGCCGGGTCCTGCTGACTTCGCCATGATCAGTGAAGAGTTCGGGCTCCATGAACTGGCGGTCGAGGATGCTCGACACGACCACCAGCGGCCCAAGCTGGACCGGTACCGCACGCACGCCTTCCTCAGCACCTACGCCGTGTGCACCGACCCGGACACCGGTGGTCTCTACACGAGCGAGCTGTCGGTCTTCGTGACCGAGACGGCGCTCATTACGGTCCGTCCCGACGAGAACTTCGACATGGAGGAGGTTGTCGAGCGCTGGGACAGTAACGCGGACTTGGCCAAATACGGCGTGGGCTACCTACTGCACGGACTCCTCGACCACATCGTCGACGGATACTTCGAAGCGGTGCAAGACCTTGACGACCGCGTCGAAGCCGTGGAGGACCTGCTCTTCGAAGAAGGCCGCCAACAGATCGACACTGTCCAGCGCAGCTCCTACCAGCTACGCAAAAGCCTCTCCAGGCTGCGGCGCCTGGTCCTGCCCATGCGTGAGGTGGTCAACAGCCTGCTGCGCCGTGACCTGCACATCGTGGCTGAGCCGCTGCTTCCGTACTACCAGGATGTCTACGACCACGTGCTGCGGGCGGGGGAGTGGACCGAATCGCTGCGGGACATGATCGCTTCCATCATGGAGACCAACCTGACGGTCCAGGGCAACCGCATGAACCTCATCATGAAGAAGGTCACCAGCTGGGCCTCCATCATCGCCGTGCCAACCGCCATCACCGGCTTCTACGGGCAGAACGTCCCCTATCCCGGATTCAACACCCAGACGG
Organism: Streptomyces sp. NPDC045846; assembly: GCF_056431605.1. Lineage (NCBI taxonomy): Bacteria > Bacillati > Actinomycetota > Actinomycetes > Kitasatosporales > Streptomycetaceae > Streptomyces > Streptomyces sp. NPDC045846. The sequence continues at coordinate 4,986 of NZ_JBWKKJ010000034.1, read as the reverse complement.
GGTTCATCGCTTCGACCGCTGCCATCGTCATTCTGTCCGTGGTCCTGTACACCGCCTTCAAACGCAGGGACTGGATCTGACGCACTCCAAGGCAGTGTGCCTTGGATGCGCCGCGTCGCCCGCCTCCTGGAGGCGGGCGACAAACCGGCGTCGCGGCCCCCTCCGTGGGCGCACCCGGTCACCGCGAGCGCGCTGAGCGGCGCACGATACCCCGCCTGATGTGCCCTCACCGGCCCCGCCGCCGCGCGGAACCATCGCCCGTCAATCGCGCACCTCCTCAAGCTCTCGAACGTTGAGCGGCTCGGCCTCTGAGGGAGACTCGGACGACGAGAACTGCCGCCTTTGCTGCGGCAGTTGACCGCGACCACCAGCGCTCTCCCACCCCGATCAGCCTTCGACCTGCATCGTTGCCGGATATAGCGCAACTGCTGATAGCGGGGAGAGGGGGCTCGTGGTCGGGGGGCAGGTCCACCAGGGGTTCCCCACAGCAGTGCCGGGTCCGGCCTCAGTTCATGAGTAGGCATGTCAGGCCGAGGGCACGGACGTTGGCGGCGGGCGCAGTGGTGGTCATGGTGTGGTCCCCTGAGATGGCCGATCGTTCACTACGGTGGATGCGAGAGCCGCGTTGAGCAGGGGCATCAGCGCGGCGGTGAACGCGTCCGCCCGGGTCCAGGCCCGCTCGCTGCCGACAGCCCCTTCGGCATGGGCGAACTCACCCGTGGCGCGCGCTGCGTGAGCGACGTCAGTCCCGTCGGCTGGAGTAGGGGAGAAGGGCCATCTCGCGGGCGTTCTTGATGACTGTCGCGAGCTGCCGCTGCTGCTGAGGGGTGACGTGGGTGACGCGTCGGCTGCGGATCTTTCCCCGGTCGGAGATGAACCTGCGCAGCAGATCGGTGTCCTTGTAGTCGATGTAGGTGATGCCGGCGGCGACGAGCGGGTTATGGTGGGCCTTCGTCGGCTTGTCGGTGTTGGCGCGCCGGGTCATGTGGGCTCCTCATGTGGCCGGTTGGTCGGTCTCTGTGTGCGTGGGGCTGGCTTTTTCGGAGTCGAGCAGACAGGCCGGACATCCATTCAGGTCGTCCGGCCAGGCGGGTCGCGGAGGTTCGTCGATGAGGGCGAGATCCGGCGGTGCGGTCTTGCTCGCGTTGAGGAAGCCGGACAGGACACCGCAATTGGATCGGAACGAGCGGGATTCCGGGTCGTACTGCTCAGTGGTCAGGGTGAAGGAGGCCGCGCTCGTACGCCTTGATGAGTCGCTGCGGGACCAGATAGGGCGTGCCGTTCACGGTGATGGGAACGAGGCGGGGCGTGGTGGCCTTCCACTGTGCACGGCGATGACGTGTGTTGCTGCGGGACGTTTTGCGCTTGGGCACGGCCATGTGGACCTCCTGGGATGGGCGATCTGACGAGACGAAGCTACATGAAAATGGATACCATTACCAAGTGTCGTTGAATCGGATCACCGCCGACGGCCAGGACCTCCGCACCCCGCCGGAGGCTCTCCTCCCGGGCCGTCGACCGCCCCGGTGGGCAATGGCAGATGAAGCTCTTCTCCGCTTATTCCCATGTCCGCCATCAACGCCTGTACGGACTCGGATGCTGTGGTAGTTGCCTGGCCGGGCAGTTGGGCCGGGCGGGACACGAGGAGATGGGGAGGCGCACGATGATGAGACACGCAGCACGATGGGCCGTTGCCGGGGTGGCCGCGGTCACGTTACTGACGACCGCGCAGGCGGCGGTGCCGGCCTTCGCGGACACAGCTCCTCAGCTGGACCTGAAGGTGCTCCTGATCGGTTCCGGCCAAGGAGACCCGACCACGGAGGCGTGGGAGAACGCCCTGGACACCGAGGGGGTCGCGTACAGCCTCGCGACGGCCACCGGTGACGTGGGCAGCGAAACGGTGTCGCTGCCCACGCTGTCCAGCGGTGCGCACGGCTACTTCAACGGCGTGGTGTTCGCGGACTCACCTGCCTGGTTGAGTTCGGGGCAGCTGACGGCCCTGGACAGTTACGAATCGAGTTTCGGCGTGCGGCAGGTTGACGGATACGTGTATCCCTCGGCCTCGGTGGGACTGACCGCCGCCGGATCGGGCGCGATGAGCGGCACCGCCCAGCTGACGGCTTCCGGCCTGTCGGCGCTGCCGGAGCTGAAAGGCCCGGTGCCGTTCGAGGCCGGGGCCTACGGCTATCCCGCCACCCCTGTGAGCGGCGCCCCCGTCACGCCCTGGATACAGAACGCGGCCGGTCAGACGCTGGCCGCCGTCTATCAGCACCCGGCCACCGACGCGCAGGCCGGCGTCGCAGAGCTGGCACTGACCTTCAACTACAACCGAACCCAGTTGCCGTGGCTGCTCCTGGCCCCTGGCTTGATCAACTGGGTCACGCAGAACACCCATCTGGGCCTGTACCGGAACTACTTCGGACAGGACGTCGACGACGTGTTCATCGCCGACAACGAGTGGAGCAACAAGTACCAGTGCACCCCGGCGGCCACCAACCCGAACGACGTGCTGTGCCCGCCGGGTGTGGGCGGCAATCCGGCCGACGGCCCGCCCGATACGCAGATGAGCGCCGCGGACGTGGACTACGTGGCCAACTGGGAGAAGCAGACCGGCATCAAGCTGGAGTTCGCCTTCAACGCCATCGGCGCGTGCACCGCACCCACCGCGGGTGCGGCGTCGAGCGCGAACTGCTCGGGCAGCACCACGGTGAACGGCACGACCTACACCGACCCGGGCCACCAGGCCGATCCCGGATATCCCGACGACGCGGCCTTCGTGAACGAACTGCTCAAGCAGCAGGCGTCGTTCAACTGGATCACCCACACTTGGTCGCACATGTTCCTGGGCTGCACGGTCGCAGCTCCGCAGCCCGCGAACGCACCTGCCGCACAGGCGGGCGGGGCGCTGGCCGCGGGCGGCTACAGCTACGAGGTCACCGCCGCGACCGCCTACGGTGAGTCGGAGCCCTCGATCCCGCAGCAGGTCACGGTCGCGGCGAATGGATCGGTCGCGCTGTCCTGGCCCGACGCCCCCAACGGCGGCGGACCGAGCCTGGCGAAACTCGAGTCGCAGTACTCCGGCGGCAGCGGCTTCTGGGGCTACAACATCTACCGCGCCCCGGCCGGTTCCAGCAGCTTCGGCCTGGTCGGCCAGGTCAAGGAGGACCCGACCGGCGCCGCCACCACCTACTCCTTCACCGACACCGGCACCAACGCCCCGGGCGGCGGCCCCGGCAGCACCGCCACCTACCCGACCGCCACCGACCCGGGCATCGGGTGCGCGAACGCCGCCGGCTGGGTGCCGGCGACCAGCGCCAGCCCCGACTCCAGCATTGAGCAGGAGATCGGTCTGGACGACGCCTTCGCCGCCAACAACGGTCTGACGAACTTCAGCACCCACTCTCTCGTCACCGGCGAACACTCCGGTCTGGAGAACCCCAACACCCCGCGGGCCTTCGCCGACACCGGCATCACGGTCTTCGGCGCCGACGCCTCGCGCCAGCCCCAGTCGTACACCATCTCCGGCACCAGCTCTGCGGGAGCCAGCAACAGCGCCGCCTCCGCGCCGCGGTACCCGAGCAACATCTACTACAACGCTGCCAACTGGCCCGACGAGCTCAACGAATACAACACCGCCTATGTCGCCGCCGGTACTTCGATCGGAGACAGCCAGTATCCCGCCGAGACGGGGAAGTGCTCCAACACCCCGTCCACGACCTGTACCACCACTCCGGCCACCGAGGCCACCGTGCTCTCCACCGAGTCCAGGATCATGCTCGGTCATGTCCTGGCGGACGACCCGCGGATGAACTACGCCCACCAGTCCAACCTGATCGGCCCGGCCACCCAGACCGTGGGCGGCACGACGTCCGACTACGGTTACACCCTGCTGAGCCTGCTGAGCAACATGCAGGCACAGTACGCGAGTTGGTACACGGCGCCGCTGGTCCAGATGACCGACGCCAGCCAGTCCCAGGTACTGGCCGAGTCCGCGGCCTGGGCCGCCGCGAAGGACACCGGAACGGTCACGGCCTCAGTGCAGAGCGGCTCCGTCGTGATCAGCAACTCCGGTGGTTCCGCGGTATCGGTGCCGGTCACCGTCCCGGACGGCAGCACCGTCAACGGCGCTGCCTTCGGCGAGTCCTACGGCGGCACCCGATCCGCCTGGGCCCCGGTGGGCGCCGGAAGCGCGATCACCGTCACCGTGCCCGGGAGCGGCACCGCACCGGTGATCACCGGGCCGGCCACCGCGACCGCCACGGTCGGTACGGCGTACAGCACCACCATCACCACCACGGGCACCCCGGCTCCGGCGCTCACGGAGTCCGGGGCCCTGCCGCCGGGGCTCACCTTCAAGGACAACGGCGACGGCACCGCCACCCTCGCGGGTACCCCGGCGGCCGGAAGCGGCGGCAGCTACCCGCTGACCGTCAACGCCGCCAATAGCGCGGGCAAGGCCACCCATGCCTTGACCCTCACCGTCAGTCAGGCCCCGTCCTTTACGAGCAAGTCCAGCGCGAGCGCCGGAATACTGGCCCCGCTCAGCTTCACGGTCACCACCACGGGCAGCCCGGCCGCGGCCCTCACCGAGAGCGGCACCCTGCCACCGGGCTTCAAGTTCACCCCGGCGAACAACGGAACGGCGACCATCACCGGCACCGCCCTCCTCCCCGGTACCTACCACCTGGTCCTCACCGCAAAGAACACCGTGGGCACCGCAACCCAAGCCTTCACCCTCACCCTGACCCTGTGACGGGCTCTCGGGCCATCGTGCCCGTCAGCCTCGTCCGCGCGGCCGGGCTGAGCGGGACCCGCCGGGCCTGCTGGGCGTTCCCCCGGCTGCCCGGCAACCTGTTGGTGCCGGGCAGCCGATAGCTCAAGAGAACAACTCACCGATCTAGGCGGCGGGGGGGGGGGGGGGGGGGGGGGGGGGGGGGGGGGGGGGGGGGGGGGGGGGGGGGGGGGGGGGGGGGGGGGGGGGGGGGT
>NZ_JBWKKJ010000033.1:0-32949 GCF_056431605.1 Streptomyces sp. NPDC045846 | reverse complement strand
GGTCCGCTCCGCTCCCCCGCCGCCACCGCTACGCGGCGGCTGGTTCCGGCAGAGCCGGAACGGCTGACTACAGGAAGGGAGGGGCGTCACTGCTGAGATCACGAACCCGTCACCACCCCCGAAGGAGTGACCATGCATCATCTGATGTGCTGTGTAGCATCCCGAGCTAGGCGGCTATGCCGGAAGCTCGGAATGCGACATGGATCCGAGGTCTAGCGGCAATCTCGTGTGTAGCCGTCCAGTGCGCTGTCTAAGCGCTCTTCGGCCATTTTGATATAGGCGGGATCTTTCATTTCTCGTGCTTCTTTCAGGTTTTCGACGCGCTTTGTTATCCACGCTTCCCAAGTTGCCTTGTCGTGGCGGAAGTCGTCGGCGGTGTTGAACTTCATTTCGTTCCCTTTCGTTGGCCGGGCTTCATGGTCTCGGGTTGGAGTGAGGCCGCACAAGCGATTCTCCGAGTTTCCCGTTTCCCCTTTTGGCCCGCCAGCGTGCGCTGTCGACCGCCTAGGTGCAGGTGCCGGCCCTGTGTGCTGCCGTCCGCGGTGAGTGCGGTGGCGGTAGGGGCGGCCGGAGGCCCTCGCGGAGGCGGCCTCGTGACCACGAAGGGGACCGGGCCGCTCTCTCGCGTGCACGGGCACGTGTGCACGCCTTTCGCGCGCGACCACCAGCTGCCCGCGAAACCGGCCTCTGAGCCGCGCCGGACCCCAGCGAACGAGCTCTAACCGCGGCCGGGCCGCCTCCGCCCGCAAAGTCGCAGGTCAACGCCCCTTGCGGAGCTAACTACTTGGTCCACGATCGTGATGCTCTGAACGAGGACGCCACACGACCGTGGTGCGCTGAGACGGGGCGCCAAGTACTACGCCCGAGAGAGGACTCCTGACACGACCATCCACCCGACCCCAAATCCGCAGACCGACCCGGCTCAACCACACCGCAAGGCAGCCCACCTGCGACGAAGGCGACGTCCACACGGCGAACTGCATGCGGGCTCAGGCCAACACACACGGCGCCGGCACCTAACTCGCTCGGTCTCTCGTCGGAGAGGGCCTGTGTCCCTTGCGGAGCTAACCCGCCGCTCCCCCATCGTGCTCATCACCACGAGGGAAGCCTGGCCCAACTACCACGAAGGAGCCGCCCATTCAACGTTTCGCGAATCCTCGTCCCGACCCGCCTCCGGGCCTCCTGACCAGGTGCTTTGCCGCTTCTCGCGAGTTCTTGAATGCCCGCCGTCCAGGCCCGAATCTGGCCCCCGTTCGCCCTACCAACCCGATCGAGAGGACTCCTGACATGACCACCCACCCGACCCCGCAGACCGACCCCACCCAGCCCCCGACTACCGCGCCGGCGATACCGCCCGCCGCCCCGGAGCCGACCCCGGAGGTGGCGTCCCTGCGCCGCCTGCTCCAGGGCGTGCTGATCGGACTCGTCGGCCTGGGCCTGCTGTTCGCCGGCTACGTCCTGCACGAGCACCCCGCAATGGGCCCCGTCATCGCGGGCGACGCCGGGCTGATCGCGATCGCGCTCGGCATCATCACCGTCGTCCAGCTCACCAACCGGCGGCGCCCATGACCCCAGCCCCAACCCGAGCCGCCGTGCGCCGATCTGACGACCCGGATAATCGCGCCCCGCCCGGGAAGGTCCGGGCGAGGCGGGAGGGCGGGAGACGAGCGCTCAGGGCCCGGGGATGGCTCGCTCTGCTCGGACGCCTCGGCACAGCAGGCCGTGGTCACCAGGACGCGCCGTACCTCGCTCCCGCCGAACCCCTCTCACCTGAAGAGGATGCCTGCATGACGCATTCGAGTGTTGAGCAACGGCCGGGCCGAACCCTTCAAACAGGCGCCGCGGGAGAGCCTGGGCTCGTACACGACCTGAAGCAGATTCCTAGGGTGCTGTACGGATTGCGCAATGGGCTCGCAGAGGCGGCGGTGTGGGAGTTCGGCGACATCGCCCTGCCCCAGGGCATCAGCACGGGCGACAAGCCGCCGTATCCGGCCGACCGAGTAGAGGCCCTGCTGTTCGACGACATGATGGGAGCCGACGCGCTGACCGGCAACCAGACCGTGTCCACAGCACTCCGCCATGCCATGCGGTTGCTCTCCGAGACGGCCGAGGCCGCGCGCTTGGCCCAGGTGCTGCTGGAGCGGGCAGACATCGCCCCACGCACCCGATCCGCCGGCCAATCGGCGGCGCTGTACGCCCGCCTGACGCCCTGACAGAGATCCCTTGGTCGGGAAGGGGCCGCACGGCACGAAAGCGCGGCAGACGGCCATACAGGCCCCTTCTGACTGGGCGTGGGAGTGTTGGTCAGTCGTCCGGTTCGGATTCGGTGGCCATGTCGCGCAGCCGGGCGTAGTGGAACTGGTGGGCGACGGTGACCGTGCAGGTCGGCCCGTTGCGGTTCTTGGCCAGGATCAGGTCACTCTCGCCCGCGCGGGAGCTCTCGGGGTCGTAGGCGTCCTCGCGGTGCAGCAGGATGATGCCGCTGGCGTCCTGCTCCAGCTGCCCGGAGTCCCGCAGGTCGGACACCTGCGGACGCTTCCCGTCGCGGTGCTCGGAGCCGCGGTTGAGCTGCGCGCAGCAGATGATGACCGCGCCCGTCTCCTCCGCGATGATCTTGAGTTCGCGGCTGACCTCGCTGACCCGCTCGTACGCGGACTGCCGGGAGTCGCGCTGGTCGGTGTACATGAGCTGGACGTAGTCGATCACGACCAGCGGCGCCCGGCCGGTCTCCCGCGTGAGGTGCTTGATCCGGGTACGAACCAGGCCGGGGGTGACGCGGGGGGTGTAGTCCATCCACAGCGGCAGCGCCTCGAGGTCGGGCAGGCGCCGGGCGATGCGTGTCCAGTCGTCGTCGGTGACCGCCTCCCCGCCCTCCATGAGGTGGTGCAGGCCGACCCGGGCCCGGCTGGACAGCACGCGGTTGGTGACCTCGCTGGCGCCCATCTCCAGGCTGTGCACCAGGGTTGGCCGGCCGCTGGCGGCGTTGGCCAGCGCGACGCCGAGCGTCATGGCCGACTTGCCCATGGCCGGGCGGCCGGCCACCACGATCACGTTGCCGGGGCGCAGCTTGAGCACGTGATCGAGGTCAGTGAGTCCCGTGATCGCGGCCGCCTCGATCGTGGTCTCCAGGCTGTCCAGGTGCGCCTGGAGGCCTGCGCCAAACCGTCCGAACAGACCGTCGTCGCCGCTCTGGTCGGCGGCCAGGTGCTCCAACTCGGCCTGGTGCGCGGCGATCGCATCGGTGACGCTCGTCGGGTCGGCCTGACGGGCCGTCTGCATGCCCCGCACCAGGGCCTGCTGATAGCGGCGCAGCCGGGCGTAGCCGTGGACGAGCAGGGCGTAGTGCTCGGCCTCGACGGAGGTGCAGGCCTGCGCGGCGATCGCCGACAGGCGCACCGTGCCGCCGACCCGTTCCAGGTCACCGCTGCGCCGCAGCTCCGCCTCGACCATCGGCACGCCCGTCGGTCGGCTCCGGCCGTGGAGCGCCAGGATCGCCCGCCAGATCGTCTCGTGGTGGGGGTCGGACCAGTCCCCGGAGTCGCTCAGGGCCTGCGCAGCGGCGGCGACCGGGTCGTAGGTCGCGGTCGCCATCAGGCAGGCGCCGAGCACGGCGGCCTCTGCCTCGGTGCTCGCCGCCCGCTCCTGGTCCTCGACGGATGCCTGCGCGGGAACGGCCAGGGCAGTCACTGGTGCTCCTTGAGGGACTCGGCCGTGATGCCCGGGTGGGTGCAGCGGCGCATCGGCCTGTCGTCGTCGGGATCTTCGACCCAGCCGTTCGCATCGCACGCCGGGCACGCGGCCCGCACCGCCGCGAGGTCTTCCTGCGCTTCCCGGCGAGCGGGAACAGGGGCGGCCACCGCGCGGTAGCGGCGCAAGTCCTCGACCCACCCGGGCAGGCACTTGGGCCAGGACGTCGCTCCGCCGGTGTTCTTGAAGATGTCGTCCTCCAGCGCCTGGCGCTGGACGTCGTCCAGGGATGCGATCAGTGGCCATCCCTGAGCCCGCATCGTCCGCACCAACCTCGGTGCGCACCGCCGCGCAGTCTTCAGCCCGGCCTGGAACCGGCGCATCTGCTGAAGGAACTCCGCGGCTGCCTCGATCTCCGGATCGGACGCGGGTAGCACTTCGTCCCGCTGTGACGGGAGCGCCCCCGTGGTGCCGGTGAGGGGGTAGGGGGAGGAGGAATCCTCCTCCTCCGGGGGGTGTGGGGGGGGAGCCGTTGCGCTTCGCCTGTCAGGAGAAGCGGTCTGACCTGCGGAAACTCCCCGGTTCGCGCTTTGCCTGTCAGCGCGTGCCTTGTCAGCGCGTGCCTTGTCAGGAGAAGCGGTCTGACCTGCGGAAACACTGTTACCGGCCGGTAGTTGTACAGCCGTTTCGCCTGACAGGGGAAACGGCTCATTCTCGGATGAAACGGGCACGCCCGGAGGGGTCCAGTACGGATTCAAGGTCGGGAACTCGTAGAACGTGTATTCGACAACGCCGAAGCTGCCACCGTTCTCCTGAGAGCGGTGCAGGAAGCCGGCGCGCCGGAGCCGGGCCACCGATTCGTAGACCGCCTTGCTGCCGACCAGGCCCTTGCCGTTCGCACTGCTCACGCCCTCGCGGCGCAGCGCCGCCACCAGCTCATCCACGCTGAACGACTGGCCGTCCTCGCACATGAAGTGGATGTGGCACAGCACGAGGAAGTCCAGAGGATTGCCGAGCCCCGACTTGTAGACCATGTGGCGATACAGCGGCACTGACGGCCGCAGCGCGGGCGCTCTCCCCGTAACCCGAGCCGCCCCCGGCTCCTGCGACATGTCCTCGCTCATCGGGCCACCTCCGACAGGTGGCCCAGCGCCAGCAGACGGCTGAACGATTCGTCCACCGCGTCCTTGCTGACGAGCTCGCTCTCGTCCTCACCCGACTGGATTCCGCGCGCTTGGAGCTGGCGCCACACGTCCGTCGGCGTGCAGCTCAGCCCTGCCGCGCGGTCGAACATCACCTGCAACAGCACCACGTAGTCCAGCGCGTGGACGAGGCTGGAGAGCACCTCTCGGGACACCGGCATCCCGGACATAGGTCCTTGTCCCCGAACAATGCGGGCGCGACCGTCGATTCCGCTGTACTTCCTCACAGGGCTACCTCCGCCCTGATCAGGGGGAACGTCGGGCGCTGTGGTGCTGTGCAGGCATTTCGTCGTACGCTCAAGGAGCGCACCTCCACTCATAGCTCAGGTGCTATGGCCGGGGCTCCGGGTTGCAGCCCGGTCCGGCCCTTCAGGCCCCGTCTTCTGGCGGGGCCTGTTGTGATGTACGGCCCCATGCTGGTACACGAGAGCCCCGCGACACGCATGGATGCTGCGATGGGCCAGCCCTGATTTGCTGGGCAAGCCGGACTACTTCGCGATGAGGCTTGCTGCTGCCGCACGTGCCGTGACGAACGGCCCGTGCTCACTTCCGGCGACGGGCAGCGCGTACCAGTCGTGCAGGAGGCCGGGCGACTTGGTGTACGTCTCGCCGACGATTTCACCGTTGTGCGCCACCATGTTCGGCCCGTGCCGTTCGGTGCCGAACGACGCGTAGCGGAGCCCCCGACGAGATAGCAGTTGCGCAGCAACTTCCTGCCGGTGGAGATCCGCAAGTGCGATTTCGTACGCGGCCTCCGCAGCGGTTAAGGCCGTCCTGGATCCGTCAGTTTGGTCAGCCACGGCTAAGCCTCCAGAGCAGGCGGTGACAGGGGCAGATCTTCGTAGGCGAACTGGAGCCGATCGGACGGCGCGACAGCACGCAACACCTCGAGGGGGCGGCCGTCGGCGGCCTTGGTGACTCGCTCGAGTGTGATCACAGAGATGCGTCCCCCGATGCGCAGCTGGGCGCTTTCTTCTGAGGTGGGCATCCGGACGGCCACCGTTTCGCTCGCGGTGGCCCGCTGATACCCCGCTGCGGCGAGCCGACGGTAGACGCCGCCTTCGAGCTTCTGCGTCGTATCGATCCCTGCCGCCTCGGCGATGTCCCTCGGATACCAGGCGTGCTGGATCTGGACCACGTCGTCTGGGCGAATGATCGCGTGGCGCAGCCGGTAGATCAGGCTGTCCCCCTGACGTAGTTCGAGGAGCGCTGCCAGATCATCCGGCGCCTCGACGGGCTCCACGAGGAGCAGCTGCATGTAGCCGTCCAGGCCTGCTTCAGCCGTGGCCGTTTCCCACGGGCCGCGGGTGCCTTCGGGGGTGAGTGCACGGCTGTAGCGGGTCAGAGGCAGAGTCACAGGCACCCGATGGCGTACTCGGGTGCCTCCCCTCTTGGCGGTGAACACCAGGCCCTCATCGACGAGTTCGCGGATGGCGCTTGTGACAGTCCCCTTCGACACGCTGTGCGTGGCCATCAGCTCGGCGTTTGTAGGCAGCGTGCTCCCTGGGGGGAGTTCGCCAGTGGTGATGCGATGGCGCAGGTCAGCGGCAATGCCCCCGGAGCTGGTCATGGTCCGACACCTCCCTCTCTGGCGTGGTGACACCCACCTTATCGCCTAGTCGTTATTGACAGTACGGCCTCGCCGCTGCATTCTCAATAACGCCTAGGCAATAACTGATCGAGAGGTCGGTAGGCCGCAGGCATCAACTCCGGCCTGCGAAAACGCAGGTGCCCGGCCTGGTGCTCCAACACCAGGCCGGGCGGGCGGCCGAGGTGCTCCAACACCCCGGCCGCTTGTCCGAACCCCTGGTCAGAGGGAGATCAGACGTGTTGATCGTGGCAGAACGACAGAGGAATGTGCAGGCCGGGGTCCGGCCAGTGCTTCCGACACGGCCGGTGCCGCATGAGCGGGACGGGCGTCAGCCGGTGCCGGCGCCGGGCCGTCCGCACCCGCAGCAGGACGCGGGGAGCGCGGGGCGGTTCAGCCGTCCGGAGGACGCGGCGCTGCGCCAGGTGTTGGCGGCGTGGGCGCGGGAGTGGCACGGCCTGGTGGTGACGGTCGCGGCGAACTCGCTGCGCTGGACGGACCAGGTGTGGGCGGACGACATCGCGCAGGACGTGTGGCTGGCGGTGTGGCAGCACCTGCTGTCCGGTCAGACGGTCCGTAACCCGCGGGCCTTCCTGGCGGCGAAGGCGCGTCGCCTGGTGGCCGCGCATTACGCCTCGGCGCGGGTGCGCCGTGAGCAGCTCGCGGACTTCCAGGCGGATGCGTCGGCCGTGGTGCGGCTGGCGGAGCGGATCGGGGCGGCGGCATGAGCGTCTCGGCGAGTCAGCAGGAGCAGGGCCTGGTCCCGGCCGTCATCAGCGGCGCGTCGTCCAGCGTGATCGCGGTCCGTGAGGTGACGGAGGGCGCGCTGGCCGAACAGCGGCACCAGCTCGAGTCCCCCGCACTGGAGGCGGCGTTCGCCCGCCTGGCGCCCCGCAGTGAGGGGCGGTGGACGGCATGAGCGAGCAGGACATCGCCCGCCGGGAGGCGGCCGCGCAGATGGAGGCGGCGCGGATCCAGGCGCACAACGACCTGGTGGCCGCGCAGGAGGCGGCGTCCCGTCTGGCCGAGGCGCTGGGGCAGCAGGCCGGGGCGGGGGTGGCCCGGTGACGGACACTCACGGGCGCATCGCCCTCGAGGAGTTCCCTGCCTCGCACCCGCGCGGGTCGTGGCCGGCGGAGGAGTTCGCCGCCGCGCGCCGCGCGGAGGGCATCCCGGTCCAGGTCGTGATGGACCTCGACACCGACGTGTTCCTCGTGGTCCGTACGGACTGGGCGGGGGTGGCCCGGTGAAGCGCAGGTCGCACAGCGCCCAGGCGGACGCGCTGGCTGCGGACGCGCTGGCGGCGCAGCGGATGGACGCGGCCCGCAAGGCGGCCGAGGCGGCCGAGGAGGCCCGCCGGGCTGCGCAGGCCGGCGCCGCGCAGGCGGCGCGTACGGCGGACGGGTTCCTCACGGACCAGCTGCTGCGCTGCCTCGAGTTCGTGGACGACAACCCGGCGAACTCGGACGACCCCTTCGTGAAGGTGCTGTTCGAGGGGCTGATGAGTGACACCTGCGGGTGCCACGCCTACCCGCCGCCCGGCCACGGCTACCCGGCCGAGACCGTGTCCGGCGAGGGGGAGCTGTGAGCGCCTGGAGCAGGCGGGCAGCCGGCCTGGTGGCCGCGGTGCTGCTCGGGGTGGAGATCGCCGCAGAGCTGCGCGGGGACCGGCAGCTGGTGGATCTGGCGCTCCTGGCGCTGGTCGCGCTGGCGGCCGTGGTGTGGGCGCTGCCGGACAAGGACGAACGGTGAGCCCCCGGCGGGTGCGTCCGCGCCCGGTGCCGGCATCGCCGACGGCGCCCGTGCTCGGCCAGCTCGGCCTCGGATCCGAGGATCCGTGGGCGCCCACCGGCTGCTCGTGCTGGCCGCTGGTGCTGCGGGCCTGCGAGCACTGCAAGGTCTGTGACTCCTGCCAGGACTGTCACCGGTGTGCCGGTGCGGGGTGCGCGTGCGCCTGTCAGGACTGACGGCCCCCCGGCGCCCCCGGCCCGCAGGCCGGGGACGTCGGAGGGCCGGACAGTCCGGCCCCGGAAAGGAGCAGCACATGTCCCGCCGTTTTGCGGCCCGTGGGCTGGCGACCGCGCATCACGTCGCCACCCACCCGTGCACGGTGATCACCGCCGCGTTGCTCATGGTGGTCACCCTGCTCGCCCACAGCTCCTGGTTCGTCGTCGCGCTGCCCGCGGCCGGACTCCTGCTCTGGGAGTTCTCGCGGACCGAGCGCATCGCCCCGCCGCCGCGCCATGACCGCGTTCCGGGCGTCCCGGACTGCCTGCTGTGCGCCCGCGCCGTCCGCCGTATCAACGCTCTGACCAACCGCCGCAAGGGGGCTGACCAGTGAGTTACGGACAACTGCGCATCACGCTGCTGGACCGGGCGCTGTCCGCGGCCGGGCACCTCGCCCGCGTCGGCCGGCTCGCCCTGCGCCTGGCGACCCGCCCCCGGCTGCGCCCCACCGACCTGTACGCCGCGCTGGCGACGGCGCGGTTCATGGCGGCCCACGAGCTGATCGAGCGGGCCGCCGACCAGGTCGCCGCGTCCGGCGACCCCGACACCGACCTGATCCAGATCAACCTTCCGCTCTGGTTCGGCGGCCTGACGATCCATGAGGAGACCGAGGCATGAGCACCGCACAGCAGCCCTACGACTGGGCGACCGACGGGGACAGTGGCATGGGCGGCCCGAAGGTTCCTCCGCAGCCCTCCCCCGCTGCGCAGGCCGGCGGCGCCCCGTCGGGCCCGGCCCCGGCGGCCGGCCCGACCCGGCACACGCACCGGGAGCGGACCTACAACGTCAACTTGGGCGTCAACGGGGGCAGCGGCAACGGCGGCGGCGGTGGCCCCGCCGGTACGGCGCCGTACAGCACGGGCGAGCGCGGCCCCGGGGACCGGCACCAGGGCGACCGCCTGATTTACGCGATCGAGCGGATCGAATTCCGCAACGACAAAGACATCCTCGCGCTGGCCAAGGCCATCAATCTCCTCGGCCGCGAGCTGCATCTGATTCTCGGAATGCGCGCCGAGGAACTCAACGGTGTGCTGTCCCAGTACAAGGGCCACTGGTACACGTTCGGCGCGTCCAGCCGCATCAAGGCGCGCCTTGTTTCCGCCCACTTGAAGATTTCGGCGGAGGCCGCGAAAGCGCTCGGTGTGGGGGCGCTGAAGATGGCGTACGCCTTCAACCGGCATTTCGTGAAACCGGAGCAGGAGGCGCGGCAGCGTCGCACCAGCAAGACGACGAAGCGCGAGTTCACGATCGGAGAGCAGTGATGGCGCCCCGCAAGAAGTCCACGACCGCGACCGCCACGGGTCCGGTGAACACGGCCTCCGGCACGGAGATCGTGCCGGTGGGCAAGGGCGGAACGCTCGGCCACCTGGTGGGGCATCTGCTGGGCAAGGCGCTGCCGTACGTCTCGCCGTGGGCCGGTGCGGCCGCGCTGCCCCCGGTCGCGGGGCTCGCCACCAACCACATGTGGGGCGCCGACCCGCTGTCGGCCGGTCTGGCGTCGGCCGCCCTCGCGGTCGGTGGCGCCGGGCTGTCGGCGGTGGCCTGGAAGGCGACCCCGGGCAGCAGCAAATTCGCCCGGTTCCGCCGGGTGCAGGCGACGGCGTCGGTCGCGGCCGGGATGGGCTGGCTGACCTGCGCCACGTCCGCGGGGCCGTTCGGGCATCCGATGGTCGATCTGTGGGCGCTGGGCGGCGCGCTGTTCGCGGCGTCCGTCAACGTGCGTCAGCTCATGCGCAACGGCGCTTCCGGTGAACTCGCGGAGGAGAACGGCGGCGGCCTGGGCGCCCTGGCCGAGGCGATCGGCTGGGAGAAGGCGCGAGTCAAAAACCCGAAGGGTAGCGGCAAGGGCACCGTGAAGGCCGATGTGGAGGTGACCGTACCCGGCGGGACGATCCCCGCGTTGCAGTCCACCACGGGCCAGGTCGCGGCCGCGCTGCACGTCCCCCCGTCCGGGGTCATCGTCACCCCGAACGCGGAGGACGGCTCGAGGGGCGTCCTTTCGGTGCGGGTCGCCGACCTGCTCAAGGACGGCGTCGAGTTCGCGGCGCCGGCCGCGCTGGGCATGCTGCCCACCCACCCCATCCCGGTCGGCCTGTACGCCGACGGCGAGGTCTGGCTGCTCGACCCGTTCAGCGCGCCGATCCTCCAGCACGTCCTGGTGATGGGCGTCACCGGCGCAGGCAAGAGCGAGTTCCTGCGGGCGCTGGTCGCCCACCTGGCCACCCGCCGCAAGATGAGCATCTTCCTGGTGGACCTGGCCAAGGGACGGCAGACGGTCGGGCACATCGCGGACGGCATCGACTGGCTGATCCAGGACGCCAAAGAGGCCAAGCGCATGCTGCGGGCGCTCCCGGCCGCCATCAAGGCCCGGGGTGACATCCTCGCTGAGGAGGGCCTGGACCAGTGGACCCCCGCCTCCCGCCTCAACGCCATGCTCGTGTGGATCGAGGAGGCCGCCGACGTCGCGGACTTCTCCGAGTTGGAGGAGATCGCCCGCAAGGCCCGCTCGGTGGGCATCTGGCTGGGCATCAGCCTCCAGCGCGCCACCTGGACGAACCTCAGCACCGACATCCGCGCCAACTTGCAGGGCGCGGTCTGCTTCGGCGTCGACAAGCCGGAAGATGCCAGTTTCGCGCTGCCGGACTCGGTCACCGACGCGGGCGCCATCCCGGCCTGGGGATCCACCCGGCCCGGCTACGCCATCGCGACCGGCATGGGCATCCCCGAGGCGCAGTGGACCACTGAGGTGCGCTCCGGCCTGACCGACCGCCAGGAGCTGGCCGACCTGGTGGCGGCGGGCGCCCCGTACCGGGACCCGCTGGACGACGTGACCGCGGCCGCGCTCGGCCAGGCGTATGCGCAGCGCACCCACCGCGGCACCAACCGCACCACGCCCGGCGTCCCGTCCGCCCTCCAGACAGCCCTGGCGGTCGCGGACGGCCTGGAGGACGCCGGGATCGACCCGGAGACGATCGCCCTGGGAGGGGATGACGTGAGCGACATCGAGGAGGCAGCCGCCCTGGAGCTCCAGGAGGCGTACGACGAGGTGATGGCCGGGATCCCGGCCGATCCGGAGCCGGACGCCGACTATGCCGGGCTGCGCCTGGAGGACGACGTGCCCGACGCTGACCCCGACAGCGGGATCGCGTTCGAGGTGCAGGCTCCGGTTCCCACGGAGGAGGCGCTGCACATCCTCTACAGCGAGCTGGACGGCTGGATGGCGCTGGGCAGGCTCGAGTTTGCGCCGGCCGACCTGATCCCGGCGACCGCGGCGGCCCGGCGGCAGCGTCCGTGGCTCCAGGGCGAGCTCAAGAAGCTCGTCGAGATGGGCGTCATCCGCCGGGACGGGCACGGCGAGTACACGATCCTCGCGTCCCCCCTCCAGCCCGTATAGGCACTACGGAATGTGACGACCTGACAGTCACGGCCGGGCCTGACATCTGACAGTCAGGCCGCCGGGGGCCTATAGAGAAGTCACGTAAAACCGCCCCTGACATGCCCTGACAGGCGCTCTGACTGTCAGGAACTCCCCTCCCTGACACCGCCCTGACTATCACTCAAAGTAACGGAGACTGTCATGTACACCGGACGCCCCCAGGACCTGCGCCGGGCCGAGAACCGGGCCGCCGAACTGGCCGCGCAGGTGGCCGAGCTGCTGAACGCCATCGAGGCACTGGGCGTCGGCCCCGTCCTGCCCGCCGCCGGTCGGATCGCCGGACCGGCCTTCGACATCCGCCGCGTGCACACCGGCTGGACCGCACGCGCCTGACCGCAGCCCCCATCCCCCAGAGGCGAGAGGAGCCCGCCGTGGACCCGCAGCACCGCACCGAGGCCGCCGACCAGGCCGCCGCCCTCATCGCGGCCGTCGAGGCCGCCTACCAGCCCGCCCCCGCCATGCCGACGGCCTACCGGGACGACTCCCCCGTGCCCACGGTCGGCAGCGCGCTCCCCGTCGTGCAGCCGGGGCGGCCGCCGATGTCGCAACGGGCCACGGACGCCAGTGCGCTGATGCTCACCGGCAGCGTCGCCACGGTGTCCGTCGGCGGGGTCACCTCGCTCGTGCTGTGGACGCTCGGCCAGGTAGACCCGGTGAACCTGGCGATCGGGGCCGGCGCACCCACCGCCTTGGTCCTGGCCGCGTGCGGCCTGGTGCGCTCCCTCGGCCGCGCCCGGCGCGACGCGAACGAGGCACTCCCCGAACAGCACCACCACCACTACGCCGGGCCCGTCCACCAGGACCACCGGCAGGCGACCGCGCGGGGCGTCATTGCCCGCGCCTCCACCCGGAACTGATGCGGCGCCGGGAGCTGGAATCTCCCGGCGCCGCCGGCCACGACCGCGCAGCGGTCCCGACCCACGACACGGAGGAACCCCGTGACGCAGCCCGCACCTTACCCACCCGCCGCTCCGCTCAACGGCCACGCCCGCCGGGCTCCGCTCCCACTGACTTCCGCTCCGGATACGCGGGTCGGTGCTCCGCCGCCACGCGCGACAGGAGAGACTGCCGGGATGAGCGAGACGCTGACGGATGGCCAGACACCCGGCCACAGGGGGGCCATGGCCCCGGCCACCCCGGCCACGGCTGGGGCCACTCCGGCCACGCGGCCGGGCACTCCGGGTCCTCAGGAGAGCGCTCCGCCCCCGCAGCGCAAGGGCGGCCAGGGGTGGCCGGGGGAGGGCGGCCAGGGGGAGGCCGTGGCCCCGGCCGCCGGCCACCCTGGCCCGGCCATGGCCGGGGCCACCCCGGCCAAGTCGGCCACCTCCAAGGGCGGGCCCAACCGGTGGGTTGGCTGGCTGCTGGTGGCGGTGGCCACGGTCGGCATGCCCCTGGTCGGCGTGATCGGATTCGCCGCGTCCTACTCGACCCTGGAGCGGTTCGCCCTTCACCACGGCTTCAGCGAAACGCTCGCCCCGCTCTTCCCCATCGGGATCGACGTCTCGATCATCGCGCTGCTGGCGTTCGATCTGGTGATGGTCCGCCGCAATACGCCGTGGCCCGTCCTGCGGTTCGCAGCCCACGTGATGACGCTGGTCACCGTCCTGCTCAACGCCAGCGACGGGTTCGGCGACGGCTCTGTCTGGCACGGGCTGGCGAGCAACCCGCTGTGGGCGCTGAGCCATGCCGCGATGCCCGGCCTGTTCGTCCTCGGCGTCGAGGGAGCCCGCCGGCTGCTGCTGCACGCCGCCCGCATCAAGGACGGCACCGCGGCCGACCGGATCCCGCTGCACCGCTGGGTGCTGGCACCGGCCCGCACGGGCCGCCTTTACCGGCGTATGCGGCTGGCCGCGGTGCGCAGCTACCCCGAGATGGTGCAGCGCGAGCGCGACCTCGAGGGCTACCGGGTGTGGCTGACCCAGGAACTCGGAGGCGACCTCTCGCGGGCCTCCGAGGTGCAGATGCTGCCGATGACGATGGCCCCCCACGGCTACACCGTGACGGAGGCGCTGGCCCTCCCGGCGAAGTGGAAGGCGGAGGCAGAGGAGCGCCAGCGCCTGGAGGCGGAGCGGCAGCGGGCGGAGGCGGAACGCCAGCGGCAGCAGGCCAAGCAGGACCGGCTGCGCGACCTGGAGGACGCCACCGACATCACGGTGGCCGAGCACCAGCAGAAGGCGCGCACGGGTACGGCGGCCGCGCAGGCGGAGGCGGCCCGCGCGCAGGCGGAGGCCGAGGCCGCGGCCGCGAAGGCGACGGCGGAGCTCCGCCGCGTCCAGACGGAGCGCACCGCGCGCACGGAGGCGGAGGCGATGGAATCGGCGGAGGCGGCCGCCTCCCGGCGGAAGGCGGCCGAGGACACACTCGCGGCAGAGAAAGCGGAGGCGGCCGCCGCCAGCGAGGGTGCGGCCCGGGCCAAGGCCGAGGCCGATCTCGTGGCGCACAAGGCACGCGCGGTGTCAGAGGCCGCCCGCCTGGCCGAGGCGGAGAAGCGCGCCGCGACCGACAAGCAGGAGGCGGCTCGACTCGCGTACGAGACGGCGTTGATGGAGGCAGTCACGCTGAAGGCCGAGGACTACGCCCGCCTGACGCCGCGTGAGCGCAACGAACGGCTCGTGGCTCGGCTGCTCCTGGCGCACGGATTCGACGTCAGTCAGCCCGACCCCGAACTCGTCTCGCTCGCGCAGATCATGGCCACGCTCAATATCAAGCAGACGGCGGCGGGCGACATCAGGCAGTCGTCCGTGAAGCTCCTGATGGACGGCTACCGGCCCAACGAGTTCGAGCTGCGGATGGACAACGGCCAGCTCTGACGCCGACGCAGGAGACGGCGGTGGGCGGCACCCGACGCGGGTGCCGCCCACCGCCGTTTTACGGGCACTAGGCCCTAGCCGTCCTGCCCTCCGCCGTGGCCCAGGAGCCGGCGGCCGGACGGCACAGCCACGAGCACGTCCTGGTCGTCGTTGCGGTCCATGGGCGACGGGCCCGGGCCGCTGCGCTCGGAGGGCAGCAGGCGCGGTGGGGGAGTCGAGGTCAAGTCGTCGGTGGCGGCCGTCGGACCGGTGCCGAGGCGGCGGCGCGCAGTGCTCATCGGCACAGTCTCGCAAGTTCCGCCCGGCTGTCTCGCCGGGGACTTGCGAGACCGTGCACCTGTCCGCGTGCGATGCTGGGATCGCCGGTTGCCGTGGGCGGCCGGAAGTGGAGCCAGGTGGCCCGGGGCATGACCGGGAACCTGGCTCTCGCGCGCACTGGACGTGCAACTCTTCCCTATGCGCTCCTCCGAAGACTCTTCGTCCCCTCTCCGCGCTGCCCGGATCCGGGCAGAACGGCACGGCACCGTCTACCGAGACGCCGTGGCTGCCCTGCTCGAACAAGCTGCCCAGGACATCCGGCAGGGCGATGACATCCACGACGTCCTGGCCGAGATCCAACTCCTGGCCCCTGCCGCTCGGGACGCCGGACAACGTGACGCTGAGGAGCAGCAGTCCTACACCCCCGACGCATCCGCCAGCGGGGCGAGGAAGGCAGACCGGATGGCTGCGGTGCGCCAGTGGTACCTCCAGTTACCTGACGATGTACGCCTCTGGACAGGCCACATGATCATCAAGGAGTACTCCGCGAAGCTGGAGGCAATGACCGGCGTCAAGGCGGAGACCGTGCGCACGGAGTACCTCTACAAGATCCGACGCGAGCTCGGTGAGGCGGAGGAGGACTGAGCAGAACGGTCGGGAACCCGTGAAGGAGTTCGGGCGCCAATCGATCAGGCGCGCCCGCCCCACCACTTGCGTCGCCGTTCGGGCTCCTGGGCCGCAGTCGGCCCGCCCGCGGACTGGCTCGGCACCGTGGGCCCGAGCGGAGTGGTGAGTGCGGCCCGCTCCGGGGCGGGCATCAGAGCAGCCAGCGCCTTTTGCAGGTCCTCGATCCGTGCGCCCCGCTCGACGAGCTGCTTCTCGAGGTGCTCCGCCTTTGCCTCGGCGAGCTTGCGGCCGTACTCGGCCTCGGCCAGCGCCAGGGCATGCTCCGCACGGATCCGAGCCAGTTCGGCCTGTTCGACGGACGACGTCGTGGGTGGGGCTTGGTCCTGGACGGCAGCGACGTCGCCGCCGTTCCCGGTGTTGGGCCCTGCGGGGGCGTTAAGCCGGAACCCTGCGGCCAACAGGGCATCGACGGGGATCAGCCAGCCGCGCTTCGGATCCTGGACAGCGCCGGGCAGCTCGCCGGCCTCGCGGCGGCGGCGGATCGTGGAGCGGCCGACGCCACACGCGTCAGCCGCTTCCCGCTGGGTCAGCATCGGGCGCGTCATGCCCCTATCCTCCCCGCCCGCCGGTATTGGGAGCAGCCCGACCCACCCATTGGGCAATCAGGCCCTCCATGGCGCCGATTGGGCTGTGACCTGCCATGGAGGGGGCATGGGTGGGTGTGGAGGGGGCCTTGGAGGGAGTAACAGCCCTGCGCTCAGGCAGCCTGGCCGCTGCCTTCTTCGAACAGCGTGAGCTGGCCGTCCGATACGAGAGGGACGGTGACCCAGTGCTTCAGCCCGCGGGCCAGGATGTTGTTGGAAGTCTGCAGCGCCTGGAAGACGTGCTGGCGGTACCACGAGTCGGCCCCGACCATGGAGTTGACGAGCACAGCCAGCACGGACTCGTGGACTACGGCACGACCCTGCAGCACCAGGTCCAGGGCCTTCGGACTAAGGACGTTCCCGTTCGGGAGAATGGCTCCGCTGCGTAGGACGTCGCGGGAGAGGACCAGTAGGAGTCGGTGGTGAGCCTGCCGCATACGCTGGTAGTTCTCCGTCCTCCGGGCGGAGTCTCCCCCTTCGGCCATGAGTTTGACCGACGTATTCAGTGCTGCCACCGCGTGTCGGGTGTCCACGTGGGCTGTGCGGTCCAACTGTTCCGCGAGGATCTGCCGTGTCCGCTCGATGAACTGGAACACGTCGGCGGTCAGGTCCTCCGATCCGGTGCGGGCGAGCGCCATCAGCCAGGCCTCCACGCTCGCTGTCGAGTGGACTCCGCAGCCCAGCAGCAGCGACCGCAGCAGATGCGGGGTGAAGGGCCGGCGTCCGGACAGGGCTGCGTGGAACGTGCTGTGGGAGTAGCCAAGGCTCTTAGCGGCGACAGCGCGCAGGCTCAGGTGGTAGAACCGCATCAACCAGCGGAGCGCTTCGCGCAGCTGCTCGGCGGTTTCGATGGGCGGGGGCACGATCTTTCCGGACGTCACCCAGCGCTTGATGCACTCCTGGCGGTCCACCGCGCCGCCGTCCGCGTGCTCGGGTTCCTGGGCGAGCCGTACGGTCTGCCACCGCTCGTACCAATCGTCGGGGTCGCCACCGCAGGCCGCGACGTAGGCCCCTAGCGCGTTCCAGCTGGGGAAGTGCTGGCCGCTCTGCGCCTTGGACAGGGCGGCCGTCGACATCGCGCAGGTATGGGACATCTCCTGCAGGGTGGGGTTGCCCGCCTGGTCGCGCAGTTGGCGGAGGTCATGAGCCAGTTCCACCAGCGGACTGCTGAGGGCCGGCAGCGGGTTGAGGGGGCGGGCCACGGCGTGTCTCCTTTCCCGGGGCCGAAGCCGGGGTGCCGACGGGAGTCAGCACCCCGGAAAGGACGGGTCAGGGACGGGGGTTGCGCAGGTCTCCCATGATCATGAGACCCGCGCCGATGACACCGGCAGCCTCCGGCAGCGATACGCCGCAGAGGGTGAGCACGGTGAACGCAGCCAGAATGACCGCGAGCTGGACCGCAGGGATCCAGCTGCGAACCGGCTGCTTCTCCACCGGCTTGGGCACACTTTCAAGACGCTCCGGAACGCGCTGGACGCGCGGGCGGGGCTGGGCAAACCGGGATATGCGCGGGCGGTACTTGCTCAAGTCGGTGCCTATCTCTTAAGGATGTTCGCTGCGGACGTGATCCAGTGCGGGTCTGGCTGGTCTGGACGGTGAAGCGCTCAACTTCCGTGTGACGTATGGGACTTGACGGACCTGTTGGCAGACAGGTGAGTCATCGCGCCACGTTACCCACACCGGAGCGGGAACATCCCACACCCGCGCATATGCGGGACACGCGCGAAATAATTGCCCCGGCCCCGCTTGTGGATGCCCTGCGAACGGTCCCGGCGGTTATTTCGCCAGCGTTCTGCACGGCGGATTAAATACTCGTTTGTGCTCTGCTCCGACGTACGGGTATCCGCAGGTCACGCCGCCGTGTTGTTTCGCAGGTGTATCGCGTTGTCCACAGGGCATTGTCACGATCTCGGCCGGGGACGAATCTTAAGACTCACATCCGGGCGCGTACGCCGTGCACGGCTTAAGGGTGAATGTCTATTGGTCTGGACAGGCGCCAGTGAATGGTGGTCCCCGTGGCAGCGGGGCACCCCAGATTTCCCTCCGTACCCCCGGGGTACGGCAGGACGACGACGAGGCGGGACCCCGATGACGCGGGGTCCCGCCTAGTCGTGTTCAGAGGTAGTGCAGGGCCGGCTCCCTGCCGCGCTCGTGGTCCGCAGTCCGTCAGTCCTTCCGGCCGGTGCCGGGAGCGACCTGAGACCCCCGTGGGGCAACCGGCCCATCCATGGCGCTGATTGGGGCTGTGACCTGCCGTGGAGGGGGCCTGGTTGAGTCTTTGGGTGCGCCTGGAGGTGACGCTGCGGTGGCTCAGGGGCCGGGAGGAGGGGAGCCGCCCTGGCGGGCCTGGCTGGTGCGGTCGAGGACGGAGGACAGCCACGTCCAGGTGTTCGTCGCTTTGGCTGCGGCTACCGCGCTGTAGAGGATCACTACACCGAGCGGCGCGAGCGCGGCCTCGCCCGGGACGCCCATCGCCCTGGTGAGGACCCACATGGCCGCTACGCCGCTCGCCGCGACGATGGCGCCCACGAGCATCAGGCGCAGCCAGCGCCCGCGTTCGGGGCCGGGGTCGGCGGGCAGGTCGTTTTCCGGCAGGAGTTCCCCGTACAGGCCCCGGGCCTGTGCGGTGGCGATGGCCAGGGCGTAACCCGACAACCGGGCCGTCGCTGCGTCGCGTTCGCTGGTCACCAAGGCGTCCAGCGGCTCGACCAGCCGCTGACGGACGCGACGGGCGTGCGCCATGAGCGCTCCGCGCCCGCCGTACCGGGGCACCCCTCCAGCCCACCGTGCGTTGGCGCGCAGCTCGCCGTTCAGGAGGCTGACGCCCGCATGGATGGCGCCTATGCTCTCCGCCCGCTCCCGCACCGTGGCCGCGGTCGTCAGCCGGCCGCATGCCGCCACCAGGTCAAGCGCGGTGGAGATCAGAGTGTCTTCCTTGCGCTCCGGTCCGCCCCCGCTGAGCTTGAGGATCTGATCCATGAGCGTGTTCAGCGCGAACACGGCGACTGAGCCCCAGAAGTAGCGCCACTGGTGCACGAACACGTCATCGATAGGGCGGTGCTGGGACTCTGCTGCGGCTTGAAAAGCGACAGCGACCACGGCGAAGCCCATGATTCCGTATGCGAGTGCGTGGCCCGTGACCACCCCGATGAATGCCGCGCAGGAGGCGATCGGCGTGCGGTCGGGGCGCCGGTAGGCGCCGCGAATGTCGTCCCACGCGACCTCGGGGAACTCGGGGAAGCCGCGCACTGCGGCTTGCGCCAGGGCGATGCGCTGCTCGACCTTGCCCCAGTGCCAGGCCCGTATACGGTCCCGCCACCGGCTGGGCACCACAGGTAACGCAACCATTCCTTACTCCCCCTCCGCGTCGGCGGCCTGGCCCCCCGGGCCGCCCGTTTCGCTAGTCCTTCTTCGGCTTCGGTTTGGGCCTCGGCTGGCGTTGGGAGTGCGCGCCCATGCCACCGGACATCGGGTTGGCCGGCCGTGGCGAGCCGGAACTGGTGCGGCCGGTGTCACCGCGCCCGGCATGGGTCTGAATCCCGGACTGGACTCCCGCGGTCGCGGTGCGGGGGCCGGCGATGGTGCGGGCGGTGCCTGAGACGGTGCGGGCCGCTGCCCGAGCCACGCGGACCGAGTCCCCGACTCCGGGCACCTTCCAGACGGTGTACACGCCGACGACGAGCGCGATGACGGTGACGCCGAGGCCGGTGACGACGTGTCCGCTCGCCTCCATCACGGCGGCCAGGCCGAGCACGATGACGATGACCGGCTTGACCAGCACGAGCATGATCATGAATCCGGCCCAACGGCGCACATGGCCCCACAGGTTCTGGTCGACGACACCGGCGTAGACGACGACGCCGAGCAGCGCGCCGACGTACAGGGCGAGCGCTCGCAGCGCGAGGAACATGTAGAGGAACCCGCAGAGCACGATCGTGACGAATGAAACGGCGGCGAGCATCAGCGGGCCGCCGCCGAGCTTGCCGTTCTTGAGGTCGCTGCCCATCGAGGTGAACAGGCCGCCGGGGGAGGAGCCGAGCGCGCTCGTCAGGGCGTCGGTGACGGCGTCGACTGCGGCGACCAGGACGTACAGCACGAGCGGCGTGAACGCGGTGGCCAGGACCGCGAGCCACAGGAATCCGATGGCCTCGGATATCGCGGTGGTGAGCGGCACGCCGCGCATCGCGCGTTTGGCGACGGCCAGCAGCCACAGCACCA
Organism: Streptomyces sp. NPDC045846; assembly: GCF_056431605.1. Taxonomy (NCBI): domain Bacteria; kingdom Bacillati; phylum Actinomycetota; class Actinomycetes; order Kitasatosporales; family Streptomycetaceae; genus Streptomyces; species Streptomyces sp. NPDC045846. The sequence goes on along the minus strand of NZ_JBWKKJ010000033.1, from coordinate 12,472 downwards.
GGACCAGGATGGTGCTCGCCGCGAACACGATCGCGTACTGCTTCACGAACGCGGCGCCGGTGAAGTCCACCGGCATCTTGTCGCCGGACACGAGCTTGCCGAGCTGGCCGGCCGTCCAGTCGGCGCCCTTGGCTATGGACAGGGCGAGGCGGGTGAGCGGGTCGTTCTCGTCGAGGGATCCGGTCTTCGCACCCTGGCCGCTTTTCTGGCCGTTGCGGCAGTACTCGCCTGCGAGGCCGATGATGGCGCCGCACGGGTCGTCAGCGAGCAGCATCGGGCCTCCGCTCGGTGGTGTGAGTGGTGTGCGTGCGCACGGCGTTGGTCTCCTCGGTGGTGACGGTCAGTGCATGGTGCGGCGGGCCTGGCGGAGCTGGGTGGCCGCGGTGGCCGAGGCCTGGCCGGCCAGGTGCAGGGCGGTGAGGGCCTGGGCCGGGGGCCGGGTGGGCTGGCCGGGGCCGGCGGGCGGCAGGCCGAGGGCGGCGGCCAGCTGCTGTATGGCGCTCGCCATCGCCTCGCTGATCCGGACCAGGTCGTCGGTCGCCTGGCGGACGGCGTACGGGTGGCCCCACTCGGCTCGGCCCGACCTCACGTCCGTGATCATCCGGTCGAGGGCGTCGGCCGCGACCCGGATGTGCAGGGATGGGTTCTGAGCGGCCATCGGCCCTCCTGGGGCGGGTAGTCGAAATTGATGCGTCTGGTGCGTCTGCGCAGGTCGGTACGTGGATCGCGGTGCGGCCGGCGGGACGCATCGGCGCATCACTGGCCGACCAGACGGCGGGCAGCCCCTCATGATGGCGCGTCATGGACGCATCCCGGACGCGATGCTGGCGCGATGCGGACGCATCACGCCAGGGTGCCCTGGATGTCAGCCAGCCGGTACACCGTCGTTCTTTTCCCGTCGATCGTGGGTCGGTCGGTGGCCACCTTCACGCCTGCCGCCTTCAGCTGTGCCTGGATGGTGCGGCCCACCATCAGAAGGCGGTTGTCCTGGCCCTCCCACTTGCCCCACACGGCCGGGTCGGCGGCGACCAGGGCGTCGGCGAGCTGCTCGATGGTCAGCATCTCGGGGTCACCGTGGGTGGCGAACACGTCGAGCAGCGCCGCGATGATCGGCGCGATGTCGTCGGGTCGGGCGGGAGCGGCGGCCGCGGCCGGAGTGAGGGAGGGCAGGCCGGCCGCGACGCGCTCCGCGGCGCGGGCCGCGGCGGTGACCGGGTCGATGGGGGAGACGTAGCGCAGCACGGGTTCGCGGCTGCGGGGGGTGACGCAGTAGAACCGGCCGGCGTCTGCCGGATCCCATTCGCCGGGGCTGGGGTTGAGCAGGTGCGGCAGCCAGCCCTGGGAGATGGCGTCGGACTGCCCGACCACGAGGGGGACGTCGGGCTGGCGGCACGGCATCAGGATCCGCACGCCGAGCGCATCGGCGATCGCATCGCCCATCTCGTCGGACGTCGCGTCCTTCGTGCAGACGACCAGGGTGACCCTGGCCTTGCGGCCGATGCCGAGCAGCAGCAGGCCGAGTTCCTTGGCCCGCCGCGTCAGCCGGGGCCACTCGTCCACGAATCCGATGACGGCCGGACTGTCCGGGCTCACCGGGTAGTTGTCCTCGAGCGGGCCCATCGCTGCGATCCGCTGCTCGGCCAGGGCCAGCAGCCAGGCCAGCAGCGGCTCCGCGTCCTGGGGGGTGAGCGCGCGGCGGGCGGCGCAGTCCCGCAGCGGCCCGAGCCCGCGGCCGGTCGGGTCGATGTCGACGGTGACCGCGTCCGTGCAGGCGGTGGTGTACTCGGCCAGGGTGCGCACCATCGAGGATTTACCCCCGCCGGACCGCGCGACGATCAATACGTTCTGCCCGGCCAGGACGACCGGGGTCGTCTGCCCGTCGATGGAGATGCCGATGTTGACCGGGGTGGTGATCGAGCACGACAGCGGCGGCCGTACGGGCAGGGGCAGCGGTTCGGCGAACGGGTCGGCGAGCAGGACCCGCAGGGTGACGGCGGCGGCATCGTCCGGGTCGGCGCCCTGCGCGAGGATCCGGTTGGTGCCGACCCGCAGCGTGGTCGCCACGTCCGGCAGCACCCGGATCAGGTCGCCGAGCGTGCCGCCGGACAGGACCAGCGGCACCGTCCAGCCCCAGTCACTCTCCACCGGGGTCCCCACCTGGTCGAGCTTGACGCGCTCCTTGAGCAGGGCCAGGCGCACGGCCTCGCGGGCCTGGCGCGGATCGCGGCCCGCCTCGCGCAGCGCGAACGGCTCCGGCTCCGGGTCCACCAGGTCCGCCGCCGGCGCCTTCGCCGGGATGAACAGCAGGCGAGGTACCGGCGGACGGCGCCGGACGGGGTTGCGGCCCTTGCCCCAGGCCAGCGCGAGCATGAACACGCCGGTCAGGGCCGTGACCGTCAGTGCGGCGAGAACGGACAGCATCAACAGGCCCACCCACGCGGCGGGCAGCACCAGCATCCACACGAACGCGGCAGTGTGACGGCGGGCCATGATGCGCCCGCGTTCCTGCGCCAGCATCTGCGGTGTCACGCCCGGCGCGTCGAACTCCTCCTGGCGGAGCTTCATGCCGAGCTGGGCCCACTGCATGAGCCGGTAGGAGATGAACGTCGACGAGCCGCCCCCGCCCATTCCGTAGCCGCCGTAGCCGTACCCGCCCCGCCGGTAGCCGCCCCGGGACAACTGCTGCCGCTGCATCGCCATGCGCTGCATCTGCATCTGCTGGGTCGTCTTCTGCTGCTGGCGCAGGAGTGAGATGTTCTGCTGCACCTCGGAGCGGGTCTGCTGCTGGATCCCTCGCCACTGCCGGAACAGCCCGTTCAGGGCGGCGTAGGCGACGTGCGTGTCGGTCAGGTCCTCGGTGCGCCACCAGCGGCCCCATTCGGCGCGCAGATGCCGCACCCCCACCGTGAGGGTGCCCGCCTGCTCCGTCCCTGTGCCGGGCATCGCGATTGTTCCCCCTTGTCTCAGATGGAGTGCAGCAGCAGGTCGCCGACTGTGTTGCCGCTGGTGCGGATCAGGCCCAGGGCCATGCCGATGAGTCCGGCGGAGGCCCCCAGCCAGACGCCCACCAGCGAGCCCCGGATCAGCGGGCTCCGGAGGTCATAGCGGCCCGACTTGATCAGACCGGCGTACAGGGCGAGCAGGCACAGCCCGGCGATTGCTCCGCTGACGCCGACCTTCTCGCCGCCGGTCAGCGGCCCCTTGTGACCGCCGGCGGCGACCGCCCCGGTCGCGTTCTCCAGCGCGTACCGCCCGACCCCGTCGCCGAACGCGGCCGCGGCCCCGCCCATCGTGCCCAGCACCCCGCCCCCAAGGAACAGCAGGGCCGACAGGGCGACCCCGGCGAAGAAGTGCATTTTGGGTGTGGGGTCGCCGCCGCGCCAGCGGCCTATCTGGTACATCAGCACCACCAGGCCGAGGGTGACCGCTCCGATGCCGCCGGACACCGCTCCCGTGTTGTTCACGCTCACGCTCCTGTCAGCCAGTTGATGGCCGCGCGCCCGATGAAGCGCGCGATGGTGATGACGACCGCCCACACGACGGTGGCGCCGGCCACGCGCAGCAGGTAGCCGGTGACCGCGGTGTCCCAGGCCCGCCCCAGCAGGCGGCCCACCCCGAGCACGAGGTTGCGCAGGATGGTGAACAGGCCGCCCCCGAGCAGCCCGCCGACCGGGGTCAGCAGGATGAACCCGATGACCAGCACCGGCATCAGCACCCATCCGACGAGCGCGAACGGCCCGTCGGTGACAATCGAGTGCGCCACGCTCCGGGCCAGGCTGCTGTCGCCCGTCGTCACCATCAGCGCGATGAGGATCGCCGGGACGTTGTACTTCAGGCGCAGCCAGCGGATGTCCAGCCCGCGCTTTTCCGCAGCAGTCTCCGGGTTGGGCAGGTGGGACACGACGGCCTCGCCGATCGTGACGGCGATCTCGTGGGCCGCCTCCAGCCCCTCGCTGCCGTGCACGGACCACGTCTCGCGCATCTCCTCCCCGACCCGGCCCCAATAGCCCGGCCCCTGGGGGACATCCGCGTCCTCGAGGTCCGAGGCGGCACCGGCCGCGGACGCGGGGCCCCAACCGGGCGCCGGAGCGGCATCCCACCTCGGCACCGGCTCCGGCGGAGGCGGCGGTGCTGCCCGCCACCACTCGACATCCGCGCCCGGCTCCGCAGGCACCGCAACACCCTTGGCGGCCTCCGAGGGGGCGGGAGCCTCTGGCGGCAGAGGCTGGCGCACCGGCACGTCGTCGGCGGGGGCGGGCTCCTCCGGGGGCAGCGGCGCCGACGCGCGCCACCACTCCGGCTCCTGGCCCTCGCCTATGTCCCCGCGGTCCTCGCTCACGCGGTGCCGCCCGCCGCGTACGCGCCGATGCCTAGGCGCCGCCACAGCCAGGCGCGGGCGCGCAGCTCATCCCCGAACAAGCTCTGCTGCGAGGGCAGGCGAGCCCCGCCGCCAGCCACCAGGTCCGGACGGTCCGGGACGTCCGGCGGCGTGGCGGGATCATCGACAGCGACGGCTATGTCCGTCATCGGCCGGGTCCTCTCGCAGCAGGGGAACGGCACACCCTCCGACCTGCGGTTCCGGGCGGCACCAGTTCGATCACCTGTCGCAATCTAAACCTCACCACCCGTAAGGGCCCAGCGGATACACCAGCCAACTGCCGTTCTGTGCAGTCACATTGCGAACACAGGGCCATCAACGGCACAAACCGGCAGGGAAATCGAGAGCGCGCGCACCCTCACGGCTCGGCAGGACCGTGCTCCTCCACCTGCCGAGCCTGCTCAGTGGCAGTTGACCAGGAGACCGATGGGGGCGGGGGCGCGGCGCTACGGTGGTGGGAGGCGGTCGGCCCCCGGTTCGCGGCCGGCGCCGAATCCACCGAGCAGGAGGCAACGTGACTGCGCAGCCACACGAGGACCGGCCGGCGTTCCACCCGCCCATGGGGACGCTGGCCGAGCTGAGGTCCGCTCTGAGCACGTGGGGATTTCCCGGCGACCTCGAGGAGTTCGAGAAGGAGCTGGAGACGACGGACCTGGACGACCTCACCAGGGTTCGCGAAATCGTCCAGGCCTATCGCCACCGTGTGCTCCTCCGGTTCGACATCCAGGGGTCGGCGGCGCTCGCCCGGTCGACAGCGGACGTCACGGAGGAGCTGCGCCGCAAGATGGCCGAGCGGTGACCCACGCGTTCTACAGCGACGCCGCGGAGAAAATCCGCCGCGAGCTGTCCCGGGGCGAGCAGGCCGCCGTAGAGTCGGTGCGCCTCGCGCTGGAGGACGATCCGGAACAGGGCCGCGGCCTGCCGGACGCCGACCCGTACTCGGAGTCCTACGTGGTCGAACTGCTCCCGGAGGTGACGGGCGGGCGGGGGATCTCTGTGGTCTACCGATACAGCCAGGACATGGACGCCTGCCTCATCCTGTGGCTGATCGCAGGACCATAGCGGCGGCTCGCAGGCAGTCGACGAAGGGTTTTCCCATGCAGGCCGGTCGTCGCCGCTGGTGCCAGTTTGGTAGCCCCAGCTGCGGCAGCTGGTGAGGCCACCCGTCTGCCCAACCGACCACGGGACGAAACGATTCCGCCAGAAGTGGGGAATATGCATTCCACCTGCGGAAATGCGGAGGCCGGCTGAGCTTTTGCACATCCACCGAAAAGGCTAGACACGGCCGGGCAGACGATGGTCACCTATCTAGCGGCCCACCGGGGGCCGGGTCGCTCACGGGGTAGAGACGATGCTAGCCAGCCCTGGAGCGCGACCATACTGCTGCACTGGGATGAAAGGGCCACACACGTGCTCCTCAATGCCTTGCGCAAGAGCCGCCTGCTCGCGGCTACCGGGATTACCGGCACAATCCTCACGGCAGCGATGATCGCAGCGCCCGCAGCGCAGGCGAACGTTAGCAACGGCGGGTGCCGGACGACGGGCTACCTCGGAACCCCGCCGGGGGTGAACATCCTTCCCTGCTCATCCCCGGGATTCTGGACGGACTCCATTCAGGCCTACGTCGACGTGGAGAACCCCAACTCGCTCACCATAGACAGCTGCGCCCAACTGCTCCGCGTCAACAGCAACGGCAGCACGACGCAGGTCACCGACTACGGCTGCAACGGCTGGACCAGCTCCACTAGGTTCGGTTGGTACTCGAGGGCTGTGGCCACCCCGGGCTACGGCACCTACGTCGTGCAGACCGGCTACTGGTACGCCGGACAGTACTGGGGCGGGGCACAGAGTCAGCGGATCAGCATCTACTGAGAAGCTGCTTCTCAGATCCCGGGGCACGTGGTGGGGGGGGGGGGGGGGGGGGGGTCCCCCCCCCCCCCCCCCCCCCCCCCCCCCCCCCCCCCCCCAGGGGGGGGGGGGGGGGGGGTGGGGGGGCCCCCCCCCCCCCCCCCCCCACCACGCTTACCAAGCTGCTTACCACGGGGGTTGGTAAGGCTTGTGGTACGCACTGCACGAGAGGCTGCGCTACGGGCTGTGCAAGGGGCTGCGTCACTGCCGGTCACCCCGCTCGATATCCGCAGGTCACACCCCTTGGTAAGCGGGCTCGCTGATGCCGACTTCTCTCCTGTGTGCCCTTGTCCGCCTGTTGGTGGGTGGGGGTTGGTGGTGGCGGGGTGGGCGCGTGGTCGGTCGGCGGGGCGCGCCTGCGGCGGGCTGGTGGTGGGGCCGGTGGCCCGGTGCCGGCGCTGGGGTGCGGCGGCCGGGCAGGAGGGAGGTCGGCCGCGGGCGGGGGCCGGTGTCTGTGCCGGGTTGTCAGGACGGCTCGGCGGGCGGGGCGTTGCGGCAGGGCTGCCCCTGATGGGGCAAGCGGCGGGGCAACCGCTGACGGTCGGAGCCCGGGCAAGGTGCCGGGTGCTGGGCAAGGTGCTGCCGGGCAAGGTGTCCGGGGGCAAGCCCGGCCGGGCTTGCCCGGCCTCGGCGGCGGGTCCTTGCCCGCCTGCATGAGCCAGGCGGGCAAGGCGGGATCAACCCGTGGTGTGCAGGTTGGGGTCCTTGCCCGCTGCGGCCGGGGTAGCTTGCCCGGCTGCTGGTTGAGTCCGGCAGGGTGGCGGTTGGAGGCCGCTGGCGGGCGGGCAAGTTGATCCGGAGGGTGGCTGCACTGGTGATCCGGGAGTTGTGCCGGGAGTTGTACCGGGGCCACTGCCGGGGGTTGGGGCCCCCCTTTTGTGATCTTGGGTGTTGTGGCTGCTCAGAGCCCTTGGGCAAGCCGTTTCAGCGCGCCGACACCTTCCTCCACGCGATAGCCGTGGAGGAGGCTGCGGTTGAAGTGGGGCGGGGCTGCGGCGGGCGGTACCGGCGTTACTACCGGCCCTACTACTGCCGTTACTACCGGCGCTACTACCGCCGTTACTACCGGCGGCCGCGGGGAGCGCGTGCTACGGCCCCCCTTCCCAGCCCTCCCAGGAGCTCCCAGGGCCTTCCGGGCTCCGGCTCGGTGTGCTTCGGTGCGCCCTGGCCCGGGGTGTACGGGCGGGAGCACGATGGAGGCATGGGCGGCGACATCGAGGGCCAGGGCGACGCGGCGGATCCGTTGTCGGTGGGGCAGGCCCGGGAGATGACGGTGGGGTTGCGGGAGGCGATGGCCGATGTCCGGCGCACGGTGGTGGTGCTGGCCGACCGGGTGCGCGCCGCGCACACGGCTTGTGTCTGGGTTCCTCTGGGTCTGACGTCGTGGGAGGCGTACTGCCGGGCGGAGTTCGGGATCAGCCGTGCGCAGTCCTACCGGCTCCTGGACGTCGCTCGCGGGGTGGGCGCGATCCGCACGGCCGTCACCGCCGCCGACCCGAAACCGGGTCTGTCTCGCATGCGAGACAGCGGCGGTGCGGAAGAGACCGCGGTCAACATGAAGATGTTCGGTATGGACGTCGACGTCGACTTCGATTTCGGTCTGTCCCAGCGGGCGCTGGTGGCCGTCGCGGGCCGCCTCGAGGACGTGGCGGACCTGATCACCCAGCGCCTGGCCCTGCGCGTCCACGACAGCGGCGGCCAGGCCCTCGACGCGGACACGGTGCGCACGGTGGTCCGCCAGGCCGTGCACGACATCCGAACCGCGCCCCCGGCCGTCGAACCAGCCGTCGAACCGGCCGTCGAACCGGCTGCGGGGGGTCTGCCTTCGGCGGTGGCCGCTCCGTGGGTGGCCGAGGGGCGGCGGGTGGTCGACGGACTCGCGGCGACCGCGTACGCGATCGGGGAGCTGATGCTGGAAGTCGCCCCGGCCTATCTGGACGACCGGCAGGCCGCGGACCGCCTCGCGCTGCTCTGCGATCAGATCGGCGAGCCCCTCGACCACGGTCTCGCGTCCCGCCGCTACGCCCTGACCGGCGACCGGCGCGCCCTGTACGGCACGGTCCTGTGACGGGGCGGGGGCGCGTGCCCGCAGCTCGGTGGACAGCGGCCGGGTATGGTCCCGGGCGCCCCGCTTGCTGGGGCTGGGGCGCCCGGAGCCTGTGCACGCACCTACTGGACAGGCGCGTGAGGGTCAACGAGTGAGCGGCCAGGTCGTGTGTGGCCCACTGGGGTGAGCGGGAGACGAGGCTGCCGGACCCGGGGGGAGAGGGTTGTGTCGCCCGGCAGCCCCGTGGCCGGCGTCCTGGTTGCCGGTCCCGGCCCGGGGCAGGCACGTACTGCTGCACCGGGCTGGTCTGGTGGGGAGCGGGGCCTGGGAGAGGCCCTTGCCGGGAGTATCGGCTCCGCCGGTGGGCTGGTGTCACGACACGCCCGGAACCCGTCGGGGGTGTCACTCGTGGGGTGGTGGGGGCAGCACGTCTTGGCGTCCGCTGCTCGTTGTCGTGGCGGCTTCCCGGGCCGCGGGCGCCCAGACCGTCGGCAGTGATGGGGCTCCCGGGGCTCTGCTGTGCGTGGGCCCCGGGAGCCGGAGCGCGCCTACTGGAGTGAGGCGCGTGCTGATCAACGATCAAAGGATCCCGTGGTGTGTGGCCCGCTGGGGTGAGGCGTGAGGCGGGCCGCTGGGTCACGGACCGGTGGCCCAGCGACCCACCCCGCACCGCGATCACATTAACGGGCTCACCTCGCTGCCCTGTGCCGGAGCAGGGGCCATATTTCGTGGGGAAGTTCTCGGCATGAGGGAAGCGTTTTGGGGCAGGCGGGGCTGGTGCCGCCTGAGTTCGCCGAGCTCGCTTCGCCGGTGAGCCGTGCCCTGAGGCAGGCAGGGTTCCACGTGGTCGGCGAAGCGGCGGGTGAGCGGACGCCCGGGCTTCATGTGAGTGAGGCTCCCGAGGGGGTGCTGGTCCGCTGGGTCGTCTCCGATGGTTTCACTGCGCTGGCGTTCGACCAGCCCGGGGCTTTCAGTGACGGCATGCGCGTGATCGTTCAGGCGGCTGTGGCGGGTCTGCTCGTGCAGATGGGACACACGGTGATGGAGCCGTCCGGCGGGGACGGCGTGCTGGTTCTGACGGATGCGACGCAGCCGGACCGGCCCGCATCGTAGACGGGGCCCGGGGCCACCGGGCGTGTGCCGCAGTGGAGTGGGCGGCGTGCGGGTGGTCCCGGGGCCTGACCAGTCCCGGGACCCTGGTGCACTTCGTTCTTCCTGAGCGGCGGGTTCAACGACCGTCCCCGGCCAGGGTCACCGCTTCCGTATCCGCCTGTGCCCAGTCGATGCCGAGGGCGGCGAGCTGCGCGAGCTGCTCCTGGTCCAGCTTGTCGCGGCGGCTCTTCTGGTTCGAGAGCCATACGCCGACCCGCACGGCGTGCTCCTGGCCGTCGACGACGACGGGTTCCGTGTGCTGACGCGGGATCACGGTCCGCTGCTCCCGTTCGACGTACTGCGCGAGCGCGGCCAGGCCCCGCCGGAACCCCTCAGCACCCTTCCGGGCCGTCCCGGCCGCGGTCCCGTTCTTCGAGGCGTCCGGCGTCGCTGCCCTGCGGGCCGGGGCGGGGGCCGCCTCGATGCCGAGCGCGCCAAGACGCTTCCGTTGCTCGGCGTTGAGGCGGTGCCAGTCGCGCCGTTGGCGGGTGAGCCACCGGCCGATGTCGTCACCCCGCCACGTCACCCCCGGCACGATGTCCGCCAGCAGCGCCCCCTCCTTCAGCAGCGCCCGGAGCCCCACGTGGTGGCGCTGCCAGTCCACCGTCCACCCCAGGGCGGCCGGGTTCCATTCCTCATCGATCGCGGCGAGCTGGGCGGCGCGCTCCGTGGCGCGCTTGGGGTCCTTGCCGAGTCCGCCGGGGCGGCGGATGTTGGTCAGCCATTGCCCAACGGGTTTGTCGAGTGCGGTGGCGTGCCGGGGCGCGGCCAGAGTGCCGGCCTCGGCGAAGTAGGCGCGCGCGGCCGCGAGGTTCTCGGCGAAGCCCGCGTCGGCGGTGTCCCAGACGATGCCGAGCGCGTCCAGGTCATCGGCGCGTTTGCTGGGCATCTGCCCGGCCCGCCAGGCCCGCCGCTGATCGGAAAGCCAGCGCCCCAGCGGGTAGGCACCTTCGAGGTGTTCGTAGGGCACTTCCAGTTGCCCCTCGCGCGTCCGGTAGCGGGAGGCGGCCTCGTAGCCGCGCAACCAGTCCTGCCGTTCGACGTCGATCACCCGGTATTTGACCCAGTTCGCGATCATCACGGGGTCCCGGGGGGCCGCGAAGCGGAGCAGGAGCCGATGTTCCTCCTCGTCGTCGTTCTCGGGCTCGGGTCCGATGTCGACGGACGGGTCTACGACGTTCTTCTGGTTCTCCTGCGGGATGGCGAGCATTTCCACGGCCCGCTCATCGTGCGCTCGGAGTCCTTCGAGGACTTTCACCAGGGGCGCATAGGAAGCGGACGTGAGCATGTCTTCTTTTTTCTCATCCTGCGCGAGAAATACAGGCACAATGAGTGTGGCCAATTTCCCTTGATCGGGCTTTTGCCTCAGCGCCCGGCCGATGGCCTGGACGATATCGACAGCCGATCCTTTCGGATCCAGAAGGGCCACGGAATCAACCGCCCGGATATCGACGCCCTCACCAAGGACGCGGCAGTTCGACAGGACCGCGCGCCCGGCCCGCCGGCCGAAGTCGGCCAGCACCTCACGCCGGTGGTCCACCGGGTGCTCCCCACACAGCCAGTCCACCCACACCCGCTCGGGGTGCCGCTCGGGGTTCGCCGCGTGCAGCCGCTTCGCGACCCTGGGCAGGCCCTTCGCGAACGCCGACGCCTCGATGGTGCGGTGGTGAAAGGTGATCGTCGTCTGCAATCCGTGCTCGGCCATCGCTTCCAGCAGGGCCGCTTGCAACGCAGCCATCCGCTGCCCGCGCACCTGCTCCTCCCGGCCTTCCTCGCTCGCCAGCCGAGCCGGAGTCACTACCGGGTCCCGGAGTTCGACCACCACGACCTGATACCGCGCCAGAAGCCCACGGGTCACCGCCGACGCCAGCGACAGCTCGAACACCACCGGCCCGAAAATGCTCGGGTCGTCCATGGAGCAGGCCAGCTCCCGCGGCAGGCGGTCCCGCCCGGCGAGCTCGTCCTCAAGCCGCTGCGGCCGCTCCTTCCAGATCCTCGGAGTGGCGGTCATGTACAGCCGCCGCACGGCCGGGATGGTCCGCTGATCATGGACAGCCGCCCAGGCCTTCCCCAGAGACCCCGATGTACGGTGCGCCTCGTCCACGATCATGAGGTCGAACGGGTCCAGGCGCTGCCCGTAGGAGCCCTCGTGAGCCTCCGCCAGGACGCCGAGGGAGGCGTAGGTGGCGAAGGCCGTCACGGGGCCGCGACCGTGCCACAGAGCGAGCTGCGGCGGGCTCGTGGTGGACCGCACATCGAGGTCCCAGAGGTGCGGGTCATCGTCCAGCGAGCACACCGCGACGGCCGGACCCGTGTGCCCGGCCGCCCGCCACTCCCGCACGGTCTGCGTCAGCAGATCAAGAGTCGGGAGCAGCACCAACACGCGTCCATCCCGGGCCAGACGGTGAGCCGCAGCCGCAGCGATGAGCGTTTTTCCCGTCCCGCACGCAGCCACCACCGTGGCCCGCAGGCCATTACGCGGAACGCGCTTCCCCGGAGGAATATCCAGCCCCCGCACCACCGCGTCCACCGCCTCAATCTGATGCGGTCGAAGCGTGATCTCATCTGTCGACACTCGGAACCCCAGACTGTGAGAGAAGAATTCCCGGACCCGGTATAGCGGTCTGGCTCGGGATGCTACACAGTGCATCGCACGTGATGATGTGTGGTGCACTGTGGTTGGTGCGTGACTGTCAGCGTAGCTCAACAGGGTGTACTGTGCGGGGTTTTCGCGTATGCTGGTCTTCTTGGTTCGGGGCCGGTGGCTCTGTCGAGTGGGTGTCATGGGGGAGGGGTCGGAGCGGGATCCGGGTTCTCGATCCTGTGGGGCTGGCCCCGTTCCGTGGCTGACGGCCGGTCACTCCTGCGGGGGTGGTGGCGGGTTCGTGAGCCCAGCAGTGACGCCCCTCCCTTCCTGTAGTCAGCCGTTCCGGCTCTGCCGGAACCAGCCGCCGCGTAGCGGTGGCGGCGGGGGAGCGGAGCGGACC
>NZ_JBWKKJ010000032.1:0-33532 GCF_056431605.1 Streptomyces sp. NPDC045846 | reverse complement strand
CGCAGCCGCCGTGCGACCTCCGGCGGCTTGATCCTCTGCTCGAACAGCTCAGCCGCCTGCATCCGAACCGACTCCCGGCGCTGACGCCCCGCGACAGTCAGCCCGCCTCCATCCGCGTATCTCACACACCACGGACTACCGCCAACACCCCAGCCTCATCAGGAACTTCAGCAAAGATCACCCTGACGAGCCGAAGTCAGTATCCACCCCCATGGGCACAGTGCCGGCCGGCATCGGCAAGGGTGTTCGCCGGGACACAGCGGGTGGGACACAGCCACTACGGACGCTGGGGCGCGGCGATTCCGTGGTCCCCCGGCTCGCCGGGGCGCTCATACCCCGGGTGCCCCAACTCGTCGACGAGCTGGTCCAGGTGGCTCGGGAGCGGGACGTACGGTACTTCGCCGATGTGCCCGCGGCCGACATCCGGCGTTCGGTGCGCGAGCACGCTCTCGGCTTCCTGCGGTACGTCGTGGACCTCCCCGCGCCGCGGGCCGACCTGCTCGCCGTGCCCATGACGTGGGGACGTTGCCGGGCCCAGGAGGGCGTGACCATGGAGTCGATGCTGCGGATGTACCGGCTCGGCACCCAGTTCCTCTGGGAGAAGCTGTTCGACGAGGCCCGTGCCCAGTCGCCCGAGGCGCTGCAACGGCTCCTCGACGAGAGCGGGCTGGTGTGGGAGGCGCTCGACAGCTACTCCTCCGCGCTGGTCGAGGGCTATCGCGCGGCGGAGAGCGATGCGCGCCGCCTGGACTCGGCGCGCCGGGACGCGCTCTTCGACGCGCTCGTCGAGGGGCGCGGGGTCGAGCCCCTCGTCGTCGCCGAGGCCCGTGCCGCGTTCGGGCTGCCCTCGCGCGGTCGTTTCGTCGTGGTCGCCATGGACGCGAGTGCTGCTCCGGAGCCGACGCGCTTTCCCGTCCTCCCCTCCCCCTCCGTCCAGGCCGTCTGGCGGCTGCGGGCCGGTCAGGTCGTGGGCGTACTGGAGTTGGGGCGCACCCCGATGCCGCGCCTCGTGCATCAACTCTCGGCCGGACGGACAGGACAGCGGGTGGGTATCTCCTGCGAGGTCGACGGACTCGCCGACCTCGCCGCCGCCTACCGGTGCGCGGAGACCGCGTTGCAGACCCTGCCGTGCGGGTCCGACGGCGTCGCCGCCTTCGACGACCGGCTCCTTGAGGCGTTCGTGGTGACCAGCCCCCACGTCGCCGAACGGCTCGCGCAGCGCACGCTCGGGGGGCTCCTCGACTGCGTGCCGGAGGAGCGGACGTTGCTTCTGGAAACCCTGGACTCGTGGTTCCACTGCGGCTGTTCGGCTGCCCGGGCCGCCGAAGAACTGCACTGCCACCGCAACACCGTGCTGAACCGGCTGCGCCGCTTCGAGGCGCTCACCGGCGCCCCACTGGACGACGACCGCCATCGGCTCGCCTGCCGGATGGCGCTGGTGGCCGTCCACACTCTGCCGCAGGCCGCGACGCCGCATACAGCGGCCGGGACATCCTGAGAGCGGGGGCGACCCGCCCCGTTGTGCTCCCCGCCCAACCGCACCCCACCAACCCGCAGCAGGCGGCCATCGACCCGGCCGCGTCCCGAAGGAAGCATGGAACGGGGGTTCGGAGATGTGCCGGGGGGGGAACTGCGCGTCTTCAGCCGAGAATCCCATTGGCTTCTGGATGAGTGCAACGGGCTTCCCTGATCGGTGATCCCGTCCGCGACGGTGCGGACGGCGATGGGCCGCAGGGATGTGCCGTTCGCGATGATGTGCTGGGGAGTTGTCAGTGACGGAGGTATTCGTCGACTCGTTCGTCTACGCGCTGGGCGAGCGGAAAGTACTCGTCCACGAGTCCGCCGCCGACGGACGGCTGGTCTCGGCGCCGCAGGACCTGGAGTCCGCGGGCTTCCGCTGGCATCACCTTTGCGAGCCCACGACCAGCGCTTACGACTTGGCGCGGCGGGTGACCGGACAGCTCGCCCACTCCGGGCGGCTCGGCGAGGTCGACGCCATCGTCTACGCGACCTGTCTGCCCGGCAACGCCAACGCCGGGGACCACGAACAGTGGGAACGCAGCCGGGACGTCAAGCACCTCATGGACTTCCCCGCCAGCCGCCTCCAGGCCGACTTCGGGCTGTCCAAGGCCGTCGTCTTCGGCCTCAACCAGCAGGCCTGCACCGCCATGCTGGGCTCGGTCCGGCTGGCCGGCGCGCTGCTGCGGGCCGAGCCCTCGTGGGAGCGAGTGCTGTGCGTCACGGCCGACCGCTTCCCCGAGGGCGCCACGTACGAGCAGGCGTACAACTTGATCTCCGACGGCGCCGCCGCCTGCGTCACCAGCCGGACGCCCGGTGCCTTCCGTCTAGTGACGGCCCATCAGATCACCAACGGCGGGCTCGGGCAGGCGGGCGACGACGAGACGGTGGGCAGCTACTTCGCGTACACCCACCGCCTCGTCCGCGAGACCCTGGAGCGCGCCGGACTCACCTCGGCCGACCTCGACTGGGTGGTCACCCAGAACACCAACGACAAGGCGTGGCAGATCCTGGCGCGGCTGCTCGGCGTCCCGTACGAGAAGGTCTTCTTCTCCTCCATGCCGGAGGTCGGCCATGTCATCTCCGCCGACAACATCGTCAACCTCGCCGACCTGCTCGCCAGCGGGCAGGTGCGCCCCGGCCAGCGGATCGCGCTGGTGATGGCCGGGTTCGGCCTGAACTGGCAGTGCCTGATCCTCCAGGCCACCGACGCGGTCACGGACTCCTGAAACGTCTCCGCGCCCTCTCGCACAGGCGCACCCCCAGATACCGACCGACCCATCACCCTGAGGCCCGCTTGAGTACCACGCACGACCGCAAAGCCCGGCTGGCCGAGGCGCTCGCCTCGCTCGGCCCGACCGTCGACCGGCTCAGCCACCTTTCGCAGCGCTCGTACCAGAACCCGTACGCCACGGTGGAGTGGCCGGACGAGGTCAGGCCCGAGGAGGAGTGGTTCAGCTCTCCCGAGTACCTGAGCCTGTACGGCACCGAGCACTGGGAGCGGCTCGACGAAAGGGGCCGGCGGCGGCTCGCCTTCCATGAAGCCGCCAACTTCTACAGCCTCAACATCCACGGCGAGAAGGGCCTGATGCAGGGACTGGCCGAGCGGCTCTACCGCACGGATCTGCTGGACGTCGCCGAGTACCTGCACCACTTCCTCGACGAGGAGAACAAGCACAGCATCTTCTTCGGCGGGTTCTGCACCCGCTACGCGAAGGTGTACCGCAGCCGTCAGTTCTCCTTCGCGGAGTCGCGCGACCCCTGGCCCCGGGACGTCGAGGACTTCCTCTTCTTCACCAAGACCATGGTCTTCGAGGAGATCGTGGACCACTACAACTGGGTGCAGTCGCGGGACACCCGGCTGCATCCAGTGGCGCGGTTCATCAATCACAACCACCACTTCGAGGAGTCCCGCCACCTCGTCTTCGGCCGCCGCCTTGTGACCGCCCTGTGGGAGGCGTGCGCGCCGTCCTGGGACGACGCCACCGTGGCGGAGATCCGCACCCACCTCCACCAGCACTTCACCACGAGTTGGCGGGAGTACTACAACCCCGATGTGTACGCCGACACCGGCTGCGCCGACCCGTGGGAGGTCGCCGAGCAGGCGTGGGCGGCACCCGCGCAGCGCAAGCACCGCCGTGCGGTGTCCCAGAAGGTGCTGGGCTTCCTCACCACGACGGGGATTCTCGACAAGGAGCCCGCTGATGCGTTCTGACCAGGAACTCCGTGACGGCCTGCGCGCCTGGGTGCGGACCAAAGCCCCGGAGGGCGTCGCCATCGACGACGATACCGCGCTGTTCGAGCAGCGGCACATCAGGTCGATCCACCTGCCCGAGCTGATCCTGCTCCTGGAGCGGCTTTCCGGGGCGCCCATCGACGTCGAGGAGCTCAACCCCCGGGACTTCCGGTCCATCGACGCGATGGTGCTGCGGTACGGGCGAGCCGGAGCCGCGTCATGACCCTCAACTCGCTTGAGAAATCTGCCGACTTGGCCCGCATCGGGCTGTCCTGGCGGGCTTCGGGGCAGGCCACGCTGCGTGGCCCGCTGTTGCGGCTCGCGGAGTCCTGCGACCGGGCCTTCGTACGGCTTTCCGGGCTGTGGCGGGCCGAGGAGGAGCACCACCCGGCGTCGATGTCGGCACAAGCCCTCCAGCGGGCCGACTACCTGCGGTCCTTCCCGCACCAGGCAGCCTTCGCCGCGCGGCTGAGCCCCGAGGACACCAACCTCCGCGCCTTCCTCGACGGCCCCGTCCTCGACCCGGACGGCTCGGTGCACCTCACCGAGCTGTCGCCCGTGTCGGAGGTCCTGACCCCGGCCGCCTGCTACCACGTGTACGGCGACCGCCAGGGACAGGCGCTGGACGGGCCGCAGTACGTGACCACCCGCAACACCTGCTTCCGGCACGAGCGGGAGTACGTGCCGCTGCGGCGGCTGAGCAGTTTCCGCATGTGTGAGGTGGTGTGTCTGGGCCGGGCCGAGGACACCGCGGCGTTCCTCCAGTCGGCGACGGCGGCCGTCGACGCGTTCTGCGAGCGGGTGGGCGTCGGGTTTGAGTGGCAGGCCGCGACGGACCCGTTCTTCCGGCCGCGTGACAATCCGCGCTATCTGCTCCAGCGGGTCGACCCGGTCAAGTTCGAGGCCACGTACGGCGGTGATCTGGCGATCGCGTCCGTCAACCGCCACCACGACCACTTCGGCGAGAGCTTCGGCCTGAGGCTCGACGGGGCGCCGGCGCACAGCGCGTGCCTCGCCTTCGGCATCGAGCGCTGGCTCTTCGCCCTCGTCGACCGGTATGGCACCGACCCGGCGGCCTGGCCCGACGTGGAGCGGGCGGCGGCCGAGGCGCTCGCGTCCCTCTCCGGAGGCCCGGCATGAACGGCACCACGCTCATCACCGGCGCCGACGGCTACCTCGGCCGCCGCCTCGCCGCCGCCCTGCTCGCCGAGAGCGACGACCACCTCGTCCTCGCCGTACGTGCCGCCGACGGTCGTGAACTCGCCGACAAGCAACGGCTGTTGAGGGACGAGCTCGGCGAGGACGCCGCGAACCGCACCAGGGTCGTAGGCGCCGATGTCACCCAGGACGAGGTGCTGGCGGAGATCGACCCCGGCACCGTGACCCGGATCGTCCACGCCGCCGCGCTCACCCGCTTCAACACACCGCGCGACGCGGCGCAGCGGGTGAATGTCGAGGGCACCGCCCGGGTGCTGGCGTTCGCGGCCCGCTGCGAGCACCTCCAGAGGTTCGCCCTGCTGTCCACGCTCTACGCGGCGGGACGGCGGCGCGGCGCGGTCCGCGAGGAACGGCTGGCCGACTCCGGCTTCGTCAACCACTACGAGTGGTCGAAGTGGGCCGCCGAGGAGTTGGTGCTGGACGCTGCCGGGGATCTGCCGGTGTCCGTGCTGCGTCTGCCCACGCTGATCGCGGACGACGACTCCGGCCGCGTCACCCAGTACAACGTGTTCCACAACACCCTGAAGCTCTTCCACTACGGGCTCCTCTCGCTCGTACCGGGCGAGCGGGAGACGCCGCTGAGCCTGGCGACCTCCGAGTTCACCGTCGCGGCGGTGGCCCGGCTCCTGGACCCGGCGGTCGTGGGCGGCATCTACCACGTGTGTCCGGACCCGGCCGACACGGCCTCGCTCGGCGAGCTGATCGACACCGCCTTCGACGTGTTCGAGCGGGACGAGGCGTTCCGGAGGCGCGGCGTGCTGCGGCCCGTACCGTGCGACGAGGAGAGCTTCGAAGACCTCCTGGGCGCCGCCGGCCTGCTGCGGGCCGGTCCCATGCACCAGTCGCTGGCGTCGGTCTCCCCTTTCGCCCACCAGCTGTACCTGCCGAAGACGTTCCACAACACGGCGCTGCGGGCCGCCTGGCCCGGCTATGCGGCGCCCGATCCAATCGCCTTGGCCCGGGCCACCTGCGCCCGGCTCGTCGCGACCCGCTGGGGCCGCCGGAGCGAGCCGGAAAGCAGGCCGGCGGGCGTACCGGGAGAGACGAACGAGCAAATGGAAGCGGCGAGTTGAAAGGCGAGCCCCGTATGACCCTGTCCGAGAACGACCTCTGGCTGATCAGCTACTACCGCTCGTCCGAGATCAACGGCGCCCTCTTCTTCGGCCGCGTCGCCCGGACCCTGCGCGGCAGCCCCCTTCAGGCGGACGTCACCCACCACTTCGCCGACGAGGCCAACCACGCCAAGTACTGGGCGCAGTGCATCGAGGACCTCGGCCACCACGCCCAGAAGCTGCGCGGCTCCTACCAGGACCAGTACCTCGACGCGGTCGGCCTGCCCGCCAACCTGATGGAGGTCATGGCCATCACCCAGGTCTTCGAGAAGCGGGTGATCGGCCAGTACCGGCGGCACCTGCGGGCGCCCGACATCCACCCGCGCGTCCGGCAGACCATCGAGACGATCATGGAGGACGAGCGGTGGCACGTGAAGTACGTACGTGACGCGCTCCAGGAGATGGCCGGCAGGTACGGCCAGGAGACCATCGACGACACCCTTGCCCGGTTCACCGCCGCCGACGAGGAGGTCTACGCGAAGACGCTGGCCGAGTACGGGGAGCGGGTCGTCTTCCTCGGCGATGACACCGACGGCGCCACCAGCCCGCTCAGATCGTGAAGCCACCCTGCACGCCGAACGCGTACGGGACGGTGAAGCTGCTCGTCGTGTGGAACGAGCGGCCGCTCACCACCCACACCCTGTCCGCGCGGGAGCGGGAGCAGTTCGACGCCCTGCCCCGCCGGGCCCGTACGCGGTGGCTGGTCTCCCGGCGCGCCCTGCGGCTGCTCCTTGGTCTGATTGGGCTGCCGGGGGACACCGCCTCGTACGCCTTCCCGCACCGACGCGTCTCGCTCTCGCACAGCGCGGGTGCGGCCGTGGCGGCGGGATCCATTGATGCCTCAACGTGCCCATATGTCGGAGGAGTTGGGATCGACCTGGAGCCGGAGCGGGCGGACCGCGTCGACACCTCCCGGTTCTTCCTCGACGAGCGCGAGCAGGCCTGGCTCGCCTCGCTCCCCCACTCCGTACGGGCCTCCGAACGGCTGCGGCTGTGGACCGTCAAGGAGGCGCTCTTCAAGGCCGATCCGGACAACCGCCACACCGTGCTGCGCGACTACGCCACGGCCGATCCGGCCGCCCACCACGGCCGGGCCCACGCGCGACCACACCCCGCCCACCTCTTCTCGTATGTGAGCGCCCGGCTCCACGGCGGCCATCTCTCGGGTGCCGTCGCCTTCGAGGATCCGGCCGCTCCGACCCAGCCCACCCGGCCCCGACCAGAAAGCGAGAGCCCTGTGCCCGCCCTCACCTTCGCCGATGTCGCCGAGCGCGTGACCTCGACGCTCTCCATACCGGTGGAGAAGCTCACGCCAGAGACCAAACTGCGTGAACTCGCCGCCGACAGCTTCCTGTTGGTGGAGATGGCGGTTGACCTCCAGGAGGAGTTCGACACCGTCTTCACCCAGCACGAGCTGCGCGAGGTCATCACGCTCGGCGATCTCGCCGCCCTGGTGGGAGTCCGGTCCTGAGCCCCCGGGCGAACGTGCCGGATCGGCCGACTCTGCCGGAGCGCTGGATCCGGGTGCTGACCCGCTTCCGGTGGCCCATCCTCGCCTGCTGGCTGGTGGCGCTGGTCGCGGCCGGGGTGGCCGCGCTGCCGCTGGCGGACCGGCTGAGCGGGGGCGGCTGGTACGTCCCCGGGTCCGGGTCGCAGGAGGCGATCGCCGCCACCCGTTCGGGCTTCGCGGACCGGGGTGCGAACAATCTGACCCTGGTGATCACGGACGAGCGGAACACGGCCGCGAGCCCGGCCTTCGAGCAGCGGGTGCGCCAGGCCACCGCCGAGATCACCGGCGACAAGCGGCTCCAGACGGTGGGCAGTTACGGCTGGACCACCCTGTCGTCCGAGAACCGGGGGCCGTTCCTCGGCAAGGACGGTCGCACCGCCGTCACCCTCGTCGGGCTGAAGCTGGACGACGGCACCGCGCGGCGCGTGCTGCCGGATGTACAGGAGGAGATCGACCGTCATTGGGCGCCGGCCGGCCTTCGCGTGTCGCTGGTCAGCGCCGGAACGCTGTGGGGCGAGATCAACACGCTGAGCCAGTCGGGGCTGCAACAGGCCGAACTCATCACCTTCCCGCTGCTCCTGGTGATCCTGCTGCTCCTGTACCGGGGGGTGGCCGCCGCGGTGGTGTCGTTCGTGGTGTCCGCGACGGCGATCGTGTTCACGCTCGGGGTGGTCTCGCTGCTCGCGCGCCACTTCGAGCTGTCGGTGTTCGTGGAGAACGCGGCGACGATGATCGGGCTCGGGGTGAGCGTCGACTACTCGCTCTTCGTCATCTCCCGGTACGTCGACGAAATCCGCCGGGGCCGCGACCGTACGGCGGCACTCGCCGCGACGCTGCGCACCAGCGGGAAGACGGTCGTCTTCTCCGGGCTCATCGTCGTCCTGGCGATGTCCAGCCTGTTCCTGGTGGACCTCAACGTCATCCAGTCGATCGCCCTTGGCATTGTCATCGTGGTCGCCTTCGCCGTCCTCGCGTCCGTGGCCGTGCTGCCCCTGGTGCTCGTACTGCTCGGCGACCGCATCCTGTGGGGGCAACTGCCCTCCGGACTCGGGGCGCTGGGGCGGCGCTCACGCCGAGGCGGGGCGCCTTCCGGCCCGGCGGCGCCCGGCGACCGCTGGCAGCGCGTGGCGCGGGGGATCATGCGCCGCCCGGTGTTCTTCCTGAGCGTGGCGGTCCTCGCGATGGCCGCGCTCGCGGCGCCCTCACTCTCGCTGCGCACCTTCACACCGGACGCGCGGATCGTGCCCGAGTCCTCTCCGGTACGGGCCGGGTTCGACGCCATGCGGGCGCAGTTCGGGCCCGGCGCCGCCTCGCCCCACCAGGTGGTCGTCGCCTCGGACACCCCGCTCGGCACGTCACCGGACGGCGGCCGGGTCCTCGCACTCCACGACAAGCTGGCCGCGCTCCCCCACGTCACCGGCGTCAACTCGCCGCTGGATACGCTGCGGAAGGCGAGCCCGCAACGACCACTGGCCGCCCTCGACCCGGCGGCCTTCGCCCGGCTCCCCCACGACGCCCGCGCCACCGTCGACCGCTACGTCTCGGCCGACCGCCGCACTCTGGTCCTGGAGGTCCTCTCCGACGGCCAGGCGTCCAGCCCCGACTCCCGCGCCCTGGTCGCCTCGATGCGCTCGCTCGCCCACGACCTGGACGGCTCGGGTCTGCGGGCCGTGGTGGGCGGCGAGACCGCCGAAGGCGTGGACGCCAACACGGCGATCGAGGACGCGCTGCCCGCCGTCGTCGTCGTGATGCTCGCGGTGATCTACCTCCTGCTCCTGATCACGTTCCGGTCGCTCCTGCTCCCGGTCAAGGCGATCCTCATCAACCTCCTCTCCCTGGGCGCCACGTATGGCGTACTGGTGCTGGTGTTCCAGCACTCCTGGGCCGCCGATCTCCTCGGCTTCCAGGAGTTCGGCCACCTCCAGAACTTCGTGCCGGTGGTGCTCCTGGCGATCCTGTTCAGCCTGAGCACCGACTACGAGGTGTTCCTGCTCCACCGCATCCGGGAGGAGTACGACGGAGGCGCGGACAACACCGCGAGCGTCGCGGGCGGCCTGGCCTCCACCGCGCCCCTGATCTCAGGCGCCGCGCTGCTGATGGTGGCCGTGTTCGGCGCGTTCGCGTTCACCGGGATCATGCCGATCCAGCAGCTCGGCCTCGGCCTCGCCGTCGCCATCGCGCTCGACGCCACGGTCATCCGCCTGGTGGTCGTACCCGCCGCGATGCAGCTCATGGGCGACTGGAACTGGTGGCTGCCCGGCCGCCGCCCGGTGCGCCCGCAGCCCGCCGAGGCCATCGAGCCCACGCTCAACTCCCCGTCCCAGAAAGGAACAAGCCGCACGTGAACGGTCCCGCACTTCTCCTTCTCCTGCTGAACTTCACCTTCATCGGCGCCCTGCCGAGGGTCTTCTTCCGCCCCGACGGCCGACTCAACGCCAAGTGGTGGCTGACGGCGCTGCCCTTCTTCCTGTGCCCCGTGTTCATCGCGGTGGCGGTCCTGCTCGGCTGGCAGCCGCTGGTCACCGACGACACCTGGCGCACCGGAGGAACCCTCGTCGCCGTGGTCCTGAACGTGGCCTCCATCGCGCTGATCTTCATGACCCTGGGCACGCACCGCATTCCGCTGGCGCTGTGGCACCAGGAGGACGACGCCCCGCGTCACCTGGTGACGTACGGCGCCTACCGCCGCATCCGGCACCCCTTCTACGCGGCGTTCCTGCTCGCCTTCCTGTCCGGGCTCTTCGCGTTCCCCCACCCGGTCACGCTCGTCCTGGCCGTCTACGGTTTCGCCTCGCTGAACAGGACGGCCGCAGGGGAGGAACAGCGGCTCTCCGCCTCGGAGTTCGGCGCGGAGTACGTGGCGTACATCGGGCACACCGGCCGCTTCTTCCCGCACCTGGGCCGGCTCGGGACGGCACACGCCGAGCCCGTTCCGGCTCCCTCGGCCGGCGAACGCTAGGAGGAGAATCCGCGATGTCACGTCTCCTGTCCTGGCTGACGGAGCCGCACCCGGAGCGCGGTGTGCACCTGGCCGACGAGTCGGACGGCTGGGAGTTCGCCTCGTACCGCGACCTGGCGGCCTCGGCCCGTCGTACCGCCACCGCCATGACGGCGGCCGGAGTGCGCCCGGGCTCCGTCGTGTGCCTGATCCTGCCGAGCGGGCGCGACTTCCTGTCGGCGCTGTTCGGCGCGTGGGCGGCGGGCGCCACGGTCTCTCCGCTCGTCCCGCCCTCCTTCCAGCCGGATGACGAGTACGTCGCGTACGTCGCCGCCATCCTGCGGCAGGCCGAGCCCTCCCTCGTGGTCGCGGCCGAGGAGTTCGCGCCGCTGGCCATGCGGGCGATGGAGCAGGCGGGTCGGGCGGACGAACCTTGGCTGCCCCGGGAGGGCGCCGTCGAGGCCGAGGTCGTACCGGCGGCCGGGACCGCGCTGCTCCAGTTCACCTCGGGCTCCACCAGCGAGCCGCGCGGCGTGCGGGTCTCCTGGGCGAACATCGCGGCCAACCATGCCGTACAGGGCCGCATGGTCGGCTGGCGGGACGGCGACGGCACCGCCTCCTGGCTTCCTCTGCACCACGACATGGGGCTGATCGGCTGCTGCCTCTTCCCCGTCGCCGCGCAGTCCCCGCTGTGGCTGATGCGGCCGGAACAGTTCATCCGCGATCCCGCGCGCTGGCTCGCCTGCTTCGCGCCGGGGAAGGCGGCCCACACGGCGGCGCCGTCGTTCGCGTTCGCCTACGCGGCCCGGCGCATCCGTCCGCAACGCCTCGCGGAGCTGGACCTGTCGGGCTTGCGCTCGGTGTTCGTGGGCGCGGAGGCGATCGATCCCGCGGCCCTCGACGCCTTCGCCCGCCGCATGGAACCGGCCGGGTTCTCCCGCGGCGCCTTCCTGCCGGCCTACGGCCTGGCCGAGAACACCCTCGCGGTGACCGGTGCCGATACGCCGATCGTCCTGGTCCGCCCGGACTGGGCGTCACTGCGCATCGGGGAGGCCGTGACGATCGAGGAGGAGGCGAAGTTCGGCGACCGGGTCGTCGAACCCGGCTCCGGCTGGCTGATCGGGCACGGAGCGCCGCATGCCGGGGACGACATCCACGTACGCGTCCTCGATGACGACGGGCACCCGCTGCCCGACGGCCGGCTCGGTGAGATCGCGGTGACCGGCAGCTCGGTCGCGGGCGGCTATCACGGCGGCCGGGAGGGCTCCTCCACCCGGTTCGTCGACGGTGAGCTCCGCACCGGGGACGCCGGGTTCCGGCACCACGGCGAGCTGTTCGTGCTGGGCCGGATGGGAGACAGCCTGAAGCTGCGCGGCCGCAGCGTGTACGTCGACGACCTCGACGCGAAGGTGGCCGCGGCGGCCGGCGTGGACAAGGACCGGGTAGGTGTCGTGGCCGTCAACGACGAGGGCCGCCCCGGCCTGGCCGTCTTCGTCGAAACACCGCCCGGCCCCTGGGCGTGGGCGGTGACGGAACTCCTCCGCAACGAGCTGGGCCCCGAGCCCGCCCTCACGCTCGTCACCGGCCGGCGCGGCCTCCTTAAGCGGACCACGAGCGGGAAGCTGCGCCGGGGGCAGATGTGGCGGCTGCTGCGGGAGGGGCGGGTGACGGGGACGGTGGTGGAGGCGCCGTAGCGGGCGCCGCGTTCTTGCGGCGGCCTCCGGGGCGCGCAGGACCCCGAGGACTTGGCCCACTCCGGAGGCCGCCACAGGACTTTGGTCCCCGCAACCGGTGACCCGTGGTCCTCAGCGGCACGGGGTCCGGCCGGTCACGCTGGAGGGACGGCAAGAGCGCGGAGGGCTGACCGAGGGACGAGTGGATTGAAGGACAAAGGCAACGCACGGGCACGGATGCAGGCCGAGCGCGCGGCACGGGCCAAGAAGGAGCGGCTGTACCGGCGGCTGACCGTCTCGGGTGCGGTGCTCGGCGGGGCCGCGCTGCTCACCGGCGTGATCATCGCGGTCACCGGTTCCGGCGGTGGAAAGACCGACGCCGCCATGGCGGCCGCCATGAAGGGCCCGCTGGTCGTCCCGCAGCACGCCTCGGACACCGACGGCACCGTCATCACGTACGGCGACCCGGCCGCCAAGCGCACCCTGGACGTCTACGAGGATCCGCGCTGCCCGTTCTGCGGGATCGTGGAGCGCGGGCTCGGCGCGACGATGCAGCTGCTGGCCGACGAGGGCAAGTACAAGATCCAGTACCACATCGCCACGTTCCTGGACGACAACTTCGGCGGCAACGGCTCCAAGAGCGCGCTCGGCGCCCTGGGCGCGGCGCTGAACCAGGGCACCCAGCAGTTCGCGGCGCTCCACGCCGAGCTGTACGAGGACCAGCCGGACGAGCGGGAGGACTCCTTCGCCGACCAGGGCAAGCTGCTGTCCCTCGCCGCGAAGGTGCCGGGGCTGGACCAGGCCGCGATGAAGAAGGCCGTCAACGACGGCACGTACCTGCCGTGGACGGCGAAGGTCGACAAGGCGACGGGCAAGGATCTCGGCGAGGCCTGGAAGAAGGCCGGCCTGACCGGCCCGACCGGCACCCCGGCCGTCTTCCTCGACGGCCGGCGCCTGGACGTGATCAACAACGCCCAGGAAGCCATTTCCGCCAAGGAGTTCGAGGGGTTGGTGGCGAACGGGAAGTGAACGGGTCGCGTTCCGCGTGATCAGGGCCCGGACGGGCTGCGGACGTCGCGCGTCCTATCCCACCGGCTTCTTCAGCCAGTCCGCCTCAACGGTCCAGAAGATGGAACTCGCACCGAGTGTGTCCCGCGCGAAGTCGGTGAAGCGTTCCCGGGTGTAGGGCTTCCCCTGCGGATCCTTGGGGTCCGGGTACTTGAGGGTGGGTTCCTGGACCGCCATGGCGACGACAGGGAGCCGCTTCTTGTACTTCTCGATGAACTGGTAGGACTTCCGCGTCGGGTAGTACCGGTCCGGCAGGATGTCCGGGCCGCCGATCCCTATCCCGTAGTCCGCCGCAGGCTTGACGAACTCCTCCATACGCTTCTCATCCGCACAGTTGGTCTCGTCGGCATCGCAGCGGGCTTCCTCGTCCTTGTCCATGGGCCAGTAATTGACGTACTGGATGAACGGGGTGCCGCCGTCGGCGCGGCTGAAGACTTTCTTTCCGTACAGCATATTGGCGCGTTCGGCCTCGAAGTACTTCTGGGCGGTGTATCCGGTGCGCTGTTGTTCGTCCTCGGGTACCTGAACCGAGGTCTCCGGAAGGTTCACCCTGGCCAGCTTGCCGGCGAACCGGTCCGCCATGGCTTTCAGCAGGTCCTGAAATCCCTGTCGACAGCACCCCACGGCACCGGTACCTGCACAGTGGCGATGTCCTGACGGTCGATCATCTTCCGCAGATCTAAGCTTGACTCTGTCGGGGATCTTGGAGTTTTCCGGTGGGGTTGCGTGATCAACGGTCATGCTCGGACTGTTCCATTGGCCCGTGCAGTCGTCGAGGTGCCCGTTGTCCCTTCGCCCCCGTTCCGGTGAGCAAGTCCCCTCTCTGACCGCGTAGATCGCTCGGGCGAGCAACCCAGGTGGCACCACGGCGATGTGGGTGAGAGACCGGCTGGATGGGCTGTGGCGCGATCAGGACTTCGCCGACTGGTACCCGCGGGACGGACGTCCGGGTCTCTCGCCCGCTCAGCTGGCCACCGTCTGTGTGCTGCAGTTCGTGCTCGGTCTCTCGGACCGGCAGGCCGCCGAGGCGGTCCGCTGCCGCATCGACTTCAAGTACGCGATGGCCATGGGGCTGGACGACCCCGGCTTCCACCACAGCGTACTGGCCGATTTCCGCGATCGTCTCGCCGAAGGAGACCGTGCTGACTGCCTCCTCGACCTCGCGCTGGCCCGCCTCAAGGAGGCCGGCCTGGTGCACGAGCGCACCACCCAGCGCACCGATTCCACTCATGTCCTGGCCGCGGTGCGGGACCTGACCCGCCCGGAGCTGATCACCGAGGCGGTCCGCGCCGCTCTCGAAGAAGTCGCCGGTATCTCCCCTCACCTCCTGGACGGGCTCGTTGATGAGGACTGGGGGCTCCGCTACGGCCGGCCGGTCCGCCTGGGGGGAAGAACTCCACCCAGCCCGAGACCCGGATCCTCAACACCGGCAACGACGTCCTGCGGCTCCTGGAACACCTCTACCGGCACGGAACAGACCGCACGTCCGGCCCCCGCATCCAGGCTCTGCGGCAGATCATGGTGCAGAACTACGACCGTGACACCACGGGCCGCCTGCGCTGGCGCGCGGCCGAGAAGGAAGGCGGGCCCGGGCTGCCGCCCTCGTCCCGGGCCATCGTCTCTCCCTACGACACCTCGGCCCGCTACGCACGCCACGGACACATCATCAGCTGGAAGGGGTTCTCCGCACATCTGACCGAGACCTGTGCTCCCGACGACCCCAACGTGATCACGGACGTGGTCACCACCGCGGCCACCACCCACGACAGCCAGGTCCTGCCCGGCATCCACACCCGTCTGGCCCGCCGCGGGCTGCTGCCCGCCGAGCACCTGGTCGACGCCGGCTACACCTCCCTGCCCCACCTGGAACAAGCCGCCCGCGAACACCAGGTCACCGTCTCCCGGCCGCTGAAGAGCAACCCCACCCGCCAGCACCGCCAAAACGAGGGCTTCGCCCGGGACGATTTCCACATCGACTACGACAATCAGCAGGTCACCTGTCCTCAAGGCCAGGTCAGTGCGGGCTGGCACGGCCCCTACCCGACCTCCTCGCCCACCGCGGCCCCACTGATCGTGGCCCGGTTCACCAAGGGCCAGTGCCGCCCCTGCCCGGTCCGCGCGCAGTGCACCAGCACCGCCGACAACGTCCGCACCGTGGGATTTCCCCCGCGAGAGCTCCGCGAGCTGCAACTTCGCGTCCGTACTGAACAGCAGACGCCCGAGTGGAAGGCCCGCTATGCGGTCCGCTCCGGAGTGGAGGGCACCATCAACGAGTTCGCCCACGGACACGGCATGCGCCGGTGCCGCTACCGAAGTCAGTCAAAGGCCCACCTCCAGCACGTCCTGACGGCCATCGCCGTCAACATCGAGCGCCTCAGCGGACTGCCACCAACCGACGAGGTCCCCAAGTCCCGTCGGCCTACCGCCTTCCAGGACTACCTCGACCAACGCCAGCTACCCCGGCCAAAATCCTGGCGAACCCTGGCACCTGACCTCGGCAACTCCAAGATCCCCGACAGAGTCAAGCTAAGAGGCAATTAAGAGCGCTCTCAGGAGATCCTGCTCATCGGCCGAGCGTGCTGCGCAGTTCGTAGCGGCCCTGAACGCCAAGGACATCGGCGTCGACACCCACCACATCGGCGACGCGTACGTGGCCGGCGCAGCGGACCCCGAGTTCCTCTACGACTACTCCGTCGCCATCCGCGGCCGCCGTCACACCTGGCACCGCATGGGCCGCAATACCCGCAACCGCACCTGACCGTACGGCTCGCCGATGAGCCGAACCCGGTCGCCCGGATGTGGCGGCCGGGCGGCCGGGCGTCTCCCTGGCCATCGCCTGGGGAGGGCGTAACCGGGACTTTCGGCAGTAATTCAGGGACTTGTGGTCCCGCCAGGTGGGTAGTGCGGCAGGTCACGATGAAGGGACGCCCACAGGCGGGTTCGAAGTGCTCGCGCAGGTTGGGCCGGTGACGGGGAATCAGAACGCGCCGATTCCGCGGCCCGCTCAGAGGTGATGTGAGAACCAATGGATGCCGAACCCGCCGACCTCCATGTGACCGCCGACCAGTTCGTCGGCGACGGCCGTTATCGCCTCACCCACCGGCTGGGGCGTGGTGGTATGGCGGAGGTGTTCGCCGCGGAGGATGTGCGTCTGGGCCGCACTGTCGCGGTGAAGCTGCTCCGTGCCGATCTTGCCGAGGACCCGGTGTCCAAGGCGCGGTTCACGCGTGAGGCGCAGTCGGTGGCCGGGCTCAATCACCACGCGGTGGTGGCGGTGTACGACTCCGGTGAGGACTTCGTGGGCGGCCAGACCGTCCCGTACATCGTGATGGAGCTGGTCGAGGGCCGCACCATCCGTGATCTCCTGGTGGATGCGGACGCTCCGCCGCCGGAGCAGGCTTTGATCATCGTGTCCGGTGTGCTGGAGGCGCTTGCGTACTCGCATCAGCACGGGATCGTGCACCGTGACATCAAGCCCGCGAACGTGATCATCACGGACACGGGTGCGGTCAAGGTGATGGACTTCGGCATCGCGCGGGCGCTGCACGGTGCGCAGTCGACGATGACGCAGACCGGCATGGTCATGGGCACCCCGCAGTACCTCTCGCCCGAGCAGGCGCTCGGCAAGGCGGTGGATCACCGCTCCGACCTGTATGCCACGGGCTGTCTGCTGTACGAACTCCTCGCGCTGCGGCCCCCGTTCGTCGGTGAGACACCGTTGTCGGTGGTCTACCAGCACGTTCAGGACATGCCGGTGCCGCCGTCGCAGGTGACGCATGTGGCGCCGCCGGAGCTGGACGGTCTGGTGATGCGGTCGCTGGCCAAGGACCCGGACGACCGGTTCCAGTCGGCGGAGGAGATGCGGGGTCTGGTCCAGTACGGGCTGCAGATGCTGCAGGCGCAGGGTGGCCACACCGGCACCTGGAACACCGGCCCGGTCGAGCTGATGCACGAGGGTGCCCACACTCCGGCGATGGGCAGCCCCGGCGCGACGGCGGCCATGGGCCACCCCGTGCACGGGGACACCATGGCTCAGCCGGCCCACCGGCCCGGGGACGACGCCGAGAGCGGTGCGGGCAAGCCGCGCCGCAGGACGGGGCTGCGCGCCGCGATGTGGGTGGCCGCTCTGGCCGCCGTCGGGATCGGCACGGCCGTCGCGCTCAACGGATTCGGTACGACGCAGACGGGCGGCGGCAGCGGCGCCCCCAAGCCCCCGTCCCCTACGCCGTCCCTCTCGCCGCAGGAGCAGCTCAGCCCCACGCCGCCGTACCGCACCGATCCGGACGACACCGCGCCGAGCACCGACAGCAGCCCCTACCGCTCCCATACGCCGCAGAACGAACGCCCGTACACCAACAGGCCGAGTTCCCCGCACACCCCCAGACCGCCGCGCACCCATTCGCCCACCCCCACCCCGCCCACGCCTACACCGACACCACCCACCCCCACCCCCACTCCGTCCGACCCCGCGGAGTGACCGGACCGTGTGACCGTGACCGGACCGTGTGATCGGCGGGTGCAACCGGGCGGCGGCTGGAGCGATCGGCTCGGAGGCCGGGCGGGGGGCGGCCGAGCCACGCCCCTGGCAGAACGCCTCTTAGAGAACTCTTAATGCGTCTTGAGATACCTGTACGCACCTGTTCCTCGGGGCCGGCGCCGTCGCCGGGGACAGGGCGGACGACCTGCGCCTCAGCCGCACCGAGGTCGTCGTGACCCGGCCCTGCGACGGCCGGTCCGCCTTCAGCCACCAGCACCACGCGGAGCGCAGACGATGACACCCCCCGACACCGTGGCAACACCCGTCCAGGGCCGCCGCCGCACCAAACGCTGGGTCCTCATAGCCGCCGTGGTGGCGGTCCTCGGGCTGGCCTCGTGGCCGGTGCTCAGCCATTTCGACGTGTTCTCCGACAAGGGCGACGCCATCAGCTTCGGCCAGGACGGCAAGTCGGACGGCGGGAACGGACGCGGCACGTCGGGGGCGTCGATGCCCACCGGCCCGAAGTCCGAGTTCAAGATCTCGGGCACGGTGCCCGAGGACGGCAGCAAGATCGCGGTCACGACGTACGAGGGCAAGAAGTCCGGGTTCAAGGGCAAGGTGTGGGTCTGGGTCCCGCCGCAGTACAACGACCCGAAGTGCGCCAAGAGCGGCTTCCCCGTGATGATCGCGCTGCCGGGCGGCGCCGGGTACCCGACCAACTACTGGATGGGAACCGACCTCAAGCTGGAGGCGAGCATCTCCCAGTGGTCCAAGGCGGGCAAGAGCCTCCCGTTCATCGTCGTCATGCCGGTGCTCAACCCTGAGCCCGACAAGGGCGGCCTGTACTGGGACGGCAGTGACATCCCCGGCCAGCAGAAGATGGGCACCTGGCTGACGGAGGACGTACCCGACCTGGCCAGGGAGAACTTCCGCACGATCAACTCGCGGGACGGGTGGGCCTTCATGGGCTCGTCCACCGGCGACTTCGCCGGCCTGAAGGCGGTGCTGCAGAAGCCCGACCGGTTCAAGGCCGTCATCGCCTCCGGCCCGGACGTCTCGCCCGACTCCCGCCTGTGGAAGGGCCACGACAAGGAGAAGGCGGAGAACAACCCCAAGGTGCTCGCCCCCAGGCTCATCGAAGCCGGAAAGCCGGACGTGTACATCGCCTTCCAGGTCGGCACCAAGGAGGCCTCGGCCGTGGCCCCGATCAAGGACTTCGTGCACCGCTACACCAAGGGCCCCATCCACACCAAGCTGAACCTCATCCAGGGCGGCGAGCACAACGCCAAGACGTACGTGCCGAACATGGAGTCCGGAGGCCTGATCCAGTGGATCAGCGAGCACATGCAGGGCCCCACCCCGGTCTCATGAGCGAGCCGCGCGGCTCCACCGATAGAAGAACGTCCGCCGCGCCCCGAACGCACACCCCTACACTCCCGACCCCCACGAGACGCCGCACATCGACTTCGGAGACTTCGACCTCGCACTGATCAAGCTCGACAAACCCGTCACCGACAAGGCGCCCCTGCCCCTGGCCGCCAAGACCCCGGCAGTCGGCACCGCCCTCAGGTTCCTGGGGTGGGGAAACACCAGCTCCGGCCCTGGCACCGCCGACGACCATCCCGACCGGCTCCAGGAGGCCACCCTCCCCATCAGTGGGAACACAGCGGGCATCCGCCGAGTAGCCGAGGGGAATCTCACCCCTCGGCTCTCACAGAACCGTGCGGAACGATCTCTCGTTACACGGCTCCTGTCGCTCTGGTCACCAGGCCGACGAAGTGGTCCAGGGCCAGTGCGCGAACATGCGGGGATACCGCTCGGCGATCTCCCCCATCTTCGCGATGGCCTTCCGCTTCGCCCTGAGCCGTTCATACTTCTTGCGGATCCATCGCACCAAGTAGGCGTTGATGCGCGCCAGAAGGGGATCCAGCCCCGACCGCCGGAAGCGGCCGTAGTACTGCATCCACCCCGCCACCCGTGGGTTGACCCACCGGGCGAGATCGTTGAATGAGAGGTCGGCCCGAGTATGAAGGTGCCAGGAACGGACCTCCGCACTGAGCCGCTTCAGGGCCTCTTTGCTGATCTCCGGGTCAAAGGAGAGGAATTTCTGCCCCTTCTTGTCCCGGCTCCTGCGGGCACGGAATGTGTAGCCGAGGAAGGTGAACGCAGTGTTCTCGTACGAGTTCCGGCGCTTGCCGTCCTTGCAGTACACGATCCGGGTCTTGTCGGGATGCAGACGCAACCCGACCTGTTCCATCCTGTCCATCAGCGCGGCCAGTACCTCTGTGGCCTGACGCTCGGTGACACAGTGGATGACCGCGTCATCCGCATAACGCTCGAACCAGACACCCGGGTATTCCCGGGCCAGCCAGATGTCGAACGCGTAGTGCATGAACAGGTTCGCCAGCACGGGCGAGACCGGGGACCCTTGCGGGGTTCCCCGGTCCCGGACCAGCAGGCTGCCGTCGGGCTGCTGCATCGGGGCTTCGAGCCACCTCCGCACATACAAAATCACCCAAACGGCGTCGGTGTGAGCTTCCACCGCCTTGACCAGAAGGTCCCAGGGCACGCTGTCGAAGAACTTGGCGACATCGAGATCGATGACCCAATTCCTCTTCCAGCAGCGGTCCCGGCAGCGTGCGACCGCGTCCAATGCTGACCGCCCAGGCCGGTATCCATACGAATCTGGGTGGAATACAGGCTCCACCCGACGCATGAGATGCCTGGCCACCACGGTCTGCGCCACCCGGTCAGCCACACAAGGAATCCCGAGGATTCTCGTGCCTCCGCCATGCAGTTTAGGAATCTCCACCGCGCGCACCGGCTGCGAAAAATAAGACCCCGACGACATTCGGTTCCAGACCTTATAGAGGTTTCCCTTCAGGTCCTTCTCGAACTCGTCCAGAGACTGCCCGTCCACTCCGGGAGCGCCCTTGTTCGCCTTGACTTCCTCCCACGCCTCCTTGACTTCCCACTTCGAAATCTCAAACGGCTTGGCCTGTGACTTCAACTGGTCCACCGAATTCCTCCCGGGCACTACCCGGTTGACGCGATCAACTCAGCCACGAACGACCCGGCCCCTTCGCTCCACCCCTGTTACAGGGGCTTCACCACTACTACGAGCCGGTCCGCCAGCGCTCCTGGCCTCGGTACTCGATCCCTTGCAGTGTCGGCTGCTTGGGACACTCCCTCTTTCCCGCCGTCAAGACGGGCAGCGGCAAGAAGCGCCTTCTCCTGTTCCATGCGGAAGCCGCAGACCGGGCTCACGTCGCCTGCATGCCGGACACCACCTGGCCAGTAAACGGGCACCCGCCAGACTCATCCCGGGATTGGGTATACACCCCGGTTTTGATGTCGCCTTGGTTCTTACGACACGTCAGCAGCGATTCACTTGCGTTCGTCTTCCCGGTCCCTACCTGACGCCTCTTACGACGCCTTTTCCTCGTCGCTCACCACGACGGTCTTCAGCCAACGCAGCACGAGGTGGTTTGAAGCCTCCCCCCGCAGGGCGACTTCGAAGGGCCAACAACCTTCATCTTCCGCACAGCATCACTTCAAGAACTGCTCCTACAACCAGCTCCATCCACGTTCAGGACACAAACACCCACGACTCCCGGGTCAACGCCTCCTTCGGCGACTCGGGAGGGCCCGGCACGATCCGTGACTCCCGGGGCGTCGAAGTCCTGGCCGCCGTCACCTCGGGTGGAAACGCCGCCGACCCCGCCGACGGCACCTTCGTCGACGTGGCCGCCCACCTCGACTGGATCCACAAGGTCATGAAAGCCGGCTGACCCGCCCCCGTTCGCCCCTCGTCCTGTCACCGGCGACCGAAATAGCCGATCGGCCCGCCGCCCCGGCCGAACGGCCGATCCGCACGCACCGGTGGCAGGACTATCCACGAGGAGGAGGAATCCATGTCCTGAACGGAAGGCGCACGGCGATGTCACGACGGACCGCGAGTGCATACCTGGTCGTACTGCTGACCGCGGTCGCGGCCTTGGCCGTGCTGGTGGCGCGGTGGTCCTTGATCGCCGGTTCG
This sequence comes from Streptomyces sp. NPDC045846, assembly GCF_056431605.1. Lineage (NCBI taxonomy): Bacteria > Bacillati > Actinomycetota > Actinomycetes > Kitasatosporales > Streptomycetaceae > Streptomyces > Streptomyces sp. NPDC045846. The sequence goes on along the minus strand of NZ_JBWKKJ010000032.1, from coordinate 11,743 downwards.
CCGGCGCTGGCGGACTACTCCGTGCTCGCGGTCGTGTGCGCGGTCATCGCCGCGGGGATGACCGGCGCGGGCCTGTGGCTGGTGTGGCGGAAGGTGCCGAACCGCCTCCCACGATTCCTCGGCGGCTGCCTGGTCGTGGGCCTCTGCGCGGCGTTGACCGGCGGCATGCTGTTCAGCTGGGCCAGTAGTGACGACCAGGGGCGCTACAACCGCGCCTTCGGTGCGGCGGAGCGCTGCCTGGCGGGCACCTCGTACGCCGCCCGCAACGTCACCATCGTCCATCTGTCGGACCTCCCGGCGAAGGCGGCGACGAAGACCGAGCCCGCCCGGCCGGCCATCTACAACCGGTTCGCGGCGCGGCCCGCGGATGCGCCCCGCAGCGACCAGCTCGTCCTGGACGACCCGAAGTCGGGCGACGTCCCCGTTCCCGAGGACGCCCACGCCAAGGGCCTCCTGGAGCAGCACGGGTGCCGCTGGTAGACGGCGCGCCGGACGGGCTCGCGGCTTCGGCGCCGCGCCGGCCGTCCGCAGCCACGGGCCCGCGCCCCGTACCGGCCCCCGGTCCCCCTGCCCCTTCCCATCCCAGCAACGTCGCCCGGCGGCCGACCCGTTGATGTCGGAAACCCCTGGGCCGAAGACACAGACGAAGAGAGCGGAATCAGTGAACAAGCCCCTGCGGCACGTGGCGGTCTTCTGTGGATTGCTGGTGCTGTCACTGCTGGTGCGGACGACCTGGATCCAGTTCGCCGAGGCCGACGCCCTGGCGAACCACAAGGACAACCGCCGGGTGAAGATCGCCGCATTCGCCAACCCGCGGGGCAACATCATCGTCGGCGGCTCACCGATCACCGGTTCGGAGGAGTCCTCCGGCGACTTCAAGTACAAGCGGACGTTCAAGGACGGCGCCATGTACGCGCCCATCACCGGGTACGCCTCGCAGCTCATCGGCACCTCCCTGCTGGAGCACACCTACGACAAGGTGCTCAGCGGGCGCGACGACCGGCTCGCCTTCGACCGCGCCAAGAGCCTGCTCACCGGCGAGAAGCCCCGGGGCGGCGACGTGATCACCACCATCGACCCGAAGGCCCAGGAGGCCGCCTACAAGGGCCTGACCGCTCTGAAGAACGCCAAGGGTGCCGTGGTCGCCATCGACCCGCGGTCCGGCAGCATCCTCGCCATGGCCTCGACTCCGTCGTACGACCCGTCGGTCTTCGCGGGCATTTCCGACGGGGCCAAGTTCAAGGAACTCGACGCCGACGCGAACAAGCCGCTGAGCAACCGGGCGCTGCGCGAGACCTATCCGCCCGGCTCGACGTTCAAGATCCTCACGGCCGCGGCGGCGCTGGAGACCGGCGCGGTCACCGACATCGACGCGTCCTCCGGCGCGGTGTCCCCCTATCCGCTGCCCCTGTCCACCACGACGATCACCAGCGACCCGGGTGACGCAGCCTGTGACAAGGTCTCGATGAAGCGGGCCATGGAGATCTCCTGCAACAACGTCTTCCTCAACGCGGCCGACAAGGTGGGGCGGGACAAGATGCGCGAGATCGCGGAGAAGTTCGGGCTCAACTCCACCTTCTACGACAAGGGCTTCGGGGACCTCGCCGCGGCCAAGAGCCTCTACCCGGACAAGCTCGACCGGCCGCAGACCGCGATGACGGGCATGGGACAGGGCAGCCTGACCAGCACGCCGTTGCAGATGGCCGTGGTGACCGCCGCGCTCGCCAACGACGGCAAGGTGATGCAGCCGCACCTCGTGGACGAGGTGCGCGGCCCGGACCTGTCGACGATCGAGAAGAACGAGCCCAAGCAGCTCAGCCAGGCCGTCTCCAGCGCCACGGCGAAGAAGGTCCAGAAGATGATGGAGGCCACCGCCACCGTCGACGACGGCAGCGCCCGCAAGGCGCGGATCGACGGGTTCACGGTCGGTGGAAAGACCGGTACCGCGCAGCACGGCGCCGACGTCCGCGAGGAACGGCCCTACGCGTGGTTCGTCTCGTACGCGAAGCAGGCCGACGGCACGTCCCCCGTCGCGGTCGCGGTGTTCGTGGACCCCAAGGACATGACGGACATCTCTCGCACCCAGATCTCGGGCGGCAAGCTCGGGGCGCCCATCGCCAAGGCCGTGATGGAAGCGGTCCTCAAGAAGTAGCGGACGCGTCCCGGCCCGAGTGGCCGGGCCTCTGGATCGGTGAATTCGCCCTGTTCTGAGGCCCGTTGCGGCCGATGCCGCCGCCCTCAACAGCACGTACGACTCAACACAAAGTGCATTGGCGGGCAACTACGCATCAAAAGGATGTTTCTCATGTGTTCGGTCAAATCTGGCATGCTGGGCGGCATGGAGATCCTGGTGGTGGAGGACGACCAGCAGGTCGCCACGGCGTTGCGGCGCGGTCTTGAGGCTGAGGGGTACACCGTCGACATCGCGCCGGACGGCATCACGGGGCTCCGGCTCGCCGAGCGCCATCAGTACCAGGCGGTCGTGCTGGACATCATGCTCCCGCGGCTGAACGGGTACCGGGTGTGCGCCGAGCTGCGCAAGGCGGGGGTGGCGACGCCGATCCTGATGCTGACCGCCAAGGACGGCGAGTACGACGAGGCCGAGGGGCTGGACACGGGCGCCGACGACTACCTCACCAAGCCGTTCTCCTACGTCGTCTTCATGGCCCGGCTGCGTGCCCTCATCCGGCGCGGAGGTGCTGGCACCGCACCCGACACGGTGCTGCACGCCGGTGACCTCTGGCTCGATCCAGGGGCTCGGCGCTGCGGGCGGGGCGAGACCCAGATCTCCCTCACGACCAGGGAGTTCGACGTCCTCCTTTGCCTGGCCCGCAGCGGCGGCCAGGTCAGGTCCAAGACGGAGATACTCGGCGAGGTGTGGGACATGGCCTACGACAGCGGCCCCGCCATCGTCGAGGTCTACGTCAGCGCCCTGCGCCGCAAGATCGACGCCCCCTTCGCACGGCACACCATCGAGACCGTCCGCGGCGCCGGATACCGACTCGCCAACGACAGTGCGTAGCCCGCTCGCGCGGCTCTCGACCGGGGCACGTACCGCCGTCGCCGCCGGGCTCGCCACACTGCTGCTCGCCACCGCCGGCGCCTGGTGGCTGCGACAGTACGTGTACGACTCGCGGATGGCGGCGGCCGAGGGGCAGGCCCTGAACCAGGCGCGGGTCATCGCCCGGGACAACGCGGCGGACCGGGACATCGGGGGGCCGATCATCCACGGGGACACGGTGGGCCTGCCTTACATCGTGCTCGACCCTCAAGGTGTCCCGGTGCTCACGGGCGACCCCTTCAAGAGCCAGTCCACCGTGGGCCACCCGTTCACACCGGCCCCCTCCAAAGCCATGCCGAGCTGGCACATCAAAGTGAAGGCGCGGTTCGAGGAACGCGAGGGCAAGGCCCGCAACCGCCTGTCCGGCAACACCTTCACCGCGTACGGCGTCTACAGCTACGTCAACCGGCTCGACCGAGCACCCGACGAAGGCACGGGCCCCGGGATCAGGAACGACTCCGGGCCCGGCATATACACCGTGTACGTCCTGGTCACCCCCTTCGCCGCCGAGGCCGCCGTCTCCGTCCTCGACCTGCCGCTGGCCGTGGGCATCCCGGCAGCCGCTCTCCTCGTCGCGGGCATCGCCTGGCTCTCCACCCGCCGCGCGCTGCGCCCCGTGGACGCGATCCGCTCCGAGCTCGCCGTCATCGGCGAGAACAAGCTCGACCGACGGGTCCCTGTGCCCAGAGCCAAGGACGCCATCTTCCGCATGGCCGTCACCACCAACGACACCCTCGACCGCCTGGAGCGCTCCGCCCAGGAGCAGCACCGGTTCGTCGCCGACGCCTCGCACGAACTGCGCAGCCCCATCGCGGCGCTGCGCACCAATCTGGAGGTCTCGCTCGCCCACCCGGAACGCACCGACTGGCCCCAGGCGACCGGCGAGGCACTCGTTGCGGTGCGCCGTCTCCAACAGCTCGCCGACGACCTGCTCTTCCTGGCCCGCCCCGCTGAATGCGACACCGCCACCGCCCCCGTCGACCTGGCCGACCTCGCCAAGGACACGGTCACCGAGCTGGTCCCGGCCAGCACACTGACCGTCACCGTATGCGCGCCGACGCGGGCCGTCGTGCGGGGCAGCCCGAGCCAACTGCGACGTCTGCTGCGGAACCTGCTGGACAACGCGGCCAGGCACGCGGAGCGCGAGATCACCGTGACGGTCGTCGCAATGGAGTCCGGCGTGCGTCTGGAGGTCCGGGACGACGGGTGCGGCATCCCGCCCGCCGACCGCGAGCGGATCTTCGAGCGCTTCACCCGGCTCGACGAGTCCCGCAGCCGCGACGCGGGCGGCAGCGGCCTGGGCCTTGCCATCGCCCGCGACATCGCGCGCCGGCACGGCGGCACGCTGCAAGCAGCGCAGACCCCGCCCGGACAGGGAGCACGGTTCGTGGCCGACTTCCCTACCAGACAACCGACTTCGCCCGAGGGGGCACATGGCACGCAGGCGAACGGCGGCAGTTGACCGTTTCCCAAAAGGAAGTTAAGGGTCCTCGGCATCCTTTAAGGCCGTTTTCTGCATGATGGCATCAATCAGCCAATCTGGGCTGAATGCCACCTCGCAGAGGAATGCCGGATGATGGTAGACGCGATGAGCCGACCCCCCTCGGATCCTGTTGCGCGCACGGGCGCGACAGCGGACGGGCCGGAGGTCGGCTCCGGGGCGGAGCCAACTCGCCGGTGGCACACGGTTGTTCGTGCCCTTTCGGCCTCCGCCGTCGCCCACGCGGAGCTGTCCCAGACGGGTGTGCCCATCGGGGACGGAATCACTGAGTGGTGAAGGGCCGCAGGCAGGTTTCGTGACGCCGTCCACGGGACCTTCGCTCCGGGGAACGGCTCCGTTGTTCCCCGGGTCCGGTCGCCTTGGCCCTGACGCCGGCGGCGTCGGGGGACTCGGCAGAGGTACGTCGTCACCGACGTGGCCACGGACAAGGTGCTCGACACCGACGACGGCACGGGTGACGGCGCGGCCTTGTCCAGTGGGCCCGCACCGACGGCCGCCCCCAACGGTGACGCGTCGAGCCGGACGCGGATGGCGCCGGGTTCTTCCGATCGGTATGTCAGGAAGCCTCGTCGCCGCGCTTGCTCCGGCAGCCCCCACCGTCACACCCGCCGCCGGGCCCACAACGCCGCGCCCAGCAGCGGAACCGCTCCGGCCGCCAGGCCGAGCAACGTGCCGGTGAAGCCTTCGCCCGTGAAGTGGGGCACCAGGTGGGCGATCCCATGGGCCAGTGCGGCCGCACACGCCGAGACGGCGGCGAACAGCGCGTGGCTGCGCAGGACGCGGCGGGTGTCCAGGCCGCCGAGGCGGCGGCGCAGGAGCCAGGCCGTGGCCAGGGCGGCCGCCGTGAAGGCGAGGCCGAAGGAGAGTGCCATGCCGATCACTGCCCAGCGGGTGGGCAGGAGGAGGTAACTGGCCGTCACCCCCAGGGCGTTGACGGCGAACACGATCAGGTTGAGCAGGAACGGGGTGCGTCCGTCGCGCAAGGCGTACAGGGTGCGCGAGAGCGCGTAGTTGGCCGAGTACCAGACGAGGCCGGGAGCGAAGGCCATCAGGGTGAGGGCGATGGCGTGTACGTCGCCGGGACTGGTGCGCCCGTGCCCGAAGGCCACGGTGGCGATCTGCGGCGCGAGGGCCAGGAACGTGAAGGCGGCGGGGACGGTGAACGCGCCGCTGCGGCGCAGGGCATCGGAGACCTGGCCGCGCAGCCTGGGCAGATCGGCGGCCGCGGCGGCCTCGCTCATCCTCGGCATCAGCGCGGTCACCAGGGACACGGTGATCACACCGTGCGGGACGATCCACAGCAGATACGCGTTGGAGTAGGTGGTGTAGCCGACGCCGTAGCCCACGCCGGCCGCGGCCGCGTGCTCGGCGATCCGGGTGGAGAGGCGGGTGACGACCCAGTAGCCGACCTGGTCGGTGAGGACCATGAGCAGGGTCCAGCCCGCCGTGCCGAGCGGCGCACCGAGACCGCTGCCGCGCCAGTCGAAGCGGGGGCGCCAGCGCACACCGGCGGCGTGCAGCGCGGGCAGCAGGGCAAGGGCCTGGACGACGATGCCGAGCGTGGTGCCGACGCCGAGGGCCTTGACCTGGTCGCCGGTCATCTCGCCGGCGGTACGGACGTCGTCCGCGCACACCAGGTAGAGGCCGAAGATCGCGCTCACGATGAGGTTGTTCAGTACAGGGGTCCACGCCATGGGGCCGAACCGGCCGCGCGCGTTGAGGACCTGGCCCAGCACGGTGAACATGCCGTAGAAAAAGATCTGCGGGAGGCACAAGTAGGCGAAGTGCAGGGTCAGTTCGCGCTGGGCACCGCTGTAGGACGTGTATGCATCGACGATCCACGGTGCGGCGGCCGTCGTCGCCACGGTGAGGGCGAGCAGGGCGACGGCGAGCAGGGTGAGCAGCCGGTCGACCGCGGCCGCACCGCCGTCCGGGTCCCGTTGGGCGGCGGCCACCAGGTGCGGGACCAGGACGGTGTTGAGGGCTCCGCCGATGAGCAGGATGAACAGGATGTTGGGGACGGTGTTGGCGACGTTGTATCCGTCGGCCAGCATGCCCGAGCCCAGGGCGGCCACCACGACCGCGGCCCGCAGGAATCCGGTGGCCCGGGAGGCCACCGCGCCGGCCGCCATGAGGAACTCCGGGGAGGGCCGCAGCCCACGGCCGACGGGCGGATCGGCGTCAGGCGCGGTATCCGGCGCCGTGGCCTCGGTCGCGGTGGTCAACGTCAGTTCCCCTGCCGCAGCGCGGAGTTGTGCTGCCACTGGTCGTAGGTGAGGTTCCAGTCGCCGTACCCGTTGCCGGTGGCCACCGTCTCCTTGCCGCCAGTCACCTGGAAGACGTCGCCGACCTGGGCCTCGTCGTAGAGCCAGGTGGCATCCGCGGTGGTGAAGCCGAGGCAGCCGTGGCTGGTGTTCGACGTGCCGATGGTGGCCTCGGCCCATTCGGCCTGGTGGGCGTAGGTGCCCGAGACGGTGAGCCGCATCGACTTTTGCACCATCTGGTCGTAGGCGGAGCCCATGCCGACGGTCTGGGAGTTCATCCGGATGGTGCCGTCCTTCGACATCAGGGTCATCTTGCCGTTCCACGTCTCGTGCTGCTCGTCGCCGCCGGTGACCGGCATCGTCTTGATGTCCTGTCCGTCGCGCTCGAAGGTGAGGCGGTGGGCGTTCAGGTCGACCTTCGCGATCTGGCTCTTGCCGATGGTGAATTCGGTGGAGTAGGAGCGGACGAGGTAGCGGCCGCCTCCGGTGTCGACGCCGTTGAGGTCGGCCTGGAGGGTGACCTTGGTGCCGGGCTTCCAGTACTCCTTGGGGCGCCAGTCGATCCGGTCCTTGTCGGTGAGGGTCTCCTTCACCCAGCCCCAGGACCCTTCGGTGTTGTTGTCCGTGGTGAGTTTGAGACGGCGTTCCACCGCGGCCTTGTCCTTGACGGGGTGGTCGAAGGTCAGCGAGACGGGCTGGCCCACGCCGACGGTGGACCCCTTGGACGGCAGCACCGTGACGGTCTCGGTCGTCTTCGGCTCCAGCGTCGTGAAGCTGCTGCGCGCTTCTGTCTCCTTGCCGTCGCCACCCTTCATCGTCACCCGCACCTGGTAGGTCGCCTTCGTGGCGAGCGGTGACTCGGGCACGAAGGCTCCGTCGCGCATCGCGCCGCCGACCGGCTTCCCGTCCGGGGCGGTGACCTGGACCGAGCCGAGCGTGCCGTGGTCGACGCGGATGGCTATGGGGTCACCCGGCTTGACCTCGCGGGCTCCGTCGGCCGGGGTGACCGTCATCCGGGGGACGTCCACGGGGGCCGGCTTCTTCTCGCCCGATCCGCAGGCGGTGAGCAGCAGTCCGGGGACCGTGATGAGGGCCAGAGCCGTTGCCTTCGCGCGAGGGGCCGGTATCCGGTGGGTGGCGTGATGGTGGTTCACGTGAGTCGAGGGCCTTCGTCAGCGGGGAGAATAGGGGGGCGGGACCGGCGGCGGGAGGTCAGTGGCGGCTGGCCCGATAGGCGCGGAAGGCAAGGTGCAGGGGACGGCTGAGCACCATGTCCCACTCGCCGAGGTTCTCGGCGACGTGGCCGCCGGTGCCGAGCTTCCAGCGCAGCAGTCCGTAGTCGCCGCCGTCCGGGTCGAGGCAGTCCTGCACACCGCGCATGTCGTACGTGGTGACGCCGGCGGCGCGGCACTTCTGGATCATCGACCATTGCAGGGCGTTGCTGGGGCGCACGGTCCGCCGGTGGTCGGCGGAGGCGCCGTTGAGGTACCAGGCGCGCCGGCCGACGGTGATGAGGGTGTGCGCGGCGAGAACCTCGCCGCCGTGCCGGGCGAGATGCAGTTCCATCCGGCCCGGGCGCTCGGCGTTGAGCTCCTCGTACTGCCGCTGGTAGTAAGGGAGTTGGCGGCCCAGGCTGAAGCCGTTGCGCTCCTCGGTGATCCGCTGGAGGCGGTAGAACTCCGCGATGTCGTCGGCCCCGCCCACCTCCAGGCTCACCTTGGAGGCGACCGCCTTCTTCACGTTGCGCCGCCACTGGGAGTTGAGGCCGCTCCACAGGTCGTCGGCGGAACGGCCGCCGAGCGGCAGGCGGAAGGCGAACCGCGGCTGGGCGTCCTGGTCGGCGGGCTGCCAGCCGAGGGTGCGCAGGCGGTCGGCGACCGTGGCGCCGACCGGGTCCACCTGGTCGGGCAGCACGTCGCGCAGCCGGCGCGCGCTGCCGTCACGGACCGCGTCGCGGATGGCGGCGGCCTCCCAGCGGCGGTGGTCCAGCGGCGGGCCGATGCGGACGGCGAAGGCTCCCTGCGCGCGCAGGTGGGCCACCAGGGGGTCGAGCCACCGGCTCAGGTCGGGTGTGCGCCAGTCGATGACCGGCCCCTCGGGCAGGTAGCAGAAGCGTCGGCCGAGACGGGGAATGGTGCGGCTCAGCACCAGGGCGGCGCCCACGATCCGTCCGTCCGGCATCCGCCAGCCGACGCTCTGGGCCTCCCAGCCCTCCTTGACCCGGCCCCACGACGGGATCTGCATGAAGCCAGCCCCGCCCAGGGCCCCGGCCTCCGGCCCTTCGGCCCAGGCGAGGTGCTCCTGCGGATCGAGGCGCACCAACTGCGGCTCACCGGACCCGTGACCGCCCTCGTGGTGCTGTGGACTGCGACCGGGGAGGACCGTGCCGTCGAGGTGGCGCATGCGCCCTCCTTTCCTGCTCGGTTTCCGGACTGGCGCCGGCGAATGCCGTGCAGTGTGCCCCGAACCGCCTGAAGATAAGCCAAATATCCTTAAAATCTCCCAAGGGAAGCCTTTCTTCCTATTTGTGCCAGACTGACGCCGGACAGAGCCCCTCGGGTGCTCGGGGGCGGCCACAGGGCCGCGCGGAGCGCCGGAACGTAGACGCACGGAGATCCGGGAATCATGAGCCGAGCCGCAGCACGACGAGGCACCCAGCGCAGGGCGGCCCGCCGCACCAGGAAGGCCGGGCGGGGCAAACGCAAAGGTCTGCGGCGCTGGTTCACCTGGCGCAAGCTGCTCGGCTACGCGATCGCGGTGTGCGCGCTCACCCTGGGCGCCTTCGTCGCGCTGTACCTCTACGTCGACGTACCCGAGGGCAACGCGGCGGCGACGTTGCAGAGCAACGTCTACATGACCAAGGACGGGCAGGTCCTCGCCCGCACCGGCAAGGTCAACCGGGAGTCCGTGCCGCTGGAGGCGATACCCAAGGACGTCCAGCACGACATGCTGGCCGCCGAGAACAAGGACTTCTACAGCGACTCCGGGGTCTCCCTCAGCGGCACCGTCCGCGGCCTCGTCAACACCGCGCTGGGCCGGGGCACCCAGGGTGGTTCCACCATCACCCAGCAGTACGTCAAGAACTTCTACCTCTCGCAGGAACAGACGGTCACGCGCAAGGCGAAGGAACTCATCATCTCGCTCAAGGTCGACCGTGAGGCGACCAAGGACGAGATACTCGCCGGCTATCTCAACACCAGCTATTTCGGGCGCCGTTCGTACGGGGTGCAGGCAGCCGCCCGCGCGTATTACAACAAGGACGCCAAGCAGCTCACCGTGGCCGAGGGCGCCTATCTCGCGGCGCTGCTCCAGGCGCCGAGCCAGTACGACTGGGCGAGTGCGACCGACGTGGGCAAGGCGCGCGTCAAGGAACGCTGGAACTACGTCCTGGACAACATGGTCAAGCAGGGCTGGCTCGACAAGGGGGCGCGGGACGCGCTCACCTTCCCCGTGCCGGCCGAACCCAAGCCCGCCGCCGGGCTGAAGGGCCAGACCGGGTATCTGATCAAGACAGCCGACGACGAGCTGCGCCGCCGCGGTGTCGACGGGCAGAAGCTCGACGCGGGCGGCTGGACCATCACCCTGACCGTGGACCCGGCCAAGCAGAAGGCGCTGGAAGCGGCAGTCCAGTCAGAGTTGACCAGCAAGATCAACCCGAGCGGCCGGGCCGCGGACCGCGCCGTGCAGGCGGGTGCGGTGTCCCTCGACCCGAAGACCGGGAAGCTGCTCGCCCTGTACGGCGGCACCGACTATCTGAAGCACTACATCAACAACGCCAGCCGCCAGGACTTCCAGCCCGCCTCGACCTTCAAACCGCTGATCCTCGCGGCCGCCGTGGAGCACCACTCCACTACGCAGGAGGGCCGGCGCATCGACGCGGACACCGTGTACGACGGCACCAACAAGCGCCCGGTGCGCGGCAGCAGCATCCCGTTCGCCCCCGAGAACGAGGACCAGAGGAGCTACGGCCGGATCTCCGTGCAGTCGGCGATGGACGACTCGGTCAACTCGGTCTTCGCGCAGATGGCCGTCGACGTGGGCCTCGACAAGGTCAAGGCGACCGCGACCGGCATGGGCATGAGCGCGACCAGCGGCTTCACCAACCATCCCGCCATCTCCCTCGGCTCCATGGGCGCCAGCCCCCTGGACATGGCCGCCGCCTACGCGACCCTGGACAACCACGGGCAGCAGAACGCCCCGACGATCGTGGAGTCCGTCAAGCGGGCCAGCGGCGCCGATCCAGGTCTCGGCATGGCGAAGCCCGGCCGGTCCATCAGCCGCGACGCGGCGGACTCGGTGACCTCCGTCCTGTCCGGCGTCGTCGACAACGGCTCGGGCAAGGCGGTGCGCACGGGGGGCTTCACGGCGGCCGCAGCAGGCAAGACCGGCACCTCGGACGACAACAAGTCCGCCTGGTACGCCGGGTACACGCCCCAACTGGTCACCGTGGTGGGCCTGTTCGGCGAGGGCGAGGGCGGGCGCCAGGTCAGCCTCAACGGCCTCGGCGGCGGCCAGCGCGCGGGCGGCGGCGGCTACCCCGCGAAGATCTGGACCGCGTACACGAAGGAAGCCCTGGGGGCGAACCCCACGGAGTCCTTCGACCTGAAGCTACCGACCCCGCCCCCCGCCCCGACCCCCACTGCGACCCCCACCCCGTCGTCCCGGCCGACCCCATCGACGACGCCGACCCCGACCCCGTCGGCCCCGAGGACGAGGGCACCGTCGTACTCTCCGGCGCCCTCACACTCCACGTCATCGCCCCCGGCACCGGACCCCGACCACTCGCCGAAGCCACCGAAGCCGGATCCGTCGGGTCAGAGGGAGGGAGTGTCCAATAGACGGCGGATCCGATGATCAAGGAGACGCCTGATGAGTGAGACCATGACCGAGCACGGGGCCGTGGAGGAGCCGGTCGTC
>NZ_JBWKKJ010000031.1:0-37458 GCF_056431605.1 Streptomyces sp. NPDC045846 | reverse complement strand
CCTAAACGCCTTCCAGATCGCCTTCGAAGGCCGGCTCACCCCGGCCAACAACTGAACCTCAACAACCAAGATCAGCCGTTGATTGGACAGACCCGAATCTCCCGGCGCCACGTGTTGAAGTTGTGGCCGCCACTGTCCAGGGTGATTGAGGAGACCTGTGCGGGCTTCTTGACCTTGGCGATGAACTTCTTGGTCTCCTCCAGGTTGCTCTCACCCTGCTTCGACGTGGTGACCAGGAACGAGGAGTTGCCCTGGGGCAGGTGGTCGAGCGCCCACAGGAGATCGGCGCGCTTCTCCTGGTGCTTGTCGCCGTGGAAGAGGTCACCCGAGTCAGCGTCCAAGTCCGGCTTGTAGTCCGCGGAGAGACCGACGCCGGCCGCGTACGCCTCCGGGTGCTCCAGAGCGATCTTCAGCGCGCAGTAGCCGCCCGTCGAGTCGCCAATGAAGCCCCAGTTCCGCGCCTTCGTGCCGACGCGATAGTTGCCGCCGATGGCCCTGCGCAGGTCGTCGGCGAAGAACGTCTCCGTCTGGGGGCCGTCCGGGATGTCGATGCACTGGGTGTTGCGCCCGGGGACGAGCGTGGGCCTCATCATCACCAGGATCATCGGCTGGGTCCTCTTCTCCTTCGACAGCGTCCACGCCGTCTTCGGATAGCGCAGCCCCTTGATGAGGTTTTCCGCCGTCCCCGGGTAGCCAGTCAGCACCACGGTGACCGGGAAGGACTTCTTCTCGAACCCCTTCTGGAAGTACTCCGGCGGCAGATAGACGTAGGCCGGAGTCACAATCCGGGACCGCGCGCCCTGCACGTCGATGCGCTGCACCTCACCGCCGATGCCGGGCTCTCCGGCGCCGGGAACGTCGACCTTCTGCCGACCGACGACGTGCACGCCAGGGCTTCCCGCTGCCTTGGAGCCGAGGACGCCCATGCCGTCCTGCCGGCCCAACAGGTCCGCCCAGGAACCGTAGATGAGGAGCGACTTGTTGGCCGCGAGGCCCACGGAGGAGAAGAGCAGCAGCTGAACCGCGCACACCAGACCTACCCGAGCCACCACCGGCCGCCAGCCCCGCCCTGCCAAGCGCGGCCACTGCCATACGACAAGGAAGGAGAGCAGCACCGTGCAGAGCACGGACAACGCCAGAACGGTGGTGCTTGTCAGCCCCATGGATCGAGAGAACCCTCTGCCGGAAGTCATCCTGGGCACTCGCCCAGACGCACCGCCCGAGCCGCGCGCACCGGGCTAGAGCGCTACCGGAACACATCCGTTCCATAAAAGCTGAATCAGAGCCGAACGCCCTTATTTGAAGAGGACCAAAGCCCCGCGCGGAGGGCCGTACCGGTGAACATTCCTTCTTCGGTCCTCCCAGCCACTCGCCCGGCTACGGGCCCGTCCCCTCCAGGCCGAAAAGTCCGTTAGTCTCCCTCTGGCTCGTTCCCCGAGGAAAAGGACAGCCCCAAAGGCGACGCGTATCCGCGCGCGGTAGCCCTTTTGCGCTCATCACCGCCAGCACGTCAGAGCAGCAGACCACACCTCAAGCAGTCGCCTTGGCCGGGGAATGACAATCCCTGACGCCCAGCAAGAGAAGTCTCTCCGCATGCCGAACACCGCCAAGCCCGCCTCGGACATGAACATCCCGTCGACGGTCCCACCCCCTACGGCAGCACAAGCTTCGCCAACAGGCCCAGACACCTCCGCAGTTCGCGCCGGAGATGCGCTCCTGGACAGGACGGAGCAGGTTCCCGGAGCACGCGGCGGCAACCAGGTCTTTCTGCTCCTCACCGCCGGGGCCGTTCTGTACTCGGCGTGGATAGCCGAGTTTTTCCTCCCGACCGGACTGAGCCAGCTGGATTCGTTCATCTGTGAACTCGAATCCCTTGGCCGCCCTTTCAGGCACATATTCATCGCGGGGGATACAGCGTCCGGAATCCTCATCACCGCGGGAAGCGTTCTCGCGTTCACCCGCCGGCAAGACGTTCTGCCGTGGTGGCATCGTATAGGTCTGGTGTCCCTTGCAGCTTTCGGTCTGACACTGATCGGATTCAGTGCGCTCTTCCCCATGGAGTGCGCTCCGTCCGTCGATGCGGCCTGCCGAATGGCTGAAGTACAGGGGAAGTTGTCCAGCCAGACCGGTGTGCATTTCACGCTCAGCGCCCTGTCGGACACCTTTCTCATGGTCACGCTCGGGGCGTGGTCCTTCCGCCCGTCTTCCCGGGGGCGGCTGGACAGCCGACTGACAACCGTTCTGGCCGTCAATGTCGTTCTGGTCGTCGCCGTCGCCATTTTGTTGGACGCACCCCACTGGCACGGCCTTCTGCAGCGTGCCCAGGTCGCCACTGCCACGATCGGCATATGTGTCCTGGCCCGTCGCGCATGTCCTGGCACCGCCCCGCGCGAGGCACCCGATGCCCCGGGAACCTCGTGACCCGCGTCGGCGTGCCCTCCCTGCTCCTCCACCCCCGCCGCACACGCCGGGCGCATCCCGCTCACCCAGCCTGGATCGACTCCAGCATGTTCAGGCGCGCGGCCCGCCGGGCCGGCCAGATCGCCGCGAGGACGCCGATCACGAGCGCGAAGAGCAGGAACAAGCCGAGCCTGCCCCACGGCAGGACCATCTCGTATGTCTTCATCGCACCGCCAGTGAGGCTGCCGCCCGCCCAGGCCAGGAAAATGCCCGTACCGATGCCGAGGACAGCGCCGAAGAGGGAGATGACGACCGATTCGAGACGGACCATCTGCTTGATGCCGGTGCGGTCGAGGCCGACGGCGCGCAGCATGCCGATCTCGCGGGAGCGCTCGAAGACCGACATCGCGAGGGTGTTGATAACGCCGAGTACCGCGATCACGACGGCCATGCCGAGCAGGCCGTAGACCATGTTCAGCATGAGGCCGATGGTGCCGGCCTGGGCCTTGGTCAGCTGTTCCCGGTTCTGCACCTTGAGCAGAGGGCTGTTGTCGAGCGCGTCACGCAACCCCTTCTCCAAGCCTTGCGCCTTGCCGGGCTCGGCCTTGACCAGGATGCTGTCGATCTTCTTCGGGGCATACGCGTAGGGCTGTACGTCGCCCGTCGTGCCGAGCGCGTCGCTGACGGTCGGGTTGGCCTCGTAGAGGCCGACGACGCGCAGCTTGCGCGCGGGGCGCCCGGCATCTCCGCCGCCGAAGGTGTACTTGGCGTCCAGGGTGTCGCCGACGCGGATGCCGTGCTTGGTCGCGAAGTCCTGGGCGACCGCGATCCGGCCCGGGCCGAGGTCGCCGAGCGAGCCGCCGGTCAGCTTGAGATCGGTGATCTTGCCGAGTCGTGCCGGGTCGGAGCCGGTGATGGTCGCGTACGTGCCATTCAGGTCCACCGGGGCTGAGGTCATCGGGGCCGCGGCGGCGACACCGGGGACCTTCGCCAGCTTCTGGGCGGCGTCGGTGTCGAGGCCGCTGAAGCTGGTGTTGTCGACGCGGTAGTCGGCGGCCATGCCCCGGGTGGTCATCTCGGCGGAGGCCTCCTGGGTGGATACCCCGGCCACCGTGATGCCGGTGATCAAGGTGAGACCGATCATCAGGGCCGAGGCAGTGGCGGCGGTGCGGCGCGGGTTGCGCAGCGCGTTCTCCTTGGCAAGCTTGGCGCTCACTCCGAACAGCCGGGGTGTGACCCTGCCGGCCAGCGAGACGACGGGCCGGGAGAGCAGCGGGGCCAGGATGATCACGCCGACCAGGGTGAGCCCCGACCCGAGCATCGCGATTTCGAGGTTGTTGTTGGAGGCGTCCTCGAGCGTGGAGACGTACAGCATGACGGCGATGCCCAGGCCGCCGATCACTAGGCCGAGGACGTTGCGGATGAGCAGACCGCGCGGCGCCGGCGCGAGGTCGACGGTGCTCATCGCCTCGACCGGGGCGACCTTGGCAGCCTTGCGGGAAGGCAGCCACGCCGACAGGACGGTCACGCCGATGCCGACGGCGAGCGCGGAGATCACCGGGCTCGGGCCGATCACCAGCGGCCCGTCGGGCAGACCCGCGCCGCCCGCGTTGAGCAGCGGCCGCATGACCGAGGCGATGCCGAGGCCGAGCACGAAGCCGACGATCGACGCGCCGAACCCGAGCAGCGCCGCTTCGGCGAGGACGGAGCGCACGACCTGGCGTCGGGAGGCTCCGACCGCGCGCAGCAGGGCGATCTCGCGGGTGCGGTGGGCGATCAGCATGGTGAAGGTGTTGGCGATGATGAACACACCCACGAACAGGGTGATTCCGGCGAACACCAGAAGCATTTTGGTCAGTGACTTGGTGTCCTCGGCGATCTTCCGCGCCTGCTGGGCGGCGAGTTGGGCACCGCTGGTGGCCGTCGCCTGGTCCTTGGGGAGCAGCGCCTGGACTTCGTCGGTCAGGACTTGGTCGTTGGTCCCGGCCTTGGCGCGGACCAACAGTTCGTCGTACTGACCGGGATGCAGGTACAGGTTCTGGGCCGTCTGGGTGTCGAAGAGGGCGAGACTGCCGCCCGCTGTGACGCGCGGGTCGTCGGTGGAGACAGTGCCGACCAGCTTCTTGGTGAGGACAGGACCGTCGATGGCGAAGCGTACGGTGTCGCCGACGGCGTACCCGGCCTTGTCGGTGGTGCCGGCATCCAGGACGATCTCGTCGGCGAAATACGGTCCTCGGCCTGTTTTCAGGGGGTACCGGGCGTCGTTGCCGTCCTCCTGACGGGGGACGTAGTTCGCTGCGAGGTTCTGCCAGCCGTTGTCGGCGTTGACGGGGCGCCCTTTTTTGTCGGCCAGGGTCGCGCGGCCGTTGACGGTGGGGCGCACCGACTTGACGCCGGGCAACTGGGCTATTTTGCTAGCGAGTTGGTCGTCAAGGGCGGTGGACCGCTTTTCCTGGTCCTTCTGTTGGGGGGCCCGCCCCGTCGGGGCCTCGTGGGCTTGTACGGAGACCGCGACGCCGTCAAGGCTCTTGGCGGAGGCGCCGCGGAAGGCCGCCGTGATGGTGTCGCCGAAGATGAGGGTGCCCGCGACGAAGGCGACGCCGAGCATGACGGCGAGGGCCGTCATGCTCAATCGGGCTTTGTGGACAAGGACGTTGCGCAGGGCTGTGCGGAGCATGGTGGGAATCTCGGTTCTCGGGCCGGGGCGGGCGGGTGGGTCTGCGCTACGTCAGCCGATGTGCCCCTTGGCCTCGAAGAGCCGCATCCTGTCCAGGATGCCCTCGGCGGTCGGCTCCGTCAGTTCGTCGGTGAGGCGGCCGTCGGCGAGGAAGACCACACGGTCCGCGTGGGCGGCGGCCACTGGGTCATGTGTCACCATGACGACGGTCTGGCCCAACTCCCGTACGGAGTTCTTCAGGAAGCCTAGGATCTCGGCGCCGGAGCGGGAATCGAGGTTGCCGGTCGGCTCGTCCGCGAAGATGATCTCGGGGCGGGACGCGAGGGCGCGGGCCACGGCGACCCGCTGCTGCTGGCCGCCGGAGAGCTGGCCTGGGCGGTGGGTGAGACGGCCCGAGAGGCCGACGGTTTCCACGACCGTGTCGAGCCACCGCCGGTCGGGCGTACGGCCCGCGATCGCCATTGGGAGCGTGATGTTCTCGTGCGCCGTGAGGCTCGGCAGCAGGTTGAAGGCCTGGAAGGCGAAGCCGACCTCATCGCGCCGCAACCGGGTCAGTTGCCGGTCGTTCAGGCGGGTCAGCTCGGTGTCGCCGATCCACGTCGAGCCCGACGAGACGGCGTCGAGGCCCGCCATGCAGTGCATCAGCGACGACTTGCCCGAACCCGATGGCCCCATGATCGCTGTGAAGCTGCCGCGGGCGAAGTCGACCGAGACCTGGTCCAGGGCAACCACGCGTGTCTCGCCCTGGCCGTAGACCTTGCTCAGGTCTTCGGCGCGAGCGGCGGCGCCGGTGGTGGGGGTGTCCAGTGGGGCGTGCGCGGCCTGCGGCATGGAGGCTCCGGGACTTGCTGAAAGGGGCGGCGGGCTCCCCCCATCCTCTGCGCCGCGTCCCCCTCGCTCCGTAGCCCTGAGGGTGTGAATGCGTCGTCAGCCCTACGTCGCACCCAGAGCACGCCGGTCGTTCCAAGGGACTACTCCCGGCTCGGTCGAACGGCGGCGTGGCGCCGCAGACCACTATCGGCTCCGCCGTCCCGGTCCTCGTCGCCCTTGTCGCTCAGGTCGAGTCCGTGGCCGTAAGGCGCCGTCCGCGGCGTGGGCGCGCAGGCGCACCGGCGAGCCGACGGCCCATCAGGCCCGGGCAGGCTGCCGGGCGGGGAACTCCTTTGCGGAGGGGGCGCCCGCGATGGGCGCCGGGTCAGGCTCGGCCAGGCCCGCGTGGTGGGCCCGCACGCCGGCGCTCACCGCGAGGTAGTAGTAGCCAAGGGCCATCACCGCGACCAGCGCGATGTCGACGCCGCCGGGCAGCACCCCGCTGCCGCCGAACTCGGTGGAGCCCAGGTAGGACAGGAGTGAGACGGTGACGAGGAAGCCGACCATCCACCAGGCGGGTGCGAAGTGCCGCTTGAGGTCGTGCTCGCCCTTGCGCGTGAGCACGACGGCGGCGATGGGGGCGGCGAGCAGGGTCAGCGTGGTGACGATGCCGGTGTTGGGCCACTTCGACCAGTACAGGGCGCAGGCCGCGAACACGAAGGTCAGCGGTGCGAGTACGCGGGCCGCGGGGAGCCTGAAGGGCCGCTTGAGGCCGGGTTTGGTGCGGCGGAAGACGCCGAGCGCCACCGGGCCGATGAGGTAGGAGATCACCATGGCGGCGGAGATGATCGGCGCGAGGGTCTTCCAGCTGTGCCCGACGGTGATGAGCAGAAGCACCGAGAAGGTGAGGTTGACCCACATCGCCGGGCGCGCGGTGCCGTACACCGGGTGGGTCTCCTTGAGCCGCTTGGGGAAGAAGCCGGTCTCGGCGAGGTTCTGCACCATGTACGCGGAGGAGGCGACGTTGGCGATGTTGGAGCCTGCGGGTGAGACGAACGCGCCGAACTGCAGCAGGGTGACGACCCAGTGCAGCATCAGGACCTTGGCGAGGTCCGCGAACGGCGAGTTGAAGTTGATGCCCGCCCAGCCGCCGGCCCCCTTCAGTTGCTCGGGCGGTACGGCGCCGATGAATGCGGCTTGCAGGGCGAGGTAGATGACCAGGCCGAGGGCGAGGGCGCCGACGAGGGCTATCGGGATGGCACGGCCCGGGTTCTTGGCGGCGCCGCCGAGGTTGACGACGGCCTGGAACCCGTTGAAGGCGAAGACGACCCCGCAGGTCGTCACGGCGGTCAGGACCGCGCTCCAACCGTGCGGGGCGAATCCGGCCGCGGTGGAGAAGTTACCGGGGTGGAAGCCGGACGCGATGAGCGCGATCACCGCGAGCACCGGGATCGCGAACTTGACCAGGGTCAGCACGGTGTTGGCGCGGGCGAGCAGCTGGACCGACCAGTAACAGGTCAGCCAGAGCAGCACGGTGAGCAGCAGGGCGACGGCCATGCCGAAGCCGCTGAGCTGGTGCGAGCCGTCGACGAGCCGGTGCGCCCAGCCGAAGCTCCACGAGGACATGTACTGGGTGGCCGCGATCGATTCGATCGGGATGAGCGCCGCGACCGCGATCCACACGGCCCAGCCCGTGATGAAGCCGAGCACGGGCCCGTGAGAGAGGCTGCCGTAGCGGGCCATGCCGCCGGGGATCGGGTAGGCCGCGCCCACTTCGGCGTACGACATGGCGATCATGCCGATGAACACGGCGCCGATCACCCAAGCGACGAGCGCCGCCGGGCCCGCGACCTGGGCGGCCGAACCGGCCCCGAAGAGCCATCCGGAACCGAAGATCGAGCCGATCCCGATCATGATCAGGGCGAAGAGGCTGAGCCCTTTCCTGTTGCCCGCGCTCATGTCCATTTGCGTGTCCCACATCCCTCGCCATTGAGCGATCCGCCTGCCGCCGGCAAGCGCGTGAGATCGAGGCTATTTGCAATTTCTTGACTGTTTGCGGAGCAATAAGGCACCAGGGAAAGGACTGATGGCCCTGCGGGACGTGACTTCGTTCCCGGGCCGGTCCGCCTCGGCGCGGGCTGCCGCAGCCAACTCCCGTACCCCACCGGCATGTTGCGGGGATCGCGCCGTCAGAGCCCTGGTGCGGCGCTTTCGCGGCCCGGCCAGACCCATCGGGTTTGTTACGAGCCCTATGGCGCACCGTTACATCACCGGGCAACCTTCGCAATATGCGACATTTACGTTGTCGAGGTCAGATGAAGTCCTCCCAGCGACCAGCCGGGCAGCCCGTCGGGCGCAGACGGGTTTCGTTGTGTGTAGTGAGAAGGAAGAGCTCTTGACCAGCAATCGCCGTGCCCTCGTCCGCGCCGTCGCTGTCTCCGCCGCCGTGAGCGGTGCGCTGCTCGCACCGGCCGCCGCGGCCTTCGCCGACAGCCCCGCCCCCGCGCCGTCGCAGTCCGGTCCCTCGGCTCCGTCCGACAAGTCCGCTCCGTCCGACAGCAAGAAGGACGACAGCAAGAAGGACGGGAAGGAGCAGGACGCCCAGGAGTTCAAGCTCAGCAACAACGCGGTCGCGCACGTCTACAAGCTGCCCAAGGGCGGTTACAGGGCGTGGATCACGATGAACGGCCAGCGCATAGCGAACCTGAGCGCCGAGAACCCGACCGCCACGGTCAAGGGGTACAAGTACGAACTCAACCAGGCCAACGGCTTCGTGGGCGTCGTGCACCCGGACGGCTGGCACAGCGAGCAGGACAAGCCGAAGCTGAACACGGGCGACAAGAAGAAGGACGGTCAGCAGCGTGGCGGCAAGACCGTCACGCCGAAGGGCGGCGTCAAGGCCGGCGCCGAGGGCGTCCAGGAACAGAACCCCGCGTTCCTCGTCGCCGGCGGCGGCATGGCGGCGGCCGGCGCGGCGGGCCTCGGCTACGCGATGCTGCGCCGCGGCCGCGTCAAGGCCTGACCCCCAGGCCGTACGGCCAACCTTCCCCTCACCCCCGGGCCGCCGGACGGAGCCGATCCGTCCGGCGGCCGACCCTC
Source organism: Streptomyces sp. NPDC045846 (assembly GCF_056431605.1). Lineage (NCBI taxonomy): Bacteria > Bacillati > Actinomycetota > Actinomycetes > Kitasatosporales > Streptomycetaceae > Streptomyces > Streptomyces sp. NPDC045846. The sequence continues at coordinate 28,472 of NZ_JBWKKJ010000031.1, read as the reverse complement.
GCAGGAGTTCTCGTGCCCAGTACCCCCGAAGCGTCCGCCGACCGCGGCATGGCCCAGCCCAGCGTCGACGGGCGGGCGGACACCGTCGCGACGCGGGCCCCGCGCCCGGCCCGGCACACCCGTCGTCTCGCGGCCGTGGCCCTGCTCACCGGGGCGCTTGGGGTCGGCCTCATCGCCTGCGGCTCGGGCGACCAGGCGCCCGACGTGAACGTGAAGAACACCGCGTCCGCCGTCGCCGGGAACGCTGCCGCACCGCTCAAGGAATCCAAGCCGACCGGGCTGCGCATCCCGTCGGCGGGCGTCGACGCGAAGTCCATGCTGGATCTGGGCGTGGACGGCGACCAGGAGTTGCAGGTGCCGCCGGCGGACAAGGGGAACGAGCCGGGCTGGTGGACCGGCGGGGTGACACCGGGCCAGAAGGGCGTGTCCGTCATCGTCGCGCACTACGACACCGCCAAGGGCCCGGCGCTCATGAAGAACGTCGCCAAGGTCAAGGTGGGCGACAGCATCGAGGTGCCGCGCGCGGACGGCAGCACGGCCACGTTCAAGGTCCGCGAGATCCAGCAGGTCGACAAGAAGGACTTCCCCACGGAGAAGGTGTACGGGAAGACCGACCGTCCGGAACTGCGCCTGCTGACCTGTGGCGGCCCCATCAAGAACGGCCATCGCACGGACAACATCGTTCTGTACGCCGACCTCGTCAAGTAGCGGGCCCCGCAGGCGTGAACCGAACAGGCAGCAGGGCGGGGAGCGGGCGGGCCGCGAGCGCGGTCCGTTCCGCCGGGCGCTCCGGACGCGCCGCGTCCCGCCATCCGCTTCTCCGGGCGTTCGTCGTCCTCACCCTGGCCGGACTGCTCCTGACGGGCTGCGGCCATCCCGGCGGCCTGCACAGCGCGGGCGCCACCCCGACCGCGATCGCCCCCGCACAGCTCTGGCCGGACGAGCCGACCGCGCCCGCGGCGGCCCCGGACTACAACGACGTACGGCCCGAGCCGGTCGAGGGCGTGTCGGTGCCGGGCGGGGACCTGCATGCGGTGAACCCGGTCGACGTCGTCAAGGCCCAACTGGCGCACCCCTCGACCGCTTTCGACGACCCGCTGGCCACGTACGGCGGCGCGATAGCGAACGCCATCGACACCTGCACGACGGCAGGCGTCGGCACGTGCCCGGTCCGCAAGGCCTACTACCGCGACCTCACCGGCGACGGCACGGACGACCTGGTCGTCGGCATCAGCATGCCCGAGCATCAACTGGCCCTCCGCGTCTACGCGTTGAGGCAGGGCAGACTGGACATGATCATGAGCACGTTCGGCATGGTCGTCGGCGTCCAGCTGGCGGGACGCGATGTGGTGGTCCGGTCCGCCGACGGCTCTCCCGGGTTCGAGCGGCACACCGTGTGGTCCTGGGACGGGCAGCACCGGGCGATGCTGATCACCCGCGACGAATCCGTCCGCACCGCCCGCCCCACGCCGCACCCCGACGGCGACTCCAAGCGTGCGGCCTCCCCCGCCGGCGCTCCGGGCCCCGACGGCGTCTGCGATCCCTTCGACTCCTGCCCGCCGGACACGCCGTGAGCCGTCCCCTCGCCCACGCCCGCCGCGGCGCACACGCCCTGCTGCTGCGGCTGCCCTCCTGGACGGCCACCCTGACCTGGAAGGCCGCGCTCTTCATCACGGTGATGTGCTGCGGCCTCACCGCCCTGCTCGGCACCCTCGTGCACATCTCGGTCACCCAGCAGGTCGTGGGCCAGGCGGAGGAACGCGCACTGGCACGGCTGACCGACGCCACGAGGGCGTACGAGTCGGGGAGCCGGACCGGCAAGGACGCGGGCGTGGACCCCGGCGGTCTGCCCGGGCCGCTCAAGGCCCTCGCGGCGGACGGCAAGCGCGGCACGATGGTGGGCACCGTCGGCTCCCGCCCGGTCATGTGGGCCGCCGGACCGGTCGACGGCGGGCGTGCGCTGGCCGTACGGATCGACTACTCCTCCAGTGCGCGCACCATCGAGGGCTTCGACGACGCGATCCTCTACTCGTCCGTGCTGGCGATCGGGGCGACCCTCCTGGCCGGCGCGTTCGCCGTGACGCGCGTGACCCGGCGGCTGCACACGACCGCGACGGTGGCCCGCAGGATCAGCGCGGGCGACCTCAACGCACGCGTCGACGACCCGCGGGGCCGGGGCGCCGGGCGCCATCAGGACGAGGTGGCGTCGGTCGCCGGAGCGCTCGACACCATGGCGTCGTCGTTGCAGGGCCGCCTGTTGAGCGAGCAGCGGTTCACCGCGGACGTGGCGCACGAACTGCGCACCCCGCTGACCGGTCTGCACACGGCGGCCGAGCTGCTCCCGCCGGGCCGCCCGACCGAACTCGTCCGCGACCGGGTGTCGGACCTGCGCACCCTCACCGAGGACCTCCTGGAGATCTCCCGGCTCGACGCGCGCACGGAGACCCTGGACCTGGCGTCCCATCAGCTCGGGCCGCTTTTCGAGCGCATGGTGGAGGGCTCGGGCCTGGAGACGCGTGTCGACGTCGTGCGCGACATCACGGTGGATACCGACCGGCGGCGCCTGGAGCGGGTGCTCGGCAACCTCACCGCGAACGCCCACAAGCACGGGCGCGCCCCGGTCGTCCTCACCGTCGACGGCCCGGTGATCACGGTGCGCGACCACGGCGCCGGATACCCCGACTACCTGATCGAGCACGGCCCCCGCCGCTTCCGCACCGAGGGCGTCAACATGGGCCACGGCCTCGGCCTGACCATCGCGGTCGGGCAGGCCCAAGTCCTGGGCGCACGGCTCACGTTCACCAACGCCGCCGACGGCGGGGCGGTGGCCACGCTGGTGCTGCCGTACGACGACGGTCCTCAGCGTCCCGTCGCCGGGGCGGCAGCCCGGAGCCGCTGAGAAGGCGAGTCGGCCAGCACGCGGAGCCCGCCTCGGACGACCGCGACCGCGTCCGGTCCGCTGTCCGGCTCGCAGCGGATGACGACGGACTTGTTCGCGGGTGTGCTGCTGATGTCGGAGGTGTGGTCGAGCGGGACCAGGACCGGCCGGGCAGTTCGGCGACGCTGTGCCGGGCGAAGAACTCGGGGTGACCCGGCGCCGGGTGGCCTCCTCGGCCACGGCCTTGGCACCCGTTCTCGCAGAACTCCGCCGTGTGCACCTTGGCCTCCTCCGGCCAGGCGCATCCGGGGCAGTAGAAGCCGTCGGGCTGGTTGACCCGCAGCAGCGCGCGGGCACTGCGGACGAGACCCATCCGCCGGTGGGCCATGCGCGGCACGTCGGCCACCTCGGACCTCCTCACCATGCCGAGCCCGTCGACCCTGACCCGTACGGCTTCGCCGTGGCGCCTCTCCTTCACAGCACCGGCGCTGGTCACATCCTGCGCCCTGGGGGGCCGCCGGGGCGGATCAACTCGGCATGCGGATCACGGCAGTTGGCGGGGCCGGTCGACGACTGCTCGTTCCAGGATCGCGTCGGCCCAGACCAGAGTGCCCTTCTTGCCCCATTCATCGGTCCTGGTGAGGTAGGTGCGTCGGCCGAGGAACGCCAGGGTCGTCTTGTCGAAGGCCCATTCGGTGCGCTGGCCGCGCTCTTGGTCCTCACGGGCGATGGCGAGGCCGTGGCGGCCGTCCGCATCGGCGGCGTCCGGCATCTCCACCACACCCGGGATCTTCGCCGCGGCCTTGTAGAGGGCAGCCTGTGTCTTGGGCGGCATCACCGTCATCCCCAACAGGTTGCCGAAGGAGTCGAAGACGGTCTGATCGAAGTCCTGGCCGTTGATCGGCGAGGTCTCCCGTCGAATGCGCTGGTAGAGAGCGTCGGGATCGGTGGGCAGGGAGGCCAGCCATCCGTAGGTGGGTCGATCGATGCCCGCGGGCGTGGGTTCGCTGTGGATGGGTACGAACCTCCCGTCTTCGCGGTAGACCCCGGTGTCACCGGTCGGGCGTGGATCCTGCGGCCGCCAGTCCTCCCGTTCCTTGAGCCCGCCTGCCTTGACCGGCTTGATGTGTGCCGTGACGGTGGCCTTGCTGCGTATGTAGACGTACTGGTCGTCCCGCACCGGCCCGACGCTGGTCGTCAGAGCCACGGCGGCGAGCCGGTCGAGCAGCACCATCGCTCCGCGTGTGGTGCCGGGAGAAGCGGCCTCGACCCGCACCGTGGGGTCGTCCTGGTGCGTCCCGGGCAGGGCGGTGATCAGCACGGCCGCCGCCACGGCCACGGCCGCGAGCGGCAGCACGACGGGCGGGTGCAACAGCCGGCGGCGCGCCCGGGACCGGTCACTGTCGATGGCGTGCAGGAGCAGGCCCTTGTGGTGACGGTGGCGGCCGGGAGGCAGATCCTGCTCGGCGGGGGCGGGCAGCAGCCGGGCCAGCTCCTGGTGATCGGTGGTGTTCATCGGGCTTCCTCCTGAACGGCCAGGGCCAGTGGGGCGGCCATGTGGTGTACGGGCGCGTCGATGGTCCGGGGGCGCACGGGCCGCGCGCCGAGCTGTTCGTCGGTCAGCTGCCGCAGCCGCGCGCGGGCGCGGGAGAGGCGGGACCGCACGGTGCCCACGGGCACGCCGAGGGCCTGACCGGCCTCGGCGTAGTCCAGGTCGGCCCATACGCACAGCGCCAGGACCTCCCGCTCGGGGCGGCGCAGCAGGGTCAACGCCTGGCGCACGGCGTCCAGTTCGCGGCTGCCGTCGATGCGGGACGCCGATTCGTCCGCGAAGTCCACGACCTCGTCCGTGCCGGTCCGACGGGCCAGGAAGGCGAGCCGGCGGCGGGCCCGCCGGTTGGCGTTGCGCGCCTTGTTGGTGGCGATGCCCAGCAGCCACGGTCGCAGGGGCCCGCCGTCCGGCTGGATCTTCGCCCGGGTGCGCCAGGCCTCCAGGAAGGTCTCGGACATCATCTCTTCGGCCGTCGACCAGTCACCGGTGAGCCGGAAGGCGTGGTTGTACACCCCTCGCGCATGCTCCTCGTAGAGCTCGGCGAACGCCCCCCGGTCACCAGCTCTTATGCGCTCGCGCATGAACACCTCTCAGTCCGTTTCTCCTCACTTCCAGTTCCTCTCCGCGGCCGGGAGCAGGTTCCGGTGACGCGCGCCACACGGGGCCCGGTGCCTCCGCTCGGCACCGGGCCCCGCAGGGTGGTCCAGCTACTCCGTGCGCAGCCCCTCGGGCCGCATCATCCTCAGCAGGGGCGGCAGGCTCAGCGCGGTCACCAGGAGGACTACTCCCGCGCCCACCCCGGTCATGGTGGCGACCACGCCCCAGTCCACCGTGATGTGCTGGCCCGCCATGTTCAGGAGCAGCGTGCCCAGGGTCAGCCCCACCGCCGAGGCGAGCAGCAGGCCGAGGGCGACGGGGATCAGCGTCTGCCACACGACGGACAGGAGCAGGGTGCGGCGGCGGGTTCCGAAGGCGATCAGGGCCGACAGCAGTTTCCTGCGTTCGCGGAGCTGTTCCAGCTGGGCGACGAGCAGGCTGATGCCGATCAGGAGGAGGACGCAGACGGCGCCGACCAGCAGTCCGGTGCGGATGGAGGTGAACTTGGGTGACTGTTCCGTCGCGGCCAGGGCGAAGACGGAGGCCAGTTCGTCCACGCCCGCGACGGCGTTGCGTACGCGGTCCTTGGCATCCGGGACGGTGTGGTCCAGCTGGACGAACGCGTGCCCGCTCAGCTGCACGCCCGCCGGTTTCCCGTACGCTTCGGGCGTGACCAGGAAGCCGCTGACGTGGTTGCCCGTCGGGTCTTCGCGCGGGGTGGCCTCCTTGAGGTGTACGGGCAGTTTCCAGGGCGCGGCAGCCGCCTGGACGCCTTGGTAGGAGGGGGCGAGGTAGAGCGTGCGGCCGGGTGCGGCGAGTTTCCGCGTGGCCTCCCCCATGAACTCGGTGTACGACACGAAGACGTCACCCGGTGTGCAGGACGGCAGCTCGGCGATCTCCTGAAGTGCCGTACAGGACCCCACCGTTACGTTCGCGCTCGCCTTCGGGTCGGCCTTGGCGTCGCCGACCGTCGCGCCGGTGACGGGAGGTGTGACGGAGGTGACGCCCCGGGTGCGCTTCAAGGTGTCGACGAGGCGTGCCATCTGCTCGCTCGCACGGGGCGACTCGGGCACCGCGACCCGCATGCCGGCCCGGCTGAGGTCCACCCCGGTGGAGCGGGTGTAGTCGCTCTGGACGCCGGAGAACAGCAGTTGCAGGGCGATGGCTCCGGCCACCGCGACCGCGATGCCACTGACCAGGCGCGCGGCCGTGCCGCTGCCCACCTGGAGCCGTCGCACCGCGAGCTGCCACGACACGCCCCCGCCGCCGAGGCGGGCCACGACGGCTTCCACGGCCCACGGGAGCAGCGCGGTGATGCCGATCAGGAGCAGGGTGATGCCGCCGACCACCATGGCCTGGTTGAACTCACCATGCGTACGCCCCTTGCCCAGCATGGGGACGAGCAGGGCGATGCCGGCTGGCGGCAGCAGGAGACGCCACCACAGGCGGCGCGCGGCGGGCTTGGCGGTACGGACCACACCGAGCGGGCCGATGGCCACCTGGCGCAGCGCGAACAGGGTGACGGCGACCGCCAGGACGGGTACGGCGGCCGCGACGAGGAGCACGAGGAGCGGTGCCGGGTCGAGGTCGTACGGAAAGACGCTGACGCCGAACAGCTCGATGTGACCGGCCCAGGAGCGCCCCAGCAGGAAGAACCCAGCGCCGACGATCAGGCCCAGCAGAGATCCGGCCAGGGCTTCGCCCGATGCGATGCGCCGCGTCATCCGCTGGTCCGCGCCGGCCAGGCGCAGCGCGGCGAGACGGCGGTCGCGCCGCTCGCCGCCGAACCGTACGGCGGCGGCGATGAACATCGCGACCGGCATCAGCAGCACCACGAAGACGACCAGGACCAGCAGCAGGAGCACCGGGTCCTGCCGGTCCGCGGACGTGCCTCCCTTGTCGAAGTCCCCGTACCGGTTGATGCGGTCGACCAGGTGGCCGGCGGTCAGGGTGTCGCTGCCCTTGAGGTAGACGAGTTCCTTCGGGCCCTCAAGACCCGCGTCCCCGATCGTGCCCACGACCCGGGCGTTGAGCCGCTCGCGCATGAGCGTGCCGTCGTCCGAGGCGAGCAGCTCCTTGAGAGCAGGCGAGACGACGATCTCACCGGGTCCGGGATAGGCGGACACGCCCGGCGGAAGGGGTGCGCTCGGTCCTTCGGGCATGACGAGCCGGCCGCGCACGGCGTGCTGGTGGTACACGTCATCGGTGCGGGCGACAAGGACCGTGTTGTCGGCCTTGGGCATCGGGGGCCCGGCGGCGAAGACCACGTCGGCTCGGTCGCCCGCGCGGGCCTCGCGGGCCTGCATCGCCTGGGGGATCGCGGTGGTGAGGAGCAGCAGCGCCACGCCCAGGCCGACACCGATGGCGGTGAGCAGGGTGCGCGTCCAGCCTTCCCGCCCGCTGACGGCGAAGCGTGCGCCCAGCGCGAGGTCGCGTATCCAGAGGCGTATCCAGTGGTTCACAGGACGCGCCCCTTGTCCTGGGACTTGCCGTCGCGGACGACGATCTCGCGGTCCGAGTAGGCGGCTACGCGCGGCTCGTGGGTGACGAGCACGACGGCTGCGTTCGTGGCCCTGGCCGCCTCCGTCAACAGTTCCATCACGCGTTCGCCGTTGAGGGAGTCGAGCGCGCCGGTGGGCTCGTCGGCGAAGAGCACGCGCGGGCCGGTGACCAGGGCGCGGGCCACGGCGACGCGCTGGCCCTGGCCACCGGAGACCTCCCCGGGCCGCTGGGCCGCGAGGCCGTCGACCTCAAGACGCGCCATCCACGTGCGTGCCGTCTCATGTGCCACCCGCCGTTTGACGCCTGCCAGGCGCAATGGCAGTGCCACGTTCTCCACGCAGGTCAGCTCCGGCACGAGTTGTCCGAACTGGAACACGAAGCCGAACGCGCCGCGTCGCAGCGCGCTGCGCTCGGCATCGCTCATCGCGGTCAGCTCACGGCCGTCGTAGGTGATCGTGCCGGAGTCCGGCCGCACGATGCCGGCCAGGCAGTGCAGCAGTGTCGACTTGCCGGACCCGGAGGGGCCCATGACGGCGACGACCTCACCGGCCCGGATGGAGAACTCGGCGCCGTCGAGCGCGTGTGTCGGCCCGTAGGCCTTGCGCAGGTCGTGCGCGGAGAGGAGGGGGGGAAGAGTGGGCGGCGGGCGCCATGGGTGCCGGATGCCTTTCAGAGCTGTGGAGCGCTCCGAGGCTGTTGAGCTTGCGGAGCTTGTCGAGGCTTGTGCTGTGGGTTCCAGCCGTCGGAATACGCCCCACGATGGAACAGTGCGGCGTCGCGGACCTGCAGCGGATCAGCCGATCGGCCAGGTCGCTTCGTGCTTGTGGTCGGGGATGCGCGTCCTCACCAGACGGTCCGGGCGCCCGGTGCCCGGCTGGCTGAACATGACGCCACTATACATAGCACGTATACATGCTGTGTATAGTCGGCCGTGCTCATGAACCGCCCCCTGCCCGACGCCGCCGAGATGGCCATGTGCCGCCACCGGCCCGGGTGCTCTTGAACGGCTGGCCACTGATGCTGATGCACATATCCCGGCAGACGGCCGACGCCGCCCGCTCCCTCCCCCGCCTCCGCACGGCGGGACGGCGCTGGGATCGGCCGACGCTGGCCGCAAGTTCCGTAGCCGCATTGGTGGTTGGTCTGGCCTCGCCCGTCCATACCTCCCAGCGGACCTGGGGTCTCATCGCCGCGGTGGGTTACCTCTGCGCGGCTCTCGCCGCGGCGAGATCACCCGTGCGCTGGTCGCGTACGGCCGGCGTCATCGCCGTGCTCGGTACGGTGGCCGTGCCGCTGGTGTGGCTGACGGCCGCCGGTCTTGAGCAGATGGAGGTGGGGGTCGTCGAGCGCGGGGCCGGCCTCCTGTTCTCCTCCGGAACCCCCTATCACCACCACCCTGTCGAGGTGCGGGACTTCAACCCGTACCTGCCGGGGATGGCCCTCTTCGGGCTGCCGCGCGTGCTGTTCGGCAACGGCCTGCTCACCAGTACCCGGCTGTGGTTCCTCGTCGGCTATCTGGCCACGGCCATCGGTGCCATGCGCGTGACGATGCAAGGGATGCCCCGCGACGGACGTCACTCCGCGACAGCCGCGCGCGTGCTGTGGCTGACGGCATGCCCCCTGGTCGCGCTTCCCCTCACCTTCGGTGGCGTGGATCCGCCGGTGGTCGGGCTCCTGCTCCTCGCCCTGGCCTACGCACACCGGGGACGCCCCGGTCCTGCCGGTGTCGCGCTGGGCGTGGCCGCGGCGTTGAAGTGGACCGCGTGGCCGGCGATTCCCGTGGTCGCCGCCCTGCTGATGGCTTCCGGGGGCCGCCGCCCGGCGGGGAAGTTCCTCACCGTCTCGACGGGGGTGGGCGCGCTCGCCGTGCTGCCCCCGCTCCTGGTCGACCCCGCCGGGTTCTACCAGAACGTCGTCCTCTACCTATTCGGACTGAGCGCCACCACTTCATCGGCCGAAAGCCCGCTGCTGGGCCATCTGCTCGTCGCCACACTGCCGCACGGCAAGAGCGTCGCCGTGGCACTCATCGCCGCGAGCGCGGCGGGAGTCGCGACCTCACTCCTCATCCGCCCGCCGCGCACCGCTGCCGCCGCCGCCCACCGCCTCGGCTGGGGCCTGCTGCTGGCCATAGCCCTGTCCCCCGCAACCCGCGTCGGCTACGCGATCTACCCCGTCGCCCTCCTCGCCTGGCCGTCACTGTGCTGCCTGACGATCGGTACGCACGCCGTCAAGAGGTCCGGTCCGGGTCAGCGGGCGGAGGAGAAGGAGGGGATGAGGGCTCCCGCCGTATCGAGTCCGGCCGGTTGACCGGGGAGGAACGGGCAGCCGGGCGGAGTCGGCCACCGGCGCACGAGTACGGCCCCCCGGCCGATCGCGACCGGAGCCGAATCACGTCGGCCGGGGCACCCCCTGCCTCTGCCGCAGCACAGCCCCACCCGCGAACCGTGCCGAGTCACCCAACTCCTCCTCAATCCTGATCAGTTGGTTGTACTTCGCCGTACGGTCCGAGCGGGAGAGGGAGCCCGTTTTGATCTGGCCGCAGCCGGTCGCCACCGCCAAGTCCGCGATGGTGGTGTCCTCCGTCTCGCCCGAGCGATGCGACATGCCGGCCGTCCAGCCCGCCTCGCGGGCGGTGGCCACCGCGGCCGGCGCCTCGGTCAGGATGCCGAAGCTGAGGACGGCTCGGGCCCCCTTCAGGCCCCAGTGGGCGCCGGTGATGTTGAGACGATCAACAGTCGGGCGCCGACGTGCACCTCCGGCCGCGCGCGGCCCTGGCGCTCCGGGTGCTCAGTTGTTGGGGTGCCCCTTCGTGATCACCGTGTGCATGATGACTGTCTGGTACGGGTCCCAGGTGGACATCACGTAGTCGATGTCGGCGGCGTAGGGGTCGGCCGGGTCGGCGCGCGTGAAGCGGCTGAGGATGTACGGCGCGTAGGGGTCGCCTTTCCAGTCGCCGTCCGCGACGGGGTCGCAGTGCCGCGTCGTTTCGTGCGTGAAGTGGCAGAGCCCGTTGTCGGCCACGGGGTCGAAGATGGTGGACGGCGCTGACCACGGCCCGGCGATGGAGTCGGCGAACCTGGCCTGGATCTTGCTGTCACAGTTGTAGAGCATGAGCCAGCTCTTCAGTGGTGCGACCCAGGAGATGGACGACTCGCCGACGCATTTGTCCTGGGTGCTGCCGGCGAACATGTCAGAGGCGAGCCTGATGTCGCTCACCCAGGACCGTGTCCCGTTCGGGTTGATGTGCAGGTAGCGCCAGTTGAGGTCGTTGGTGACCGGTCCGGGCGGCACGTAGGCCATGATCGGATCGCTGGACCGGTAAAGTCCGACTCCCCAGATGTAGGTGCCGCGCGGGTCTGCGGCCGGTGCTCCCGCGAGGTGCTCGGTGTTCAGTGACCCGGTGTAGGTGAACCTGCCGTCGAGCTGGAAGAGGTTCTTGTACTCGCCCAGTGCCGGGTTGTACTGGGTCATCACGGCGTTACCGCGCTGATTGACGCCCGGCTTGTGCCCGTTCTCGCACTGGCTCGGGTCGGCGCCCTGTCCGGCGCAGTGGTTGGTCCAGAAGATCACGTACTGGTGCCCGCCGCTGACGAAGCCGCTCGCCGGCACGTTGAAGATTCCCTGGTAGATGGACGGGTTGATCACCATGGCCGGCCGATAGGTGGGGAACGGGAACGTGTTCATGGTGGGGTAGTTCAGGTGCAGGCAGGACGCGTAGCTCGGCGGCGCCGTGTCCTGGCTGATCGCGACTGCGTCGTCATAGCCGCTCTCCTTGTCGCCCTCGAAGGCGGCGGGATGGGTGTCGCCGAACAGCAGCGTGAGCGTCGAGCCGTCGTCCACGGGATAACCCAGGTCGGTGCCCTGCACGTTCGCCCGGAGCCCGGTCAGGTTCGTGGTGGACGATCGCTGCTCGCTGTCGACGTTGCCGGTGAGCTGGCAGACCTTCTCACTACGTCCCCGATAGGCGATCTGCTGGTCGCCGGGCTGCCACGGCTTGTTCACGTCGGAGTTGTCATGCCACCAGTGCTCAAGCTCGTTACCGGAGAAGCCGCCCGCCACCTGGGTGTCGCCCGTGGGTGACGGCGCGGTCGGCCCCGGCACGACCACCTCGAAGTTGCCTGGCCGGTCGCCCGCGCCGAAGCCACTCTCGATCAACGACGGTGATCCCGTCACCCCCGAGGCGAACGACCCTCCGTCCTGCCACGGCTTGTTCACGTCGGAGTTGTCGTGCCACCAGTGCTCAAGATGCTCACCCTCCGGCACCACAACCTCGAAGTTCTTGTGGTCTCCCCCGAAGCCGCCCTGGATCATGGCAGGACCGCCCGACACTCCTGAGGCGAACGTCGCGGCCGGATGCCAGGCGGAGGTGTCTCGCCAATAGGCTGCCAGATGGTCACCCTGCCGTGCGACGACTTCGAGATGGCCGTGCCCGTCGCTGCGGAAGTCGCTCTGAATGATTGCGGGCCGGCTGTCGGAGATCCCCGATCCGAAAGCCCCGCCGTCGTGCCACGCGCCGCCCGTCCCCGCCCGCCAGTAGTGCACGAGCCGCCCGCTCTCGGGCACGACGACCTCCAGGTTCGGCAGTCCACCGCTGGTGTAGTCGCTCTCGATCAGGCCCCCGGGCCCTGTAGCCCGGTCGGTGATGACCGGACCGCGAGTCCAGGCATAGTTCACATCGGCGTTGTCGTGCGAGTAGAAAACCAGGGCGTTCCCCTGCAGCACGACCAGGTCGAAATCACCCTGCTGCCCGTTCGGCCGCACGCGACTCTGGATCATGCACGGGTCCCCGGTCACCAGCGGCTCCACCACGGTCTGCGGAGGGCGCGGCGCATCCGCGACCCGCGCATACGGCGCCGCCGCGGCGGCAGGGCCCCCGCCGCAATCGTCGTGGCGACCAGCATGCCGCTGAACACCATCGCGAAACCTCTCCACCGCATCCCCGCTCCCCCCTGGGCCGAGCCCTCCAGCCCGGCAATCAGTGCCCGCGCGCCGCCCCCCGCGGCAAGTCTGTGGTCCACTCCGTGATTTGCCCCAAGCTGCTGGAGACCACACCGCGTTGATGATGTGGTTTCAGCCAGGTGATTGCCGGGGTCGGAGACCTCCGCTGCCTGACGAAAGGTTGCTCTATCAACGCGGGCCGCGCCACGGTGATCGGCCAGCCGGTCTTGAGGGCGGTGCCGTAGTGGAGTTGATCGAGGTGGCCGGTCGGGTAACGGTGACAGGAGACTTCTTTACTCGATGAGTGATGGGTGCGATCTGTGAGTGAACCTCTTTCATCCTGTCCCTGAGGAGCGAAAGAGGCTGGTCAGAGGGGTGGGTGACATGGCAGAGCCCCTCGCCGTTGGGGTGGTGACATCACTCAACACACCAGCGGCCGGGGGGCTCTGTCGGTTCCGTTTCCTGCCATGCTCGACGTCCCGTATGAGCACGCCGAGCACGTCGAGCACGTCGAGCACGTCGCATGGTTGCTGTACGCCCGCAGACGGGATATCAACTCACCCTGGCGCAGGCCGAGTTGCTTCAAACAGGGCCCTCCTCGCCCTCGCCCACCCGCGGAAGAACGAAACGTTCGCGCAGGCCGGATCCGGATTCGGTGTCTCTGAAGCAACGGCCTGGCGGTACGTCGACGAGACGCTCGAGGTGTTGGCCGCGTGGGCCCCAGGGCTGCGGGAGGCCCTTGTCGGCCTGGGTGAAGCCGACTTCGACGCCGTTGACGGCCACCCTGATCCCCCTGACCGCATCAAGGAAGACGAGCCCGACTACTCCCAGAAACATTGGAACCACGGCATGAATGTGCAGGTCATCGCCCGGCCGGACGGCACACCGCTGTGGTTCTCGCGTGCCCTGCCGGGCCGGACCCACGACCTGACCGCAGCCCGCATGCACGGAATCATCCAACCATGTCCGACCAGGGAGATCCTCGTCCTGGCCGACCGGGCCAACCAAGGCGCCGACGCCACCCTCCGCACCCCTTACTACCACCACCGCGAACAGCCAGAGCACCACCAGCAGTTCAACCGCGACCACGCCCAACACCGCGCACCAGACGAACGCGCCTTCGCCCAGCTCAAAACCTGGCGCGTCCTGAGACAGGCACGCTGCTTCCACCAACCGCACCAACCGGATCATCAAGGCCATTCACATCCCGATGACCTGCAGTTATTCAGGATGAAAAGGGTCCAGTCCGCAGCGCCCAACCCGCAGTCGATCAGGATTCAGTTGCCTGGTCTTACAGAGTGATTACCGCTTGGAAAAGTCGCTGGCCAAATCGATATCGGCGGCAGTTGATCAAGATTCACGAATTAAATCTTGCGGAATTCTTACAGCGTGAAAGAGCTGCTTGCCGTATTTGCATTCACCCAATTGAATCGTGGACACCGGGAGGCGTTCCGGGCAGCCGAACGGGTCGGCTGCCGGTGATCGACCGGTGCCGCTGAAGGGCGGCCAACCCAAAAGAGGATGGTCACGTGTTTCGTGGCAAGGAGACGACAATCTCGAAAGAGAACAGTCGGGTGTCTCGCGGCAAAGGGCTCGGGAGGAAGCTGGCGGTAGGGGCATCTGCCGCCGCACTCGCCTCGGTTTCGCTCATAGGCGCGGCCCCGGCGTACGCGGGCAACAACGGGCAAATGGTCGGGGTGTCAACCAGGTACTACCCCGACGCCCGAGTGTGCGGGAACAACCAGAACAACGTCTATACCTGCACGCCTTGGTTCCGGGCCGGCACCCGACCCCGCGTCTACCCGAACTACTGGTTCAAGGGCTACGTCAAGATCAGCAGCGGATCCGGGTTCATAGCGCGGAACAGCGCCTGGGCATACGTTCCGGTGAGTCAGGGGAGTGACTACTTCATCTACGACGGCTTCGCCGACTACACCTTGTAGCCGCCCTCGCTAGGGCAGGCTGGGAGCGCCGTGCCGATTTAGTTCTCGGAACGGCGCTCCCCATCCAAGGCCCGGTCGTCGACCTCAACCTCGACGGCCAAATAGGGGATGGTTACCGGGGGCATGGCGATTTCAGCGGTGCCAGGTTTCATGAAGCGGGATCATCAAGGCCATTCACACCCTGAGGCCACGACGAGGCCTCCCGGTTCGTCATCCGGATCGCCGCCGCTCGGGTGGACGAAGCGCTGGCCGATGTGCCCCGGCCGACGAGAGCGCGCCGGTGCCGCGCAACTACCTGCGCACGGCACCCCCCGACCTCGACCTGATGACCACGTACTTGCGCGAACACAAGGCCCGGGTTCACCGAGTCCAGCCCGGCCAACCGGCCACCGCCTTGGCCGACCTCACCCGGTACCACCGGGCCCGTACGGTCTCCGTCCCCTGGGACATCCCGGACGAGTGGCTGAGCCGCATCGACCCGGCCGTCCAGGTGACCGTCGACGGGCCGGCCCTCACACCGCGGCGCCTCGCCGAGGTGGACTGCTCGATCATGAGCTGCGCCACCGCCGTGGCGATGACGGGCGGCGTCGCCCTGGACTCCATCCCGCGCCTGGGCCGCCGGGCCCTGGCCCTGCTGCCGGACCGGCACATCTGCGTGGTCTTCGCTGACCAGGTGGTGGGCACCCTTGCCGAAGCCCTGCCCCGGCTCTCCCCCAGCCGTCCCATCACGTGGATCGCCAGCCCTTCCACCACGGCCTACATCGAACTGGCCCCGTGCGAAGGCGTCCACGGCCCGCGGTCCTTCGATGTAGTGGTGGTCGAGGGGTGAACGCGGGATGCAGCCCTATCGAAGGCCGCCGCCCCCCTGCCCCTCCTTCACGGACTCAGCCGTGGTCTCCCGCAGGAACCCGTGCTCCAGCAGCCATCTGACGCCGGCGTTGCCGCCCTCGGGGTATCGCGGGTCGGCCCGGTGGTCGAGTTTGATCTGCTGGCCTCCGCCGGGCTGGCCGAACCAGGGGGCGGCGGGGCCCTTGAAGACGCGGAATGGCTTGATCACCACGTATGTGTGGTAGTTGCAGACGGCGTCCTTCGGGTACGTCTTGAGGCTCTTCGGGTAGAGCGAACGCTGGCTGTACGGCGTTCCCGCGGGCGCGAGATACGAGCCGTCCGGTGACCCGAAGCGGTCCCACTTCTCGTCCTTCTGGAGTTCGACGACGTTCTTGGTTCCGTCGAACCCGTCGTCGGGCGGCATCTTCCACCCTCCGTCCGAGGTGGTCCACTCCTTGAGGAACACCTCGGGCGACGGGCTTCCGGCGCCGGTCCGCTCGTAGCCCTTCAACATCGGCCCCAGGACGGGGAGTTCGGTGGGTAAGGGATCCGGCCCGAGCCGCCAGTCGTTCTGGTACGGCTTCGAGCAGGCCGCCACCGGGCCCTCGGGTGGAGCCCCGGTGGCGGCCTCAGCCTGGCCCGTGCCGGTGCCGGTGAGCGCCGTCACCGCCAGCACCATGCCGGAAAGGACGGCCGACACGCGAGCTCCGCTTCTCAACGCTTCTCCTGATGGGATAGTCAGTGACGGTCCGCAGGACGCCCGATGGTCGCGATGCACTACGCCGTCCCGTTCACAGGCCGCGCCAGATCCAGCTGAACAGCGGCCCTTGCACCGCCATATGATCATTTGTCGCGCCCGCGGCGCGACGTGACCGCCCGCATGTGCGTGACAACCAGCAGGGTTTCGGACAGCCATGCCGAGGTGTTCCGACGCCGCGGACAGTGGGACCCCGGTGCCAACCCGGCATTCAGCTCACCCCGACAAGCCAATGACCGTCCGACGGGTCGACTCATCGGCGCCCGGGTGCGGAACGCCGGGGGTACGGCGAGGCGGGCTGTCGATCAGCAGGGGATCGTGCAGGGGCTCGTGTTCCGTCAAGCAGCAGAGGCTCGCGCTCAGCGCTGCGGGAAACCGAAGCCGTAACCCTGTTCCCTCATCCACGGCAGCAACTCCTCCAGCGCTTGCACCGTTTGGGAGCGGTCCCCGCCACCGTCGTGGAAGAGAACGGTCGGCCGCCCCTCGCGCACCTCGTTCTCCACCGTGTTCACGATCGTGTCGGTGCCCTTGCGTTCGAAGTCCTTGCTGTCGACGTTCCAGCCGAGCGGGCGCATGCCGTGGTCCGCGGCGAGGTGGCGGCTGTAGGGGGTGAAGGCACCGCCCGGCGCCCGGTAGTACTCCACCTTGGCGCCGCCCGCCGCTTCCTCGATCATCTTCTGGGCATCGAGTATCTGCTCCGACTGGTAGCCCTCGAACTTCTTGTCCATGCGAGTGTTGTGACTGATGGTGTGGTCACACAGCTTGTGGCCGGCCGCGACGACCTTCTTCACCAGGTCCGGGTGCGCCTTGGCCTGCGGGCCGATCATGCAGAAGACCGCCTTGACGTCGTTCTCCTTCAGCACCTCCAGCACCTTGGGGGTCCACACGGGGTCCGGGCCGTCGTCGATGGTGATGTTCAGGCTCTTTCCGGGCCGGTCGGAGGAGTGCACGATGCTCGGATCCACCTTGGCCGGCGCCGAGCTCTGGGAGACGGACGGCTCGGGGGACTTGGCGTCCGCACCGGAGCCGTGGCCCTCGGCGAACGCCAGCACCCCCGCAATGCCCAGCAGAGCCACGGCTGCCGCAGCCACCCCTACGATCCTTCCTTCAATGCCGCTGCGCTGTCCCAGCTGTGTCATCGCCCATCCCGTTCTCTCCGCGGTGCGAGTACTGCCGATCACCTGTGGTGCACTCGCCGACTTCACTAGGACAGATACGAAGAGATCCTGAAATGGCTGCGTCTGTTACCGAATCATCAAGAATCTCTTCGACCGGTCCTGTCCCGTGCCGACGCCCATGGGTTCGTCCACGGCGCGCCCGTGTGGTGGCTGAGGCACCTGTTACGGAACGGTCATCCCGTACGGCGAACCTCAATCCGGGCTACAGGCCTCTTGTGATCCGTAACAACACCTTTCCGGAGAAGAGTCGCCGCCATGCTTCGCGTCCAGTCCACGGCCGCACCGGCCACCCCCGCGAACCGCCGCCGTTCCCACGCGGCGCGCATATCCACCGCCGCCTTCACCGGGCTGCTCCTGCTCACGGCCTGCGGCGGCGGGAACGGGGGCGGCAAGGCGTCGGCAGGCGACGAGACGTCAGCCGACGCGGTCCACAGGCAGGCGGAGGCCGCACAGGCGGCCGCACCGAAGAAGGTGACGTCGGGACCCGTGCTGGACTTCGACCTGACGCCGGGATCCGGGAAGACGGTGGGCACCGGCCAGCCGGTGTCGCTGGAGTTCAAGAAGCCGGTGAAGAACAAGGCCGCTGTGGAGAAGGCGTTGTCGGTCTCGGCGTCGAACGCCACCGAGGGCTCATGGGGCTGGGTGACCACGCAGGCCGGCCTGGACCGCCTGGACTGGCGGCCCAAGGACCCGTGGAAGCCCGACACCGAAGTCACCGTCAAGGGCACACTCACCACCATCGACCCCGGCGGCGCGCACTTCGACCGCGACCTGAACCGCACCTTCAAGATCGGCCGCGATCAGCAGCTCCTCGCCGACCTCGACACCCACCGCCTGATCGTCAAGCAGAACGGGAAGCAGGTGAAGTCGATACCGATGTCCGGCGGCGAACCCGTCGAGGGCCGCGCCTCCCGCCCCGGCACCTTCGCCATCAAGTCCCGCGAGGAGAAGGTCCACATGACCTCCGCCTCCGTCGGTGGCCCCAAGTCGTACGACGTGACGGTCAGCTGGGGCATGCGTTTCAGCGACTCCGGCGGCTACCTCCACCAGGCCACCGACGAAGGCCAGCAGTACGTCGGCAACACCAACCACAGCGCCGGATGCGTCGGGATGACCCCCGAGGACGCCAAGTGGCTCTTCGACCACACCATCCTCGGTGACCTCGTCACCGTGAAGGGCAAGGAAGCCACCGGTGAACTCGGCGGCGTCGGCAACGGCTACGCCGACTGGAGCATCACCTACGACCGATGGAAGACGAAGAGCGCCGTCAAGTAGAGCCAGCGGAAGGTGAGTTGGGGCGGTCCGGCGGAAGGTCGGCGGAGCGCAGGCCGCTCTCACCGGGGTGCAGTGGCGCGACGGCGGGTCACGGCCCAGGCGGCGGCCAGGATGCCGCATCCGGTGACGCCGGACAGGGCAAGGGGGAGTGCGGTGTTCGTCGTCCGCGCCGTGGCGGCCGGCGCCCCGGCCGTTGGGGCAGGGGCACCGCCGCCCAGGCCCTGGGCGTCGTAGGCGGAGCCCGGCATCTTGTCGTGGTACCGGCTGTGCACGAGGGTCCGGTAGTCCGCGAGGGACATGCTCCGCGCGCCCAGGACCTGTTCGGCCGTGGCGTCGAGGGCTTCCACCGCGTCATCGTGCCAGGCGTACCAGGCGTTGGTCTGCGGTTCGAGGAACGCGATGCGGTGCGGGCCCGCCTCGCGGGTGTGACGGGCTTCGTCGTCGCCGGAGGAGATGGCCAGGACGGTCCACCGCCCGTCGCGCGGGGCGGTCTTGACGGTGACGCTCTGCCCGGCCGTGGTGGCGGTGCTGGCGGCCGCTTCGGTGCGTATCGGCGGTGCTCCCGGGGTGCCGGTGACGAAGCCGGGGTTGAGGACGTGGACCGGGACCGCCGGCTGCCACTCCGGCACCGTCGGCCCGTCGTCCGCGGGCGCCTGGAGCGGCGCGGAGGTCGTGCCGGTGGCGGACCGCTGTCGTTCGTGGGCGAGGAACTCGCCCAGCGCCTGCCGGGCTTCGGGCGAGCGGGCCACCCGGTCGGCCTGCTGGAGATCGAGTGTGGCCGCCTCCGACGACGGTGGCGCGGCGGCCGCGAACGCGGCCGGGGACAGCAGGACGGGCACCACGAGCACGCCCGCCCGGGCGACGCGGCGCCGTGCGCGCGCCGGGGCGCCGCTCACGGATTTCTTCCTTCCGGCATGGCGCGACATCATTTCCCTATCTCGTAGAGCGAATGCGTCCAGGTGAATGTGCCGTTGTCTCGGTAATAGTCGTGCGAGCCCCAGTTGTAGCGGGTGTTCGTCGGCCACGGATCGCCCCAGTAGACCCAGTTCTTCTGGGGATCCGTTCCGTAAATCACGTGCATGTGGCCGCCGCCGGATTTCCAGAGAATCCTGGTCTCGATCGGCCGGTTCGCGGCGATCTCTCTTTTCACCGTGTCGTAGCGGAGCCATCCGGTGACGTACCGGCCGGAATTGATGCCCGCCCACCGGAGTCCTCTTTGGACGTTACCCAGGTCCGCCTGGCTGTTCGGGCAGTCCCCTCCTTGCGCGCGGCCGAAGGCGGCGTTGCAGAAGTTGTTCTGCGACCGGTCCTTTCCCAGCCAGTGCGCGATGGTCGTGCCGGCAGCCGCCCAGCACCAGTTCGTCTTCTGCTGTTGCCGCATGGCGATGTCGATCCGCAGTGGCGCGGCCTGCGCTTCACCGGCCGCCGAGCCCACCAGCGCGGCTCCGGTCAGAGCCGCGGCGGCCAGGGCTCCGCGCCGCCTCGCGGCACGCGGTGTGGGGATGTGCCGTCGTCTCGTCATTCTGCCTCCGGTTTTCTTCGTTGCCGGCGGCGTCCCGCGCATTCGGCAGGGCAGCCTCCCGGCGGAAATCCGTGCCCCACACAAGAGGGCGACACCATGAGCAGGAAAGGGAGAAGGAAGACCGGTGGCTGCACGTTCCCGAGACAGGCAGGGCACAGGACTTCCTTCCGCACTCACGCCCGCCATCGCAGAAGGCCGGGCCGGAGTCGTCCATTCACCATACGGCTCGTCGTGCACTCTTCAAGCAGTTCGGATTTTTCTGCTGGCATATGACCGAAAAGGAGTTCTCAGGCCCGTCGGACGCGTGGCGTGAAACTGCGGAAAAACTGCATCCGCCACAAGCGAGTTGAGGTGGTTCACGCCATTCGACGGCGATCTTCTTCGCTCGGAATGGCTGCGAAAACGCCGACACCGCGCGCCGACGCGAGGCAGCATGGCCCCATGCGGAAGTCCATCGCCCAGGGCCTGTTGTGGGTTGCCGTCGCGGCCGGCGTGACCGGCCTCGCCTGGTGGGGCGTGGCCTCCGCCCTGTCCACCGGCGACTACGGCGTACGCCCGATCACCCTCCCGTCGGCCAGCCGCGAACCCACGCCCGGCCCCTCACCGATGCCGAGCAGCCGGCCGCCACGGCAGCCGGAGCCGGGCAAGCCCCCGGCCGGGACCCGCCATTCCCCGCCCAACAGGAGCGCGTCCGCGGCGCCCACTCCCCCGCCCCTCTCCTCGCCCTCGGCCCACACCACCCGCAGGGCCGAGCACCACCGACTGACGGGGGGCGAGGTCCGCATCGCCACGGACGACCGCAGCGCCGCGCTCATATCCGCCATCCCGGCCGACGGCTGGCGCGCCCAGACCTGGGCACAACAGGGTTGGCTCCGCGTCACGTTCACCCGCGGCGAAGAGGCGTCGTCGCTCTTCTGCACCTGGAACGGCCATCCGCCCTGGGTACAGATCGACGACGGCCCCCGCCGGTGAACACCCCGTCGGCAAAGCCAGGCTGGATGCCGGGACGCCCTCCGTGGCTACGCCCCGGCGGGCTGCCACGGGCCGATGGGCGAGCCGGCGGCCGTCGTCCGGGTCCAGTACAGCCTGGCATCGAGGCCGAGTGCGGCGAGCACGCCGTCGGCTCCCGTGCGTACGCCTGCCGGGGCGCCCGCGATGAGCAGCTCGGCGGTGGTCCAGCGCGGGGTGCCCCCGTCGATCTGGGCCGTGCCGAGGGTGCCGTCGGGGCCGCGCCCGGCGACGGCCGGACCGCACAGGCCGACCGCTCCGTAGCCGCCGACGCCGCCCAGGTCGACGACCATCGGCCGCGCCGAGCCGTCGAGTACGGCCGTCTGCACGGCGCCCGAGTCGGGCTTGCGGAAGAACACCCGGGTGCCTTCGCCGTCGGGACAGGCCGAGAGCCCGCCGGCCGTGGTCGCGGGCAGCCCGGTCGGTTCCGGCCGGGCGGGCAGGGGGGCGCCCGGTTTCGGCTGGGTCCAACTCAGCACGGTTTTGGCCGTGTTGGCGACGACATGGACGCGCCCGGCCTTGTCGGTCGTGGCGACGGGGTCGCCGTGCAGACCGCTGCCGCCTAGGTCGGCCCAGGCGGACCACGTGCCCGACGGTTCCTGTCCGGTCGCGTACAGGCGGAGGTCTCCGCCGCGTACGAACACCGTCAGGCGGCCGGAGCCGTCGACGGCGGGTGCCGGGGCCGACAGGTCGGACAGGGCGGTGGTGCCGCTGCGGGCCGGTGAGCCGAGCAGCTGGAACGGGCCGAAGTCGCCTCCGGGGCGCTGCTGGAAGGCCGCCACCACGTCACGTCGGTAGTCGGCGCCCTTGCCGAGGCGGCTGCGGGTGGCGAACACGGCGATGCGTCCGTCGGGCAGTGGCGCCGAGGTGAGTCCGGTGTCGAGCGGCCCGTCCGCCGCGAGGAGCTTCGGCCCGGCCCACGTGCCCTGCGCGCCGGGTGTCTTGTGCCATACGGCGAGCTTCTGGTCGAGCACGCCGAACGCCCACAGTCCGCCGTCCTTGTCCGCTTGGAGCCAACTGGTCGAACTGGCACGGGAGTAGCGCACCGACTGGGCCCAGTTGTTTCCGTAGGGGCGGTTGGAGACCTTGCGGTCACCACAGCCGGCCGGGCTGTTGCAGTAGTTATCCTTCGGGTCCATCCAGGCGTACGTCTTGACCGTCTCCGCCTTGGCGTCCGCGGCTTCCTTGCCGAAGGTGTGCGGCAGGTAGCTGGTGTTGTAGCCGAGGTAGGTCTGCACGGTGAAGTGCGGGTGGTCCGGGGCGGCGGCGTACCGCTGGAGAGCGGCCTGGGCGAAGCGGGCGCTGAAGACGTGGTCCTGGTGGTCGATGATCTTGTTGCTCTCCCGGGCCGGGGTGGGGTCCAGGGTGCGCACATGGGTGACCCGGAACCGCAGCATCAGCGCCGCGAGCGCCTCGACGAGCTGGTCCCTGGTGTAACTGGCTGGCTTTGCCGGGGTGTTGGAAGCGATGAGCAGCTCCAACGAGGGTGTCTTGCCGTCCCACAGTCCGCGCAGGCTGTGCGGCACCTCCTTGTACATCTCGCGGGCCTCGCGCAGCTGCATCCAGACCAGACTGATCTGCGGGTGGGCCCGGAGGGTGTTCAGCTCGGCGGTGACGCCGCCGACGGTGGGTATCGA
Source organism: Streptomyces sp. NPDC045846 (assembly GCF_056431605.1). Classification (NCBI taxonomy): domain Bacteria; kingdom Bacillati; phylum Actinomycetota; class Actinomycetes; order Kitasatosporales; family Streptomycetaceae; genus Streptomyces; species Streptomyces sp. NPDC045846. The sequence goes on along the minus strand of NZ_JBWKKJ010000031.1, from coordinate 5,857 downwards.
GGTGCGGTCCCAGGGGCTGGTCTTGTCACCGGTCGCCATCTGCGCGTACGCCGCGCGTATGCCGTTCTGCCGGGCCTCCGCGTACCGGGCGCGGTCGGCGGCCGGCATGGGGTGGCCCGGCCCCCCGAACCCGGGGGCGTTGACACCGTCGGCCTCCCCCGACGTCACGTACACCGAGGTCATCGGCCGGCCGGAGCGTATCGAGTGGCCCGTGTCGGGGTTCATGAAGAACAGGTCGTCGTCGGGGTGCGCGACGATCTGCATCACGGACTCCTGGCTCTCCGCCCGCACCGCCTGGGCGCTGTCGGTCGCCACCGTGCCGTTGTCCCCGTCCTCATCACCCCACAGGGACGTCACCGCATATCCGGCGGCTCCGGTCAGGGCAACGGCGGCCGACCCGGCCAGGAAAGCCCTTCGGGACGGCGCGGACCTGCGACTTCTGGACCCCATGTACGTGCTCTTTCGGTGCGGCAGCCCCGTGGGGCCGGACGGCGCGGCAGCACCGCATCGCCGTACCCGGTCGCCAGTGCTCGGACCGGGGCTGGTCGGAACCCGATCCGATAGGGAGACGGAAAGACAGGGGATTGGGTTTATTTAGACCCATGTATACGTTGTGCCGCTTTGGTCACGTTCTGATTGCGGAGCGGGCGAACGCGGCCATGAGACGGGCCACCCGCGGGCGCGGGGTGGCCGGCCCGGCGGGCTCGAAGTGAACACGCCAGCTCAGGGCCGGGTTCGGCGTGATCGGGTCTTCCTGCGCACAGCAAGCTGCTGGTCTGGATGGCGGCGTACGGCCCCAAGGCCCTCGCGCTCGCCGGGCAGAAGGCCGACGGCTTCATCCTCCAGCTCGCCGACCCCTTCCTGACCGAGTGGAAGGTCAAAGCCGTCCGCACCGCCGCCGCCGACGCCGGCCGCGGCCCCGCCGCGATCACCATCTGCTTCGCCGCCCCCGCCTACGTCGGCGACGACCTCGCCCACGGCCGCACCGACAACCCCGACACCGCCTTCGGGCGCGCCCATGGCGGCGACGGTCGGGACCGCCGGGCCGACGTCGACCGTGACGGTGCGGCCAAGAGCTATGGACTCCTTGCGCTCCGGGTACGGGGAAGCGCCCGTGGCGGCCCGGAACAAGCCGCCACGGGCGCCAACCCGCGCTCATTTACGGTCACTTGGACCGCAGTGACGTCACTTCGACGCGTCCACGTGCCCCGCCGCGATGTGCGGGACGCTCGCGTCGGCCGTGATGGTCTGGCTGTACTTGTTGTCCTTCGAGGCCGACTGGATCCTCTTGGCCGGCGCGTGCGGCGTGCCCACGGGGGCGTGGATGGTCCGGCTATGCGCGGTGGTGTCCGCGCCCTGCGAATCGGCGCCGCCGTGGGGCGCCGCCTGGGCGACCCCGCCGAGGGCGAGGGAGCCGAACAGCACGGCGCTCGATGCGATGACGATGCGCTTGCGGAGCTTCATGAGGTGTCCTCCTGACGTGTGGTTGCTGACGTCGACCGAGGCCTGCCATCGGATGGCACGCCGTGTGATCCGTCGACACCACGAACGTAGGCGTGGGAGACCTTTCGTTTCCCGAACGTTTCGGCCGCCCAGCAGCAGGATCGCTTAGTCACCGCTTACCGCCGTTCCGAAGAGGTGCCCCGTCGCCCCTGGGGCGGGGCTCAGTTGACGCTCAGCACGTCCTGGACGCTGCGACGCGGGCTGCGGCGGCCGGGTTCCGCGTGTCCGAGCCGCAGCACCATCTGCACATGCGACATCGCGGACAGCGGGTCGCGGGCGGCCCAGCGGAATTCGGGGCGTTCCAGGATCTGGCTGCCGAGGCCCACCGCCAGGCCGTGGCGGGTGGCGAGGAGCAGCGTGCGCTGGAGCGCCTGGCCGGCCCGGAGCCAGTCCTGCGGGCGGTCGGCCGCGGTGCCGAGCAGCGCGAGCCGGGGGTTGTCCTCGAAGCGGGCGGCCGGACGGCCGGCCGACACCCGTCCGCCCGCGAAGTCCCGGACCAGGACGCCGTGTCCGGTGCCGCGGGGACCGAACGCGTACGGGGGTACGCCGTCCACGGCGGTGGCCCCCGGCTCCGGCTCCGCACCCGTCCAGCGCGCCAACTCGGCCGCGCGGTCGGGGTCTTGGTGGTCCTGGAGTTCCGCGTCGCGGGCGAGGGTGAGCAGGTGCTCGACGTGCCACGGGCCAGGGTGGACGAGCAGCGCCCCTTCCGTGCGGGCCGCCTCGGCGAGGGCGTCGAGGATGTCGGGCGCGACCGGCTCGCCAGTGAAGGGGTGGCGGTTGGTGTGCCGGTGCGCGATGGCGCCGTACAGGTCGGCGAGGTCGTCGTGCGGCTGCGCGGATGCCGTCAGACGCACGGTGGCGAGCAGGCCGGGCTGCTCCGGGTCCGGCAGCAGCTGGGTGGTGGGCGTCAGGCCCCGGTGGGCGGCGGCGACGCGCAGGGTGAAGAGTGCGGCGCCGCAGCCGATGTGCAGGCCCCGGCCGTCCGGGTCGGTGTGCGGGAGGGCGCGGAAGGTGTCCGCGCGCAGGTCCAGGGTGCCGGTGTCGCGGAGGTGGACGAACCGCCAGGGCTGGGCGTTGTGCAGCGAGGGCGCGGTCGTGGCGTCCGCCACCAGCGCCGCCACCGACCGCGCGTCGAGTACGGGATTCGTCATGACCCGCTCCCCTGCCGCTTCGGCCGCCTGCCCGCACCGTGCGGACGCCCTCACTCTCGTCCGCGGACCCGTCCGCGGCCAGGGCCCTACGGCCCTGCGCGGTAGGTCGTAGGGCCCGTGCGCGAACACCGGTCACCGCGGCGGGCCGCGCCGGGCCACGGGGTGCGAACACCTGCGCCCGGCAGGTCATGAGGCCTGCGGACACATGACCAAGGGCCCGTCCCGATCACCCCGAGTGCCCATAGGAATGGCCGCGCCGCCCTGCCTAACGTGGACCATATTTGTCATTTCGTACCGGCTTGGTGGTGTATCCACCGCGGGGTTCCCGTCGCAGGTTTCCACCGCACGGCATCCACCCGCAGTCCGGTAGATCACGAGGAGTGCACGCCCATGTCCCCCACGGCCACCCCCTCCCTTACCGGATCGGAGGTGATCGCAGAGAACCGCGCCCCGGTCAGGGGTCTGCTGCCGTTGTGCTTGAGTGAGGCAGCCGAGCGGTTCTCCTTAGCGGTCCTTCTACGGCATGAGGGCTGTGCTCGTCGTCTTCCTCGTCGACACCGCGAACGGGCTCGGCATGAGCCCGGCCGTGGCCACGGCGCTCGTCGGCGCCTACCTGTCGGCGTGCTACTTCACCGCACTGCCCGGCGGCTGGCTCGCCGACCGCGTGCTCGGCGCCCGGCGGGCCGCCCTCGTCGGCGGCGTCGTCATCCTGCTCGGCCATGTGTCGCTCGCCCTCGACCTGGGCGCCTGGACGGTCTACACCGGTCTCGTCCTGATCGCCCTGGGCACCGGTCTGCAGAAGCCCAACATGACCGCCCTGGTGGGCAAGCTGTTCGGTGAACGCAGCGACCAGGAGCGCGACGCCGCGTACAGCAAGTTCTACGCCAGCATCAACATCGGCGGTCTGCTCGCGACGCTGCTCGTCGGCTGGCTCGGCGTGCGCTTCGGCTGGCCCGTGGCCTTCGGAGCGGCCGCGGTCGGCATGGCCATCAGCCTCGTCGTGTTCCTCACCTCGGGCGGACTGCGCGAGGCGGGCGACCGCCCCGGTAACCCCCTGAGCCCGGCCGAGCGCGCCAAGGTCCTCAAGAACACCGCCGTCGCCGTCGCGGTGGCCGTGGTGGGCGTCGCCGCGGCCCTCACCGGCGGCCTGACCCTGTCCCACTGCCTGACCGCCTTCACGGTCCTCGCGGTGCTCGCGCCCGTCTGGTACTTCACGCGCCTGCTGCGCACCCGCGGCATCGACGAGCGGGGCCGGGCCGGCATCCGCGCGTACGTGTGGCTCTTCGCCTCGGCGGTCGTCTTCTGGGCGATCTTCGACCTGGCGGCGTCCAACGTGCAGCTGTTCGCCAGCGACCACGTCGACATGCTCGGGCTGCCCAACACCTGGCAGAACGCCCTCAACCCGATCATGATCGTGCTGTTCGCGGGCGTGCTCGCCGCGGTGTGGAAGCGGTTCAGCGTCTCGGCGCCGGCCAAGTTCTCCACGGGACTCGTGCTCTGCGGCGCCTCGTTCCTGCTGCTCGCCGTCGCGGCCACCCAGGCCACCGGCACGGTGCGCGTCTCGATCATGTGGCTGGTCGGCCTGTACTTCCTACAGACCATCGGCGAGCTGTTCCTCAGCCCCACGGGCCTGTCCATCAGCCACAAGCTGGCCCCGGCCGGCATGGGCTCCCAGCTCGCCGGCCTGTTCTTCCTGTCGGCCTCGACGGGCGACGCGATCGGCAGCCAGGTGGCCAGCCACCTCACCGGCACGACCCTCTACCTGGCCCTCGGCTCCCTCGCCGTCGCCGCCGGCTGCGCGATGGCCGTGGCGACTCCGCGTATCCGGGCGCTGATGCAGGAGTAACCCGGAAGCCCTTTTCAGTTGAGGCACCGCCCAGAGTCGATCGGCGCGCTGATCGCGGATGCGAGGAAGTCCGGAATCGCGCCGGACGGCTCGGGCGGGCTGTTACCGGGGGCTTGTTGTGGTGCAGACCTCCGGAGGTGTTGGTGACGGAGTGACACACCATAGACTGTTGGTTGTGGTGGGGATTGTTGAGCGGCTGGTGCCGGATGAGTTGCGGGAGTTGTTCCAGCGCGTGGTGCCGGAGGCGCCGATGCGTCCTCAGGGTGGCGGACGGCGTCGGCACGGCGACCGGGAGGTGCTGGCCGCGATCGTGTTCGTGGCGACGTCCGGCTGTACCTGGCAGCAGTTGCCGTCGGCGTCCTTCGGGCCGTCGGGAGCGACGGCCCATCGGCGGTTTGCCGAGTGGTCGAAGGCCCGGGTGTGGGCGAAGCTGCACCGCCTGGTCCTCGATGAGCTCGGCTCCCGCGGGGAGTTGGACTGGTCGAGGTGCGCGATCGACTCGGTGAACATGCGGGCGTTGAAAAGGGGGACCTGACGGGTCCGAATCCTGTGGACCGGGGCAAGTACGGCTCGAAGATCCACTTGATCACGGAGCGGACCGGTCTGCCCCTGTCCGTCGGGATTTCGGGGGCGAACCTGCACGACAGTCAGGCGCTCGAGCCCCTGGTGCGGGGTATCCCGCCCATCCGCTCGCGCCGCGGCCCCCGGCGGCGACGGCCCGGAAAGCTGCATGCCGACAAGGGCTACGACTACGACCACCTGCGCCGCTGGTTACGCGGCCGGCGCATCACCCATCGCATCGCCCGCCGGGGAATCGAGAGCTCCACCCGCCTGGGGCGGCACCGCTGGACCATCGAGCGGACCATGTCGTGGCTGGCCGGCTGCCGCCGACTCCACCGCCGCTACGAGCGCAAGGCCGACCACTTCCTCGCCTTCGCCAGCATCGCCTGCACCCTCATCTGCTACCGCAGACTCGCCAAATGAGATGACGTCTTAGCTTCGCTTTTATCCCCGCGGGCGTGGTTGTGGACGGCTTGTTGGGCGCTTTGCGGGACATGGAACGGCCGTCGCGGGATCCTCCAGGTAGATGAAGACCGGGGAGGGCGCGATGGCCGTCGCTGTCAGTGTGCTCGGGGCCAGGGTGGACCGCCAGGGGCGGACCAACCTGATGCGTTTCCGCGGAAGTTGGTATGCCTGCCTGCTCCGGCGGGCTGATGCGTTGTTCGAGCTGACGGATGCGCTGCTGTCAGCCGGGCCTGTCGTTTCGCTGCCGTATCTGTCGCTGGACGGGCTGCACCGGCGTGGTCATGGCAGCACCTACGCTGCCCTGGCAAAAGGACAGCTCAATACCGAAGCG
>NZ_JBWKKJ010000030.1:0-42696 GCF_056431605.1 Streptomyces sp. NPDC045846 | reverse complement strand
AAACGCTCGGCTGGGAAACCCCAGCCGAGCGCCTCGCTAAGCTGCTCGCGGCTTGATCAACTCACCACGTGTTGCAACGACCCCTGGAATTCGCCGTGTGCTGTTGCTGTGGGGGCGGTCCAGGGACCGCGGGCCGCCGGCCGCGACGTACGCCGAGGCTGCCTCCACCGCCGACGCCACCGCCTCGCTGGGTAACTGGCCGCGGGCCAGCATGATGGCGAGGTGGCCGGCGAAGAAGTCGCCGGCCCCGCAGGGGTCGGCCTTCCCGCCCGCGGCAACCTTGGTGGGCACGACCAGCGGCGGCAGGTCCGCGTCGGCGAGCAGGACAGCGCCGTGCTCGTGCCGGGTGAGCGCCACCTGGACCGGCCCCCACGTGCGCCCTACCGCTCGTGCCGCTTCGACGTCGTCGGACAGGGTGTCGCCGCCCGTGAGGGAGGTGATCACGCGGGCTTCCCTGCTGTTGGGCGTCACCACGGTGGTGTGGGGGACCGGCGCCGCACCGCGCGGATGCGGGTCCCAGACCAGTGGGGATCGACGGGCGGCCTCGGCCAGTACGGTGCGTAGGCCGCTGTGCGCGGTAACGCCTCGACCGTAGTCGGACACCAGGACGCCGCCAGCCGCCATCAACACGCGCTGTGCCGCCTCCAGTGCGCTGTTGCCCTTGTGCCCGACCGGCAGGCAGACGTCCTGCTCGTCCAGCATCATCATGGTCCGGCCGGCGGCGCGGATCCGCGTTTTCACCGCGGTCGATCCGTCCAGGCCGAGATCGACCACCTCGACTCGGGCTTCGTCGAGCAGCGTGCGCAGCTGGTCGGCGACCGCGTCCTGGCCGAGCGCGGTGACGAGGGTGACGGGGGCGCCCTGCCGCGCGCTCAGGACAGCGGCGAGCGCGGCACCGCCGGGGCGCACGTGCGTGGTGCCACCGGACACGACCAGCGCGGGCTCGTCGGACGCCACCCGCTCCACACGGCCGAGGTGGTCGCGGTCGAGGAACGCGTCGCCGACCACCACCAGGTTCGTGCGGTCTCCGCGTGCCCCATCGGGCCGGCATTCCCCCTCCGGCTGCGGTGGCGAGGCAAAGGAGTTCGCCCCAACGGATGGGACGGAATCAGTGGCGTCCCTGGCGGCGACGACGGCGTCCATGGCAGCACACATCAGGTGGATCACCACGAGGTGGCATTCCTGCACCGTGGACACCGTTTTCGCCGCCACGGTGACCGCTTCGTCCACCAGCGTGGCCAGCGGGTTGGGTGCCGGTCCCGTCAGTGCCCAGGTCGCCGCGCCGACCTCACGCGCGGCCTCCGCGGCGCGCAACAGGTTGGCGCTGCGGCCGGAGCCGGACATGAGGAGCACGATGTCGCCCGGGCGCGCGTGCGCCCGGACCTGCCGGGCGAAGACCTGCTCGTAGCCATAGTCGTTGCTGATCGCGGTGACCGAGGACGTCTCGGCGTGCAGCGACAACGCGGATATCGGCGGGCGCTCCGTCTGGAATCGACCCACGAGCTCGGCCGTCAGGTGCTGGGCCTGCGCCGCGGACCCGCCGTTGCCGGCCACCAGCAGACGGCGGCCGTCGCTGCCCAGCTGAGCCAGCCGTGCCCCCCAGCCGGTGACCCGAGGCAGGTTGAGCTCGGGCAGGGCCGTAGTAAGCTGCTTCAGATACTCCGTAGCGGTTGAGGTGTCGGCCGTCATGCCGGTGCTCCTACTGTCGGGCGCCCCAGAAAGTCGTTGAGTTCGATGGTGTGGCGATCGGGGTCGGCGACGAACGCCACCGTCTCCTGCTTGATTCGGTGGGGCTCGGTGACCACTCGGTAGCCGAGGGCGCGTATGTGTTCCACCAGAGCCGGAACGTCGGCGACGCGAAACGCGACATGGTGAGTGGGGTGCGGGGCCGGCACGAGGTTTCGCTCCTGCCACAGTTCCACGCCGGCTGGTCTGCCGTCCGGCGCCATCTGCAGGATGACGCGATCGGCCAGCTCGTAGCGCACGACGGGGGACAGCCCGAGCGCGTCAGAATAGAACCGTTCGGCGGCGTCGATGTCCGCTACGTCCAGCCTGATGTGATCGAAGGCCGTGACCGAGGTCGCTGCGGTCACACGGTCCGGCGATGCGCTGCCCAAGCCGCGGTCCCCCTTGAGGAGTGACGGAGTTTCTCCACCTGATAGGGCCACATCCGCTTTCACGGATCCCGGTTTCTCGGAGTCCAAGGCGTCCCTCAGATACAGGCTGACTGGAGTAAAAAGACGACAGCCCCACGGGTGACCGCGTGCCGTGCGGATGCATCGGTCACCGCGGCGGTATCCCTGGGGGTATTCGGGTCGGCAGGCCGGATTCGGCTGTGACCGGACCCGGTGGAAAGAGTGGATTCCTTTTGCCATGTCAGCAGTCGGATAGAGGCGTCAGTGCACATCGCTTGATCCGGCGTTGCGTTGTTGAATCCTCCGATGCGGTGCCATGCCTGTCAACCGTGGCAGGCGAGCCCTTTGTCCGTTGCTGAGCGACAACTCTATGGGCTCAAGTGGTGTGCAGTTGACCGGACTTGCGCAGTCCATGACCGATGTTGCGTGTGCTGCTGTGGAGCCGTTCGAGAAATCGGATCTGTGCGTGCGAGGTTGAGTTGGTGATCCAGGTTGAGGTGCGCGAAATGTGCTCGCCGGCGCGACTGCTGGGGATGGCCTCCTGCGGGCCTAGCTGGTCATGGGGACCGTGTGCAGGGTGGCGGCGCTGGCGCTGCCGGTGGCGGTACCCCTTCACCTGGCCCGTGTGTCCCGCCCGTGGCTGTCGGTTGCGGTGTCAGTCATGTGGCGTGAGGCAGTGGCATCTCGGCGGACGATCCGCGCCACCTCTCGCAACATTTGCCATGGACTGCGCAAGTCCGGTCAACCGCGCTCCACTTGAGTCCCTAGGGTGAGGGGGCTGCGCCTGCGCTGGTGTTGTGGCGAGGAGTTCCCGTCGGGGAATTGGGCGGATTTCCCGCCGTCTCATCCGTACACGACACAGCCGGGTGACAGGAACAACGGAAGGCAAAGGGAATCGTAAGAGAAAGGCGATCGGGCGGGGTTGACAGGTAGGGCGCCGCATCGGAGGATTCCCGCAACACCACGCCGGATCAAGGGTATACGTAAACGCCGTCCTCACAACGTTGACGTAGAAAAGGTGCCCGTCCTGCGTCAAGGCTGATCTTCAGCCCTTCGTGTCCATCCGCAGAACCGGGGCAGGCTCGATATGTACCGCTTCACCTTTCTTTCGCGCCCTCAGGTGGAGAAAGCGCGTCCAGCCTGAAGCAATTTACGGCTACTCCAGCTCACCGCATTGCCACGGGCCTGCGTCACTCGCGACACAGTGCTGGCTGGGGACAGAGCGCCTTGCGCCTCAGGACTCTTTTGGAGGCGATCGGCGAGGCCCCATGCGTTCCGTTCGCCCAGCGGCCCTGATCCGCACGCCGCAACCCGGACCCGACGAACTCAATGGAGAACCACCGTGTCGACAGCCGATCGCCTCCCAGATCCCGCCCCATGGCAGTGGCCCGCGGCTCCGGACACCGATGACCCGCACTGTCGGGTGGTGATCGTCGGAGGAGGGCTCGCCGGCCTCGAAGTGGCCCGGCACCTGGCGGCCCTCGGTGTCGACGACGTTGTGGTCACCGAAGCTGGGCCCGCACAGGATCTGTTGCACATCAATGCCGCGCACGATCCTGATCAAGCGCTGCGCACCTTCCTCGATCCCGCTGGCGACCCGCACTTCCAGCGTTGCTGGACATCGGCATCCGCCCCGCATTACGCCGCCCATGCCGGCCTGCGCAAGCGCCTCGGCGGACGTTCGCTGTACTGGTACGGCGCATCGCTGCCGGTTGAGGACTGGGCACTGGGTGACTGGCCGGAGCCGATCGTGACCGACCTGCGCGACTCGTGGCAGGAGGGCGCACCCCTTTACGCGCAGGTCGCAGCAGACCTCGGGGTGAATCCGAACCGGCTCGACTCGCAGCAAACGGTGCTCAAGGTCGCAGGTTTCCGTCTGGTCCGCACTCCGCAGGCCGAAACCCGCTTTGGTGACGACGGCCGCTGGTACGCCTACTCCCCGCTGGATCATTGGCGTCACCCGGTGACGGGCGCCGCGCTGGACGGCCCGCGCGGCATCCGGTTCCTGTGCGGCACGGAAGTCCTTTCGGTCGAGATCCAGGGCGGGCGGGCCCGAGGCGTCCAGGTCCGGGGAACCGGCCCGAACGTCAGGGCCCGCCGGATTGCCGCGGACGCGGTGGTTCTGGCAGCCGGAACCATCGAAAGCAGCCGACTGGCAATCCAGGCGCTGCGCGAGATCGACCCCGGCCGCCCGCCCCGGCTGGACGGGCTGACCGACCACATCGTCCAGGGCTTCTTCCTGCGCGTGCGGGACTCGGACGATGCCGTGGCAAGGCGTGGCTTGTCGGATGTCGTTCCGGGCTCGTATGTGACCGCGTGCGAGGACAGTGTCCGGTCGAACCTGTTCATCACAGTCGAGCGGCCCGAACCCGGCGTCCTCCAGTTCGATGTTCGGCTCACCGGGGAGCAGGCGCCCGGCACCGGCAGTCACGTCACGTGCGAGCCGGCCCGCGAGTACCCGTGGCGCACCACCGTGACAGCGGATCTGGCCCCAGCCGACCGGCTCGTCATCGGACGTCAGCGCCAGGTGCTGGAGGAGGTATGGAGAGAGCTGGCCGCCGAGTTCGGTCTCACCGCGACGCCCCTGGACTTCGACGACTTCGACCGCCCGGTGCGCACCAACGCGTTCGTGCTGCCGGAGTCGATCGGCGCGGAGACGTCCGAAGGGCCCTTCACCTGGTCGAGCCCGCTGGGTACCGAGGACCACGAAGGCTGCACGCTACCGCTGGGGGACGTCCTCAACGACCGACACGAGTTCACCGTCATCCCCGACCTCTACGCCTGCGGGCCGGCGACCTTTCCCCGCATGGGCGCCGCCAACCCCTCGCTGACGACCCTGGCTCTGGCGCGACGACTGGCCCACGTCCTGGCCACCGCCCAGGGGCGCTTGGCACATCCGGCGGCATCGGAGGTGGAGGCATGACGCTCACCGACAAGCGTGTCCTGGTCACCGGAGCCTCGAAGGACATCGGCCGCGGCATCGCGCTTGACCTGGCCCGGCAGGGAGCAACCGTCGTCGGCACGTACAACACCGGCGTGGACGACGCGGAGGAACTCCTTGCCCTCGGCGTGAAGGAGATGGTCCATCTCAATCACCTGCACCGGGAGGAATCAGCGGCCACGCTCAGCCAACTGGCCGCCAGCGGCCCGTTCCACGGCATCGTGAACAACGCCGCGGTGATCGAGTTCACCTCCTGGGAGTCCAGTTTGGACTCCTGGGACAGGGTGTTGGACGTCAACCTGCGAGGTCCCCTGGCCACCACGATCGCGCTCGCCCCCGCCATGCCACCCGACAGCTCCATCATCAACATCTCCAGCACAGCGGGGACGCTGGGCTCCTTCGACTCACTCGCCTACGCGGCGAGCAAGTCCGCGCTCACCAACCTGACGAAGAGCCTCGCCAACGTGCTGGGGCCATCCGGCATCCGCGTCAACGCGGTCTCTCCCTGCTTCGTCGACCTAGACGCACCCGCGGAATCGGCCGGTTTGACTCCCCTGGGGCGCAACGCGTTCCCGGACGACATCGCCGCGGTGGTGGCCTTCCTGCTCACCGACGCCGCTCGCTTTGTCACCGGCACGGACATCACTGTGGACGGTGGCTACATGGCCGCGGACGCCCTCGCGAAGCGTGCCTACGATGCGCACTGACCGATCCCCTGGCCGCACTGCGAAAAGGACCGACGTCGCGGTCACCGGAATCGGTGCCACGACCCCGCTCGGTGGCGACGCGCCGTCGACCTGGTCCGCTCTCCTGGCCGGCGAGTCCGGCATCTCCCAACTGGAGACTCCCTGGGCCGACCGGCTGCCCGTCCGTATCGCAGGCGTCCTGAGGAAGGACCCGGCCGACGTCCTGGACCGTGTCCAGAGGCGGCGGCTGGATCGCAGCCAGGAAGTCGCACTCGTCGCCGCCCGCGAGGCGTGGGCGGACGCGGGCTCCCCGGACGTCGATCCGGTCCGGCTGGCCGTGGTGATGGGTACGGCGATCGGCGGCGCCCTGACGATGCTCGATCAGGACGATCGGCTCGAAGAGCTCGGGCCGCGGCTGCTGTCGCCGTTCACGATCCCGCGTCTGATGCCCAATGGTGCGGCCGCGGTCGTGAGCCTGGAACTCGGCGCGCGAGCGGGAACGCACGCGCCGTCCAGCGCCTGTGCTGCGGGGGCGGAGGCCCTGGCCCTGGGCGCGCTGCTGATCCGGGCAGGACGTGCCGACGTCGTCGTGGCCGGGGGCACGGACGCCTGCCTGCACCCTCTCTCGCTCGGTGGGTTCGCCCGCATGGGAGCACTCTCCACCCGCAACGACACGCCTGAGCAGGCGTCCAGGCCCTTCGACAAGGACCGTGACGGCTTCGTCATGGCCGAGGGTGCCGGCGTCCTGGTACTGGAGCGAGCCGAATTCGCGGCAGCCCGGGGCGCACGGTCCCGCGCCCTGCTCGCCGGCGCCGGCATCACGTCGGACGCGTACGACATGACGACACCCCACGCGGAGGGGCAGATCCGGGCCATCGAAGAAGCCCTGCGGGACGCGGACCTCACACCCCGGGACGTCGCCCACGTCAACGCGCACGCGACGGGCACGCCCACCGGTGACAACACTGAAGCGGAATCCCTGCGCCGAGCCGTCGGCACCCACCCCCTTGTCACCGCGACCAAGTCCTCCACAGGGCACTTGCTCGGCGCGGCAGGAGCGGTCGAAGCCGTCTTCACCGTGCTCGCCCTGCAGCACGCGGTGATCCCGGCGATCAACAACCTCCGTGAGGCGGCCCCCGAGATCGGGCTCGACCTCGTCACCGGCCAAGCCCGCCGGGCAGCGTCAGCGGCCGCACTGTCAACGTCATTCGGCTTCGGCGGGCACAACGTGGTGCTGTCCTTCACGAAGTCATGAACCCAGGAGACCGGCGTGACGATCGACTTGCTGGCCGAGCTGGAACCGGTGGTCGCCCAGAACCTCGACCGCCATCTGGCCATGGCCAAGGACTGGATGCCCCACGAGTACGTGCCCTGGGAGGAGGGCCGCGACTTCAGGGAGGTGCCGTGGCACCCTGATCAGTCGAGGCTCACCCCGCAGGCGCAGACAGCCTTTGAGGTCAACCTGCTCACCGAAGACAACCTGCCGAGCTACCACCGAGAGATCGCGCATCGCTTCGGCCTGGAGAGCGCCTGGGGCACCTGGATTGGCCGCTGGACCGCCGAAGAGGCACGCCATGCCATGTGCATACGGGACTACTTGCTGGTAACTCGGGCGCTCGACCCTGACCAGTTGGAAGCCCAACGCATGGCTGTGGTGCAGGCCGGCTATCAGAGCGGCCACCAGAGCCCGCTCGAAACGCTGGCATATGTGGCATTGCAGGAGCTGGCGACACGGATCGCGCATCGCAATACCGGCCGTTTCGTGAACGATCCCATCGCCGACCTCCTGCTCGCCCGGGTCGCCGCCGACGAGAACCTGCACATGGTGTTCTATCGGTCGCTGGTGAAGGCGAGCTTGGAGATAGAACCCTCCGCCACAGTCCGGGCCATCTGTAAAGAGATCATCGAATTCGCGATGCCGGGCTCCGTGATCCCGAACTTCAGACGCAAGTCCCTGGTGATTGCCCGGGCCGGCATCTACAACCTGCACATTCATCATGAGGAAGTGGTGCGTCCGCTGCTCAAGCACTGGCAGCTGTTCGAGCTGGAGGGGCTTGACGGTCCGGCGGAGCAGGAGCGAGAGCGCCTCGTGCTCCACCTGGACGCGCTGAACCTCCAGGCGGAGAGGCAGCAGGAGCACTTTGCCGACGCCGCCGGAGCGCACGGGAAGAAGGCTCTTCGATGAAGAACACGACCAACCAGCTGCGGAGGTGCACATGAGCCAGGAGAATAGGATCTTCAAGGCGGTGGCGGACATCATCGAGGACATCAGCGGCATAGCGGCGGACCAAGTGACTCCCGGGAGGCGACTGGTGGACGACCTCGAGATCGATTCGCTCGCCCTCATCGAGATAGCCGTCGCTGTGGGAGAGACCTTTGAGCTCGACATTCCCGACGAGGAGCTCAAAGAACTACACACGGTTCAGGACGTGGTCGACCACGTGGAGAAGGCCGCGATCAACGCCTGAGCAATCATTCGGCGACCGCCTCGTTCCCCCGGACACGCTCAATCAGCTTCGGTGGTGCCGCTGTCCGGCGCTCAGCGATGGGGGGCCGGCCCTTGGCCCAGGTATCCACCTCCCGCGGCCGTACGGGGCGCTCCGGGTCGGAGGCCAATAGCCCGGAGCGCGTCACGGTCACCGGCTGGTCAGGCCGGCTGGGATCGCTGCCGGTACTGGAGGGGTGAGCAGCCCAGGTGTTTTCTGAAGACGCGGGCGAAATTCTCCGGATTGGGGAAGCCGCAGCGGCCTCCGACCTGGGATATGAGTTCGTTCCCCGTGGTGAGGAGACGGCATGCGGCCTCGATGCGTAACTCGGTCAGGTACTGCACCGGCGTTTTTCCTGTGGCGGCGGCGAACTGACGTGAGAAGTGGTAGCGGCTGAGTAGGGCTTCCTTGGCCATGTCCTCAAGGGTGATATGCGTCGCCAGGTGTTCGTGCAGGTAGTCGGTCACCGCGAGCAGTCGCTCAGGATGCAGGCCAGCGGTGTCCGGCTGGACGTCGTGGTGCGGGTGGAGCAGATGGGCGGTGAGGTAGTGCGCCGCGCTGCACGCGTAGTGCTCGCTCGCTCCCGCTTCCTGGGCGCGCAGCAGCGTCGGGGCCATGGCCGCGGCTACGGGGTCGAAAACGCGCGGGGTCTCCAGGGCCGACAGGTCACGAACGGCGACTTCCGGGTGTTCGTCCACGTAGTACCGAAAATGGCGTGTGGGCAGGGCGATGAACGCCACCTCGACGCGCTGCTTGCCCGACGGTGGCCGCCGAAGACGTAGGGCGCTCTGGCCGACAAGGCGAGAGGTGTCTCCGGAGACGAGTGTGGTCCGATGCCAGCCGGATCCGTCCGGGTACTCCACCTGGCACAAGCCTTGCAGGAGAGCCACGATGGCGAATCGGTCTTGGGGCGGCTGATAGGTCATACGTCCCTGGGCAGGAATGATTCGCCTTTCTATCGTCAACGAATTCCACAGCGGGACATCACGAGCGTCGGCCATTTCCGTGTTGCCTTTCTGGGAGGTGCTGTGTGGGGCGCCCGCCGCCCTCAGGCTTCCGTCGCACTGTGCCGGCGGGGCGGAGTGCTTGGTGGGTGGGGGAGGGGGACAGGGAAGGGGGGCAGGGAAGGGCCCCTCGTCGGCGGCGTGGTGATTCAACTCGTCACGCCGTCAAGCGGGGCCCCATGGTTTCGTCCCCCTTCCATGCTCGATATCTCCTATGAGCAGTTCATGCATGTCTGGCTCGTCCGTGCTCGTTGGCGTGAACCAGGCGCTTGGTGACGGAAGTTGGGATGCTTCAAGGGAAATCGACTCGCCCTGGCTGATCCGCGCAGGGGCGAGAAGTTCGCAGAGGCCGTCTCGGTTCGGAGTGCCAGGGGCGACCGCGTGGTGCCATGCCGACGAGATGCATGACGTCCTGGCCGTTCGGGTGCCGGGGCTTGACGAGAGGTCCTCCCGTAGAGGGTGACGGACCTTGCCCGGGGGAGGTTCAAAGATTTCCCGCCATCATCCCCGCGCTCCACCGCCCTCCATCTCACCCCGCGCCCCGGGCTGTCCGGTCGGCTGACGTTCGGCTCAGCCCGCCCCCGGCCACGGGACCGGCCGGCGGGGGACAGGGAGGAGGGGGCGCTGAGCCACATGCTCCAGTCCATCAGTCGAGCGTTTCCGCGCCAGCGGACAGGCAGGGGCTCCGTCCCACCCCCACCCTGCGACCGGACCTCTCCTAGGCGGTGCGCATGTGAAGGTTGGGCATGCGTGCTGAACGAGCTCGAGTCCCGGGCGAGGGCGTACTCGGCCTGTCCGAGGGTCACGAACGCAGGTACGGCGCCGATGCCGTGGCTGTCGGCGACCTCGTCCCGCCCTTTCGCCTCAGTTGGTGTGCATTCCACGCTCGTTGAGTCCCGCGCGTAGAGCCTTGATCGCATAGTACGTACGTGACTTGACCGTTCCGGGCGGTACGCCGAGCACGCGGGCCGTCTGACTCACGCTGCGGCCCATGTAGTAGACGTGCAGCAGGACTTCGCGCTGGAAGGGGGCGAGGTCGTGCATCGCGTCGACCACGACATGCGCGGTGAGCGCGTGGTCCAAGCCGTCGGCCACCGGATGGTGCGCGGGGTCCGGCTCCCCGGTCTCCTGCGGCCGGGCCCGCCGACCTCGGTAACCGTCGATCACCAGATTCCGTACGACCTGGAACAGCCAGGGCCGCAGCGCCTCGCCCGTGGGGGCGAGTTCGGCGGCGTGCTGCCAGGCGCGGATCGCGGCTTCCTGGAGCAGGTCCTCGGCGCGGTGCCAGTCCCAGCCGAGCATCCGTGCCGCGAAGCGCAGCAGCGCGGAGCCGTGCCGTTCGTACAGAGTGCGCAGGAATTCCTCGGTGGGCTCAGCCGCTCGGCTCGCGGTGTGGGGGAGTAGTGCGGGCATGACGATGGGCCTCCATGCACTCCTGGTGCCAGGCATTGCTCGGAACCGACGGAATCCAGCTGTCACAGGAAGCGATGGGAGAAGTTCTAAGCCCAAATGGGCACACCGTGCGGGCCCGTTGTGGACCGCATCGCGACCGACTCTGACTGCTTGGGCACCGCTCGATCCCACTGTGCCCTTGTCCAGTCCCTCTGCCGCGGGCCGTTTCCGTGCCCGCACGGCCGATACGGGCGCCCGATTGGCGCCCGTTGCACTCGGATCACCGCGGGAAGCGGGCCCGGACCTCCGCCGGCCGCGGAGACCGGCCTCGTTCGGCCACTCCGCTGGGATCACCTGACGGGCTGATGCTTCGCTCGGTGCCGACTTGGCAGGTCTGGCACGCCAGCCACCAGCCACCAGCCCCCACCTTTCGCACTGCCGGTTCAGCGCGCTCTCCTGGGGCCTTATGGCACTACGGCTGTCCGCCGTGTGGCGGACGGGGCCGCGCCCTGAAGCGGCTCATCCGGCCATTCATAGCCGACCCCTGTCTGAGACCCGCTGGGCGGGGCCGGGCACTCACATTGCGCTCCTTCGTCCGTTCGCCCTGGCCACGGAGAGATGGAGCCGGTGAGAACGGGCAGAGACGGGCGAGGCCGGGTGCGAAACGGGCAGGGGCGCCGGTGCGCGGCGGCGGTATAAATCTTGGTGGGCCCGTTCGGGCGCCGGATGCCCGAACGGGCGGCGAAGGGCGGGAGGCGGCATGCGGGCGGAAGAGCGGCACCACAGACTCCTGACGCTGGCCCGCCGGGAAGGGCGGGTCGAAGTCGCCCTGGCGGCGGTGGACTTCGGGGTGGCCCCAGAGACGATCCGGCGCGATCTGAGCGAGCTGGAGCGGCGCGGGCTGGTGCGACGCACCCACGGCGGGGCCTACCCGGTGGAGAGCGCGGGATTCGAGACGAACCTCGCCCAACGGGTCACCCGTCACGTCGAGAGCAAGCGTCGCATAGCGGCCGAGGGCGTCAAAGTGCTCGGCGGGGCGGAGACGGTCTTCGTGGACGAGGGGTACACGCCCCAGATCCTCGCGAGCCTGTTACCGACCGACAGGCCGCTGACCGTCTTGACGGCCTCCCTGTCGACGGCCGCCGCCGTCGCCGACTCCGCCCACATCACCGTCCTGCTCCTCGGCGGGCGTGTGCGTGCCCGGACACTGGCAACCGTGGGGCCGTGGGCAGCCACGATGCTCGCCGGATTCGTGATCGAGCTGGCTTACCTCGGCTCCAACGGGATCTCGCGGGAGTTCGGCCTCACCACCCCCGACCCGGCCGTCGCCGAGATCAAGGCGCAGGCCCTGGCCGTGTCCCGCAGACGCGTCTTCATGGGACACCACAGCAAGTTCGGCGCGAGCAGCTTCTGCCGCTTCGCCGAGATCTCCGACTTCGAAACGATCATCACCGACACCGGCCTCTCGACCGCCGAGGCCCACCGCTACTCCCTCCTTGGCCCCCAGGTCGTCAGGGTCTGAGCCACCCGCCCGCGCATAACCCTGTGCGGCACTCCAGCGGTGGCTCTGGCATGGGCACTACAAGCCGCTGTGCAGGAAAGGACGATCCATCATGGCGACAACCAGGCGTATAGCAACCGTGACGGCCGTTGGCCTCTGCGGAGGGCTGCTCGCCGCATGCTCGGGTGCCGGAGGCGCGGGCGGCAGCAGCGGCTCGCACTCCATCAACATACTCATGGTCAACAACCCGCAGATGACCGACCTGCAAAAGCTCACCGCCGACCACTTCACCAAGTCCACCGGCATCAAGGTCAACTTCACCGTCCTGCCCGAGAACGACGTACGCGACAAGATCAGCCAAGACTTCGCCAGCCAGGCAGGCCAGTACGACGTGGCCACCATCAGCAACTACGAGGCGCCGATCTACGCCAAGAACGGCTGGCTCTCCCCGCTCACGGGAGACGCCAAGGGCGACACCGCCTTCGACCAGAGCGACATCCTGCCCAGCATCCAGCAGGCCCTGACCGCCGACGGGCAGATCTACGCCGAGCCCTTCTACGGCGAATCGTCCTTCCTCATGTACCGCAAGGACGTTCTCGCGGCCCAACACCTCACCATGCCCGCCCACCCCACCTGGACCCAGATCGCCGACCTCGCGGCCAAGGCAGACGGGGCACAGCCCGGCATGAAGGGGATCTGCCTGCGCGGTCAGCCCGGCTGGGGCGAGGTGATGGCACCGGTCACCACCGTCGTGAACACCATGGGCGGCACGTGGTTCGAGAAGGATTGGACGCCCAAGGTGAACAGCCCCGAATTCACCAAGGCCGTCGAGTTCTACGTCAACCTGGTGCGATCGCACGGCGAGGCCGGCGCCCCGCAGGCGGGCTTCACGGAGTGCCTCAACGACATGACGCAGGGCCAGGTGGCCATGTGGTACGACGCCACATCCGCCGCCGGCGCCCTCGAAGCCGCCGGCTCACCCGTCGCCGGGAAGATCGGCTACGCGCCTGCACCGGTCGACAAGACCAAGAGCTCCGGCTGGCTCTACACCTGGGCGTGGGGCCTCCAGAAGGCGAGCCAACATCAGCAAGACGCCTGGAAGTTCATCTCCTGGGCCTCCGGCAAGGACTACGAGAACCTGGTCGGCAAGCAACTCGGCTGGTCCAGGGTCCCGGCAGGCAAGCGCACCTCTACGTACGCCAACCCCCAGTACGTTGCCGCTGCCCAAGCCTTCGCCTCCGCCACTAAGGACGCCCTGACCAGTGCCGACCCGGCCAACCCCGGAGTGCAGCCGCGGCCCGCCCCCGGCATCCAGTTCGTCGGCATCCCCGAGTTCACCGACCTCGGCACCCAGGTCTCCCAGCAGATCAGCGCCGCCATCGCGGGGAAGACCAGCGTGGCCGACGCGCTCAAGAACGGCCAAGACCGCGCCCAGGCGGTCGCCGACAAGCACTACAGGCAGTGAGATGACCGCCCCCTCCCTCGCCCGGCCGGCCCGCCGTGTCCGGCACCCCGCGCAACACACCGGCGCGCGGCCGCGCAGTGCCTGGGCCCGCCGCGCACCCCTGCTGCCCGCCCTCGTCTTCCTCGTCGTGGTCACCCAACTTCCCTTCGTGGGAACCGTGGTGATCTCCTTCATGCGCTGGAACGCGCTCGAACCGGACCGGCGCGCCTTCGGCGGCCTCGCCAACTACAAGGCCGCCTTCACCGCCCCCGACCTGCGCTCCTCCGTCGTGACCACCGTCATCCTGACCGCCGTCGTCGTCCTGGTCAGCCTGCTCCTCGGTCTTGGCCTCGCCCTGCTCCTGGACCGGAAGTTCCTCGGCCGAGGCATTGTCCGCACCATGCTGATCGCCCCGTTCCTCGTCGTGCCGGTCGCCTCCGCACTGCTGTGGAAGCACGCCCTCTACAACGCCTCGTACGGCTTCATCAACGGCTCCCTGACCTGGCTGTGGCAACTCTTCGGCAGCCACAATGCCCCCCAGCCCGACTGGATGTCGTCGACCCCCCTTATCGCCGTCGAAGTGTCGCTGATCTGGCAGTGGACCCCGTTCATGATGCTCATCCTGCTCGCCGGGCTCCAGAGCCGCCCACCGGACATCGTCGAGGCCGCCCGTGTCGACGGAGCCAACAGCCGCCAGATCTTCCGCCACCTCACCTTCCCCCACCTGCGCCGCTACCTGGAGCTCGCCGCCCTGCTCGGCAGTATCTACGTGGTGCAGAACTTCGACGCCGTCTTCACCCTCACCTCCGGCGGCCTCGGCACCGCCAACCTGCCCTACACCGTGTACGCGACCTTCTACCAGGCGCACGATTACGGGCAAGCCTCTGCGGAAGGCGTCATCGTCGTCGTCTGCACCATGGCCGTGGCCACCTTTGCCCTGCGCACGGTGTCCTCCCTGTTCCGAGAGGAGACACGATGAGCGCCCTCCCTGGAGCCGTCCGGCGCGGCGCCTGGGGCCTCGCCGCCTGGACCTGCGGACTGCTCTTCTTCCTGCCGTTCGCCTGGATGGTGCTGACGTCCCTGCACACCGAACCGGACGCCGCGACCAACCCGCCAAGCCTCGGCGCAGACCTCACCCTTCAGGGGTACCGGGAGTTCTTCGGCTCGGGCGCCGCCACCAGCCCGTGGCCAGCGCTCGTCAACTCCCTTACCGCGAGTGTGATTTCGACCGTTCTCGTGCTCGCCCTCGCGACCCCCGCCGCGTATGCCCTCTCCATCAAACCCGTCCGCAAGTGGACCGACGTGCTGTTTTTCTTCCTGTGCACCAAGATGCTGCCCGCCGTCGCCGGACTGTTGCCGGTCTATGTCATCGCTCAGAACACCGGAATGCTCGACAACATCTGGCTCCTGGTCATCCTCTACACCTCGATGAACCTGCCGATCGCCGTGTGGATGATGCGATCCTTCCTGGCCGAGGTGCCGGTCGAGATCCTGGAAGCCGCCTCCATCGACGGCGCGGGACTGCCGACCGTCCTGATCCGTATCGTCGGCCCAGTGGCAGCTCCGGGCCTCGCCGCCACGGCACTGATCTCCTTCATCTTCAGCTGGAACGAGCTGCTGTTCGCCCGGGTCCTGACCGGCGTCGTCGCCGGTACGGCCCCCGTCTTCCTCACCGGCTTCGTCACCAGCCAGGGACTGTTCCTGGCCAAAGTGTGCGCAGCCGCCGTCTGTGTCTCACTGCCGGTGCTCTTCGCCGGGTTTGCCGCCCAGGACAAACTGGTCCAGGGCCTGTCCCTTGGAGCAGTCAAGTGAAAGTCGCTCTCATCAGCGCACCCGGAGTCGTGTCGATCGAGACCGTCGACGATCCGGCGCCGGGCCCCCGGGAGGTGGTGGTCCAGGTCGCCGCGTGCGGCCTGTGCGGAACAGATCTCCACATCCTTCAGGGCGAGTTCGCGCCTTTCCTTCCCCTGGTGCCGGGCCACGAATTCGCCGGAGAAGTCGTCGCTGTCGGCACCGCCGTCCACGAGCTGTCGGTCGGAGACCGGGTCGCGGTCGACCCTTCCCTCTACTGCAACGAATGCCACTACTGCCGCTTGGGCCGCAACAACCTGTGCGAACGCTACGCGGCCATCGGCGTCACCACCTCCGGCGCGGCCGCCGAGTTCGCCGTCGCGCCCGCCGCGAACTGCGTCAAACTGCCCGACCACATACGGACCGAGGACGCGGTGCTGATCGAACCGTTGTCCTGTGCGGTGCGCGGCTACGACGTGTTGCGCACCCCGATGGCCTCCCACGTACTGATCTACGGGTCCGGCACCATGGGTCTGATGATGCTGGAGCTCGCCAAGCGCACCGGCGCCGCCACCGTCGACATACTCGACACGAACCCCCAACGCCTCGCAACGGCGAGGAAATTGGGGTGTACTCGAGCCGCCGCGACGGCCGAAGGGATCGAGCGACCGCGCGGTTGGGACGTCGTCATCGATGCCACCGGCAGCGAGCAGGCCATCCAGGACGCCATCGGCAGAGTGGCCAGAGGCGGCACCTACCTCCAGTTCGGGGTGGCCGACTACGCCGCGCGCGCCACGATCGAGCCGTACCGCATCTACAACCAGGAGATCACCATCACCGGCTCGATGGCTGTGCTCCACAGTTTCGAGCGGGCGGCTGACCTCTTCGCGACCGGCGTCCTCGACCCGGAGATCTTCATCAGCGACCGGCTCCCGCTGACCGAGTACGCCGCCGCCCTCGGTCAGTTCGCGGCCGGGCGGGGCCGCAAAGTCCTGGTGACGCCGTGACGGGCGGGGCGGTGTCGTCCCCGCCACACCGCAGCCCCGGCGCAGTGTGAGCCAGGGCCGCTAGATATACCCCCCCGCTGTGGGGGAGGCGGGGCATGAAGTGTGCCTGTCGACCGTCGGCTCGTTCCCGGATGATGGTTCGGTGCGGGGTTCAGGGGATGGTGACCGCGACGCCCGGTAGGACCAGGCGGACGTCGATGTCGGGGGCGATCCGGGCGACGGCGTCGGCGTAGTGGCGGGGATCCTGTTCGGCCTTGGTGATCATCTGGTCGCCCAGCCTGCCGCTGTGGAACGCGTAGTGGTGCGGCACGGCCAGGGTGGGCCGGAGCACGGAGGTGAGTGCGGCGGCGTCCTCGGCGTTCATGACGACCTGAGCCAGGTTCATCGGCCGGATGCACAGGCCGTTGATCGGCACGATCGCCAGGTCGATGGGGCCGAATCGGTGCGGGATGGCGTCCATTTCCGGGACTCGCAGCGAGTCGCCGCCGAAGAAGACGGTGCGGTCGCCGGCCTGGATCACGAAGGTGACCTCGTGGATGCCGTGCGCGCCCGGGGTGGCCGTCACGGTGAGGCCCGCGACCGTGGTGGACTCCCAGGCCTCGATGGCGCGGATGTCGCGGAAGCCCTTTCCCTGGGCGATGGTCGCGACGGTGCCGGGCCCGATCAGAGGTGTGGTCAGGTCGAAGCCCGCGGCAACGAGGGCGTCGAGGTCGCAGTGGTCGTAGTGCTCGTGGCTGACCACGAGCGCGTCGATCGGGCCCAGGGCGCGGGCGGCCCGGTGGAGCGGCTCGCCCGGATAGTAGGTCGCGGTCTGGGTGAACCACGGGTCGGTGAGGATCCGGAGGTTCCCGATCTCAATCAGCTGGCAGGCGTGAGCGATCCGGGTCACGGTCAGGGCAGTGCGCATGCTGGACCTTCCCTTTCCTGGGGTGGATGTCATCACCGGCCGAGGTCGAGCAGTGCGCCGAGCAGTTCCTCGGGCGTCTCGACCTGCGGCAGGTGCCCAGTGCGGGAGAGCAGGGTGAACGTCGCCATCGGGATGGCTGCGGCATAGGCGCGCCCGTAGGCGGGGGTGACGATGCGATCGCTCTCACCCCACAGCACATGGACCGGCAGGTGCAGGTCGCCAAGCCGTCCGGCGAGCGTCGGGTCCGACATCGTGGGACCGGTGTAGCCGATCAGGGCGCGCACGTCCGGACCCGGACCGCTGCCGCCGGCGTTCGGCGGGACCGGTGCCTTGTTCGGATCGTGGAAGGAGAGGGCCTGGAGCTGCGCCGGGGTCAGGCCGGTGACGTCGGCCGGCGGGTGATCCTCAACCTGGATGCCGATGCCGTCGATGATGACCGCGCCGCTGACGCGGGGGCTGCGCAGCAGGGCTATCTCGGCCGCCAGCCAGCCTCCGAAGGAGTTGCCGACCAGCGTCACGTCCTGCAGATCGAGTTGGTCCAGCAGTGCAACGTAGGCGCGGGCCAGTGCGGTGACGTCGGTCAGTGTGTCGGGCTTCGGCGTGTCGTTGAAGCCGGGGTGGGTGGGCAGAAGGACGCGGGAGTGGGTCCGCTCGGCGAGCAGGTCGGCGAAGCCCGCCATGGTCGCCGGCCCGCCTCCGCCGTGCAGGAGCAGGAAGGGCCGTGTGCGGTCGCGGTCCTGGAGTGTGATCTCGGTCGGGCCGTCTGATCCGACGTCGACGGTGCGTGTGCGGGTGGGCCGGAGGGTGCCGGCCGGTACGGGTGCGCTCATCGTTCCAACTCTCTTCGCGAGGTTCACGGGTCCACAACGAGCTATATCAGGAACCTTATATCAGGATGCTTATATAAGCAACCTGAGTTCTCCCGGGTTACGATCTCCCCTATGAAGCACCGCCCAGCAGAGGTCGCCCTGGCAGTCAAGCGCCTGCAGTACCGTCACCATCGCGCGCTCAGCCGCGCCCTGGCCCCGCTCGGACTCTCCCTCGTGCAGTGGGACACCCTTCGGCACCTGCACCAGCAGCCGGATGCCTCACTGCACGACCTGGCCGTGCTGACCTTCCAGACCGACCAGTCCTTTGGCTCCCTTGCGGCCCGTATGGCCGACCGCGGCCTGATCGAACGCGTCCCGGGGCCCGGCAGGGCGGTCAGGCACCGGCTCACCCAGGAGGGCGAGCGCTTGCGCGCAGCAGGACAGGAGGTGGCCGAGGCCATCGTCGAGTCCTCGTTCAGTGCCCTCTCGCCTGCCCAGGTCGACCAACTCGGTGACCTGCTGGACGCCGCCCTCAGCCCCGACCCCACCGCGTAGCCACGCCCTCGGCGCGCAACGGGTCGATCTGTCTGCCGTGCCCGTAGCGGACCTTGGTCGTGGTCATGCAAGGAGTTCCCCGTTGCGATCGGTCCTCGACAACAAGACGCGCTGCCAGGACCTCGGCGTCGCCTACTTCACGCGCCGTGTCCGCGAACGCGATATCCGGCAGGTGAACCCCGGCAGGCCCTCTGAGCCGCTGCGCTGAGGGCTTCGAAGCGGGCGGTGAGGCCGAGGCGATTCGCTTCCTGGGCCATCCGGCACATGCCGCGAGGCGGCGTCCGCTGCTGACGCCGCCCTTTTGCTGCGATTGATCATCCAGGGGGCTATATTGTCCCGTTGTAGCCTACGATGCTCCAGTTCTGGTTGGCGTTCCCTCCGAAGTTGCAGTCCCAGACCTGGAGTTGTGCGACTTGGCCGGACGGGTCGTCGAGGCAACGTCCGGACTGCGGGTTGTAGAGCGACTGGCCGATGATCCGCCAGACCTGCGCGCCGGTGCCGTTGCAGTCCCAGATCTGGACCGGACTGCCATTGCTCGCGTGGTCCCCGCCGACGTCTATGCAGATCGGCCGGTAGCTCACCCATCCGCTCTGGATCGTGTTGCTGCTGATCTCGTAGGACCACTGCTGGTTGTCGGCGTTGTGGCAGGGGTACGCGAGGATGGCCTCGCCGTCGGGCGCGATGTTGCCCGCGAGGTCAACGCAGTTGGCCGGGTTGTTGGCGAGGGCGTAGATTTTCCCCCATTGCGGGGCGCCCGGCGGTACCACCTCGGCGCGGGCCGGGGTCGGGATCGCGGTCAGGAGCAGCGCGGCTAGCGCCGCGAGCAGCATGACGAGCCGGCTCGCTCTGCCGCTCGGTACCGACCAGGTCATTGTTGTGAGTGCTGGCATGTGTCACCTCTTGGATTGACCCGTGGCTTGGGCGGGTGATCGGTGCGGGCGGTGGCTGGGTGTTCCAGCGCCCTGGATGTCCGCTGCTCACGGTAGGGAGCCCGGTGTCCCCGGCGCTTGAACCACCGCGCCGTGCTGATGGAATATCAGCGCCACAGCATGGGCGAGACCGTCCTGGGCCCGGTGGCTGACAGCCATCAGGTCGCGGTGCGCGACGGCCTGTGGTCCTGTGGACAGGACTGGCGTGCGAACTCGCCGGGTGTCTGGCCGTACTGGGCCTTGAAGGCCCGGATGAAGTGGCTGCTGTCGGCGAACTGCCAGTAGGCGGCGAGTGCCGAGATGCTCGGCCTGCTGCCGGCAGGGGCGAGGAGTAGGAGCCGGGCGCGTTCAAGTCTGCGGCGGCGGATGTATCCGGCGATGGTGTCCTCCGCCATGGCGAACGCACGCTGCAAGGTCCGTGCCGACACGCTGAGTTCACGGGCGAGCAGCGCCGGCGAGAGGTCGCCGTCGGCGAGCCGACTGTCCGCGAGGTCCCGCGCAGCCTGGGCCAGCGCGAGCCCCAGCGCTGGCTCGGTGCCGTCGGCCCGCTGCCGCACGACCCCGTTGACCAGCTCGACCAGGGCACCCCTGGCGGCATTCATGCCGCCAGGGGTGAGCTCCTGTGCGGTCTGCTCCACCAGGTGGACGTGAGCCATGAGCAGACGCATCTCGGCCGAGGCCGCAGAGCCGGTGAAGAGCCGGTCGCGGACCGGTGGCCCAACGGCAGTGGCGGGCAGGATCAACACTGTTGCTGCCGTGCGGCGCGCCACCTCGAGCGTCGGCGGACCGGACCGCTGGAGCATGAAGCCCCCTGCCGCAATGACGAGTTCGCCATCCCGCTGCCGGGTGAACGTCCAGGAATTGCGCCGGACCACGTGCAGCAGTATCTGGTCGTCGGCATAATCGGATGCGGCTCTGTTGGTGCCGATGAGTGATTCGGCGTGAACGTCGGCGATCACCGAGTCGTGTGCCTTGACGGCACGCACGCTGATCCTGAAGTCACCCCCGGCACCCGGCGTGAAGGCGGGTGCCGGATAGGCTTCGCCGACCTGTGCCTCCCATCCACGCCGGAAGAGGGCGAAGCCCTGCTCAGCCGGGCCCGGCGCGGTGACGTCAGAGGTGAAGGTCCCATTGGGCTGGGGCTGGTCTGTCACCGTGTAGGTCGCCTCGCTTCCCCTCACGACGCTGATCGTCCTCCGGGCCGGCACCACAGTTCAACCCTACGCACCGCCTGTCCAGCGTGGGTGGAGCCGGAGAGACGTACAAGCCTGGTAACCAGACTTCCGGCCCGGCATTCTGCGTGACGCCGCTGCCGTCCGGCCTGCCGGTGGCGATCGCGCGGCGGCAGCGTGAAGGAGGAACAGCCTGGGCGCGAAAGGATCCTGAAAGCATCTTCTTCCTGAGGCGGCGTTGACCTGGAAGGCGGCTACGCGGAACTACGTTCAGGTCTGACGGAACGGACGCGAGGCTGTAACTCCTTACCGTCGCCATATTGCTCGCGGGCCCCGCCTTCACCGCCAGCACGGTGATCGCCGCGCACTAGGGTGGTGCGGCCGCCTGCCCTGCTGTATCGCTCCTCGACGCCTCGGTCGGCCAGACCATCGTCACCCCGCAGGTCAAGCAGGACCTCAAGCGGATGGCACTGCGCTCGCCATGGCCCGGTGTGGGGTGCGGGACACCGGCGCTCTGTCTGGAATGGGGGAGTCCGTAGCGTTGCTGCCTTGTCCCGGCCGTGTTGGGGTGGATTCCTTGGGGTGGGCGGTCGCCGTTCCGCTCGGGGTGCGGTACGACATGCGGGCCAGGAGTGTGTCCTGGGGTGCCGCCGCCTCGCTCTTCGCCGTCATGAGGAGTTCACCGCCATGTATGAAACCAAGGCGCGGCTCGTCGACTCGCTGGGGAAGGCTCCGGGTAGTTACGAGTTGAGTTGGCGGTCATTCCGTTGAACAGCGCCACGGTCGCCCAAATCAAGTCGGGGGCCGGTCACACGGTCCTGCCCCTCGACCTGGGGCAGCGCATGCCGGAGGAGGACGTTCAGACCGTCATCGGGGCGCGGGCCGAGTCGGCCCCGGTGGTGGTCCAAGATGTTCTCCGCGTGCGGTGGAGCGGGAAGCACCGGTGCGTGTGCGAGAGCGATGATTTCCCGCCGCATCTCCAGTCGTCGCGGACGGCCGGGGCTGCCTGACGGTCCAGTTGCGGCACGAACGTTGACCCGGTTCGGGAATGGCCGGGCCCCCTTGTACTCCTTCGAGGCGAATGTCGCCGGCCGGTCCGGACGGGGGTCGGTCCGGTCGGCGGCCGCCGCGTCTCGCCTTGACTTGAGGGCGCGTAATTGGCGGGCCTGGTGAGTCTGGGGGCAAGTGCGCGGGAGGCAGGGGTGCAGGTGCGGCTGAGTCGCTACGGGCTGCTCGCCGAGGGGCTGGTGGTGGACCAGGAGCATGAGCCCGGGGACGATTCTTCGACGCCCGTCATCGAGTTCACCGATCAGCAGGGCCGGCCCGTCAGGTTCCGGCCCCCCACGACGGCGACGGGGCTGGCCCTCGGAGCCCATGTACCGTTCGCCTACCTGCCTGGAAGGCCGAAAGCGCACGGGTGTTCACCTGGAAGTACCGCCTACACCGGATCTTCGGCCTGTTCTTTGGAGCCGTGATCTTCCTCGACGTCGCGGCTGGGTGCCTGCTCACCCAATGAGCCTGCTCTCCCTCCTCGTTGTCACCGACGGATCCACCACCAGACCTGCCACAGGGCCCATCGGACCAGCCCTGTTGAGGCACACCGGGCATCCGACCGCCGCCGTGCGTCCCGGTCCTCGACAACGGCCGGGGCTCATCCCGGCTCGTGCGGAGTCCTGGTGGGGCTACGAGTCGGCCATGAAGCTACTCGAAGACGACTTCGAGGTGTTCGTCGTGGACCTGCGCGGCCAGGGCCGCTTCACGCGCACACCAGGGCGCTACACCCGCAACAACATGGGCAACGACCTGGTCCGGTTCACTCCGGGTGCATCCAACACTCGGTCGTCGTAAGCGGCCTTTCCCTCCGGCGGCGTCATCGCGCCCTGGCTGTCCGCGTACGCGCCGCCCCGCATGCTCCGCGGGCGGTCAGCGGGTGCGTTCGTAGTGGCGGCGTGCTTTTTCGCGGTTGCCGCAGACGGCCATGGAGCACCAGCGGGCGCGGTTGGCGCGGCTGCGGTCGAGCAGGAACAGTCGGCACTCGTCGTTGGCGCAGGGGCGTAGCCGGCCGGGCATTTGCTTCTCGGTGGCGGCCCAGGCGAGGACCATCTCGACGGCGAGCCGGGCGTGCGGGGGACTCTTGACCGTCCACTGAAGACCATCCGAAGTGATCTCCGGGATCTGACGGACTCCTTCGAGCAGCGGCTTCAGCGCGTCGGGCGCGCGTTCCCCGCATACGACGTCCCGCAGGGCGTCCCGGGCCGCGCGCAGCAGCGCCAGTTCCGCGAGGCTGCCCTCGCCGCCGTGCTCCCGTGCCCAGCGTCTGCCTGTGGCCGGGTCGTCGAGCGCGTCCCGTTCCTCGCCGTTGACCAGTGGCCTGCTGTTGAGCAGGTCCAGCAGCGTGTCCATCAGACGCCACTCTCCCTCTAACCGGATCAAGTTGTTTGACAGGTTAGCCCATTCCGTGCTTGCGTGACGAGTAGCTAACCGGATAAAATAATCGAAGGGGTTAGAAATGAGCTCGGTGCACCACCGGACCGCCACCATCGACGGCCATGAGATCTTCTACCGCGAGGCCGGACCCTCTGACGCCCCCGCGATCGTCCTGCTGCACGGCTACCCGACCAGCTCGTTCATGTTCCGCGAGCTCATCCCGCTGCTGGCCGACGACTACCACGTCGTCGCCCCGGACCACCTCGGCTTCGGCCACTCCGACACCCCCCTCGTAGGGGAGTTCACCTACACCTTCGACACCCTCGCCGAACTCACCTCCGGACTGCTCGACCAACTGGGCCTGGACCGCTACGCCCTCTACGTCCAGGACTACGGCGCCCCCATCGGATGGCGCCTCGCGCTCAAGCACCCCGGACGAATCTCCGCCCTCGTCACCCAGAATGGCAACGGCTACGAGGACGGTTTCGTCGAGTCGTTCTGGACCGACGTCTGGGCCTACGGGGCGAACCCCGGCCCCGACACCGAACCTGCCGTCCGCGCCGCGCTGAGCGTCGACGCCATCCGCTGGCAGTACCTGCACGGCGTGCCCGACCCGAGCCTGGTCAGCCCGGACACCTGGGAGCACGACTTCGCCCTCGTCTCACGCGAGGGCAACGACGAGGTCCAGCTGGCGCTGTTCCGCGACTACCAGAACAACCGCCCGCTCTACCCGCTGCTCCACGAATTCCTACGCACCAGTGAAATCCCCGTGCTCGCCGTGTGGGGCCGCAACGACGAAATCTTCGGCCCGGCCGGCGCGCGAGCCTTCGCCCGTGACGCCAAGGACGCCGAAATCCATCTGATCGACGGCGGTCACTTCCTGCTGGAGAGCCACCTGGACGTCGTCGCGGGATACATGCGCGGCTTCCTCGGGCAGGTACTGGGCTGAAGCACAGTGATCGGTGCGCGCAGAGGCTCTCGGAAGGGTGCCTGATCACTGGTGAGGGCGGGCTACCGTCCACCGTGGCGAGGACGATGACGCAGGGCTGTGAACGACGCCGGGGCGGTCTCGTCGAGCCGAGCGAGCATCCCTGCGGCGGCATCGGTGGGAAGACCAGCATCCGCGCTGGGCCGTCCCCCCGCACAGCAGGGCAGTCACGCGCCACCCGTGCCGCTGACCCGCACGCGCCGGACGGGCCGTTCAGGGACCGTTATGGAGCCCGGCCGTTGGCCCGCGCGACCGCTCCGGGTGTACCGCTCAAGGCCCGCGAAGGCGTGGCGCGCGACCTCGGGCCGACCCTGGCAGCGTGACGGGGCATCCGTTGCCTCGACCACGGGCGGACTTGGCCGGTCAGGGCTGATGCGGTCACACGCGGTCGGCCTGTACTGCGCCCAAGTCAGCACGCTGGCGAATGGGGAGATCGACTCAGCAGGCCTGCCCCACCTCAGAGCGCGGGTGGGGATTTTCAGCGGTGGCACTGGTGTCCGGGCACGCGGTGAGGCGTTGGAATGGTGTTCCCGACCTACCACGCGGATCAGCGGTCGGCGCGGGCACGACTGCATCTGCTGTCGGACCAGTCGGTCCGGGCTCGCTCGCGTATCCGCGGTGGAACGGTTCTCATACACGCGTTGTTGTGCTCAACGAGGGGCACTGTCCACTGGTCACCGCGGCAGGGAGCGAGCCCAGTTGCGGACGTGGATGCCAATTGGCCAGCACGTGGCCGGTTGGCGACTTCGCCCGCGGGGTCCGGCGAGCGGGCCTGAGTGTCTGTCTGGGATTTCTGGGCCCCTGCGGACAGCGTCACCGCCGTGGTGTGCCCGTCACCTGCCCGATGAGGTCTCGTTTTCGTGGTGTGACTATCTCTCGCGTGGCCGTGCGTTGTGGTGTTGCAGCGTCGGCTGCTCTGCTTCCTCTGTCCCTTCCGGTCTCCGCGGGCGCGACGGACGTCATTGGCGTGGGGAACAGTGCCCACAACAACAGCTGCAGCAACCAGGGCGGGACTGCGGCCTCTGCTGCCACTGGATTCGCCTCGGGCACGGTGAGTGACCTTGTCGCGGCTGCTCCCGTCGTCATCCCCACCAACCAGTGCGGCAGCCTCGGATCCGCTCTCGCCGACTCCGCAGTGGAGAACGTCGCCAACTGCTCGGCCGTCATCGGGGCATCGACTTGTGCCGGCAACAACTCCCAGACCGGTGGTGCCTTTGCGGGCGGCACCGCAAGCGGAGGGGGTTCCATCGGATGAGCTTGAATCGCTGGCCTGCGGAAGACTGAACGCGGCATAACGGGCGTCCTTCGACGGCCGGCTGGCGGCTGGGCTCAGCGGCAGGCTTCGGAGATACCTGCGAGCCAGTCGCGGACCGCGCCTCGCTGCTCCGGTGTGAACAGGGCCTCCAGTTCGGCTTCGCGGCGGTCGACGGCGATGCGAGCCTCTGCCAAGCGCGCCCGTCCTGACTCGGTGACATGGATCTGATGGACACGCCGGTCAGCCGGATTCGGGCGCCGTTCGATCAGCCCCTCCCGTTCGAGACCGCCGAGCATCTCGTTGGCGGCCTGCCGGGAACTCGCCACCTCCCGAGCCACGTCCGCGACTGACATCCCGGGCTGCGCCTCGGCCATCATCAGGGTGGCGTACTGCGAGGTCGACAGCCCAAATTCCTTGAGCTCCGCTCCGATTACCGACCGCATGTTCAGCCAGGCCTTGCGGACCATGAAGGTCAGCGACCCGACCGCGTCCTGGTGGCAATCCAACACTCAGCCCTCCTCGGGGATCGACAGGTTCCTGACGATTGTGTCACGATGCAGAACGTCAGGTTCTTGACGATCGTACCGAAGGTTTCCATGACGACGCCTCCGACGTTGCCGAAGTCCCGGCAGCAGTTGATCCTTGCCGTACTCCTGTTGTCCTCGCTGCTGATCTGGCTGGACAACACCATCCTCACCACCACCTTCGAAACCCTCTCGGACCCGGTCCGCGGCCTGGGCGCCAGCCCCGGCCAACTGCAGTGGGCCACCGGCTCGTACACCCTGGTCTTCGCCACCTTGATGTTCACCTCCGGTGCGCTGGGGGACCGCTTCGGCCACCGGACGGTGCTCGCCACCGGGATGGCGGTCTTCGCCGGCGCCTCGGTGTGGGCGGCGTACGCGGGCGACGCGGACCAACTGATCGCCGCTCGGGCCGTGATGGGCATAGGCAGCGCGCTGATCATGCCCGCGCAGATGGCCATCCTCATGTGGACCTTCAGCGGTCCCGCCCGGGCGACCGCGATCGGTATCTCTTCGACGTCCGCCGGCGTCGGAATCGCCGCGGGCCCGCTGCTGGGCGGCGTCCTCCTTGGCCACTTCTGGTGGGGATCGGTCTTCCTGGTCAACATCCCGATCGCGGCGCTGTCGCTGATCGGGATCGCCACGCTGGTCCCGAACTTCCGCAGCCCCGCCCCGCGTCCACTGGACCCTGCCGGACTGCTGCTGTCGATCAGCGGGCTTGCCTTCCTGGCCTACGGGCTGATCCACGCGGGGCAGCTGGCCTCCTGGAGCCCGGTGTCGGTCTGGGGCTCGATCGCCGTCGGAGTAGTCCTGCTGACCGGCTTCGTGCTCGTCGAACTGCGCCATCGGCAGCCCAGCTTCGACCCCCGACTGCTAGCCCAGCGCATGTTCGGCCTCGCCAACGCGGCGCTCGGGCTGCTGATGTTGGCTCTGACCGCCGCCAGCTTCTACGGTGCCTTCTACCTGCAGGGCGCACGCGACTTCTCGCCACTGCAGGCGGGCCTGGCGTTCTCCCCGACCGCGCTCGGGGCGATCGTGGGGGCGCCGCTCGGCGTCCGGCTGGCCCGCCGCTCGACGCTCCGCGTAGTCACCGCGACGGCGCTGACTACGGCGGGGCTGGCCATGGGCTGCAATATGCTTTTCGGGCTGCATACCCCGCTGGCCTTCAACGAGACCGCCTACATGATCCAGGGCCTGTCCATCGGTATGGTGATCGGCCCGGTGACGGGGGGACTCATGAGCGCCCTGCCGCTGGAACGAGCCGGCTCCGGATCGGCCGTCCTCAACACCGTCCGCCAGAGCGGCAGTCTGCTGGGGATCGCGGTGGGCGGCACGATCACGTCGCTCGCCTACCAGCACGCGGTCGACGGCTCGCTGAGCGGGTACCCCGGGCAGGTACAGGCCCAGGCGCGCATTTCCGCCGAGCAGGCCCGGCACGCCGCCGCCGTGACCCACCAGCCTGACCTGGTACGCGTCGCCAACGACGCGTTCATCAAGGCCATGCACATCAGCGCCGCCTGGACCATGCTGATCGCCCTCAGCGGCGCGCTCCTGCTGGTGATCGCCCTGCGTCCGGACCGCCAACCCGCGGAGCCGGTACCGGAGCCGGTCTGACTTCCTCATCTCGGCGACGGAACACCGTTGCACCCGTCGCCGAGACCAACGAGATCCGTCACGAGACGGTGGCAGCGCGACCGTGCGCTGATCTGGGTGGCGCCCTACGACGGGATCGCTGCGCCAGGCGGGCCAGCAAGGCCGAGTCGACCAGACGGGCCTCGGCAGCATCGCCAGGCTGCCGATCCACGAGCGGTTCTCCCGCCGGGTATTTCGCCCCAACTCTGCAATTCGGCCAATCCGGCGTGCAGGGGGCATCGAATCTCCAGTGCGGCGTGTGATGGAACGTGAGCTTCAGCCCGCGCCACCGGGCGCCGGGCGCTTTGCGTGTCCGGTCCCCCGCACCTCCTTCCGAAGGAGGCGGTCCGCGCCGCGACGCTGGAGGAACGAGTCATGAACAGCATCCGGATCAGGCGCTCGGTGCTCGTCGGTGCCGTCGCCGTAGCGTTTCCGCTCTCCTTCGCCGTGATGCCGCTCGCGGCGTCCGCGGACACCATGCCGGGACCGTTTGGCCCGGCCTGCGCGAGCGTGCCCCAGCAGGGCGCCGGCAGCTTCGACGGCATGGCCAAGGACCCCGTCGCCACGGCCGCCTCCCACAACCCGGCCCTGTCTACCCTGGTCGCCGCGGTCAACAAGGCCGGCCTCGTGGACACCCTCAACAACGCGAAGAACATCACCGTCTTCGCCCCCACCAACGACGCGTTCAGCAAGATCCCGAAGAACACCCTCGACAAGGCCATGAACGACAAGGCACTACTCACCAAGATCCTCACCTACCACGTGGTGGGCCAGAAGATCACCCCGGACAAACTCGCCAAGGGCAGCTTCAAGACCCTTGAGGGAGCCACCCTTACCACCTCGGGCTCTGCCACCTCCTACAAGGTCAACGGCAGCGCCAGCATCGTGTGCGGCGACGTACCCACCGCCAACGCCACCGTCTACATCATCGACACCGTCCTCATGCCCTCTTCCTGACAACGCCCACGGGGCCGGCCTCCTGGAGTCCGGCCCCATACAGGCCGGCTGTCCTCGGTCGGCGAATGCGATCGGTCCGCTCAAGGCCGAGCCGTTGAAGCTCGACGGCCCTGGAATCCACTGTCCGGGCGTTCGCCAAGCCGAGCACGTCGGCCATTGCAACCATGGACGACCCCATGGAGATGAAAGTCGCGCCCTGCCTGTGTCAGGGTTGGCCTCCCTGAACCGGCCGGGCTCGGTGACGCACTCCCTACAACCCCGGGGGTGCGGCCACCCCCTGACCTGGAACCCGGGAGCCGAAGCGCCTTGGGAAGATCTGCCGGTTGCGCAGTCCGCGCTGCCGGCCGCGGCGCGAGGACGGTCGGCCGACGATGGCGAGACGGAGCAGATCGCATCCGCGCCAACCATGCACCCCATGAAGCAACGCAACGGTCCGCGCGCCCGAGCGCGGACTGCGGCCCACATGCCTGCGGGGTCACGTTGCGAGACACCGACAGCCTCGGCGGCGCAGGGGAACACCAGCTGTGCGCAGGCATCTGCGGACCATGTCGGAGCCACGTGTCCCGTGATGTGCAGGAGCCGTCGGTCAACTACACAGGCAAAGAACAGCGCATGGGCTCGTGCAACAAATACCCCCTCCTGGGTTCCGGCTGGGACGGGCCGGGGTCCTGGTACAACAACCAGACTAAGCCCTGGATGATCGCGTACATGTGGGACAAGCGCGGCAACTACGTCTACAGCGACCAGGGCCCGGACTCGCACGAAACCCATGGAAACGGGGCGCCGGTCTGGTCGGTCACCAACTGCTCACCGGCGGCGGGCCGGGGGATGGCAGGGGGGTGCTGGGTGAGGCTCCCCTGCCATGACGGCGGCCCACGTCCGGTGGTTCGCCGGCGCGGATGAGTTCATCCCGGACGGGGTTCGGGCCCGACTCGCAATGGTATGTGTGTTGTTGTGCCCGTATCCGAGCAAGCGGTAGCGGTGGGCGATGAGGGCTGCGGCAGCTAGCTTGCGGGAACGTGGTGGTGTCTGAGCGGTTGCGTGGATGCTCTGCGTGAGGTCACTGCCTGGCCCGGTTCAGTTGAGCCTTCCGGGACTTCCTCACGGCGGTGGCCAGGGGATGACGGTGACGAAGGTGGTGACAGCGCGAGCGAGGGCGCTCGGGCAGGTGGCACCGCCGAGGCCGGCTCGCAGTGGTGCCGGCCAGCAGCTCGACGTTGCAACGCGGATCGTCGTCGACGGGGCGGGCAAGGGGCGCATGTCGCCGCTGGTGCCTGCCCGTGGGCTACCCGGTCCGTGCCAGTCCGGGGTCCGATCACCGCGTTGCACCCGTCAGGCGGGGGTGGTCGGCCTGGAGGTGGGGTTGAGAGCGGTGGTGAGGTGGCGACGCAGCAGGGGGCCGAATTTGCGGTCGACCAATCGGTTCAGGAGGGCGGCCAGCAGGAAGGAGAGGAGGAGTCCGAGGGCAATGGAGGGGAGCAGGTCGAGGCCGGGGGTGGTTTTGAGGATGCCGCGGGTGAGGGGTATGCCCAGGCTTTGGTGGACGAGGTAGAAGGGGTAGGTCAGGGTGCCCGCGTAGACGAGGACGCGTCCTTGGAGGTGCCGCAGGGGGCCGGGGCCGGTCAGGATGAGCAGGAGAAGGAAGACGGTGAGGGCGCCTGCGCTGACCGTCCAGCTGGAACTGGCGTGTGCGGCGACACGGTTGTCGAGGACGGTGAGGGTGTAGCACCAGGCGAAGCCGGCCAGGAGCCACAGCAGCAGGTTGGGGCCGAAGCGGTGCATCAGGTAGAGCGCGATGCCGGTCACGAAGAGTCCGGCGTACTGGCTGAGCAGGATCTCCTCCAGCACGGTGGAGTGCAGTTCGCGGCCGATGGCGGCCAGGACGAGCCAGAGGAACCCGAAGGCGATGGCACGCTGGTAGGTCAGCCCGACGAGCAGCAGGGCGGCCATGAGCAGGTAGAACCGGGCTTCCACCCACAGGGTCCAGGCCACACCGGCCGTGAAGTCCACGTCCAGCGGGCTGGGAATCATCGTCAGGTTGCCGAGAGTGGTGCGCAGGTCGGTTGGTGCTCCGGAGCGCTGTCCCGCCAGTACGGTGACGGTGCCCAGGGCCACGATGATCAGAACGACCGCCCAGTAAAGAGGGAAGAGCCGGGCGATGCGGGAGACGGCGAACTGCGCGGGGCCACGGTCCCAGCAGCTCATGCAGATGACAAAGCCGCTGATGAGGAAGAACGCCTCGACGCCGAGCCAGCCGTAGCCGCTGACGGCGTGGAGCACGGGTGCCGCCTGCGGCAGGTCATAGGCTTCGCCCCAGAAGCGGGGGGTGGGGGTGCCGAGATAGTGGTAGGCCGCCACCGCCGCTGCCGCGAGCAGCCGTAGGCCGTCAACTCCGGCCAGCCGGCTGCCTCCCTCAGGCGCACGGGGTGTGCGTTTCCTCGCGGCGTCCGAGGGCCGGGGCAGGCCGTGAGCGGGGTCGGTGCGTACGGGCATGGCAGAAGAACTCCTGTGGGAAGGAAGCCGATCGAAGAAAAGCCGTGGGCAGGGCCTGCGTACTGATCTGTCCTGCAGGGCAGGAGCCGGGCGGTGTCCGCCGCTACCGGCCCACGACCGCACCGTCGCGGCCGGGCGGCATTCAGCAACCGGGGTCTGCCGGTGCCCGGGCTCCTCGGGCTTGGGCCCGGCTGCGGGACGGCGCAGCGTGTCTACAGCCATGGCCTGAAGGCCGTGGGCGCGTGCGCGGTTGACATCAGCCTGACTGTGGAGCTGGCGCCGCGGATGACAACTCCTGGAGGGTCAGGCCGGGTTCGCCGTGTTGGCGCCGCCGCGGCGGCGCAGCCGCAGGACCACGGCGGCGACGGCGACGGCACCGAGGGCCGTCACAAC
Organism: Streptomyces sp. NPDC045846; assembly: GCF_056431605.1. NCBI lineage: Bacteria > Bacillati > Actinomycetota > Actinomycetes > Kitasatosporales > Streptomycetaceae > Streptomyces > Streptomyces sp. NPDC045846. The sequence continues at coordinate 11,271 of NZ_JBWKKJ010000030.1, read as the reverse complement.
CTCCTCGGGCCGCACCCATCCGGAGAAGTGCATCGTGGCGACGAAGGGCGCTGCGGCGCATACGAGTTGAGCGCTGGTGCGGATCCCCGCGAAGGCGCGGGGGCCTGCCAGGTACAGCGCTGCCACCAGCGGGACGCCGTACCGCCAGGGGAGGAGCAGACCGATCCCCAGGGGGTCGATCACGGCGACGGCGGCGACCGCGAGAACGGCCCAGACCGCGATCGCGAACACGCCCGCACGGCCACGCACCCGACGGGCCGGACGCAGGTCGGGCGGACAGGCCAGGGGGAGCGCGGCGCTCACGACCGGAGCGAGCAGGAACCCCGCCACATTCCATGTCACAGCAGACGGGACGGGCCAGACCTGGATGAGGAACGCCACCGAGCTGCCCAGCGCCCCGGCCACCGCGCAGAGCACCCCCGATCGGTAGCTCCCAGCCAGCGCGACCACCGCGCCGATCAGGGTCAGCAGGTAGAAGCCGTCTATGAGGGTCACGAGCGGGCCCAGGCCGCCAGCGGTCCCCGCAGCGCGCATGACGTACCAATCGGCGATGCTCCCATGGAGATTGAAGGCGGCATACGAGGCGGTGGCCGCAAGGCCGAAGGGGGCGGCGGCAGCGAAGAGCCGGCCGCCCGGGTGCGCGGAGCCGACCCCGAGACGCAGGCGCAGGGCGTGGGCGGCCACGTCGGCGGCCTCCCGGATCCGGGCACCCCGGCCTGCCCCTTCGACCGCCTCCCGGTAGGACTCGGCTATCTCCTCACCGAACGCGCGGCGGAAGCCCGCTGGATACAGATACAGCAACACGGGGTTCACGCGGTGGCCGCCTTGCCGCCGGCACGCAGACGCCGGGCGGCCTCCCGCGCGGTGGCCGCGATGCGCTCCGCCTCGGCCGCCAGGCTCGCACGGCCGCAAGCCGTCAGCGAGTAGGTGCGCCGCAGGCGGCTGTCGACGACCTCTTCCTTGTGGACCTCGATCAGCCCCTGCTGCAAAAGACGCTCCAGCGCCCCGTAGAGCGTCCCGGTCCGCATCTTCACCCGTCCGCCCGAGATCAGTTCCACCTCCCGGGCCAGGGCGTACCCGTGACGCGGCTCGTCGGCGAGCGCGGTGAGGAGGAGCAGGGTCGGTTCCTGCATCGCACGATCAGTCATGACACCAGAGTATGCCGTTCACCGACGTATGCTGCCAACCGGCCCTCGCGCCGGGGCTCGCGCCGTGGGCAGGAACCGCAGCACCGCGCCTCGCCCCAAGGGCCCAGCCAGCACGCAAGATCAGGCAACCGGGCAAGGGGGGAGGCGGAGCGGACCGCCCTGTTACGGCATGCCCTGATCGCAAGGGGCCCCCTGGCCTGCCATCTTCGGGGGACGCCTTCAACCGGGTCTGGCCTCGGCGGGAGGACCGTGCTAAGCGACCGAATGCTGCCTGGGAGTCCGTCCATGGCCAGATCTGTTGCTGCCCCCTTGGGTAATTTCGGCGTCGCCCGCCTCGCGCTGGACGTCCTTGACGATCTCGCCTCGCCGGTGGCGGGCGCTCTCACGAGCTGGGGCGACCAAGAGGCGGCCCGGGCAGTCCTTTACGTGGACACTGATCCCGCCAAGGCCGACACCGCGGTCTTTGCCGAGGCGTACGGCGTCCCGCTCAATGCCTCTGCGAACTGTGTCGTGGTGGCCGCCAAGCGCGGTGGCGACACCACGCTCGCCGCGTGCCTCGTGCTCGCCGGCGCCCGGGTCGATGTGAACAACACCGTGCGCAAGTACCTCGGTTCCCCCGTACGGCATCGTTCGCGCCCACGGAGGTTGCCGTGACTCAGAGCGGAATGGATTACGGCGGCATCACACCCATCGGCCTGCCGTCGTCCTGGCCGCTGCTCATCGACGCGGCGGCGGTGGACACTCCGTTCGTCCTGGTCGGCAGCGGCCGGCGCCGCGGCAAGCTGATCGTCCCCGGCTGGGCCTTCGCACAACTTCCCAGAGCCGAGGTTCTCCAGAGCCTGGCCCTTTGACGCATCCCGCCGACGGATGGACCATGTCGCGGCCGCCGGGTGTGAGACCACGTTCGGCGGAGTTGTGGGTGTCAGCCGTTGGTGTCACGACCCTACGAAGTGACTGAAGCGCCGTTGAACCGGCGTTTTGTGGGCCTCTGGGGTGACCGCGGTCACGGCTTGCACGTGTAGAAGACGTACATGAGCCCCTCCGAGCCAATCCCGGTGCATGCCCACAGCATGAACTTCGTGAAGGGCGCCCCCGCTATGCCCCTGTCGCCATCCGCTGAACATGTTTCCGCCGCGGGTGACGCCCTGCCCGGAGACCCCGCTGCCGATCGTCTGCCTTCATCAGGCACGACCCCGAAGCCTGCGCACCTGAGTGGCCGGCCGGAGCGAGCGCTGGCGATGTCTGCGGAGTTCCTTCACCTCCCCGTGTTCGGCGGAGGGCTGGGCCCCGTGGGCACCGACCCTGGCCCACCTCCCGTGCGCCGCGCGCCCGTCGCTTCCCGGCAGGTTTGTGTCACAGAGGGCGGCGCTGGTCGGTCTCACCGGGGCCTTGAGCAGGATCCGGTATCTCGACGTCATTCACCCTCGCGGGGAGTCGAGCGCGATCTCGGACGTGGTCTTGTTTCCGCAGGGATCGAGTTCCACGGTGGCCGGTGTCTTCTCCCGGTTGCCGCCTGCCACTTGTGCTGGGTTGTCTGAGGAGAGGCCATAGGTGACGCGCACACGGTCGTGAGGCTGCAGTCCGGCCGCCGGCGCGTTGCGCTGGGTCGTGGCAAGGAGCTAGTTGGACTGGGGGATGGGGCAGGCAGGACGTCCTTGCCACTTGACCCGATGAACCCGTCGGCACCAAGCGCCGCCGCGGGGCGCCTGAAGTCCCGCCCACCTGTTACGTCAGGAGGCCCACCAGGTTGGATGGGTCCATGGTGAGACAGAAGCGGGCGAAGAAGAGGCGGCCTCCGCTCGGCATGCCGAGGGGCATCGTCCTGCTGGCGACGCCGGACGGCTGGCGCCACCGTGTCCTGACCGTGGACGGCGGGATGTATTGCGTGCGCCTCACCGGCGTTCCGGTCACCGCCGACCCGGCCGAGGCACGGATCGCCGCGGCGGCCATGGTTGTGGGACTTGCGCAGGATTTCCACGACGCGCGCGTCGACGTGTCCTGGGGCCCGCCTCGGGAGGACGGGGCATGGATCGCCCAGATCACCGTCGCCGCGCCCCCACCGGACGTCCTTGGTCGAACCGCAAGCTGAGAACGGGGCGGTCCAGAACGGCTGCGACGCTGTGATCACACCAGCCGCGCTGTGATCGTTTCACTGCGGCGGTTGGGCAGGAGGGCGTCATCCGCCCTCCTCTGCGTCGGCGAACCGGCAACGCCACCACAGGATGCGCTCCCGAGCGCGGGCCTGTCGCCAATCCAACGACGTCAGTCTGCCGTGGCCTTGCCTGTGTCCTTGCTCAACAGGGCCCCGCGGGGCCGGAACCCCGCCGCGGAGTAGAAGCGAATGGCTTGCTCGTTGTGCGCGAAGATGCCGGCGTACACCAGCACGACACCGCGGTTCGCGGCGGCTTCCTGCGCCGCGCTCAGCAGAGCGGCTCCCACCCTCGGCCGCGATGCTCATCCAGTACAACGGTGTGGAGCTCGGCCGCGCGCCGTGGAACCAGAATCTGATGGTCGGGGGATCCGCCAGCTCAACCACCGCCACCATGGCCGCCACCTCGCCCGCGACCTCGGCGACCAGGATCAACACGCCGGACTCGGCGGCCAGCGCCTCCTCGAAATGCCTGCGCACGGCCGCGTCGTCGGGCACGCGGTAGATAGCCGGGGCGAGTTGCACGTGCTGCTCAGCGTTGGCGAGACGCAAACGGACACCGCTGGCCTTGAGGGTAGGAGTGGTCGGACGGCTGGCAGAACATCCGGGCAGTCCAACGGAGCCTGCGGGCGACAAGCCGTCTTGGTCGACTGCTTGTGCCAGCGAGCTCCGTCGGTCTCCGCGTGGTGACCATCATCCCCTGCACGATCTGCAACATCGTGGACTATGGCCTTGAGGGAACAGTCGATGGCTCACAGCGAGAGACGCTGTCCGGGCAGGATGCGGTTCGGGTCAGTGCCGATGACGGACCTGTTGTTGTGGTAGAGCGTCTTCCAGAGGGTGTGGTGCGCCACGGCGATACTCATGAGTGTGTCACCGGGGCGCACCGTGTAGGCGCCGACTCCGGATGCGTTCGGGGCTGCGGCGTGCCGCGCCGCGGGCGCCCCCTGCGGCTTGGAGGGCTTGGCCTGTGCGGCGACAAGCGCCCCCGCCGCAGGGGCGCTGCCGTAGGCCCCCGCCTGGCGCGAGCAGACCGGCCAGGCGCCCCAGCCCTGCGAGTGCTGGACCTTGGTGGCGATGGCGATCTGCTGGGCCCTGCTGGCCCTGTCGGCGGTGGAGGCGTACGCCCCGCCGCCGTGCGCCCGCCAGGTCCTGGCGGCGAACTGGAGCCCGCCGTAGTAGCCGTTGCCGGTGTTGATGTGCCAGTTTCCGCCGCTCTCGCACTGGGCGATACGGTCCCACATATCACCACCATGAGCCTCGGACCGCTCTGCCGTCCCCAGACTCAGTGAGCCGACCGCTAAGGCGACAATGGCCAAACTGAAGCGGCGGGACCTCCCCCTTCCTGCAAGGCCGCCTCGGCCGGCCGTTTCTGCTGCCGCGGAACAAGTCATGTGAGCCCCCATCTGTTGCTAGTGGTGTCCCCTCACGTGGGCCCGGTGCAGTTCACAAGTTCTCTTCTGCCACGCACCTTGCGAGAGGGGATGGTTTTCATTTCGGTAGAGGCAACCACCCTTCCCGGCCTCCGGGACAGAGCGCGTCGGCCGCCCACCAGCTGCCGTCTGCACCATCGAGGCCGTACTGTTCCCCCGATCGAATGAACTGGCTGGCTGGCGGTTTAGCACAGGGAACGGACCTCAAAGGTCTTTGCGGGAGGTAGGTATTGGCCCGAAATCCAGCCAGGCCAGAGGCCTGGTGTCACCCAGTGCAGCCCTCCCTGGGTTGAACGCGTGCCTGTCAAGTGGGCATGCGAACCAAAGCACTTCCGTCTGAGGTGAGTCACAGACCACGGTCGAGTACATCCACCGGCATGGCTGCGCCACACGCGCCGCTGCTGCCGAGCGATCGAGGCGCACCGTCAGGCCGCGCCGCCTCCCCGGACTGACGAAGGAACTCGATTCCCGAGCGCGACGTCGTCGCGGGCGATGCGCCGGCCCCGATCGGGCAGGCCCGCGTCCAGCGTCGCCGCCTGGCCGCGGGCCATCGAGGCCGCCGCGCTGCGCCGGGCCGCCGGGCCTACGCCGAACGCGCCGGGGCGGCCATGCCCTCGGCGCCTCGCCCTCGGCAGGCAGCCGGTGAGGTGGCATGAGCGGGCCTCGTGATGAGGCGAACACCGATACCGTGAGCAGCAACTCTCGTGAAGGGAAGGTGACTTCGCTTCCCAGTTCACGCCCTGCGTGAGTCAGCTGCCCCGACCTCGACGACTGTCATCCCCAGCCCCTGCGGCCACCTACACCCGGGTATGTCCGGTTCCGTGCTGGTGCACGCCGTGCCCTGTCCGGGACGCTGACGGGACCAACCTCATGCCGAAAGGGGCATGACAAAACTCGTTGGGGGAGCCCATGAGGAGGAAAACGCGTCACGCCCTTGCAGTGGTGCTGGGGGCCGTGACGGCGGTTGTGATGACGGTCGGCCCTGCCCAGGCGAAGGCAGCCGACCCGTGGGCCAACTGCCCGGACGGAGCCGTCTGCCTGTACCCCGAGGGCCAGGACCCCGCTCAGTCGCCCAGCCAGGAGTTCTGGAGCTACGGTGCTCACAATCTCAGCGGCCAGTACAACTGGCACTGGATCCTCAACAACCAGTACGGCGGCGCACACGCGAAGCTGTGCGACGGCTACAACGGGACCGGATACTGCCACGGCGACATGGCACCACAGAACGGCTGGTGGGCCTACTTCACACCGATCAACTCGGTCGTGCTCTACCTGCCGTGAGCCGGCGGGGCCGCTCGTCCGCACGGGCGGCCCCCAGCCCGCGCGCTTTTTCACGCCGCCTGCAGGCCCTACACGAGCCGCCCGCGGGGGGAAGGGCGGAGATCCCACTGTCGGCGTGTCCAACGCGCAGCCCGGCTCCCGGGGTCACGGTCCTACCCCCGGGCGGTTCGCGCACGGGAGCAGGAGCGCTGGGCGGTGGCCAGTTCATCGGTCGGCGGGCCGGTGCCTGGGCAGACAGCGCGCTTTTGCTGTGCGGTCTGTGACTGGTGAAGACGAGCGCCTCCAGCAAGTGCGCCAGGCCTTGGAGACGGCGGGGTTCGAGCAGCTGGGCCAGGAAGCGAAGGGACTTGACCTGACGGTGGAAGACGACGCCGTGCTGCTGGACTGGCACGCCGATGAACTCCCGCGCCTGGCAGATCACCTGCACGGGCACGAGCCGGGCTTACACCCGAATCGCCTGCAGGGCGGCATCCGCGACGCCCTCTACATGGCCGTGACCGCAGTACTGGCCCCGACCGGCTACGACATCGGCGTACAGACGGATGGACAGCTGCGCATCACCCGCAGGGCCGCCTGACCAGGCTCGCCCCGCTCCCGGAATGTCAGCATGGTGGCGTTGTGGACGGAGTGCGGTCCCGGCCGCCGCTTCGAGGACGGCCCGCTCTGCAGACGGTGCGGGCGGGCCGCGTACGGCGGCCGGGACGCTGGGCCGGGGCGTGCAAGCCCGGTCAGGCCAGCGGCTGGCTCCGGCTGGGGGCACGCCCGGTGGGCCGGCCGTGTTCACGGTGGGCCGTCGAGCGGAGCCCGACCGGCAGCGGCCCGACCACCGTGCGTTGGACGAGCGCCTGAAGCGGGTGTGGCCAGGCTCCCCGTGTTCCTGAGTCTCGCCTGCGGGCGGCGTCCGTTCCGCTCGGGGTGCAGGAGCAGGTCGACGAGGTGGAAGCGCTGCGTGACCACCACCGGCGGCTGCTCGCCGAACGCGACTGCCTCAACGCCCTGCCCGGCACCGTCTCACACACGATCGCCGAACAGGAACAGTCCAGGAAGGACGGTCGAGCCGTGACGATCAACCGACCGGAGAACCTGTTCGAGGGAGCGACGCCCGCCCAATACCAGCAGACCGTGCGCGACTTTTCCGAGGACGCCCCGGCGGTAGCGCGCCGGGTCACCGCGATGAGCCCGCACGACATCGAGGCCGGACAGTGCCGGCGCACGGCACAGATGATCAAGCTGGCCGAACTCGTGGCTGGCGGGCACCGTGCCGACGCGGACCCGGTACAGGCCGAGATCCACGCCCAATATCAGCCCCTGACCGCGCTGCGCACCGTGACCGCCGGCGAGTACCGGGCCGTGCGCCGCTGCTGCGTGGACAACGAGGCCTGGCGCGCCGCGTACGAGGAGATCGCTCCGGGCCTGGCCGCGTTCCAGCGTGACGCCATCGAGGCCTGTGCCGCCACCTGGCTGAACCGACCACAGTGCGACTGCCGTTCGGCGGCTTTCGGCGGTTCATCGCGGTGGGCTCGGATCAGCTCCGAGTTTGAGGTCGTGGCAGTTGTGTTCGCCGGGTAGGAGCGGGCGGGTGTGCAGAAGGAACGTCGAGCCTTCGCTCGTCCACAGGGAGTCTGGCCGGGCGGAGGCCAGCAGATGGCGGGCGTGGTCGAGGTCGGCGCCACGCAGTACCGTGCAGGAGCCGCCGTTGACGTGCTCTCCGGCCGTCAGTGGATTGAGCGGCCACGGCCGGGCGCCCGGTGCTGTCCCGGTTCCCTGGACCGTCGCGGTCACGGCGAGCTCAGAGTAGGCGTACGGGGCGGGACCGCCCGTGCGGTCGGTGGCCGGGAGCTGGTCCGGGGTGAAGGCGGCGAGGCGTGCGATGTCGCCTCGGCGCCCCTTTTCGGCGGCGTCGGGCAGGACGACCTTGGTCACCACGTGCCGTTCCGCGACGCCGAGGACGACGACAAGACCTGGTGCGTCGGGCGCGGCCCTGTCGTAGGTGTGCGGCTGATCGAGGCCCGCCTTGAGAGCACTCCGGTAGAGCCGCTTGACGGCCCGTTCGGTGAGAAGCTGGACCTCAACTCCTCTCAGGGCGCCGGTGGTTGGGCCCGGAGTGTAAATCCTGCTGTCCCCGTACAGTGCGAAGTCCGGCAGCGGTGCGCCGGCGGGGGCCGGTGAGCTGGGATAGTGCTGGGCCCGCAAAACCAGAGCCTCGGCGCCGCGTGGCACGGGAGTGTCGGCGATTCGCGCACCCGTGCCGCAGCCCGTCAGCAGCAGGGCCAACGGCACAGCCGGAATCAGGAGACGGCGCGCGGTACGTGAGAAGGGGGACACGGGTTCGGACGTGCCGCGCCGAGGTCCGGTTCCCACTCTCGTCCCCCTTCTCTTCTGTTCTGTTCTCTTCCGTACGCGTGGGTGGGCCGTGGTGCGTACGGACCGATGGCCTCCCGCTCCGTACGCACCGATGACACTGACTGGAGCTACCAGTCAGCTGTGGCCCACAGTTATGACGTGGCCAGGGCGAGGGTGTAGGTCCCGCTTCCCGCCTTGTTGACCAGGACCACCCCGTAGCAGCCGGCGGCCGGTGCGGTGTAGGTGAACGACTCGGCCTTGCCCGGGCCCTGCCCGCCCGCCTTGGCCGCCGCGAAGGCGCGCGGCTGCACCCAGGTGCTCGACTGGGCCGGGTCCGACGCCATCAGGAACAGTTCGGCGTCCTGGCTCGGGTCCGACGGGGTCGCCGTGATCGTCGCCTTCGTGTTGGCCGGCACGCACAGGTCCCGGACCGTCACGATGCTGTCGGGCGCGGTCATGGCGATGGCCTCGCTCGGCTGCATCTGGCGGGCCCCCTGGGAAAGCTGGATCCTGTATTCGCCGGTGCTGCCCGTGGTGTCCACGCGGGGGTAGATCTCGCCGAGCGGCCGGTGGTTGGAATCGACGGCCACGAAGTCGACGACGTCCTGGCCGTCCGCGCTCTTGGCCAGAAGCTGCTTCTGGTCACGGTCTCCGTACATCTCCAGGGAGAGCGAACCGCCCGCAGGCGGCCGCACCGCCGTCACCGACCAGAAGACGACGTTTGTCGCGTAGTGGTAGTTCTGCTGTGCCGGGTTTGGCGCGGGCCGGGTCAGCGTCTGGTTGTCGGCGAGGGGGTTACGGAAGCCGTAGTCGATCGTGTTCTGGTAGAGGCTCCCCTGCACCGGGTCGGAGACGTTGTAGCCCTTCTGGCCGCGCAGGTTCCAGAAGTCGTGGAAGGTGGCGGAGAAGCCGGCCAGGAGTGTGTCCCAGATGTGGCCGGGCGCGCCCTCACCGTAGTCGTCCCAGTACTTCTCATAGCCGGTGTCGGCGATGTCGTTCAGTGCGCCCGCGACCCGGCCCTCCACGGTGTCGCCGTCCTGCCAGTTGGCGGTGCCCCACGTGTGGTTCTCCAGATCGAGCTTGATCTTGTTGTGCGTGTCCACGTACTCCGGGTCGTGGTAGACGGCCGCCTGGTACCAGTCGGCGAAGCCCTCGGTCCAGGCGCAGCCGGTGGAGGAGGTGGACGTGAGGTAGTGGGGGCCGCAGTTGGGGGCGGCCGGGAAGTGGTCGCCGTAGACGTCGTCCATCACGGCGTGCCCGGTTTCGTGGACGACCACGGAACGCGAGTCGGGGTCGGGTCCGGTCAGATAGACGTGCTTGTCGTCTGTGCTGTAGAAGGTGCCCTTGGTCGAGGTGGGGCTCCAGTTGTAGGGGATCTGCCGGCAATCGTGGTCGTGGGCGCTCCAGCAGGCGCCAGGCGTCCAGGACTTGGCGTCATTCGCCTCGTCGAAGATGTGCAGGGACGGCATCAGGTTGGCGTCGGCCGGTTGCAGGAACCCGACGTCCGTGGTTGTTCCGTCGCCGACGTTCGTGAAGGTCTGGCTCACGAACTGGTACACGTCGTCGTTCGTATTGCGGACGGACCACTGTCCGTTCTCGGCTACGAACCGGATGTAGTCGTCCTCGCCGCCCGCGCCGGAGGAGCAGACCTGGTAATGGCCGGTGCTGTCGGTGATCGTGGTACCGAGCGTCTCGTCGCCGTACCAGTGCTTGGCGCGCAGCTGTACCTGCAGGTTGATGGACGGGTGCGAGGTTCCCGCCGGGAAGTCGTAGTTGTAGCTGCCCTTGAAGCAGGTCAGTGCGCCCGCGCGGACGGTTCCGCTCCTGCTGTTGTCCGCGGCGTGCCGGGACGCGTCGGATATTTGGTCCCTCTTCGCCAACTCCACCTTCTTGTACGGAAGGTCTGGGGTAGCGCGTCGCGGGGTGATCCCAGCGGGCACCGTGGTGGAGTCCGAGATTCCCTTGGCGGGTGCGCGGTAGCCGAGCAGGGACTGCGACGGGGTGCGGCCAACGGTGACGAAGGTGCGGACGGCACCGGAGTCCGTGCCGTCCCCCTTGGTGCCGCTCACCCGCACGTCCACCGGCGCGGCTCCGGCCGCCTTGGCGCGTACCGTGCCCTCGAAGTGCCGGGTCGCGCCGGGGGTGAGAGTGACTTGGCCCTGCGCGCGGTCCAGCGGGCCGACCGGTAGCGGGGCCGCCGAGTCCAGATGTTGCACCGAGAGCCCTTCGGGGGCGGCTGCCCAGCTCAGCGTGCCCGGCAGGTCCGCCTCGATGCGGGCGTCGGACAGGGCGGCCTGCGCGGTGACGTCGATGGAGATTTTCGCTGTCCCGCCGACCGCGGGAGCACGGTCCAGCTTCGTGACCACACGTACGCAACGAGCCCATTCACCTTGTGCGAAGCTGCACTTGGGCGCCGCCGGCTTGGCCTTGCCGACATCCTGAGCGGCGGGGACGCCCGCCGCGGCAGTGCCGCCGAACACGAGCGTGAGTCCGGCCCCCAGGGCCACGGCCCCGCGCAGTCCGGTTAAGCCGTGTAAAGGTCTGCCTTTCATGTGTCTCCTCGCAGGGCACGGCCGTGAGACGCGCGCAGCCGTGCGGACGGGTGAGCCCAGAAGGAACAGACGAAGGCGGCCATGGTGTGCCGGCGCACCCCTGCCTCCCCCGAAGCACACAACATTGGTCCTGACTGACGACCCCCGAACGTAGCCACCAACACCACTCCCGACAACCCGTCCTTCCGGCGAAATCGAGACAGAAGCAAATCCCCCAACGTGCTTCACAGAAAAGGGAGTTGAGTGAATGATCGGTGGTGGACGTGAAGGGGGAGTGTCCAATAGACGGCGGATCCGATGATCAAGGAGACGCCTGATGAGTGAGACCATGACCGAGCACGGGGCCGTGGAGGAGCCGGTCGTCG
>NZ_JBWKKJ010000029.1:40377-47559 GCF_056431605.1 Streptomyces sp. NPDC045846 | reverse complement strand
GCATCGCCCGCCTGCACAACCTCACCATGGCCGGATGACCAAGGAAGACGCAGGTCAACCAGCACGACAAAGATCATTTACGGGACAAGTCTTAGCGCCGCCCAAAGATCCACATCAGCACTTCAGACACAGGCTCTGACACCTTGGTGGTGATCATGCGTATCTTCCGCACATACGCCCGCGCCTACGCCGACGACCTGGATGCGGTGCTGGCACCGCTCACCGCTGTCACGGCGGAGTCGATCAGCACCCGCTTCACAATGCCGAACGGTTTGGAGTTGGCCACGGTCGGCCGCGTTCTGGTGGTGGCGGGCGATGAGCGAGTACTGGAGCCCTACCGAGCGACAGTGGCCACGCTCATCATCGACGACCTCGACGAGTGCCTGGCATTGCTCAACCGGACCGGAGCGCAGCTCGTGTACGGCCCACAGGCCGTTCCCACCGGCCGGAACCTGACTGCCAAGCTGGCGGGCGGCGTTCAAATCGAATACGTGGAGTGGGACGAGGCCCAGTGGGCACGTGTCGGAGGCCGACCGACGTAGAGCCTCGCCTCGTCCTCGGCCGCGACCTCTGCACTGCCAGTACGCCGTCGAGAACAGCGCCCTGATTACCGTGGCGGTCGCGACTGCCGCAGAGGCGGCGTACTTCGCGTTGTGGCTGCGCAACGGTCTCGTGCCGCACCTTGATCTCAGCCACTTCAGTAGCGAGCGGGCGCGGATGGCGGAGACCTGGTTCCTGCTGGCGGTGGCTTCGAGGAAGTCCGGGCGGCTCTCGACGAGCCCGTTGAGGCATTGAACGGCTGAGTAACCCGGTCCGCCCAACGCCCGGCTCGACGGTCCGCAAGACCCGCGTGGGCGACGGCTACCACAAGCATTTCGTCGATCGTGCCGAGACCCTCGTCATCGACACAGAGCCGAGCTACTCGCCGAGCTCTTCTCCGAAGACGTCAAGGGATGCACCGACGGCCCGTACATCCCGACCTGTCTCTGGGCCATCCTCCAGAACATCGGCCCCCGCACTCCCGCGGCCCAGCGCCCCGTGCAAGCCGTGCTCTACCGCTGCCTCGCGGGAACCGTCACCGGTGCCACGAGTCGCATCCTGAGGCCGCCCCGCCGCCTCAACGGTTTGAACATGTTCAACCTGAGTGGGAGCATGCACCGTCCAAACCACGCAACGGTGCAACAACAGGGGGGATTCGACGTGAGACGTCGATGGGTGAAGGTTCTGACGATCACGGTGGTGGTGCTGGCCGTGCTCTTCACGGCCACCGACCGGATAGCCGTCCACTTCGCGGACCAGGAGGCCGGTCAACTCGCCAAGAGCAAGTACGACTTCACCAACGCCTCCATGGACGTGTCGATCGAGGGCTTCCCGTTCCTCACCCAGGCTGCCGACGGCACCTTCGACCATGTATCGCTGACCGCTCGGAAGTTCTACGTTTCCACCACGGGGAACCGGCAGGGCGGCTGGCTCGACATCGCCCGCCTGCGCCTGGACCTCCAGGACGTGACCGTGACATCGCTGACCGCGCGCAGCGCGCAGGCCAACCTCGCCACCGGCACCCTCGTCCTCTCCTACAAAGACCTGTCCGATCTGGTGACCCGCCTGGCCGGCCAGGGCGGCACCCTCCAGGCCTCCCCCGGCGACGGTTCAGACGGCCAGGCGGCACACGTCAAGGTCACCGGCACTGCGGGCGGCAGTGTTCTGAACAGCACCGCAACCCTGCTGGCCCAGGGCAACGAGCTCTCCCTGACCGTCCCCGGCGCCGAACGCGCCACCGCCTCCTGGAAGATGAGCCTTCCCGAGGGCATAGGCTTCACCGCCGCACGCTCCACCCCGGACGGTGTCGAGATCAGCCTCACCGGACACCAGGTGACCCTCGGAACGTCGCGCTTCAGCCGGTGAAGCCACCTCCCCAGCCCCTGCGCCGCTCCAATTGATCACGGCGGGCCTATATGCGGAACCGTGGCAACGCCGACACCACCACCGATGCCGCCCCCCATGAACGGGTGACAGGGGGACTCCAGCCTTGCCTTCGTACCGGTTGCCCCCCCACGCCCGTAATGGTCGGACGTAGCAAGGCGTTTCGCCCGGCCCGGGGCGCCGGAGCTTCGCCCGGTGTCGTGCTGTTGGCTGTGCCCGGCGGCCTGGGCACCGGCGGCTTCCGTCCCCGTGTGAGTCTCGGCCGCGGCTGGAACGCCTACCGGGGCCTGTACTGACGCGTGGCTGAGGCGCGGCCCCTGGCCGTTCCGGACGGGGGCGGCCAGGGCCGCATGTCCGCAGGCTGCCCCAACTCCAGGGCCGCGCCCGTGTCCTGTGCGGGATGCGGGTACGGCCTCGTCCCCGCAGGACACGGCTGGGCGGTTCACACCGTCTTGATGCCGCCTCCCTCGACGACGTAGTCCGCGCCGGTGATGCTCGCCGCGCGGTCCGAGGCGAGGAACGCGACGACCGCGGCGACCTCGTCAGGTTCGACCATGCGGCCGGTGGTCATGCCCATCGCAGCCGGCACCCCGGGCAGGAAGTCGCGGTGCCCGACGCCGTTCGCCTCGGCGAGGAGGGCACCGAAGCCGTTGTCGTCCTCCCATATGGCGGTACGCGTCGGGCCGGGCGAGACCGTGTTCACGCGTACGCCCTGGGGGCCGAACTCCTCGGAGAGCGCCTTGCCGAACGCGTTGAGGCCCGCCTTCGCGGCGCCGTACTCGATCGGGCCGGTGCCCGGCAGTCGTGCGCTCATCGACGAGATGTTCACGATGGAGCCGCGGCGTTCCAGGATGCTCGGCAGCAGTCGCCGGGTGACCCTGACCGTGCCGAACAGGTTGACCTCGAAGCTGTGCGCCCACAGGGCGTCGTCGGTCGCGAGGAACCCGTTCAGGTTGAACGTGTCCCCGCCGCCGACGTTGTTGACCAGGATGTCCACGCCGCCGAGCGCGGCAAGCGCCTGCGCCCCCAACTCCTCGGCGCCCTCCGGCGTACTCAGGTCGGCCGCGACGGGGTGGGCGCCCGCCTCCTTCAGCTCGGCCGTGATCGTGCGGGCCGCGCCGACCACGCGGACGCCCTCCGCGATGAGCTGGCGCGTGATCGCGAGGCCGACGCCCCGGCTGGCTCCGGTGACGACCGCTGTCTTCCCGGCGAGATCGAGTTCCATGTGACAGGCTCCTTAAAATTTTTGAACTGTAGGTACAAAATTTGGCCGCAAAAACGGACCGGGCACGGACAGTGCCGGTTACAGCGACGCCATCGTCGCGTCCACGACGCGCTTCAACTGCGTGGGGCCCTCGGCGGTCTTCGCCAGTACCCGCATGCCGATCACCGTCGCGAGCAGCCAGGCCGCCACCGTCGCCGCGTCGCGTCCGGCGTCGATCTCACCGGCTCGCTGGCCTTCCTCGATGGTCTCCCGGAACGCGCTCTCCGTGCGGGCGAACATCTTGCGTACGGCGTCGGCCGTATCGGCGTCCACGGAGGCCAGCTCGGCAGCGGTGTTGACCGCCATGCAGCCGCGCCGATCCGGGTCGCCCAAGTCGAGTTCCACGAGGGCTTCCAGCGCACCCCGCAGCCGGTCCTTCGCCGAACCGGGGTGATCGAGCAGGTCCGCCAGCCAAGCGGCCTGCGCGTCGCGATAGCGGGCGAGAGCGCGCTCGAACAACGCGTGCTTGCTGCCGAAGGTGTTGTACAGGCTGCCCTTGCCGATGCCGATCTCATCGACCAGGTCCTGAGGCGTCGTCGCCGCGTACCCCTTGCGCCAGAACACGCCCATCGCGCGCTCCACCGCCACGTCCGGATCGAACTGCTTCGGCCTGCCCATGGAGCTACCGTAGCATTGTTCTTGACCTTGAGGTCAACTACTGGTGCAGGCAACTGGGCGGTGTATCTGCGTGGTTGGCTCAATCCAGCTTCGGCGCCAGCGGCCCCGGCATGACGGCGGCAAAGAGGCCCTGAACCGCCACCTGGGTCACGAGCATGATCCCGCCCCCCGCAACAAGCAGGACCCAGAGAGGGAGCATCAAGAGGAATCCCGTCATGACTCTGAGCTCTTCGACGGACCTCTTCTGACCCAGATGCCCTATCACCACGAGGATGATCAGCGAAGGAACCGCGATCATCAGGAACACTCCAGGGCCCGCGGACATGTTGTCCTGGAACGACGCCCACCTGGACATTTTCATGAACCCCTGGCGGTGCTGGTCAATGCCGGGCGGGGCGAGGGCCGCCGTCGCCGCCCATCCGATCCAAAAGGTCGCAAGGTACCGAACGGCACAGCGCAGGATCCAGCTCTGCTTGTCTTCGTGAGTCGGATCTGCCACTTCGATGTCCGTCATTCCTCAGCTCCCTGAATGCGATTACCGTGCGTCCAGGGTTTGTTGATGTCAGAGGAGCCGAACCTTCTGACTCTGATGGCGATCTTACAGTCGGCCGTAATCCGGCATGCGACCGATGTCCCGGTGGCCCTCTGCGCCCAGTGCACCCGAGGCGGGGCTCTCGGTGACGCCCTGCGCGCGGTGGTCGTCAGGGTGTGCTCGCCTCAGTCCGTTCTTCCCGCTGCGTGACATCCCCGGGTTCGGCCGGTCAGTCGGGCCCACTGTTTGGTGTCCTGCCAGAACAGGCGGTCCTTGACCTCGGTCGGATGGATGCCGGTGGCCACGCGGTCGTGCCAGTCCCGTAGGAAGGCGTTCGCGTCGAGGCGGACCAACCAGGGGGCGGCGAGGCTGCCGTGGGTGCGGGCCGTGCCATAACCGGGTGACTGGCCGCGGAGGTTCTGGTCGAGGTGGGTGAGGAAGGCTGTGGCCTCGTCGTTGCTCCAGGGGGTGGGGCAGGCGACGGCGAACTCGTAGGCGGCGGGGCGTCCTTCGGGCGCGACCGGCTTGCAGGCGGCGTTGCGCACCTCAAGGCCGGTGGCGTCCAGCGCCGCGCGCAGCGCCCTGATCACCTGGGCCTCGCGCAGCCGCTCCCCCGCGTGGTCGGTGCGGTCGGCGCGGCCCGCGTGGGCGAGGCGGGGCACGCCGTCGGCGCGGTCGACCACGCGCACGACGTCGCCGACCGCGTAGCGGTAGAAGCCGCCGACGTGGCTGAAGACGACGTGGTAGTCGCGGCCGTCTTCGAGCTCGTGGGGTTCCAGGGTGGCGGTGTCCGGACCGAGGTCGCCGTCCGCGTCGGCGAACTCGAAGACCGACGCGGTGGCCACCAGGCTGCCCGCCGTCGGATGGCGGTCCAGGGCCACGGCCACCGGTCCTTCGGTGGCGGCGACGGGGGCGCACAGGGCGCTGACGCCCGCGCCGAAGTCTTCGCGCAGGCGCGGCAGGTACAGCGAGGCGAGTCCGGTGGTCGAGCAGAACAGGGCGCGCAGGTGCGGCCAGACGTGGGCCGGGCGCACCGTGCCGAAGCGTTCGGCGCAGTGCTCCAGCTCGGCGGCCCGCGCCGGGTTGGGCAGCCCGTACGGCCGTCCGTCGAGGGTGCCGTCCCGCAGGTCCTTGACGATGCGGGGCCACCACAGGTCGAGCTGGTACGGCAGGGCCGCGACCAGTGCCGGGTCCGTCCCGACGACGCAGCGGACGTCGGCCTCCACGGCGAGGCGCAGGCGCAGGTACATCTTGCGCAGGTGTTCCCCGTCGGTCGCGGGCACGGGCAGCCTGGTCCAGGGCGCGCCGGTGCCGGGTTCGGCGGACAGCGGTTCGCCAAACCGGGCACCTAAGTCCCCCTGGCCGGTGCCTACTTGGGGGCGGCGCGCGGCGGGCGAAGGGTCGTGCTGGAGGTTGAGGACGGATCCGGGGGTGTTCAGGACGTCCGGGAAGTGCTCGATCAGCGGCGCCCAGGCCGCGTAGTGGGAGGGGAAGAACGTGGTGCGCATGAAGCGGGGGGTCACCGGGATCTTCTTGGGGGTGTCGGTGCTACTGCCGCTGGTGACGAACATCTTGGGCTGGTCGGTGGTCAGGACGCCCCGCTCGCCGGCCGCGGCACGCTCGATCCACGGTTCGAGGTCCGCGTACGTCTGGATCGGGACGGCTCGGCGGTAGTCGGCGAGGGTGCGGACGCGGTCGAAGCCGTGCCGACGGCCGTAGTGCGTACCGCCGTTGAAGGTGAGCAGGTCGTCCAGTGCGCGCCGTTGGTGCCCGGCAGCGTCGGCGAAGGAGGCCCGCAGCGCGTGGCGTTCTCCGAGGACGCGTCGGCGGTGGCGGCGCAGGCGGTCGGGGTCCGTCCAGTCCTCAGCCGAATTCATGGGCGAGCACCTCCTCGATCGCCGCCGCGGTGCGTTGCGGGTCGCTCTGTTCCGCGATCACCGTGACCGGAAGGTCGTGGATCTCGTCCCGCATGACCTTGGCCAGGTCCTCCTGGTAGCGGCGGAATCCGTCCCAGTCGGGGTGGGGTCCGTAGTGTTCGAGCACGTTGAGGTCGGCGCCGTAGCGGCTGCGCCGCCAGGCGGTGTGCGGTGGCACGTCGAGGTAGATGACCCGGCGCGGCTGGGGGAAGGACCGCCACCAGGTGTGCGTCGGGTACTCGGGAAGCCCGGCGAGACGGCACTTGGCCAGCAGCTTGTAGTGGTACGAGTCGACGACCGCGGGCCGGCCGGGCGGCCCGGACACGAGCTGGTCGCGCAGGCGGGCGACGGCGTTCCGCACGAGCGTGCCGAAGAACTCCGGGGGCCGGACGCCGGTTCGGGCCGCCCTGTCGGTGACCACGGCCCGGCGCAGCCTGCCGGTCAGGACGTGCTCCAGGCCCGGTTGCCCGTCGTCGACGGAGACGGGACGCCACCGGCGCGCGGCGGGGAGCAGGCGCGCGAAGGCGGACGACGTGCCCGCGTAGTCGGGGCCGAGCAGGACGCAGAACGGTGGTGCGTCGACATCGGGGGGACGGTGTTGCTCCAACGGGGGTGCGAGGTGCCGGGCGGCCATGTGCGGTGTCCCTTCCTTGATGGTGGGGCCGGTGCGGTCGGCCTGGTGGGGCAGGCGCGCCCGGCGTGGACGGTCGATGGCGCGTCGGTTCGCGGTGCGTGATCCTGCGGGGAGGTCAGCAGCAGCCGCCCCCCTGCGGCAGGCCAACCAGTGACGCATCGGTCCGCAGTACGTCCCCCCGCGCGGAGGTCAGCACCAGCCGACCCCCCTGCGGCAGGACGACCGGTGGCACGTCGGTCGCCCCAGGTCAGCCCGCCGCGAGGTCAGCGTCAACCGGCCTGGTTGCGGTAGGACG
>NZ_JBWKKJ010000029.1:0-40281 GCF_056431605.1 Streptomyces sp. NPDC045846 | reverse complement strand
AGCGGGCCAGGTTGCGGCAGGACGACCAGTGCCGCATCGATCCGCGGTACGTCCCCCCACAGGGAGGCCAGCAGCAGCCGACCCCCCTGCGGCAGGACGACCGGTGGCACGTCGGTCGCCCCAGGTCAGCCCGCCGCGAGGTCAGCGTCAACCGGCCTGGTTGCGGTAGGACGACCGGTGGCGCTCCCGTCCGCGGTGGGAGCGACCGGGCTTCGGTACGACGACCAGTGAGCGCGTCGATCCGCGGTACGTCGCCCAGGGGGCCAGCGCCAGCGGGCCAGGTTGCGGCAGGACGACCAGTGCCGCATCGATCCGCGGTACGTCCCCCCACAGGGAGGCCAGCAGCAGCCGACCCCCCTGCGGCAGGCCAACCCGTGCCGCATCGGTCCGCGGTACGTCGCCCCGCGCGGAGGTCAGCGCCAGCCCGCCGGGCTTCGGTAGGACGGGTGGTGGCGCGTCGGTCTGCGGTGGGGGCCGGCCGGGTGTGGTTCCTCCTCGCACGCGGTGCGGGCGGCGTGCTGGGCCATCAGGACGGCGGTCAGTGCGGCGAGTTCGACGGGGGTGGGTGCGCCTTTGACGACACGGATCGGTGTGCGGGACATGGTCGAGCTCCTTTCTGTCGGCAACTCCCGTGCGGTCTTGGTCAGTTGACGCTCCGTATGATGTGGGGGTACTCCTCGTCCTCCGCGTGGGGGTGCTCGGGGATGTCCCGGACGGTGGGGCGTGCGAGGGGGCGGGCGGTGACTCGCACGAACGAGGCCGAGGTCTCGGGGTGCGGGGCGGTGCGCAGGTCGTGGTTGAGCGTCGTGTTCACGGCTGGTCTCCCGTTTCGGTGAGGGGCTCGGGCTGCGCGCACGGTCACTGCGGCGGGTTTCCGTGCTTGCGGTCGGGGCGGTCGGTCGGCTTGGCGCGCAGCATGCGCAGGGAGCGGGCCAGTACGTCGCGGGTCGCCGCGGGGTCGATGACGTCGTCGACCAGGCCGCGTTCGGCGGCGTAGTAGGGGTGCATCAGCTCGTCGCGGTACTGCTTGACCAGGTCGGCCCGGGTGGCCTCCGGGTCGTCGGCGGCGGCGATCTGCCGCCGGAAGATCACGTTGGCGGCGCCCTCCGCGCCCATCACGGCGATCTCGTTGGTCGGCCAGGCGAAGGCGAGGTCGGCTCCGACGCTGCGGGAGTCCATCACGATGTAGGCGCCGCCGTACGCCTTGCGGAGCACCAGGGAGATCCTGGGCACGGTGGCGTCGCAGTACGCGTACAGGAGCTTGGCGCCGTGGCGGATGATGCCGCCGTGCTCCTGGTCCACGCCCGGCAGGAAGCCCGGCACGTCGATGAGGGTGACCAGGGGGATGTTGAAGGCGTCGCAGAGTCGGACGAACCTGGCGGCCTTCTCCGAGGCGTGGATGTCGAGGACACCGGCGACGGACTGCGGCTGGTTGGCCACCACGCCCACCGTGTGGCCGTCGATGCGGGTCAGCGCACAGATGATGTTGGTCGCCCAGCGTTCGTGGACCTCCATGAACTGACCGTCGTCGGCGATCTCGGTGATCACGGCGCGCATGTCGTAGGGGCGGTTGCCGTCGGCGGGCACCAGGTCGAGCAGCTCGTCGCAGCGGCGGTCCGCCGGGTCGCCCGAGTGCTCCACCGGCGGGGGTTCCTGGTTGTTCTGCGGCAGCAGCGACAGCAGGAAGCGGACCTCTTCCAGACAGGTGTGTTCGTCGTCGTACGCGAAGTGGGCGACGCCGCTGGTCTGCGCGTGGACGTCCGCGCCGCCGAGTCCGTTCTGGCTGATCTCCTCGCCGGTGACCGCCTTGACCACGTCGGGTCCTGTGATGAACATCTGCGAGGTCTCGCGCACCATGAACACGAAGTCGGTGAGCGCCGGGCTGTAGGCGGCGCCGCCCGCGCACGGCCCGAGCATCACGCTGATCTGCGGGATCACTCCGGACGCGCGGGTGTTGCGGCGGAAGATGCCGCCGTACCCGGCGAGCGCGGTCACGCCTTCCTGGATGCGGGCACCGGCGCCGTCGTTGAGGGACACCAGTGGAGCCCCCGCCGTGATGGCCATGTCCATGATCTTGTGGATCTTCTGGGCGTGGGCCTCGCCCAGCGCGCCGCCGAAGATGCGGAAGTCGTGGGCGTACACGAAGGTCGTGCGGCCGTGCACGGTGCCCCAGCCGGTGACGACTCCGTCGCTGTAGGGCTTCTTGTGCTCCAGGCCGAAGCCGGTGGCCCGGTGCCGGCGCAGCGGCTCCACCTCGGTGAACGAGCCCTCGTCCAGCAGGATCTCGATGCGCTCGCGGGCCGTCAGCTTGCCCTTGTCGTGCTGGGCGCGGGTGGCCTGCTCGCTGGGTCCGGCGGCCGCCAGCTCGTGCAGCGCGTGCAGCTCGGCGACGCCGCCGCGCACAGTGGCGAGCGGAAGGTCCTGGAGCGCGGTCACCGGACCGGTCCCGCGGCCGGGATGGCGGCGCCCAACTGGGCGTAGACGTCGAGGAGATCGTCGGAGAGCCAGTACTCGGCGATGCGGCCGTGCTCGTCCAGGCGCAGGATGTCGGCGCCGCGCAGGGTGACCTCGGTGCCGGGCGGG
The DNA here is from genome assembly GCF_056431605.1 of Streptomyces sp. NPDC045846. Lineage (NCBI taxonomy): Bacteria > Bacillati > Actinomycetota > Actinomycetes > Kitasatosporales > Streptomycetaceae > Streptomyces > Streptomyces sp. NPDC045846. The sequence continues at coordinate 37,698 of NZ_JBWKKJ010000029.1, read as the reverse complement.
GCGTCGGCCCCCTCCGGGCGGCCGCCTTCCCAGCTGCCCCGGAAGATCCAGCGGCCGATGACGTGGCCGTCCGCGGCGAACGGGCCGAGCGTGGTGGCGATCCGCGCGTCGGCGCGGTAGGAACCACGGAACAGCGCTATCCAGTCGACGAACTGACGCGGCGTACGAATGCTGTCGGCGGGCGGCATTCCCACCTCGGGCAGGTGCAGCAGCAGGCTCGGGGCGAGGATGTCGTCGGCCGCCGACCGGTCGCCGTTCCACAGGTCCATCCAGCGCTCCCACAGCGCGAGATGGTCCGGGGGCGCAGGGGGTGGGGACTGCTCCCTGTTCCTGTTCGCAGCCTCCGGGGCCGGTGGCGTATCGAGTCGTACGTCGGTCATGCGGTCCTCCCGTTGAACTGCTCGGATCGATGCGAGGTGCGAGGCGCGAGGTGCGTGTGCGGGCCGGGCCTTGCCGAGCGGGGCGTGGTCGCCGGTTCGCTCTGGCCGGGCCGACGTTCGCGACCGGCGGGGCCGGATCCCGACGGGGCCTCACTTCCCGGCGTCGCAGCCCTTGATGGACTGCCGTGACTCCACAGACCGTCGGCCTGCCCCGGCAGATACACCCCCGCCGTGTCCGACCCGCCCCACCCTTCAATGTGACGGCCGTCACATCCGGGTCGTGTACGTGGGGGCGGGTCCCCCCGCTCTGTTCGGGTGCAGCGCTACGGAGGACCCACGGGAGGACAGTCATGCGTTTCGGACCGGACCTGACCATAAGGTCGGCGCACGCGTGGCTGCCGCCCACGCGGCGCACGGCCGCCGACGCCGTACGTGCCAAGGAGGTCGGCGCGGCCGATGCCGCGGCCTGCGGAGCGGTGGAGATCCCCGTGTCGACGGAGGCTTCGGGGCCGCAGCTCGCGGTGCGCGCCGCGCGGGTCGTCCTCGCCGAGGCGGGCGTCCCCGCACACGACGTCGATCTGCTGATCCACAGCTGGATCTACTTCCAGGGCCACGACTTCTGGTCGCCGGCGCACTTCGTCGCCGATCAGGTCGGTGCCGACCGCGCCGTCCCGGTCGGCATCCAGCAGATGTGCCACGCCGGGGCCATGGCCCTGCACACGGCGGCCGTCCAGATGGCGGGCGACCCCTCGGTGCGCACCGCCCTGGTGACCACCGGGGACCGGCTGAGCCTGCCCGGCTTCGACCGCTGGCGCAGCGACTACGACGCGGTGTTCGGCGACGCCGGGACCGCCCTGCTCCTCACGAAGTCGGGTCCGGGGCTGCGTCTGGTGTCGAGCCGTGTCGTGGCCGCACCGGAGCTGGAGTACATGTACCGGGGCGGCGACGCGTTCGCGGACGCCCCGCTCACCCACTCCACGCCCATCGACGCGCGGCGCGCCAAGAAGGCGTTCCTGGCCGCGGGCGGGATGGCCCGTTTCGCGGAGATAGGGCCGCCGAAGATACGCGAGGCCCTGCTGGGCGCGCTGGAGGACGCCGGGTTGTATCCGGACGACCCCCGCATCCGGTGCGCCCTGCTGTCCCGGCTCGGCCCCAAGACCATCGGGCTGCTCTACCGCCCGGTCATGGAGGACGTGCTCAAGACCGAGGTGCTGCACCTGGGCGAGCGCACCGGGCATCTCGGCGGCGGCGACGCCATAGCCAACATCGCCGACCTGAACGAGCAACAGCTGCTCGCGCCGGGCGAGTTCGCGCTCAGCCTCAGTGGCGGCGGCGGCTTCACCTGGTCCTGCGCCGTCGTGCGACGCCCCGAGTCCTGAGGCGTCGCGGTTGCTGCACCACACCCCGCCAGCAGCTTGCAGATCCCTTCCTTTCCCGCCCCTTGAGGACGTCATGACTACGCACCCGAGTACCACCCCGGCCGCGACGGCCACGGATCCCGCGCGCGTCCGCGAGATGTGGCGCACCTGGAACGCCCTGTGGAACGGGGAGTTGGACCTCTCCCACGCCCACGAGGTGATCGCCGACGACTTCACCGTCCACGCCACCAGCCTCGCCGGGCGGATGGCGACCGCCGACACGGCCTCGATCACCGACCGGGACGGACTCACCGCCTGGATCGCCGGGACCCGCTCCGCCCTCGCCGAACTGCACTTCACCGACGAGCCCGGCCCCATCGTCGACGGCGACCTGGTCGCGGGACGCTACCGGGCCACCGCCGTGCACCGCGGCGGCACCCCGGGGGCCACCGCACCGCTGGGCACCCGCACCGAGCACGTCGGCATCAACATCCTGCGTGTCGAGAACGGCCGGTTCACCGAGTACTGGACCGTCGCGGACACCTTGGGCCTGCTGACCCAGCTGGGTCTGCTCCCGTCCTGACCATCACCGGCACCCTCCCCCTGAAAGGCTCATCATGACCACTGCACAGGTGGACGCCCCCTCGGTGGCCGCCCCGGTCCGCCCGGACCGGCGCAGGACCCTGGCCGCCGGTGTGATCTCGGCCGGCATCCTCATCTCCACCCTCGACCTGACCATCGTCAACGTGGCCTTCCCCGCGATCAGCGCGGACTTCGCGGGCGCCACGGCCGCCCGCCTGTCGTGGGTGCTCAACGGCTACGCGATCGTCTTCGCGGCGCTCCTCATTCCCGCCGGGCGCTTCGCCGACCGGTACGGCATGAAGCGCGTCTTCCTCACCGGGCTCGGCCTGTTCACGGTGGCGTCCGGGCTCTGCGCGGTCGCCCCGTCGCTGGACTTCCTGATCGCCGCGCGCGTCCTGCAGTCGGTGGGCGCGGCGGCACTCGGCCCCACCTCGATGGGGCTGCTGATGGTCACGTACGGGCCGGGGCAGCGCGCCGCCGCGATGCGGGTATGGGCGACGGCCGCCGGTACGGCCGCGGCCTCCGGGCCGCTCGTCGGCGGTGTCCTGGTCAACGTCTCGTGGCCCTGGATCTTCATCGTCAACCTGCCGATCGGCGTGCTCGCCCTGGTCCTCGGCGTGAAGGTGCTGGGCACCGGCGGGGCGGCCAAGCAGCGGGCGGCGATGCCCGACCTGCTGGGCTCCGTACTGCTCGCCGTGGCCATCGGTCTGCTCTCGCTCGGCATCGTGCAGGCCCCGGACTGGGGCTGGGGCTCGGCGCGGGTGGTGGGCAGCCTGGTCGGCGCGGTGGTGCTGACCGCGGTGCTGCTGCGGCGCTCGGCGCGGCACGCGAGCCCGGTGATCGATCTGGCGCTGCTGCGCATCCGCGACTTCTCGATCGCCAACGTGGCCTCCGCCCTGTACTACGTGAGCTTCGCGGCCACCGTGCTCTCGGTGTCGCTGTGGTGCCAGAACGTCTGGGGCTGGTCGGCCCTGGCGACCGGTCTCGCCATGGCCCCGGGCAACCTGCTGCTGCCGGTCCTGTCGGTCCTGTCCGGCAAGCTGGCGGCACGCGTGGGCCAGGTGTGGTCCGTGGCGTTCGGCTCGGGGATCATCGCGATCGGCGCCGCCTGGTGGGCCGTTGCGGTCACCGTGCACCCCAACTACGTGGCGGGGATGCTGCCCGGCGTGCTGCTCACCCGGATCGGCATGGGGCTTTCGCTGGCCCCGCTGATGGGCGCGAGCGCCCGGCAGCTGCCGCCGGCCTCGGTGGCCACCGGGTCCGGGCTGAACAACATGGTGCGCCAGGTCGGCTTCGTCCTCGGCGTGTCCGTGCTGATCGTCGTCATCGGCACCCCCGGCGGCGGCACGGCGGCCCTGGACGCCTTCCGGGCCGGGTGGTGGTTCACCGCGGCGGCGGCCGCCGCCACCTCGCTGGCGGCGCTGTTCCTCCGCCCCGACCGCCCCGGCCGGGTCGTCAAGACCGGCTGACCCCCGCCGCACGGACCACGGGCCCCGCACCTTCCAGGTGCGGGGCCCGGCGCGTTACCCGCAGGGCTAGGGCATCTCAACTCCCGGATCGGACAGGCGAGTTGACTGGGTTCCCGGCATGTCCGCCGTAGCGACCGACGGCCGGGGCAGGCTGACACCCAGCTGGGCGTACACGTCCAGGAGGTCGTCGGAGAGCCAGTACCCGTCGATCCTGTCGTCGGCGTCGAAGCGGAGCACATCGGTGCCGCTGTAGCGCACCGGTGTCCCGGGCTCGGCCCGTGCGCCCGGCGGGCGGGCGCCGCCGGCCCACGTCGCCTCGCAGCGCCAGCGGCCGGTCAGGTACCGGCGGCCGTCGGCGTCCCGCACGGCGAACGGCCCCAGCACGGTGGTGAAGCGCGCCGCGCGGAAGGTGGTCCGGAACGACACGATCCACGAGGCGAGCGCGGCCCCGTCCGTGATCGTGCCGCCCGCCGGCATGCCCACCGTCGGCAACCGGCTGTGCAGTTCCTCACTGATCAGGTCCGCGGCCGCGGTGAAGTCGCCGTTCCACAGCTCGATCCAGCGCTCCCAGACGTCGGTGCCCCCGTCGCCCCGCGCCCTGCCGCTCCCGCTGCTCTCCTCGAACCGGGGGCGCCACGCGTCGTCCATCGTTTCCTCCTCGGAGACGGTCCTTGCCTCGCTCCGCTACAGATCGCCCGGGTTCCACGGCAGGTACAGGGCCCGGCGAAGGTATCCAGCGCGTACGGGGCGGGATCTGTAGGGGTGTTGGCACACCATCGACCCGAGGAGCAGGCATGACCGATCCGATACGCCGCGTGGCGATCGTCACCGGCGGCAGTCGCGGCATAGGGCGCGCCGTCGCCGTACGACTCGCCGCCGACGGCTATGACATCGGGTTCTGCGCGCGCGGCGAGTCGGCGGCCGCGCGGGAGACCGCCGACCTGATCCGCGGCCAGGGGGCCCGGGTCTTCTTCGACGCCTGCGACGTCGCCGATCACCAGGCGGTGGACACCTTCGTCAAGCGGGTCGAGGAAGAACTCGGCCCCGTGGCCGCGCTCGTGAACTCGGCCGGGATCGTCAAGGACAACGCCCTGGTGATGATGCCGGTGGCGGACTGGCACTCCGTCATCGACACCAACCTGACCGGCACCTTCAACTTCTGCCGGGCGGTGGGCTTCCCCATGCTCAAACGCCGCTCCGGCACGGTCGTCAACATCTCGTCCGTCGCCGGTGTGTACGGGCATGCCACCCAGGCCAACTACGCGGCCTCCAAGGCGGGAGTGCACGGCCTGAGCCGCACCTTCGCCAAGGAGATGGCCCGCTACGGCATCCGCGTCAACGTGGTGGCACCCGGCTTCATCGACACCGACATGACGGACCAGCTGTCCGACCGGGCGCGCAAGGAGGCCCTGGGCATCGTGCCGATGCGGCGCTTCGGCACGGCCGACGAAGTGGCGGACCTGACCGCGTTCCTGGTGTCCGAGCGGGCCGCCTACATCACCGGGCAGGTGTTTCAGGTGGACGGCGGCGTCGCCCTGTGAGCCTGTCGACGGGCCGGCTGCCGCCGGACGGCCTCGACGTGTGGTGGATGGCCGTACCGCCCCGACAGGACACCGCGGCCGTCCGGGCCACCCGCGCGTGGGCGCGGGATCTCCTCGACCCGCTGCAACAGCGGCGGGCCGCACGGCTGCGCCAGCCCGACCGGCGCCACCGGTTCGTCTCCGCCCATGCCGGGCTGCGCCTGCTGCTGTCGCACTACCTGGACGCCGCCCCGGCGAGCGTCGCCCTGCACCGGGCCGCCTGCGGCCGCTGCGGCGACGCGCACGGCAAGCCCTATGCGGAGGACGGCACACTGCACTTCTCCATGTCGCACTCCGGCCAGGGCGTGCTCTACGCCTTCGCGTCCCGGCCGGTGGGCATCGACCTGGAGGTCTCGCCGGTCCGGGCGGGCGCGGAGGACCGGCTGGCCGGCTATCTGCACCCGCAGGAGCAGGCCGATCTGGCGGCGCTGCCGCCGGGCGAACGAGCCGCCGCGTTCCTGCGCTGCTGGGTGCGCAAGGAGGCGTACCTCAAGGGCATCGGCATCGGCATCGCGCACGGTGTCGACGGGGTCCGGGTGGGGCTCGGCGCCCGCCCGGGCCGCCCGGGCGCGGTCTCCGAAGGGGACGGCGGCTGGCGCCTGGTGGACGTGAACGTCCCCACCGGGTACGTGGCCGCGGCCTCCTACCCGGGCGATCGGCCCCGGCTGCGCGGCCGGGTGCTGCCGCTGTTCAGTACGCTCGCGTGACGTTCGAACCCGAACAAGGACGCGGGCCGGTACGGTGCGTGATGGCCCGCACCGTACCGGCCCGCCTTGGCCGAGGAGGCAGTTCCATGGACGAGGAGACGTTGGTGGCATGGCTGCGCGAGGCCCGGGCGGACGAGCCCTCGGCCGCGCTGGTCCACGAGGTCGCGTCCTGGCCGGCGCCGGGCGCCGTCCGGCGGGGTGCCGACCGCGGCCGCGCGGCGGACCTGGCCGATCCGGACGACCCGACTCCCTTGCCCGGGGCTTGAGTTGAGGCTGCTTGCGACCGCCGCCTCCGTGCCCGGTCCGCCGCATCGGCCAATGGCCCGGGCGCGGAGGGCGCGCCGGGCCGGGGTGGGGCCGACTGTGCGGGCCGCCTCACCCGCGTACGGGCGGGCGGCTCACCTGGACGACGGCGGAGCGTGGCGGCGACGCCGGAGGGCCGAGGCCCGGGGCGATTGCCTGGGCGGGCCGGGCCGTTGGAGCGGAGCCGCCCCACGACGGGCTCACCGCCCGGGGCGGCCTGTTACGCCTCGTCGCCGGGGCGGGCCGCGCGCAGTGCGGCGAGTTCCTCCGCCAGGCGGCGCAGCGCGCGGCCTCGCAGGGGGCCCACCGAACCGCGGGCGACGCCGAGCGTGCGGCTGATCTCGTCGTAGCCGGGGGCCGGGTCCGCGCTGATCAGGGCCAGCAGCGCCTGGTCTCGGGCGGGCAGGCGGCGCAGCGCGCACAGGACCTCGGCGCGGCGCTCGTGATGGAGCAGCTGGTGATCGGGGGCGTCGTCGGCGTCGGTCGAGGGGCGTTCGAACTTGGCGCTGTCGCCGACCGGAAGGTAACGGCCCTCGCGGGCCAGTTGCTTGAGGCTCTCGCGGCGGGCGCAGGTCGTCAGCCAGTCCGCGAAGCGGTGCGGTTCGCGGACCTTGGCCAGGTGCTGATACACCCTCAGCCAGGTGAGCTGGTAGACCTCTTCGCAGTCCTGGCTGCCGAGCCGGTGGGACCGGGCGATCTTCCACACCAGCGGGGAGTACCGCTCGACCAGGGCCCGCCAGGCGGGCTGCGCACCCTCCAGGCAGTGACGTACCAGGGTCGCGGTGTCCGCGACGGCATCCGTCTCCTTGACGCGTGGGAGCGCCTGCACCGGGGGCGTCATGGGGCTCGCCTCCTTCCTGGGGTGGTTGTCTGTCGTGGTTGGGTCACTTCGGTTCCTCCGGCGGGGTAGGGGGGCCCTGGGCGGACGGGGGGGTTTGCGTCCGCCCAGGGCCCGCCCCGTTCAGCGGCGCAGGACCAGGCAGCCCACGGACCCGTCGGCGCAGACCGAGGTGACCAGCGCGTGCCGACCTTCGGCGGCGGCGCCCTCGCTCTGCCATCGCGCGAGCACGGCGGCGATCTGGATCGCTCCTCCGGCGCTGAAGCACTCGCCCAGGGCGCGCTTGACGCGCAGGGCCTGCGGCGGGAGCGCGCCCCCGAGGGCGGCGCGGACGCCGCGTTCCTCGACGCGCTCCACGCCCACCTGGCCGCTCGCGCCGAGCGAGACGACGTCCACTTCCCCGGGCCGTACGCCGCTGCGCTCCAGGGCTTCGCCGATCACCCGGGACAGGGCGGCGGCCAGGCCGCCGGTCTCGCGTCCGGCCTGGGGGCCGAAGGCGACCTCGCAGGCCAGGATCTGGGCGAGCCGGTCCTCCTCGCGGACCGCGTGCAGCGGCTCGACCAGGAGCATGGCGGCCGCCTCGCCGACCGCCGCGTCCGGCGTCAGCGCGCCGGAGCGGTGCCAGCCCCAGGCGCTCTGCGCGCAGAGCTCCTCGACGCCGCCGACGAGGAGGCGGTCCGCGTGGCCCTGGCGCAGCGCGTTGCGGGCGTAGCGGACGGCCTGCAGTCCTGACAGGTGCCCGCCGGCCAGGGTGGCGTTGACGCCGTGCAGGCCGTTGCGGATGGCGATCTGTCCGGCCGCGCAGTTCATCACGGTGTTCGGGAACAGGATCGGGTTCACCAGGTAGGGCTTCTCCCGCTCCAGGGTCTCCCGGGAGTACTCGCTCGAACTGCGGATGCTGCCGGTGCTGGTGCCCAGGACGACGCCGCTGTGCGCGGTGGTGGCCGGGCCCGTCCCGCGGGCCTCGGCGACGTCGAGGGCGAGACGGGTGGCGATCAGCGCCAGCTTGGTGGTGCGGTCGAGCTGCCGGTTCCCCTTGCGGCCCAGGAGTTCCTCCACGGGTAGCTCGGGGACGATCTGGACCGGGCGGGGCGGAAGCGATTCCCCGGCGACGGTCGACGCGTCCGCGGGTACGCCCCGGCCTTCGGCGAGGGCGGCGGCGAGCCGGTCCAGGCCGAGCCCGGCCGGAGTGACGACACCGGCGGCGGTGATGGCGAGCGGGGTCGTCCCGAGGGCCATGGCCGTGCTCATTCGACCCTCCCGAAGATGGTGATGGCGTTGTTGCCGCCGAAGGCGAAGCCGTGGTTCTGGACCACGCGGGGGGCGGCGGGTCGGGCCTTGCCCGGCACCGGGTCCACGCCCGGGCCGAGGGCGGGGTCGACCTGCTCCAGGTTGGCGGTGGGCGGCAGGAACCCCTCGTGCACCGCCTTGCAGCAGATCAGCGCGCCGAATCCGCTGGCCGCGCCCATCGTGTGCCCGATCATCGACTTGAGGGAGCTGATCGGCGGCAGCCGGTCGCCGACCACCTCGCGCACGGCGGCGACTTCGGTGGCGTCGTTGGTGCGGGTGCCGGTGCCGTGGGCGCAGATGTAGTCGATCTCGTCGGGGGTGACGCCCGCGCTGCGGTGGGCGGCCCTGATGCAGGCCGCGATGCTCGTCGAGTCGGGGTGCACCATGTGGTCGGCGTCGCAGTTGACCCCGTATCCGAGCATCTCCGCGTAGATCCGGGCGCCGCGGGCCACGGCGTGGTCGTAGCGCTCCAGGAGCAGGGCCACACCGCCCTCGGCGGTGAGGATCCCGGCGCGGTCCGCGTCGAAGGGCCGCGGGATCTCCTCGGCGAGGGCGCCGAGCCGGTAGAAGCCGGCGTGCGCCCAGCGGTTCACCGAGTCGGCGCCACCGGCCAGCATGTACTCGGCTTCGCCGGAGGCGACCTGGTCGAAGGCGTAGCCCAGGGCGTAGTTGCTGGCCGAGCAGGCGGTGGCGAGCGTCAACGCCTCGCCGGTCAGGCCGAGTTCGGTGTTGACGGCCGCGGCGATGCGCTGTGCCGGGGCTGCGGCGACCAGGTGCGCCGACAGCGATTTGAGGTCGTCGGTGACCCATTCGCCCACGAGCTGTTCGATGACCGCGGATTCGCCGCTGGTGGTGCCCATCACCGAGCCCGCTCGCGCGGAGGCGACCTGGTCCGCCGTCAGTCCGGCGTCGTCGACGGCCATCCGGGCGGCCGACGCGGCGAACTGGGCGCTGCGGCCCCAGTGTTCGGGGTCGATTCGGCGCAGCCACTGGCCGGGTTCGAAGTCGTGCACCTCCCCCGCGTGGACGTAGGGGAACCCGGTGGTGTCGAAGGAGCGGATCGGTGAGGTGCTGCGCCGGCCGGCGCGGACGGATGCGGTGAACTCGGTGGCGCCGAGTCCGGCGCTGCTGACCGCGCCGAGGCCGGTGACGACGACCCGCTGGTCCGCCGGCCGGGTCTGGTGGGATGTCGGTTCAGGCATCGCCGCCGCCGACCTTGTTGCGGGCCACGACGGTGTAGACGTTCTGCAGGGTGGTCAGCTCGGCCAGGTCGTCCTGCGGGATGATCACGCCGAGGTCCCGCTCTATGCGGGCCAGGATCTCGATGGCCAGGAGCGAGTCCGCGTCGTGGTCGTCGACGAAGTGGCTGGTGTCGGTCAGTTCGCCCTCTTCGAGTTCGAGGACCTCGATGATGATCTCGCGGATCTGCTCGGCCTCGGTGCGGGTGATGGTGGTGGGCGTGGTCATGTCGGATCCTCTCGGTGAAGTGTGCTGAAGGGCTCGGTGGGCCGGCTCAGGCGACGGCACGGAACCGCGGGCTTTCCTCGGACGGGACGGCCACGGCTCGGGCGGGGCGGTGCGTGAGGTTCACCCACAGCGCCCGCAGCAGCGCGCCGGGGTTCAAGAAGCGCAGCGGTCCCACGAGCCGTGAGGCGAACAGGTGCATGTGCCGGGCCATCGCGTCGTCGCGGGCGGCGGCGGAGAACATGAGGCGTTCGAAGGCGTTGAAGGGGCGTCCCTTGGCGTAGTCGGCGATCAGGTGCTGGTGCCCGCGCAGGGCGCCGCGGTGTCGCCGCCCGTATCCGGCGAGGGCCTTGTCGATCTCGTCCGCGGTGCCGGCGGCGGCCAGTACGGGGGCGAGCACGTCGGCCAGCCAGGACGCCGACTGGAGCGCCCAGCCGCAGCCGACGCCCCACAGCGGGTCGCTGGTGAGGGCCGCGTCGCCGATGAGGGCGAGGCCCGGGGAGGCGGGACGGCGGGACATCAGGGGGTAGTTGAGCGTGCCGATGATCTTCGATACGCGGGTGGCCCGGTCGATGGCGGGCGCCTCGGGCAGGGCGCGTACGAAGTCGAGGTAGGCCCCCTCCAGGTCCGCGCGGAACTCGGGCAGCCGTTCCTTGGAGGGGATGACGGCGACCACGGTCACGCCGCCGTCGTTGGGCATGGCGTAGGCCGTGTCCGGTTCCAGGAACCAGGACTGGGTGATGCCGCCGACCAGTTCCAGGTTCTCGAAGTGGGCGAAGTAGCTGAAGCGCTCGTTGGCGTAGGTCTTGACGGGTACGCCGGCCAGACGGGCAGTGACGGAGTCCTTGCCGTCGGCGCCGACGACGACCCGGGCCCGCAGCTCGTACGGCCCCTCCTTGCCGTCGACCTTCACGCCCGTGGTGCGGCCGCCGTCCCGCAGCAGACCGACCACGGTGTGGCCGAGCAGCAGGTCGACGCCGGGCGTGGCCGCGGCCCGCTCCCGCACGATCCGGTCCAGGGTCTGGCGGCGCACGTTGTAGGCGTAGGGCAGCGGCTCCCCGTCGGGCCCGGGCCGTGGTTCGATCCAGCCCCACCGGGTGTACCAGCGCGCCTCGTTGCGCACCGCGCCCGCCTCTTCGAGCGCCTCGACCAGGTCGAGCTCCTGGAGCACCGGCAGGGCGCAGGGCTGCAGATAGTGCGTGCAGAGCACCTTGTACGCGGCCGGGTCGGAGCGGCGTTCGAGCAGGGCGACGCGGGCGCCCCGGCGGGCGAGCAGGATGGCCGCGGCACAGCCGGCGACGCTTGCTCCGCTGATGACGACGTCGTACTCGGCGGTGCTCATGCGCTCATCGCCTCCTGGAGACGGATGCCGTCGGCCGGGCGGCCCAGTGTGGCGGTGGCGAAGCCGCCGATGCCGAGCTCGCCGAGGAAGGCGAGCACCTCCGCGGCGACCTTCGGGGCCCGCTGCACCTGGCAGAAGTGCCCCAGCCCCAGTTCCTGATACACCGTCAAATCCCCCAGTCCCGAACGCAGTCGGTCGATCGCAGTGGGCGGCGCCGACGGGTCGTCGATGCCGCTGATCACGTGCACCGGGACCGAGACCCGCTCCAGGGCCAGGCCGGGCGAGCGGGCGAGCATCGCGTACAGCTGCAGGAAGCCGTGCGGTTCGACCCGGTCCCGGATCTTCTTCTCCATCAGTGCGCGCAGGCCCGCGTCGACGTGCGGGGCGCGCGGACCGAGTTGTACGGCCATGCCCTCGGCGAGCACGCCACGGAAGCGGAGCACCGCGTCCGTGAAGAAGTTCGCGTCGACGGCCCGGTCGTGCGGCCGGTACACGGGGGCCACCAGGACGGCGGGCACCTGAGCGGACGGCGCACTTCTGGTGAGCAGTTCGAGCAGCGAGCTGGCCCCGAAGGAGTGGGCCACGACCGCCGCGGGCGGCCTGCCCAGCCGGTCGAGCGCCCGCTCCAGCCAGACGGTCGAGCTGCCGTGCTCGGCCCAGGCGTAGCTGGAGCCGGCCCGCCAGGGCAGGTCCAGGGCGGTGAGGCGCAGCTCCTGCGGAAGGTGCTCGGCCAGCGGCAGCCAGGTGTCCCAGTTCTCCTCGAAACCGTGCGCGAGCACGATGCGGGGGGCGCCCTTCGGGCTTCCCGGCCGCTCCCATGCCCGCAGCACCTCGCCGCCGACATGGTGGTCTGTCGACAACGTCCAGGCGCTGGAACGGGGGGAAGCACGACGCGTTACAGGCACGCCCGATCACTCCTCGGACTCGTGAAGACGGAGGTCAGCAGGGTTCGGGCCCTACCGGCCCGCCACCTTGATGCCCTTACCGTCGCCCAGCGGGGGCTCCCCCGGGGAGGTGGTCCGGCCACCCGTTCCCCCCGCCGGGTGGTTGGCGGCACACACCGTCGGCCGCGCCGGGCCCGGCGCGTGCCGGGGCTCACAGGAGAGATGACGGAGTCGTATGCCACGGGGCGACACGTGGGCCGCGCACTCCTACGCTTTCGACATGAACGAGTTCCATGCGATGGACAGTCGTCGCTTTGCCCCGCAACTGGCGGCGGAGGGCGTCGCGTTGTGGGCGGCGGGCCTCGATCGCGGAGCCCTGGCCGACGGCGCGTTCGCCCGCTGGGTCACCCAGGGCCTGGCGGCCGGCGCAACCATCGAGGTGAGCGCGCTGGCCCGGGCCGCGGCGCGCCACGACTCCCCCTACCGCGAGCAGCTCGACCAGCTGGCCCGCCGCGGGGTCACCGGAGACGCGGCGCTGGCCGCGCTGCGCGCCTACGACGCCCGCTGGGCCTGCGATGTCCTGGCGGACGTGTTCAAGGCGAGCGAGGGGCGCGAGGGCCTGGTCGGCGTGGACCTGCCCGAGGCGGACAGCGGCGCGGCACAGAGGCTGCGGCGGGCCGTGGCCCGCCCCGGACTGCTGGTCAGGGTGAACGCCGGGACAGGTGCGGGCATCTCGCTCATCGAGGACTGCCTGGCAGCCGGGGTCGGCGTGCAGGTGGCGGGAGTCACCTCGCAGGGCCGCTACCGGGACGTGCTGGACGCCTGGATCCACGGCCTGCACCGCGCATCGGCCGCGGGCCTCGACCTGTCCGGGCTCGCCTCGGTGGCCTCGGTCCCGGTCGGCTGGTGGGAGCGGGCCGGACAGCACGAGGCCGCCCAGGCCCTGGCGCGGCGGCTCTACCGGACGTACGAGGAGCGGCTCGGCGAGGCGGACTGGGCGGCGCTCGCGCGCCGCGGTGCCCAGCCGCAGCGGCTGATGTGGACGGAGCTGACGGAGCCCGAGCAGGTCGCCCGGTACGTCGCGTGGAACACGATCAGCGCCCCCGAGGCCGCGCTGCTGCGCACCGGCATCGGGGACGTACCGCTCGTCGGTGACACGCTCGGCGGGGCGTACTCGGCACGGGACGTGGGCCGGGCGGAGGCCGCCGCGGCGGGCTTCGACAGCCGCCTGGCGGCCCGCGACGCCGACGCCCTGCGCTCTCTGCGCGCGCTGACCGGCCCCGGGGAGGCGCCCGGAGCATGAGCCCATCGGGCTCGAACGGCGCCTTCAGGTAAGGGAGTTGGCGCCCGTCGGCGAGGGCGCCTGGACGGGCCCTCGACACCGACCCGAGAAGGCGCCCTGTGCAAGAACGCCCTTCAGCGCAGGGGAGCCCTTCGCTCGACGCTCCTCGCCGTCCGGACAGTTCCCCGACGGACGCACGCGGAAAAGGTCCACTCACCGGGTCCGTGCGGAGAGTGCGGCCTGGATCGCGGTCGCCTCGGACTCCGCCTCCGGGGCGGAGCCCGTGCGAATCCCCGGCGTCCGTGGCCGCCGCTCGGCGCGGCCCTCGTTTTCCTGGGCTCAGACCAGCGGGCCCGGGGAGGTCGCCGATGCGGGGGCGTCCTCGCGCCGCTGGATCCCCACCTCAAGGAGCATGTGGTCGACGACGTCGTCGCCCTCCCGCTCCGAGCTGTACCGGCGGATCGTCAGCTCGCGCCGGCAGTCGTGCGCGATCGCGCACAGCTCCGACAGGCTGCCCCGGCTGCTGAAGTGGAGCAGCGCCCGCCCGCCCGCGTTGACCCGCAGCGGTGCCTCGATGAGATAGCGGCGGTGGGCGGCGTAGCCGGGGTCGACGTAGGAGCTCTCGGTGACGGCGCGGTATCTGAAGTCCCCCGGCGCCAGTACGTAATTGGAGCTCCAGAAGACGGTGTCGAACCGCTCGTCGGCGCGGAACGCGGCGAACAGGTCGCTGTGCAGGACGCGGACCCGGCCGCCCTGGTGGTGCCGGGTCGCGTTCAGCATCGTATTGCGCACCGCCGCGGGGTTGATGTCGGCCGCGGAAACCGTGTGTCCGGCGAGCGCCGCGCTGACCGCGATCACTCCCGCACCGCAGCCGATCTCCAGGAAGGACCCGGCGGCCCGGGCGCCCGATGCGGGGGCGAGGCCGAGGAACTCCACGGCGATCCGGGTGGACGGCGAGTCCACGGGCGCGAAGACGTCGTCGAGCAGGTCCCAGTCCTTGCCGCAGAGCGAGAAGGACCGGGGCCGGTCGGCGCGGGTGCGCGAGGCCGTGCAGCGGGCGAGCGAGCGTCGGTAGTCCTGAACCGGTCTGAGCGTTGCTGTCCGCATCACGTTTCCCCCTGGCTGTCGTGGTGCGCCCCAGCCTGGCTCAAGCGCTCCTCGAGGCGGGAGGTGGTCCGGCCACCTGGTTGGCGGGCAAGTGTTGTTGCCGAAACATACTGACGCGCTCCCCCCGGCCGATTCCGGGTCTGCATTCGGCCAACTCGGAGGAAAGCGGGCGGAGTTCCTCTTGACTCGGGCTTTCTTGATTGCACGTCAATTGGCACCCTAGGCTTCGCTGGCTGTGGTGGCTGGCGCGGGGGAGGACGAAGCACCCATGGGGGATTTCAGAGACGACGAGGTCGTCGCCTTCTTGGCGCTGTTGGCCCGCGAAGCGCCCCTGCCCGAGTTCGACTCGCTCCTTGAGCAGACCCGCCGGGAGACGCCGCCCTCCGAGCCGGAGCGGCTCGCCCGCCTGGAGACGGTTCACCGGCTCGCCCTGGAGGTCCAGGCCCAGCTCAACCGCCGCCGGCAGCACGGTGCGGGGCTCTCCGCCCTGGTGGACACCGCCAGGGACCTGACCCTTCCGTACCATCTCGACGAGCTGCTCCAGCTGACCTGCCGCCGGGCCCGGCGGCTGCTCAATCTCGACATGGCCTATCTCAGCCTGCACCGCCCCGACAACGCGACCTCCGTGGTCCGCGCGGCGGACGGGCACGCCTCCACTTTGACGGTGGGCTTCGAGGTGCCCACCGAGGCGGGCATCGGCTTCGCCGCGGCCGAGCACGCGACGCCGTTCTGGACGCCCGACTACCTGCCCGACGAGCGGATCCACCACGCGCCCGTGATCGACGAGGTGATCCGCGCGGAGGGTCTGCGTGCCGTCCTCGCGGTCCCGCTGCGGCACGGGGACTCACGGTTCGGTGTGCTGTACGCCGCCGACCGCAACGTGCGGTACTTCACCCCCGACGAGCTGTCGTTGATGGGCTCGCTCGGCGACCTCGCCACGGTGGCCATCGAGCAGGCGCGGCGCCTGGACGACGTACGGGCCGCGGTCGACTCGTTGGAGACCGACGGCGTCCGTTCGCGCAACGCGCTCGCCGACGCCGAGCAGGTCGCCGAAACGTACCGCCGGCTGCTCGACATGGTCCTCAGCGGCTGCACCCTGCACCAACTCGCCGCGGAGGCGGCCGCGTTACTGGGCGGCACGGTGCACATCCGCAACAGCTTCGGGGACTGGCTCGCCGGGGCGGCCGAGGCACCGGAGATCGACGACGAGCTGCTGCTGCGCTCGTCCCTGGACGCGCACGCCGAAGGCGCCATGGTGGAACTGTCCGACGGCGTACGGATGGTCCCGATCCAGGCCGGCACCGACCATCTGGGCATCCTCCTCGTCTGCCCGCGAAACGGCGCCGACGGCGGCGGGGAGACCGAGAAGGACGACGAGGCCGCTGCTTCGGACCGGGCGGCCCCCGCGGATCAGGCGGCCGGTGCGCGCCGGGGCTCCGGTGGGGAGCCGGTGGCGGCCGCCGACCCCGCGGCGGGTTCAGGGCAGAGCGCGGGCGGCGCGGCCGACACCCGGAGTTCCGCCCCTCTCCTCGCCACCGTCGCCCAGGCCGTGGCCGCCCTGTTGGTGATGCAGCGCAGCACCGCGGTCGCCGAGGGATCGCTGCGCGACGAGCTGCTCGACGACCTGGTGGGCGACGCCCCGCACGAGCCGCGGGCGCTGCGCGAGCGCTGCCAGGGCCTCGGTCTCGACCCGGACGCGCCCTACGTCGTCATGGTGATCCGCACCGAGGGCGGATCGCAGGGCCGTGCCGTGGTCTGGGCGTCGTCGCACGCCCACAGCGTCGGCGGGCTCAAGACCGTGCTGCGGGGCACCCTGACCCTGCTGCTGCCCGGCCGCGATCCCAGCGCGCTCGCCCGGCGGGTGGCGCAGGAACTCCTCCCGCTGCTCGACCAGGCGCCGACGGTCGCGGCCGCCGGTCCCGTCACCAGCATCCTGAACGTCCGGGCCGCCTGCGAGGAGGCCAACCGGTGCCTGAGCGCCCTGCTCTCGCTCGACGCGCGCGGCACCTCGGCGAGCGCGGCCGATCTGGGCTTCCTGGGCCTGCTGCTCTCCGACCACCTGGACGTCTCGGGTTTCGTACGGTCGGCCATCGGCCCGGTCCTCGACTACGACGAGCAGCGCTCCACCGAACTGGTGCGGACCCTGGAGGCCTACTTCCAGGCGAGCAACAGTCCGACGTACGCCGCCGAAGCCCTCTTCGTCCATCCGAACACGGTGTCCCGGCGGCTGGAACGCATCGCCGAACTCCTCGGCCCCCACTGGCAGACGCCCGCCCAGTCCCTGGAGATCCAGCTCGCCCTGCGCCTGCACCGTACCCGCAAGAGTCTCGGGAACTGACCGGCCGGTGGCCTCCGCCGGGCGCTGTCAGGCGACGGCGTCGCCCCGCACCGAGGGCTCCGGTCCGTGCGGCGGCGCGGACAAGGCGAGGACGGCGTGGGCCGCCGAGGCGAGGGTCATGTGCCGGTGCCAGCCCTGGTAGGTGCGGCCCTCGAAGTCCCGCAGCCCCACCCGCTCCCCGGGGCGCGCCGTCGCGGCCGCCACACCGTCCAGCGACCGGGCGATCGTGAGCAGCGGTGGTGCCGTCAGCCGCGTCAGGTCGGTGAGCCACACGCTCGCGCGGGTCGGTGCGGCAGCGTCCCAGACGGCGAGGGCGAGCAGTCCGTCGGCTCGGGACGCGGAGGCCGACGGCCGCGCGCGGTCAGCGCCCGATGGGGCGCCCTCGGCCAGCCACACCCGCAGCAGCGCCGCGAAGGCCCTGCCCCGGGGGAGCAGCACGGGGCGTCTGAGTTCGGGGGTGGCACGCAGCAGTTCGCGCAGGGGCAGCGCGCGGCCCGGCCCGGAGAGGTGGGCGGGGATCACGCGGGTCGTGTCGCTCACCCGCACGAGCAGGGGCGCCGATTCCGCGAAGCTGCGGAACACCCAGGGCAGGACGGACGACGGGCTCTCGCTCAGGTCCATCACGACGGGCCGGGTGGCCAGCCCCCAGGCTCGGATCGGCCCGAGGGCGGCGCTCGCGGCACTCACGGCCGGTGCCTCCTCGACGCGGTCCTGCGCGAGGCCGACGGGCCGGTGCGGGTGGGGGCTCTCGTCCGGGTGCGCGTACGAACGCGGGTCGACGGTCCACTCGCCGGGCAGTTGCAGCCGCCAGCCGACCGGCACGGTGACGTCCGCCGAGGCGTGCCACAGACCGTAGGCGAGCTGGCTGTTGACGGTCCCGCCGCTCGCGGGGACGTAGCGCCGCCGCACGCCCGGCGACCGGTTGCCGGCCTTCGGGATCACCAGCGGCCGCACCACGCGGGCCCGGGCGGGAGCCTGCCGGTCCAGGAGCCGGGCGAGGGCCGCCCGCGCCTCGTCGAAGTCCCAGGGGGAGGTGCTGACGAAGTGGTGCAGCCGTTGTTCGGCCGCCCGGTCGGGGCAGATCCTCGCGAGGTTGCGGACCGACTTGCGCCCCTTGGTGGCCAGCAGCGCGCGCAGGTACTGTTCGGCGGTCCGGCGCTGGTCGCGTCTGCGCAGCCCCGCGAAGACCTCGGTCACGACGAGGTCGAGTACGTCGCCGTCCACACCTGCGGTGTGCCGGGTGTCGCACACCGGCAAGATGGCGTTCACGTCAGGTCGTTCCTCCCACTCCCCGTTGCGTCAACTCGCCCACGGCGCACCCTGGTTGGGCCCGGACCGCGTCACCTCACTCCCGTACGGTGCGGGCGGGACGGGAAGATGACGTACGGCTCCGTCCCAACCTGCCCGGCACCGGCGGCTGCCCTCCACGGTCGCTCCCCCCTTCCCCGGGCGGCGAGGTGTCCCGACCACACTGTCCGGCCCCGCGACGGTGACCAGACGACCACCATCCGGCCGATAGCGGGCTCCGGACACCGTCGCGCCGGTGGGCCGGCCACCATGAACCGGGCCCGCGCCCCGACTTCAGCTCTGCCGCGCCCGCCGCGCTACGCGTCCTCGGAGAGGATCCGCTCCACCACGGGCGAGCGGGGCTGGAAGACGTCGAGGAGGCCGATGGTGCGCAGCGCGGGGGCGAGTTCACGCATCTGCGTGACGAGGGCCGCGTGCTCGGGCGTGCCCTCGGTGAGGTCGTCCAGGCGTACGGCGTTGGCGACGAACGCGGCAACCGACCCCTTGCGGACGGTCATTCCGTTGATCGCGGTCGAGTCGACCCCCTCGGGCAGGACGTCCTCGGGGCGTACGGCGGGCTGGTGCGGGGTGGTGGACGAGTGCGACATGGCCATCCTTAGCGTGTTGAATGCACGTGCTTTCTGCACGTATCAGAACGTTAGCAGAACTCCGTGCTTTTTGCACGTACTATCGAGGTGTGAGGAAAACGACGCATGACAGCACGTCCGCCGCCCGGGTGGCCGCGGCCATCGGGGCACTGACCCTGCGGGCCACCCGCGCCGGGCTCTACGGTCGGCTGACCTCCGGCGTGGAGGGCGTGGACGCCACGACCTACCCGGTGCTGTCCGGGCTCGCCCGCGTGGGCCCCGCCACGGCCACCAGGCTCGCCGAGGCGATCGGCATGGACCGCACCGTCACCACCCGCTACGCGACGAGGTTGCAGGAGGCCGGACTGATCACCCGCCACCCCGACCCGGCCGACGCCCGCGCCACCAGACTGGCCCTCACCACCGAGGGAGAGCGCGCGGTCGCGGCGATGCGGGGCGCCATGGAGGCCTTCCTGGCCGAGGAAATGGCAACCTGGCCACCGGACGAGGCCACCGCGTTCGCCATGCGACTGGAGCGCCTGACGGACGCGCTCGCGCGGGGGGAGGCCGGCGGGTCGGGCTGATGGGCCCTCAAGACATGCGCCGCGGGAGCGTTCACCGACGCACCCCGTCAGCCGGACACGCTCCTGCGGCACCACCCGGCGGGACACCCCTCGACACCGTTGGCTCAACAGCCTCTGCGAGGCGGCCAGTTCGCTTCCGGAGAGGGGTCCCCGGCCGCCCCGTCACCGCCCGCCCCCGAGCCGGACGACGCACCCGGCCCTCGCCCAAGGAGCGCCGGTTGGACCCACGAGGGTCGCCGACGTAGACGATGGGGCCGGGCTGGCGGGCTGCACTGTGGCACTCAACAATGCCTGGACGCCGGTTGGGCCGTAACCACCCCCGCGCAGACCAGGGAGACCTGCCGTACTCCCGTGCTGGTGGCCCCGTTCCGGCCCCATCACTTGGACCCTATGCGGCGGCACTGACAACCCGGCCGGACCGTTGGCCCACCGGGAGACGCCGCCGTGAGTCAGATCCTGCCGGTCACGCCATGAGCGGGCCGGGTCGGTGAAGACCGCCGCCGTCGGGGCCTCGCGCCGGGGTCCGACGGCGGGTTGCGTCAGGCGGGCTGGCCGACGTCGTCGAAGTCGGTGGAGGCCGACAGCTCCGCCCAGGCCTGCATGTCGCGCTCGAAGGCTTCCCGTCCGGCCTGGACCAGGCGAAGCGCGTCGGGCCCGAGCAGCAGGCGGGCCGGGGGTTGGTCGGACGCCACCATGCGCAGCACCGCGGCCGCGGCCTTGTCCGGGTCGCCCGGCTGCTTCCCGTTGCCGTTGACGCGCCGGGCACGCAGCGGCTCGAACAGCTCGTCGTAGTCGGCGATCGCACGGGGTGCGCGGCTCATCGAGCGACCGGCCCAGTCGGTCCGGAAGCTGCCCGGCTCGACGGCGGTGACATGGATGCCGAAGTCGGCGACCTCCTTGCCCAGGGTTTCGAGGATGCCCTCCACCGCGAATTTGCTGCCGTGGTAGAAGCTGAGGCCCGGCATGGTGATCAGCCCGCCCATCGAGGTGACGGCGATGATGTGGCCCGAACGGCGCTCCCGCATGTGCGGCAGCACGGCCTTGATCACCGCCACGGTTCCGTAGACGTTCACCTCGAACTGACGGCGAAGGTCGTCCATCGACGACTCCTCGAAGAGGCCGTCGTGGCCGTACCCGGCGTTGGCGACGAGCACGTCGACCGGTCCCAGTTCGCGCTCGGTCCCGTCCACGACCGCGTCGACCGCGGCATGGTCGGTCACGTCCAGGAGGCGGGCGTGCGCGTCGCCGCCGAGCGCCTCGAAGGCCTGTGCGTCGGCGGGCGTGCGCACCGTGCCCACCACCCGGTGGCCCTCGGCCAGGGCGGCGCGTGCGAGTGCGCGGCCCAGGCCGGTGCTGACGCCGGTGATCAGGAATGTCTTGGTGTCCGACACGGGAGTTCCCTTCGTACGATGCGAACAGAGGCCAACTCGGGCCAGCTGCGGCCCGGTTGGTCTCGACACGTTCCACTTCAGCACCGGAATCGGCCGCCGATCGGCTTCAGCGGGGTCCGCTTCGCCCCGGGGACGACGGGACCGGGGGTCTGCCAGTCCCCCCTTCGCAGGCCGTCGGGGCGATCTTGGGCCCTATCGTGAACGGCATGGACCGCAACACAGCTCTCGGTGAGTTCCTCCGCTCGCGGCGGGCACGGATAACCCCGCGCCAGGCGGGCCTGTCCGACGACGGCGGCTCCCGGCGCGTGCCAGGGCTGCGCCGCGAGGAGATCGCGCAACTGGCGGGCGTGAGCGTCGACTACTACGTACGCCTGGAACGCGGACGCCGCGTGAACGTCTCCGAGACCGTCCTGGACGCCATCTCCCGCGCCCTGCGCCTCGACCCCGTCGAACGCACCCACCTGTTCCAGCTGGCCAAGCCCGCCGCGGGCAGGACCCGCCGCACGGCGACACGTCCGCAGCCGGTCCGCCCGGGGTTGCGCGACCTGCTGCGGATCCTCGAACACACCCCCGCCCTCGTACTGGGGCGGCGCCTGGACGTACTCGCCTCCAACCGGATGGCCCGCGCGCTGCTCACCGACTTCGAGGCGCTGCCGCACCGAGAGCGGAACCTCGTGCGGTTCATGTTCACCGACGAGACCGCCCGCTCCCTGTACACCCACTGGGACACCCACGCCCAGGACATCGTCGCCTCGCTCCGGCGCGACGCCGGACGCCACCCCCACGATCCGCTCCTGGCCGAGCTCGTCGGCGAACTCTCCATCACGGACGAGGACTTCCGCCGCTGGTGGGCCGACCAGAACGTGTACCGGCACACCCATGGCAGCAAACACTTCCACCACCCGGTCGTCGGCCCGCTCACCCTCAATTACGAGTCCCTGACCCTGCCCGCCGACCCGGACCAGCGGCTGAGCATCTACACCGCCGAGGCAGGCTCCAGCTCCGAGGAGGCACTTCGGTTGCTGGACGCGTGGATCCGGCGGCCGGAGCCCTCGCACGACCAGCACGCAGACCGATAGACACCCGCAGGTCCGCGCACACGGCCCACCATAATGGCGTCCGGAAACCCCCGGGCCTGCGGACCTGCGGACCTGCGGACCTGCGGGAATGGAACTCGGCATCCCGTGGCTGTTGTGCATGATCACGCCGAGCGGCGCATTCAGCTGTCCGGCAACGTGAGTACGGAATCTGAGGGAGCGACAGCAGCATGCCCGTTACACAGCCCGCCGCCGAACGTATCCGCGTCACCGCGGAGCCCGACTGGTACGAGTCGGCCGGTATCTCGCTCGGCATCCGGGTCGGAGACATGGTCTACACATCGGGACAGGCCCCCATCGACACCCAGGGGGCCACGGTCGGAGCCGGGGACTTCGAGGCGCAGGCCCGCCAAGCGCTCGCCAACCTGTCGACGGTCCTGACGAACGCAGGCTCCAGCCTCGCCGACGTGGTCAAGGCGACGGTGTTCGTCACCGACATCACGCAGCAGGACGTCTACGCCAAGCTGCGCGCGGAGTACTTCCCGGCCGAGCCGCACCTCGCGGAGTCGTTCGTCGAGGTCTCCTCCCTCGCCGCCCCCGAGTGGATGATCGAGATCGAGGCCATAGGACTCGTCCGGCAAGCCTGAGCACCGCGGAGTGCGGCCGCCCCGGGCAGCCCCCAACTGGCCATCCGCGCACGCGATTTGGCCCGTCTGCACACGGCCTTCCAGCACTGAAGCCGGTGGGCCTGCCGACGCTACTGCCACGGGCGGCGTCGGCGGCCCTGCTGGACGTGCCCGTCACCGAGGCCACCGCGGCTGCCTCCCCGCGGTCGAGGACGGTGCGCGATCACGGCCGGGTGGCCAGCCAGATGATCGCGGCCGCGGTGACGGTGAGACCGGCGTTGAGTGCGATCCGCCGGTCTCCGCCCGTCAGATGGACGGCGATCGCGCCGACCTGTAGGAGCACCAGGCCACCCGCCGCAGTCGGCGCAAGGGATAAGGCGATGCCGGTCAGCGGCGGCAGGATGAGACCGGTCGCGCCGAGTATCTCGACCGCCCCCAGCGCCCTGATCGCGGGCAGGGGTACGCGGTCGACCCAGGCCATCATCGGCCGGAGCTGATCACGGCTGCTGACCACCTTCAGGGCCCCGGCGTAGAAGTAGAAGAGCGCGAGGATTCCCGCGACGAGCCAGTAGGCGATGTTCATGATTCCCGTTCATGGGCCCCGGTTTCATGGAGACCCGTCGATTGCGTTGATGGTGCGAGGGCTGGTGAGGCTCGGTTGTGCGCCCGAGCGACCCGGCTGACGAAAGGGCCGACACCCTGTCGAAGCGAGGCGGCCTGGCCGTGCCGCGCCGCCGGCTTCAGACGAGGTGGGCGGCGGGGCTGACCGCGTAACGGCTGTTCATCTCAACGGCGTTGAGCCGGAGCGTCACCGGCGGCCGCCGTCGTCACCCTCGCCCCCGTCCGTGAACCGCACGGGGCCGGAGGGGGAGAGCGAGGCCCTCGTCCCGTCGAGCGTGGCGGTCCTGCGGCAGCGCTCCCTGGGTGGGGTGAGTTCGGCCCTGGCGACCAGGCCGAGCCTGCGGCCGGTCTTCGCTTCTTCGGTCATGGTTACGAGTGCACCGCCAGGGCCCTGCCGTTGTCCAAGACCCATCCCGCGGCGGCCGATACCCCGTAGGTATTACCGCAGCGTAGAGCTACGCAGGTTGCCCCCAGCCCGGCTCCGCTCCAAGCAACTCGGGTGCACAGACATGCCCAGGGAACCCAGAATTGTTCCACCCCTGCGCAGGCCGCCGCGGCCACCCCACACTTCGCAACACCGGCAGGAGACGCGGCGGCCCCGCACGCTGACGCCGCCCGAGGGAGGGGCCCGATGCTCACCGACCGGCTGTACGCGACCCTGTCCGCAATCGACATCGCCGAACGGGTCGGCCGGGGTGAGTTCACGGCCTGCGAGGTCGTCGAGGCGGCGCTGGCGCTGGTCGCCGAACGCGACGGTGCGGTGCGCGCGTTCACCGATGTCTGGCCCGGCCGGGCCCGGGCCTGGGCCGCCCAGGTCGACGCGGCGGTGGCCCAGGGCGCCCGGTTGCCGCTGGCGGGGGTGCCGTTCGGCGTCAAGGCGAGCGAAGGGCCCGACTCGGTGCAGAACCAGCGGCTGGCCGCCGCCGGCTGCGTGCCGATCGGCGCGACCTCGGTGCCCCGCGGCCGCACCGCCTGGCAGACCTACGGAGACACGGACCGCGGCCCTACCTTGAACCCCCTCAACCCCGCATGGTCACCCGGTGGCTCGTCGGCCGGGTCCGCGGCCGCCGTCGCCGCCGGTCTCGTCCCTCTCGCCAGCGGATCGGACGGGGCCGGGTCGGTGCGCATTCCCGCGGCCTGGTGCGGAATCATCGGGTTCAAGCCCACCAACGGGCGGCTGCCCGCCCGTGACCGGGCGGGTCTGAACACCCCTGGCGTCCTGGTCCGCACTCCCCTCGATGCTGCCGCCTACCTCCACGCCGTCACGTCCACCGACACTCCCGCTCCCCTGCCCCGGCCGCTGAAGGTGCTCTGGACGCCCACACTCGGATACGCCGCCACAGACCCCGCGGTCGCCAATACCGCCCGCGAAGCCCTGGACCGGTTCGCCGCGACCGGCCAGTGGCGGTTCGTCAACCACCCCGTGGAACTGCACGACCCCGCACCGGCCTGGGTCTCTCTGCGTTCGGGTACGCGCGATGCGATCACCGATGCCCTGATCAGCGCCAACGCGCAGCGGCTTCGGTGGGCTTTCGAGCAGACCGACCTCATCGCCACCCCCACCGTGCCGCATCCCCCACACGGCCACGACGGCCCGGGAGCCCGCATGAATGTCGCGCTCACCTGGGCATTCAACCTCTCCGGCCACCCCGCGCTGACCCTCCCCGCGGGCATGACCCCCCGCGGCGAACCGGTCGGCCTTCAGCTGGTCGCCCGCCACCATGCCGATGCCGCTCTGCTGGACGCAGCCATCTCCATGACCACCCCCACGCCGCGTCGGCTGTGAAGAATGGCCCTGCCCATGCGCCGGAGTTGTTGCCATCGCCCGGCTCCGGAGCGGGGTGCCGTGGCAGGAGGTCGCCCCCGGCACCCCCGTCTCGCCGTCTGACCGGCCGACTTCGAGACCCGCAGCCCCCTCACCCTCTGAAGACGCCCCTCAACAGGCACTTAGGTGAGGCACGTGGGGCTAACGATGAGACCGGCGCGGCACAGCTGCCGTTTCGTCGCGTTGACGAACCACTGTCAAACTCGGGAGGGGCCGGGCGGGAACAGGAGCGGGCCCAGGAGACGGGCCTCCACCCCAACCGGCTTCGGATACTCAACATCGGTGCGCAGGCGCTGTGTTGAAGTCTGCGGCGCGCTGGTCGACTGGGAGAAGGTCCCTAGCCGTGACTGGCAACGCGACTGATGGGCCGCCGGGGTAATGAACTGCTCTGGCCACGTCGCACCGCCGCGACATGAAGGAAGCGGGAGTAGGGCGGATCAGCCTTGGTCGTCCGCGTGGGCGAGAACGAGCAGTTAACGTGCTCATGCTCGCTTGCCTCCATCGTTCGTGGTGCTCCGGTTGGGAAGCCCACCCATTCGGCACCTGGGGCAGGAGCACACAGGCATGGCGCTGGACGCCAGCGGCCCTTCTCCGTCGCCCTCGTAGAACTTCTGCGGGGCGGTCTGTGTCCCGTCGGCTCTTACCGTGTACGTGCGGATTCGGATGGACATGCCGACCATCGTTGCGAGCCGCGCCGGTCATGACGACGACGTTCAAGGCGTCCCTCGGGCGTCGAAGAGGCGTCACGCGTTGGGCGTCAAACCGGTGTCATTGGACAGCGGTTGAGTCTAGCCTCGTGCCATGACCACAACGGTTGAGCCAAACGATGTCCTGCGTGCCGTTCGGATCGGTATGCGCTTGTCTCAGGACGAGTTCGCCAAGGTGATCAGGGAAGCGGGCAAGGCCCTCAGTGAACCCAACGAAGCGTCCAAGCGGCTCGTTCAGCGGTGGGAGTCGGGCCAGAGTCGCACCTGTCGCCCGCTGTACGCGCGGGCTCTGGAAAAGGCTACGGGGAAGCCGGTCGAAGCCCTAGGGTTCGCGCTGTCCCCACGCGTCCACGATGACGGCGCAGGAGGGCATGACATGGACTCTGGGAGTGACGGCATCGCTCAGGCTTCCGGGGACGCTGCGGCGGCCTCCGAGCCGTCCGGAGAGGACTTCTCGGGTGTCTGGCTCAGCCGGTACGAGTTCTTCTCGTCCAGTCGCTCACAGACGTTCACAGCCGCTCACCATGTGTTGGTGGTGCACCGGGGCAACCGACTGACGGCCGAGTCCCTGCCGGGAGCGTCGTCCAACCCTGACAGCCCTCTGCACCTTGATCTGACCGTTGACCGGAACGTGGTCACGGGGTCGTGGACGGAGCAGACGTCCACGGATGGCTACTACCACGGGGCCCGGTACCACGGGGCGATTCAGCTACTGGTCGAGCCGACAGGCCGCCGCATGGCGGGGAAGTGGGTCGGGTTCGGGAAGGACTTCGACGTGAACACGGGGCCGTGGGAACTGCGGCTCGTGGACCGGTCCACAACCAAGGCGAGCATCGAGAAGTACAGCCGTCCCCCGGCAGTGACCAGTTGATCCGCGCGTGACGGTACGGCAGCAGTACACGGCCGGGGCAGCAGAACTCCTTCGGCTTCCCTTGGGGCTTGGATCTGTCTGGGGCACCCCAACGAGTCGTCCGAGTTGCAGGTGGGCTATTCGAGTTGGTCGTAGGTGCAGGAGTCGGCGTTACGGTCGGGGCGCCACCTCCGCCACCTCGCGGTGTGCCTGAACCTGGAGGCGTTAGCCAGGCTGCAGGAAAGGGCGGCGTACGCGACGTCGAGGAGGCGCTAGGCGGTGCGGATGCTCACGCCGTAACGCTCGGCCAGGTCGGCTTCGGTGACGGCTGGACGCTGGCCTGCCACGACGCGGGCGAGCTCGGCTCCGACTCCGGGGCGCGGGCGGCGGGGACCGAGCGGCCCGCGCCGGTCCGCTCGGGCTGGGGGTGGCCTGCCTCCAGGCGGGCCTGGATCGCGGCGCGGCGCCACCATCGTCGGCCGTGGCGTTCTACCCCCTCATCGAGAGCGCCCTTCCTGCCGTAGGCGTGGACGGTATGTGGGGCGACACCGAGCACGACAGAGGCCGCGCGGGCGCTCAGCAGATCGTCGGGGTGCGGCGGGAACGATTCGGGGCGCGGTGGAATGGGTTGGCCCGCGATGAAGGCGAGGGCCTGCTCCTCGTCGTACATCTTCGGGCGCTCCTCCGGGTTGATGACCTTGACCCGGGCGCGGAAGTCGACGGCGTGGCGCAGCCGCCAGGCGTGGAGCGTCATGCCCATCCTGTCGGCGATGTCGGCCTCCGTCATGACACGGCGGCCGTGAGGAATGATCATGAGGCTCATTGGTCCAATCTGATGGCGCGGACGGGTACGTGCGACAGCCTGCCGTACCTGTCGCTCTCCGAGAGCGCCGGCGCCAGCCTTTCGAGTGGTTGCGGCCGATTGCCCCCTCGCCCCCCTCGCGTCCATGTGAAACGCAGGAGTTGGGGAGCGCGCTCGTGGTCGTCGAGCAGGCCCTGGACGAAGACCCGTTGCCCGTCCGGCGAGAAGAACAGGGCCGCGACACCGAACTATCGCGGGTTGCCATGCCGATGGACGGCCAGTCTGGGCCACGCGGTGATGCACCACCTGACGGACGGCCTCGGGAGCCCGGCGCGGGCGAGCCCGCCCCGCGCGCGGTTCGGCGGCATCGGAGAAATCTTCATCCGGCCCGGGCTGGAAGGGGCCCCGCCCCGCCGAAGAGATGGAGAGCGGGCGCCGCGACTTCGAGTCAGCATCGGCGGGCAGCGCCGCATCGCAGCGGTCGCCGTACGTCCCAACCCTCGCAATCGGCCCAGACGTTGAGGGAGCGACAAGCAGTTCCTTCAGGCGGATTGCAGCGGCGCGGGGCCAAGCCGGGCTCGGCCGACCGTGGTCATGATGCCGCCACCTTCATGGACAGCGCACTGTTCCCGGCGGTGTCGCGGGCGAGGTTGAGGGCGTCGTGGGCGTAACACCAGCACACGTACCGAAGACGGCGGCCCGCCCCCGGGGGCCAACCCGGGCCCACGTAGCGGGTGCGGGCGGTACCGCCTGCCCAGCGACCGGTCCCCAGTGTCGTGCCCCGCTCGCCGGGACGGCCCACAGCCGCTCGTGCGCGTCGGATGACGACCCCGGGGATCCCGGTGATCATGTCACCAGACGGTGACAACGGTGTCGTGGAGCGACGACACCCCTGTCCTCGCGGCGCACAGCCTGTCCATAGTGATCGAGCACCCACGAACGAGCCGAAACGGTTCAGCTCCAACTACGCGCTTCCAAGGGGTTCTTCATGTACGGCAACCGTCGCAAGGCCATCCTCGTCTCCGCAGCCCTCCTCAGCAGCACCCTGCTGATGACGGCCTGCCAGAACGGCGACGACAACGCCGCGCAGGGCCCCTCGACCGCCACCCCCGCCGGGAACACCGCCGCCCCGGCCACCGGCAGCAGCCAGGGCAGCGGAAGCGACTCCGCGGGCAAGGCCTCGGAAGGAAGCAACTCCGGGGGCAAGGGCTCCTCCGCGGGGACCGGATCCAGCGCGGGCGGCGGGAGCGGTTCGGGCAAGAGCACGTTCTGCAAGACGAAGGACCTGGCCATCGACGCCGCCAACGCCGCGCCCGACAAGACCTCGGGCCGGATCAACATCACCATGATCAACCGGGGTTCGACCACCTGCTCCGCGACGGGCTTCGCGGGCGTCGACATCAAGGACGCCGACCACACGTCCAGCCCCATCGCGCGCGGCTCCGCCCAGCCCCGCATCACCACCCTCAAGCCCGGCGACGCCGCCATCTTCGACATCGCGTACACCATCGACAGCAGTGGCAAGAGCCTCTCCCACCCCACCAACATCCAGGTGACGCCCCCGAACGAGACCCACTCCGTCACCCTGAACTGGCCCACCGGCGCCGGACAGATCAAGGGCTCCTACGGCGACGTCCAGGTCTACCCCACCCACACCACCAACTAGCCGCCACGACCGCCGACTTGCTCGCCGGGATGTCGTCAAGGTGAGTGCCGACCGCGCCAGGCGGGGAGCCACAGCCTCACGGATTCCTCGGCGACGGGCCCCGCAGGAGCTGACGGAGGGACCGGCCACCCGGAACCGACCCGGCCTCCCTCAGACCCCAGCCGTACAGAACACGCACGCCTCCCAGAACGGCTGCGCGTCCAGCACCCGGTGACGAACGCAGGAAGCCATGGCTGCCTCCTGCGGCCCCGGCAGGACATCCGCGCCCCGCGCGGTCCCGGGGTCGAAGTCTTCCACCATCGCCCGGTACGTGGTCAGGCATCCCTCGACGCGGGCCGGCTCATAGGTGAGGTCCTCCCACCGGTGATGAGACAGCGCCAGATCGAGGACGCGCAGCACGAAGTCCTTGGCAGCCGCCCGCTCGTGCGGCGTGTTTCCCCAGTCGAGTTCCGCCAGCTCGAAGCCGACCATCCCGCGCCCCATCACGTTCTGGTCCTGCAAGGTCAGCAGGGCGGCGAAGCGGAAGTCCCACGGCTCGTGGGCCAGCGCGGACACGGCGAGCATCAGCACGTCGACGAAGACCGCCGTGCCACCGTTGGTCATCTCCAGATACCGGCCCTCGCCGCCACCGAACCTGTTCATGTGTTGAGGGTAGAGAGAGGGGAGCGAAAGCCGCGTCAACGGCTGTGGCGAACGCCTGCGGGACGGGACATCGCCGGACTGTCGTTGCCTCTCAGGACAGTGTTCCGCAGCGGATCACGCATGTCCCGCGAGTCGAACAGGACCACCTCGTGCCGCCGCCCGTCCGGGCCCTTCTGGTACGTCCACTGCCGCCAGGCAGATGGTCCCCGGCTCCAGTGGCTTGAGATGGTGAATGGGAGCCTGTCCAGTTCATCGACTGCCCCTGCCATGGCCCGTACCCCCTGTTCGACGGCGCACAAGCGCCGGGACAGGCCAACAAGCCGTGATCGCCCCGGATGAAGTGGCCGCGTTCAGAGGGTGGCTCAGGCGGTGATGATGCCTCAGCCGCAGTCGGCGGACGGATACGGATCCCCGGCACCCGCTGCGCCACCCTGGCCGTCGAGCCCGCGCTCTGGCGCGGCCGACTCGCCGTCCGCGCTGAAGCCCGCCCGGACGCCCACACCACGCTCCGGCGAGAATGCATGGCATGACTAACGCACCGAGATTGATCCCCATAGCCCCCGGCGTGCACGTCTGGGCCCCTGGCTCGACGGACAGTTGGGGGCTGGCCAACTGCGGGCTGATCGTCTCCGGCCGTGACGCTGCCGTGCTGGACACCCCTTACGCGTTGGACCTCACGGACGCCTTCCTGTCCGCGGCTCGCGCGGCCGCACCGCACGCACGTATCAGCCGGGTGTTCACCACCCACGGCAACGGCGACCACAGTTGGGGCAACCAGCTCGTCACCGGAGCCGAGATCATTTCCACCCGGCGCACGCTGGAGCACCAATGCCTTGAACCAACGCCCCAGCAACTGCGCACCCTTGTCGAAGACACCGACCCCGACCAGCCGCTCGGCTGGTATTTCCGGCGTCACTTCGGCAAGTTCGACTTCCGTGGCATCGACGTGGTCACGCCCACCCGGACCTTCGAGGGCCGCCTTGACGTCCGGGTCGGGGACATCCCGGTGGAACTGCACCAGGTCGGGCCCGCCCACACCGTCGGCGACCTGGTGGCTCACCTGCCCGAGCAGCGCGTCGTCTTCACCGGCGACGTCGTCTTCGCCGGCGACCACCCCTGCCACTGGGCGGGCCCGCTGTCCAACATCAGCGCCGCGTGCGAAGGCATTCTGGCCTGGGACCCCGAACACATCGTCCCCGGGCACGGACCCCTGCTCGACCAGGACGGGCTGCGCGCACACATCCACTACCTCAAGGACCTGGCGGACCAGGCCCGCGAGTTGCACGCGCGCGGGCTCTCCGCCACCGCCGCGGCGGAGCACCTCATCCGCGAAAAGCGCTATCCGGGCCTCGGACTTGAGGAGCGGCTCGCCATCACTCTCGGCTCGGAGTTCCAGCACCTGGACGACGGCGCCTCCACCGCGCCCGACATTCTCACCCTGGCCTCGGAAGCGGCCGGCATCGCTTGGCGCAAGAGCAACGGCCTGCAAAGTGAGCCCGCGACGGCCAACTGACCCGGACGTCACCGCGCCGTGCGGAGCGATGCGGCTCCGTCCAACGAGATGCCAAGTGGCGGTGTTCCGGGTGAGCCTGGGGTGCGGCAGGAAAGGGAGCCGGAGGACCTGATCGAGGTCTGGACGCTGCTGGAGGAGGACCAGGAGCGGCTGCGGAACAAGTCGGGGCTCGCCCTCGCCGCCGTCGTGATGGCTTCGGTGCCCGGCCCAGCGGCGAGTCGGCCACAGCTCCGGCCTGACGAGCAGCCGGACGAAGCCGAAGCGAGTCAGTCTGTGGGCGGCTGCGAAGCCCAGTGGGGTAGGGCACCCATCTCCTTCTCAAGGAGCGCTCGGAAGGTGCGCGGGGGCTGACCGGTGAGGCGCTGGACGGTGTCGGTGATGCGGTCCTCCGCCCCTTCCGCGATGGCACGGTCCATGTCGGCCAGCATTGCGGCGAACTCGACCGGCACCTGCGTCGTGAGGCGGTCGCGCATCTGCTCGTAGGACAGACGGCGGTGGACTACGGGCCGATCGGTGACCTCGGTGGCGATCGCGGCGATGTCGTCGTAGCCGAGTGCCTCGGGTCCGGTGAGGAGGAGGTCGGTGTTGGGGGCTTGCTCATCGGTCAGAGCGCAGACGGCGACGGCTGCGATGTCCTCGGCGTCGACGAAGCCCACCCGGCCGCTTTCGGTGGCGGTCCAGATGATGCCCTCGTCGCGGATGCTGCGAGCGTGCGCGTGCGTGCCGGTGAAGTTCTGCATGAACCACGAGGGCCGCAGCACTGCCCACTCTTCGAACAGATCGGGCAGGGCCCGGTGCACCCTTCCTACTGCCGGGCCGCCTTCGGGGATGGCCGAGGAGCTCAGCAGTACCGCGCGGTGCACGCCGGCGGTGCGGGCCTGATGGAGGAACGGCAGCATGATCGCGGCGGGGTCGGAGTCGCCCGGGGGCGGTATGAGATAGAGGCGGTCGACTCCGTGGAGGGCGGCAGCGTGAGTGGCGGGGTCGTGCCAGTCGAAGGGGACCGGCTCGGCGCCGGCGACCGGGGTGGCCCGGCGGCTGGCGGCTTTGACGCGGTGACCCGCGGCCGCCAGCCGTGCGGCAGTGCGGCTTCCGGTGGTGCCCGTGGCACCGATGACCAGTGTGGTGCCGGTGGTGGTCATCGGCCGCTCCCGGTGAAGTCGGCGCCGGGCTCCTGGACGGCGAGGGGGTTCCAGTAGTCGCGGTAGGAGGTGATGTGTCCGTCTCGAACGGTCACGACGGCGATGTAGGTCATGTCGAAGGGGGCGTCGCTCTCCACCCAGCGGCCAACGCCGCGCATTTCGACCACGATGGTCTGTGGATCGGTGGTCTGGTGGATCCGCAGGTCGGGGAAGTCGTGCAGGTCGATGTGGTCGGGGTAGTGGCGCATGTAGGCGGCGACGGCCTCCTTGCCCTCCAGGCGCTGGGGCCGGCCGTCGGGGGCGAAGGGGAACTCCATGATGCCGTCCTCGGCCCACAGTGCGACCCACGCGGGTATGTCCTTGTCGAGCAGCAGTCGCAGGCTGTGGCGGTACAGATCCGCCGGGGAGGGTGGTGCGGACATGGGTGTCCTCCAAGTCATAGAATACGGACCCTGGGTCCGCTTCAACGATATGGACCACGGGTCCGTTTTGCAATTGGAAGGAGCGGCATGCCCGAACGCCAGTCCTCTCGCAAGGACGCCGTCCGCAACCGGGAGGCCGTGCTCGCGGCCGCCGACGCCCTCTTCGTCCGCCGCGAGAGTCCCGAGGACGTGACCATGGCCGACGTCGCTGCCGCGGCCGGCGTCGGCAAGGGCACGCTCTTCCGAGCCTTCGGTGATCGCGCCGGGCTGCTCCGCGCGCTGTACGAGGCCCGGCTCGAACCGATCAGGCAGGCCGTCGAGACCGGCCCACCACCCCTGGGCCCCGCGACCCCACCGCGGGATCGCGTACCCGCCCTGCTCGATGCCGTCCTGTGCTTCAAACTCGACAACCGGCGCCTCGCGCTGGCCCTGGAGGAAGGCGGGAGCAGCAGCCCGTACCAGGCGGAGCCCTACGCGCGGTGGCGCAGCCTGCTCCGAGCCGTACTGGAGCAGCTCCCCGGCCTGACCGACAGCGACTTCACCGCCCACGCCCTGCTCGCCGCCACACGAGCCGACCTCGTCGAGCACCTGGCCGGAGAAGAGCGCATTCCGCGGGAAAGAATGCGGTCACAGTTGGCGAACTTCGTCACCAGCGTCCTGGCCTCCGGCCCACCGCAAGGGTTGACCGCCGAGGAATGACCGAGGATCGGGCAAGTCCTCGATCAGCGGGGCCTCTCGCAAACGACCCTTTGCCCGAGCAGGATCACCAACTGCCCACCGAATCCCTGCCGATCTTTTCTGGACCCCGCACGGCAACCAAGGCCCTGACGACGCGCTGAGTTACCCGTCACTTCGTGACAGCTTCGGGAGAACAGGGCCGACCAGGGGCGCTCAGCGACTCACCGCGGCCTGGGTGGGCTCATTCGGGCCAGGAGCAGGGTGCTGCGGGTGAGTTGGGTTCCGTGCTCATACTCGTCGCTGAACAGGGCGGTCAGGCCGTGGGGGGCCTTCCAGTGGCCGCGCAGGTTCACGGTAGCTCCCAGGTCGTCCAGGAGTGCGTCAGCCACCGTCGCGGCTTCGCTGGGACGGTCGTTTCGGCCCGCGCCCCACCACAGGTGCTCCGTCTGTGTGCAGGGAGCGGGGTGCACCTCGCCGTCGCTGGTGGTGATCCACAGGGTGTGCTGCAGGGTGATGGTGCTGAGTTCCGCGCCTCTGGACGGGAGGGACAGCGGTGCGTAGAACCGCCATAGGGGGCTGCCGCCGTCGCAGACGGTGCGCAGGGCGGGCATGTCGGTGAGCGGGTCGATGAAGAAGGCATCCACCGGGTCTCCGTGGGCGAGCACGGCGTGGGCGGCGGTCGGTTCGCACGGTACGAGGCGTTGGGCCCATCGTTCAGTGACCGTACCTGGCTGGAGGGGCACTTCGGTGACCGCTCCGAACGACAGCAGTTCCGGGTCGTGGCCGATGGCCACCTCCAGTGCGGCGACAGCGTCCGGGTGGTTGCTGAGGGCGAGCTTGCACCAACCGGCCTTGCATGCCTGGCGGTCGCCGCCGCTCGGCAACGGGTGGTCGGTGGTGTCGGGTTCGGCGGCGATGACGACGGGGTTGGGCCGCATGCCGAACCGCTCGGTGCCGAAGACCCGGTTCTCGTGCTCGGCTCTGTTGATCCGGCCGTTTCGGATGTGGTTGGCCATGTCCGTGGCGGCCGCGCGCGACACGGCGTCGAAGGCTTCGTTGCGCGCCGCCTGGCGCAGGACCTTCTCGTCGCCGTTGGGCGGGACTTCGGCGACGGCCACCGCCGCGCCGGGCTTCCAGGCGCGAATCAGTCGCGGCAGGCGCAGCGGATCGGGCCACCACGGCAGCGCCTGGCCGGCGAGGGCAGCGACGTCGCCCCACTCGGCTTCGTACTCGGTACCCGGGTGGGCGATGTCCGCGGCGATCAGGGCCGGGCCGGTGAAGCCGACATCTCCGTACAGGGCGCAGACGGTGACCACGCCGTCCGGATTCCCCGTGCCGGCCACGGCGGTGGCGACCTCGGCGGCGGCCTTGCGGTCGTCGCTGTAGACGATGCGGACGGTGCCGAGCACGGTGTGCCAGTCCAGCGCGGGCCCCCGCACCGTGTCGGTGTATCCGGCCCAGTGGCCGTTCGCCAGGTCCTCGGGGCGTGGACGCAGCAGCACGGCGCCCCGGTGGGCGAACTCGGGTGTGTCGGCGGCCCATCGGTAGACCTCGGTGCCGTCCCAGACCTCTTCCGCGCTACGGAGAGGGTCGTACGGTTCCGTCGGTTGCGGAAAGTCGTCGTACTTCCGCTCCAGCCGCCACAGCCCGAACGTGTTGATGCCCAGCATCTGCTGGACCTCGGCCCGGGACAGGTAACTGCTGCTCACACCCATACCAACACTCCTCACCGTGCTGGATCCATAGTGACCCAGACCGGATCGTGAGACGGACGGGGCGGCCTGGAGGGTGGCTCCGTGGCCTGGTTCCGCATGCGGATTGGCCGAGAACGGACGGCTGCCGTGAGCAGGGAGTGCGGGTCTGGGACGCATCCGCGTACGGATGTCAGGCAAGGACCCGCCCCGAGATGATCCGTGAATAATGACCAGTCGGCGGCGGAAGGTTTTTGCACTGAAAGACCGTCCGCGCAAAGGCAGTTGGCCGCTGAACATCGATCTGCCAGGAGGTCGGGCAACCCCGTGGACAAGGCTGCACTCAAGATCTTGCTGGAGAAGAAGCGGGCCGGGATCCGCCCAGAGGACCTCGGCCTCCCCCGCCCTTCGGCCCGCCAGGGCCGACGAGCCCCTGGCCTCACGCAGAGCCAGATCGAGCGGCTCCTCAACCGGGCCGACGGGGTCTACCAGCGCCTGGAGTCCGGCCGCTACTCCAACCCGCCGGCCGACCTGCTCCAGGACGTGGCCCGGCTGCTGGGCATGAACGAACACGAATGGGATGCCCTCTGGCGGTACGCCGCAGGCACGGAGGCGCCCCACCCGCTGCACCCGTCCTCGGGCCAGACGGTGTCCGACGTGTGGATCCATGCGCTGCCGCACTTCAACGACATGGCGTACATAAACAACGAGAGCTGGGAAGTCCTCGGTGGCAACGCCCAGTTCAGCAGGCTCTTCCCCGGCCAGAAGCAGCCGCAGAACACGATGCGGTGGATGCTTCTGGACCCGGACGCCCGCAAGATCCTCCTGGAGTGGGAGACCGCATGGGCTCCCCTGGTCATCCCCCAGATGCGCGCGGCCCTGGCCGCCCGGCCGGACGACCAGATCCTCCGTGCGATCGAGCAGGACGTACTGGCAGACCCCCTCGCCGGCCCGCTGTACAAGGCGGTTCCGGATCTCTTCGTGCCCCTCGACGGCGACGAGCGCCCCCTGTTGCACCCCGACCACGGTCCCTGCTGGGTCACCGTCTGCGCCGCCGAGCCACTGGGCAGCCCCGGGGCACGGCTGATCATCCTGCGCCTCTCGCACGAACCCAGGCTGGGCAGGCCACACCCCTCACTCACGGCAGGAAGCTGAAGGTTCGGGCTGGACTGCCGTCAATTTGACCGGACAAAACGGACCATACGCCGAGGAGCAGCATGCAGCCCTGCTACATATCGCGCCCCACGATCTTCCTTCCCGGCCATGAAATCAGCACCGACGAGATCATCGGCGACATAGAGGTCCACCACCCCGACCACCCCCGGCTGCGTGCCCTGCGGCGCATCATCGAGAACACGACCGTGACCAGCAGGCGCTTCACCCGCCCTCTGGCCTCGGACGTCATCTCGGGCACCGCTCCCCTCGAAGCGCGCGTGGAAGCCGCGTTCTCCGACGCCTTGGAGATGGCCGAGCAGGCGGCCCGCATGACGCTGGACGACCACGGGCTGACGCCGGCCGACATCGACGCCGTGGTCACCAGCCACTCCACCTCTTGGGGCGTACCGCAGCTGGACATCCAGCTCATCCGCGTGCTCGGCATGAGGCCCACGACCCGCCACCAGTCCCACACCGCGCTGGCCTGCGCCGGCGGCACGCAATCCGTCATCCGGGCCGCAGAAGCGACCGCGTCCATGAGCCGGGGTGCCAAGGTCCTCGTCGTCGTGTCAGAAGTCATCAGCAGCGTCTACAACCACGCCGACGACAGCGTCGAATCGATGGTCTACAAGGCGCTGTTCGGCGATTCCGCCGGCGCCTGCATCGTCTCGGACGCTCCCCTGGGGCCGGGGCTGCGAATCGAGGACACCTGGCAGTATCTGCTGCCCAACAGCGTCGACCGCTACAGCGGCCGTATGGATCCCACCGGCCTGCACTTCGAGAGCACCAAGGAAGCACCCAAAGCCGCGGCGGAGGTAATGGGCCCCCTGCTCGACTGGCTCGGCCCCTGGCGTCCCGCCGCCCCCGTCATCCACCCGGGCGGCCCGGGCATCATCGACGCCGTGTCCGACGGCCTCGGCCTGGAGACGCACGCGGCCAAGCACTCGCGCGCCAGCCTGGCCGAGAACGGAAACCTCGGGGGCGCGGCCGTCCTCGACGTCCTCCGCCGGACCCACGACGACCCGCCCGCCTCTGGAGACGGCTCCCTCCTGCTGGCCTTCGGCCCGGGGTTCTCAGGAGTGGCCTGCCGAGGAACCTGGCTCAACTGAACGCCCGTCCGGCGGCGACACCTACAACGGGCCGGACACCCCGCGTCGTGCCCCTCGGCGGGGCTCATACCTTGCGGGCGTTCCCTGAGGCGCTTCCGAAATCCGGTCCGGTCACGCTCGCCTCGGCGGACGGGACCAGCGGGGCTGGCACTTACACGCGTGCGGCGAGAGGGCCACACCTGTTGTTGTGCCGCGCCCTCCCGTCGGCGTACTGGGTTGGCTTACCCCATGGCCTGCGTCGCCTGCCTTTCGCGCGGGCTGCCGTGCTTCGTCGGGGCGTCGAGCGGTTAGGCGCGCCGGGGTGGTGTCAGACACCCCATGTCGTTTGAGGTCAAGTGGCGGGAGTGTGGGCGTGGTGTGACCAGGCGGTCGCTTCGTCGTAGTGGGTGCGGGTTTTGAGGCAGCCGTGGAGGATGCCGACGAGGCGGTTGCCGAGTTG
>NZ_JBWKKJ010000028.1:0-47655 GCF_056431605.1 Streptomyces sp. NPDC045846 | reverse complement strand
AGACGGCCACCGCCCCCTGGTCCCCGGTTCTCCCGGATCTTGAAGTCCATCGCACCCCTTGAGCTGGGGTGTTGCGACGACCACTAGAACGGAAGATTTTCTTGGGGGGCTTCTGCGTGTCCTGAATACCCGCTTCTCGCTGATGACGGGACCAATGGGCGGGCCAGGGAGTGGATACCTAACGAGCTCGTGCACGGTAGGCGGTGAGGTGTCCGGCTGTTGAGTGGACCGAGCTGTCGCATCGTCAAGTTGGTGCGCCAGTAGGCAACGACAAGCAGGGTTCGGTCCTGCAGGGGCAGGCTCCGGGGGCGTCCCTGCAGCGGCCGTCCGCGCCCTCACACCGCACTGCGACTACCAACTTCTTGAAGCCACGGGGGATCAGGCCGGTGAACGGGGTTATCCACGTCGGCTGCGTAGCCGTGATCACAGCAGTCACGGCTGGACTGTTCCAAACACCACCCCTCGCTGTTGGAGAAGGGTGCGCGCACGGGTCACGGTGCCAAGGCGTTGGCCACCCGGGTTAGGTGACCGGATGACAGCGCGAAGAGGTTGGCAGGGTTTCGGAAGGAATACTCGCCATCGTTGACGGAGAAGTCGGACCCGGCTGTCGTCCAGCGCGCCGGGCCGGGTGCCCCTTGATCATCCAGGAGAACAGCGGCGAGGGAACTGGGGTCTTCCACACCGGTGCTGGCGCGTAGCGCGTTCGCTAGGCGGTCAACGGAATCGCCGGGTACCGCGTCGTCCCCGAACGCCGGGAACAGGAGCAGCAGGCGGGTGTGCGGATCAGTGGTGCTGCCGCCGGGTAGCGCGTTGTCCGCGGCCGCAACGAGCTCGGGCCAGGACAGTCCCGGCCCCATGAAGTGCCCGTCGTCGCGGGCGAGGAGCTCAGCCTGGTCCCAGTCGGGGTGGTGGAGGAGGTAGTCGGTGCCAGCATCGTCCGTGAGCGTGCGGTAGACCACGTGGAGACGGTGCCCATGGGCGAGGGGGACCGTGAAGGTCGGCCACTCGGCCCGTTCCCACAGCCGCCGCTGGAAGTCGCCGGCTGCATCGTAATCCGCGCCGAACAGCAGTTCTTCGGCCTCTTCGCTCTGGGCACACGAGTAGAGGTGTCCCAGCCAGAACAGGGGCTCATCCAGCAGCCCCGTCTGGTGCGTGAGGGGCCCACCGTCGTAACCGGGTATCCGGGCAGGATGGAGATCGGCACTGTTCGTCACGCTGGACATAATGCCGCCCCGGCTCCGTGCCCTTAAAGCCGGGCGGCAGTCGATCTTTGAGGGACAGTCCTTAGGATGGCCCCTGCGGGGTCAACAACCTTCAAAGTCGAAGGACTTCAGCTCCCCCAGCGGGACTGTCCTGAGCGGACGCCGACCAGGGACTTCCGATGGTGTGGTGGTGGCTTTACGCCCGCACCCGTGTGCCCGAACATCGCGGACCCGCGCCGTACGTACTGGCGGCCACCGTGGTGCCCGGCACCAACGCGGCGGCCGCCGGGAGGCGAGGTAGGCGAGCGACTGTGCTGTGCTGAGACGCTCGGGCAGAGGTGGTCAACGACCTTAACCCGCATGGGCGTTAGCGAGTTGTCTGCCCGTGGATGATCTCTCAGTTCCGGCGATGGGTACGTACTCGATGCTCCGCGCGAGCCGTTGATCACGTTGGTGGAGGCGCGGGAGGTGGTGCGGCTGCTGATGCATTTCGCTGAAGTCGCCGACGGGAACTCGGAAGAGGAGCTCAACGCCTTCGCGCCGGCCACCGACATCGCCGAGCCACTGCCCTCGGAGCGAGCGGTTCACAGGTCGTAGAACTCTGTGTCGGCAAGCGCCTCGGGCAGGGACCGAGTCATGATGATGTAGGCAGGGCCGTACGGGGTTGCGGAGCGGAGCGCTTCGAACTGGTCGAGGTCATGGTTGCAGAACCGGCGGAGCAGCGCGTTCATCTGCTCGAACTCGCCATCTGAGAGCCTGCCGCCGTCGTCCGCTTCGTTGGTCACGGCCGTCCAGTACGCGAACCACTCGGCCTCTTGCCGGGCGCGCGCCCCTTTCACCGACCCGTGAAGCTCTGGCAGTTTCAGGCTCGCCGGGGGTGCCAGCCACCGTTCTGCGCGGCCCTGCGCGTCGGAGTCTGCATTCCAGCGGGAGTGGGCCAGCAATCGGGCGCGCAATGGTTCGGGCAGGCCCCGCAACGACCCCGCTTCTGGCGCGGGCGGGTCTTCCAGCCCGCCAGATGCCGCACGGCTTTGGTGTCGTGCCGTTCCTGGGCGCGCGGGTCGGCCCGGTCAGGCCGGCGAGGAGGTCGCCGATCGCCACCTTTCCGAGCAGTTCGCCAGGCACGTCCTCGTGGACGGGGTAGCCCGAGCAGCGCCCGCTGCTCGGAGCCGTACCCGTCGAGCAGGGCCGGCACCCGCTCCGCCGGGTTGGGGAACATCAGCCGCATCTCAGGTGTCCCTAGCCGATGTGTAGCCTGTGGATCCGTTCAAACGGGATGGAGCCGCAGTGGATGTCGGCGGAGGTCATGGTGCGATCCAGCTCCCAGAAGGGTCCTGGTGGGACTGGGACGTCGTCGCCTGGGACGGCGGAGAGCTCAGGCTTGCGGCTGGCCACGACCTGGCCTACCACCATGGCCTGGAACTGGTCTTCGGCGATCCACTTTTCGTCAGCTGCCCGTCCGGGTTTCACGATCCGGCCTTCCGGCCTCCGTCGCCCGACGAGCTCCGGAAAGTCACTCGTCAGCTCGGCGGGAAGCCGCCCATAGTGGTGGCCTTCGAGGCCGACGCTGGCGGGGAGGAGCCGGTCTCGTGCCTCATTGCCGCAGAACGGCTCGACGTCGTCCAGGAAAACGTTCTGCGGTACTGGCGCGAAGACGCAGGCCCCGATCAGCGCTTCGCTCCCTGGGTGCGGCCACCCGGCCAGTAGGCCTCAAGCCACGCTTTCGAACACGGTGAGCTCGTGAATAGCCGTGCCTGGCGGCAGGCCGATG
Organism: Streptomyces sp. NPDC045846; assembly: GCF_056431605.1. Taxonomy (NCBI): domain Bacteria; kingdom Bacillati; phylum Actinomycetota; class Actinomycetes; order Kitasatosporales; family Streptomycetaceae; genus Streptomyces; species Streptomyces sp. NPDC045846. The sequence continues at coordinate 44,682 of NZ_JBWKKJ010000028.1, read as the reverse complement.
CCCTCGCCCGAACGCTTCAGCGTCGGCGGCGGTTGAGCACCCCGATGAGAGTGGCAAGGTCGGCGGCACCGGCCGGGTCATCCGCGTAGCGGGTGGTCTGTAGGGGGTCGACCTCAGGAAGGACGATGTCCTCCCGCGCCAGGACATAGACCAAGGTCAACAGTGCGGAGCGGGCATTGCCATCGGCGAAGGGGTGGAAGAACGCCACGTCGAGGTAGGCGCGGGCCGCGCGGGCCGCCAGCGGGATGTCCGGATCGGTCGTCTCGTTCAGGCAGGAATCAAAGTCGGCCTGCGTGTGAGGAGTCAGACCGTAGCGCTCACGGCCGGCCTTCGCATAGGCGTCGCTCCTGCGGAACGGTGCCCCTGTTGCAGCGAGGACTTCGTGTTGCCAACGGGCCAGCAGGGCGAAGTTCAGCGGGGTCTGGCGTGCGGCGTCCTCCCGGGCCATGGTGTACGCGGCGAGCAGACGCTCAGCGCGAATCGGGTCGCGCCGACGCACCGGTCCCTCGCACCAGGACCGGAACCCGTCGCGGCCGGCCGGGACCCGTTGCAGAGCCGGTGAATGCCGCCAGTCGACCTCGCGGCGCACGCGCAGCCAGACCGAGAGGCTGTCAGTAGCGGTCATGGAGCTTCTCCAGCGCTTCCCACTCGCGGTGGTCCCGGTATGGGGCGTGGCCAGTGAGGCCGACGGCGAGGTCCTCGCCGACCGACTCGATCAGACTCCGCTCCGGGTGGACCCAGCTCTTGAACCGGCCGCCGATCGCGCGCTCCACCGCTCGCGCGGCTTCGGCCCCGTCCATGCCGGTGCTTTGGAGGAACCAGCCCAGGACGATCGAGGTCTGGCCGCGCCAGGCGTTGTCCGCGCCCGAGTCCATGGTGTGAGTCACGAGCCGGATGCAGGCCCGTTCCAGGTGCCAGCTGCGGTCCTCGGACGAGGCGTCCGGCAGCGGCGCCAGTTCGGCGAAGCGCTGGGCCGTCCGCTCCAGCCACTCCCGCCACTCCAGCAGCGCGGCCACGACCCGGTCCGCGGTCTCGTCGGGGGTCGTCACCGAGCTCGGCCCGCCGGTCCAATTGCCGATGGGCCCGCTGTCGTAGTGGTACCAGTTCCATCCCCAGGCCCAGGTGCCATATCGCTCCCGGATGATCGCGTTCACCTGGCTCTCGCACCAGCGTTCTCCCTGCCACCAACCGGCCATACCGGAGAGCACAGGTGGCACCCACTCGCGGACCAGCGAGCGGAGGTGCTCCTCCTCGTCCTCGTCCCAGGCGAACGAGTGGCGGGCAGGGTCGGACTCATCCCAGTTCCGAATGCCCTCGTAGGTGATGGGGGGCACGCGGTTGTCGGGGAAGGGCAGGGTGTCACGGTTGTACGTCAGGGCTGGTCACTCTTCCTGTCCGATGTGATCGACCGATCAGTCTCGGCTCAATGCCCCTGGGAACGCTAACGGTTTTCGGACCACGTCGGCTTCTCCGTCATGCCGCTGCTGCCTTGTCGTCGTCGCCGAGCACGTTGACGTCGACATCCAGGCGGGCGTCGTAGGCGTCGGGGGTGATGCCGAGTTCGTGGGTGGAGAACTCGCCGAACCGCTTGATGTGCTCGGTCAGGCTGCCGAGGAGTTCGTGCAGTTGACGGGCTCGGAACTTTTGGTCGGGGTGCTGGTTGAAGGCGTTCACGATGGCCTGGTAGGCGGTGTTCGTCTCGGCCGGTTCGGGTTCGCCTCCGGACGGTGCGAAGTAGCGATCAGTACCATGATCGAGCGATCACGAACCGGAGTGCACCGCCTCTCAGGAGCGGAAGCCGATGACGCCGAGGCCTGGTGGTGTGGTTGCTGCGTGGCGCATCCAGGTGAGGCAGTCGGTGACGGCTTCCAGGACGTCGGGATCCAGCGGCAGTGTCTCGCCCGAGGCGTCGATGGCTTGCTTGGCGGCTTCGAACTGGGCCAGGGCCCGGGTGATCTGGCCGGGCGTCCATTCGCCATAGCCCGGGGTCGAGGCGGCGGGCAGAGGAGCGGGCAGACTGCCGTAACTGAAGTCCTCGACGGACACGGCCGTGATGCCGAAGGCGCGCAGGCCCTGGTCGACCGTGGAGAGCCAGTCGCCCCGATGCGGCGGGAAGCTGCTGTTGTCCAGAAACGACCCGGTCAACGAACACAACCGCTTGTACGCGTACCCGTACTGGAAGGCCACCTCCTGGTCACCGCTGAAGGGCCCACCCTGGATGACGGCCCGCAGCGCCTCGGACGCCGTGGGAGCACCGAAATAGATCGCGTCACTGAAGTACTCGTCGTCGTGGGCAAGTTCGTTCCCATAGGTGCTCACGATCGTCTCCAGCAACTGATCGTCACGGCTGCCGATCAGGGCGCGGGTGGCTGCGACATCGAGCAGACAGACACTCAAGGAAGAACTCATAGGAGGAACCTACGGGAAGCCACTGACAATGCGGTGGGCGCCAGCTGGCCGCCTTGCCCGCGCACGCTGTGGGGGCCCGGGATGAGGAACAAGCGGACCCGAAGGCTGCACTGATTGAACGCCCCGGCCTGCGGGTGGTGAACGAACTCCAGAGTCGGCGATCGTCCTCACGCAATGGGTGCCAGAACCTCGTTTTCCCCCATGCAGCCAGCCCCTCGGAGCGCCTCACCGGAAGACGACGGGTAGCGGGTCCTCACGTCATGGCACCGGCCATAGTTGGAGCAGATACTCCTCCGTGCCTTCATACGGGGCACCTTCGGTCGGGGACGCTGCAGATGTGGCTGCTCGGCCTGCTGCCTCGCGGCCCCGGTAGGACAGGCGGGCGTGGTGATCCCCGGTGGGGACGACGGTCTCCCATGCACCCCTCGTACGCTCGGATATGACCAGGTGCCCCGTCGGCAAGGCCATCCGTAGGTCGACTTGGCCCTCCCAGGCCTGAGGGAGGGGAGGCTGCGCTGTCCAGGTTTCGATACGCAGCTTGACCTTTGTCCGGGACTGGGCGCAGGCGACCAGGATTTCGTAGCCGTTGCCCGCGGCGACCTGTGCGCGTGCGCGCGGGATGAGGGTGTCATCATCGTGGGCGTCGCAGTCGGCGTCGTAGAGATCGAATCCGCCGTAGTCGGGCATCACGAGGATTTCGTATGCGGTCCGTCGCTGCGCCATCTCTCTCCTCTGATGCCCGCAATAGTGCGTAGTACGGGGAAGTGCTCGGGCCGGGAACCCCCATGGAGCCTGCGGCCCGGTTCTACCGTGAGCGCGGCTGATGCCGAGGCGCATCAGGATGGACGACTGTGGTTGGGGGGAGGCGTCGGGTGCGATCTCAGCGTGCTGGTCGAGGAATTCGTCGAGCAGTACGGCTCCCGACCCGTCCAGTACCGCGATCTGTACGCGACTGGGCCCCGGCCGCTGTCTGTTCACGGCCGGGGCGCAGGTGGTGCTCGGGTGGTCAGCCCCAGATCGAGTCCGCACGGGCAGTCTGGGCGAAGTCCCACCGGGTGTCGCTGTCGTTCTTCATACGCATCCCCTCCCTCATCGTTCGGCCTTGACCATGGCCGACGCCGGTTCAGCACGGCAACATATTTTGCGGGCGCCAGGTGTCGGCCGCTCAGCTGTTGGCGCGGACTGCGAGACGTGCATGAGCAGCCACACCGTTCCCCGTGGACAGCCGTCTCCGGCGTGCCAGAGCTGATGAGTTCGTCGATCTGGACGAGTTCCTGGCGCAGGAGTCTTGTGTTCGCCCGGCTCAATGGCCCCGGCACGAGCACGCCGACGTAGGCGGCCTGGCTTTGTCCACGAGAAGGGGTTCTCGCTCAGGTTCTGTGATGAGGTCACGTGAGTGCTCGTCGGGTACCCCATCGCTCGGAGAATCAGCAGCGCCTTTTGACGCCGTTCACCTGCGTCCACTTCGGTCTACCAAGACGTGAAGCCAGCAGGAATCTTGATGGAAGCCACCCGGGCCGTACGAGATGCTGACAAAGTGATTGAACGAGATTTAGCGGTTCAGATCGTTGAGGAAGAGCTGGAACGCGACTACCAGCGAGAACTGTCGCTTGGGCTTGTCCCGATACGCATGGCTGTGTCGCATGTTGAGCAGCATGAGCTGGTATGGATCATTTTTTGGACATCTGAGGAGTACCTGCGCACCCGAAACCCACACTTCGCGCTGGCTGGGAATGGGCCGTACCTTGTTGACCGCGTCGACGGAAGCCTGCATCAGATCTGTGTCGTCTCCGCCGTGACGGACGCGTGGGAGGCGGACTACCGAGTCCGCATTCGAAGGCAGGTCACGCGGACCGCATTGGACGACCTGCACGATGAGGTCCGGGGGGTGGCAGGCGCTCGTGGGAGGGTCCATGCCATGCACACCCTGCGCCAACGAGTGCCAGTGCTCTCCCACGCTCAAATCATCGAATACGTGACCGCCTTGCAACACGGCGACGCTCCGGCGCACCTTGTAGACGTCGCCTACAGGGAGCTGGTACCGCCTCCCGACCCGTTCTTGTCCGTGGTGACCATCCGCGGAGCCGCGAATCGTTGAGGTGCTGACAGCAGCAGCTGTCCTCACGAAGCGAGGAGAACTCGCCTACGCATTCTCTGAACTAGCGATCTTGGTCTGTGGAGGGGGTCCGCTGGGAGGGGATCCCGAGTTCGACAGTGCGGCGTTACCTTCGGCCGATCTGGGTGAGCTTGTCGTTGGCACCTGCGAGGCTGATCTGGAGGCCTTCGACCTCGCTGAGCCAGCCCTCGCGTCGTGCCTCGTCGATGCAGGCGAGGATGTAGTCGCGGATCTCCACGACTCGGGGACGTTGCGCGGGGTCGGGCCAGTGCACCGGGCAGCGCAGGCAAGCTTCTCTGAACTATCGGTGGCGGGTGCGGATTACGTCTCGTCGGGGCCGATTACGGCGTTCAGCGCGCGCAGGGCGTCATCGTATTGGCCACGGCCAAACTGGAACGGACCGAATGCCGCGTAGTCGCGGGCCTTGCGGTGCGGTTGCTCAAAGGCGTCCCAGGTCACGAAGTCGGCTGTCGCGGTGATGCGGGACATGAGCGGCCAGCAGTCCCACACACCGCATGCACAACCGAGAACGGGTGTCTTCGGCCCCATCGCGTGGGTGGACCGTCCGAGGAAGTGATCTTGCATCGGGTCGAGCCGGAAGGACTCTGGAATCAGACCGCCGTAGGCGTCACCTGCGGGCTGCATCCCGGCCGCGATCTCGAACCCGTCGATCAGCTCGGTGAGTAGTGCTCCGTCGATGCAGGGGACGATCACGAGCGGGCCGCCGTCGCCACGGTGCCGGCACTCGAACCGGATGTCATTGTTGGTCATCCAGTGATTGTGTCAGCGAAGCCGTTCCCTCCACCTGGGTGGGTTGAGCTGGGGCTATGCGTGGCATGCCGAGGTCGATCGCCGTACCGCCGGAAGTTTGTCGGTTCATGTGAACGAGCTTGTCTTCGGCGCCAGCCGGGCTGACCCGGAGCCCTTCGACTTCTCCGAGCCAGCCCTCGCGCTCGGCCTCGGCGATGCGGGCGACGAGGTTGTCGCGGACCTCCTCCAACCGGCCGCGCTGGGCCGGGTCCGGCCGGAGAAGCGAGCAACGAACGCAAGCGTGTTCATGAACACAAGGGGTTGAAGAGGCGCGACCGCAGGTGCCGATGGAGACCTTGCGCTTCTCGAAGTGTGCGAGGAAAGAGTCCCATTCCTCCTCGGTCGGCGTCCGATACTCTTCGCTGGGTCGGCTGGCCCGGCGGCGGGCGATGAAGGCGCGGTGGGCCTCGATGGTCTCGGCCGGGTAGATCGCTGATGTGGAGTCGGGTATTGGAACTCTCGGAATGCCTCGTGCGCGGTGCCCATCGGCGGAGTCAGTCAGCTGTGTTGGGTGGCCGCGTGGCGCATGGTGTCGTTCGTGAAGACCGCGGTGGATCGGCGGATCCGTTCGAGGAACTGGGTCAGGGTTGGGGCCGTTGGCTCGAAGTCGTCGAACCATGACGCTGTGCTCGATCGGTGAACCTGCCCGCCCTGATCGAGAGCGAAGAGGATGCCTCCGCCATCGCTGCCAAACACAATGCCGGTGTGGTGGTCGGTCAGGCGGACTGGTCCGTGTTCGGTGAGGTGGTCGAGCACCAGGTCGGGTGAGTGGATGAAGTATCCGTGGTCGATGTCGGGCAGCTGCAGCTTGGCGATCGAGGAGTAGAAGGTGACCAGGTCGGCGGGGACGGCAGCGTCTTCCAGCCGTGCGGCCATGGCTCGGATTTGGTCGTCGGCCACGAGGACGCCGTTGTCGCCCAGTGGGTAGCCGTAGGCGGTCTCGAAGAGGGTGAGTATCTGGTCGAGCATGGTGCTGATCTCGCGTTGCCAGACGGCGAGCCCGTCGGCCGAGAGGTCTGGGGTGGTCATCGAGTGTCCTGCCCTGTGTAGTGTGCGGGTGCGTCGGTCAGCCTGTCGGGACGGCGGCTGATCTCGGCTGCGTAGGCGCCCGGTGCCGATCCCCGAGGTACATTGCAGGTTGCGGTCAGAAGTCGGCTTGGAGGCGGTGGGGATCGCGGCCTCGGGTCTGTCCCGGCCGCGCGGTGTGAGTGAACAGCAGGAACGCCCGGGCCCCGCTGTGGAAGACGACACCGACCCCGGGGTGGGTGGCGGGTGCCGCCGACCGCTGCCGGTAGCCGTACACGGAGGCGATCTCGGGGCTCGCGGTGCGGGTGAGAACGGCGGCCAGATAAGCCTCGGCGCGGGCCGGGGTGGCTTTGCCTTCGATGAACAGGGCGGGCAGGTCGACCGGTTCGGCAAGGGGGCCGGTGGTGGATTCGGCGGAGCCGTCGGGTCTGGCACCGACCGGCCCGGCACCCGTGATTTGGGCCCACAGGCGGCTACCCGTCGCGAATCGATCAGTACACCGGACGGCGGGGCATCGGTGTCCTGCCAGAGCGTGGCCGTGGCCACCTCCGGACCGTGGACGGGCAGCATGTCGAGGCAGAACTGCCGGAAGCGATCGGGTTCCACGGCTTCTCCTAGCGTGTGGTGCGGCGGTGTGCAGGGCGGGATGTGGGCGTGGGGGCCCGGCCAGGGCGGCAGGCTGGATCACGCGGGCACCGAACTTGCGGCGCGCGGCATCGGCGACCTGCTCGATGGTGCGCCGTTTGTCGTCGCCAGAGTCCAGGAGCAGCTGCTGGTGGGCGTGTTCGGCGCCTGTCAGGCCCTCGCCGCGCAGCGACAGTCCGTCACCCGCGCCCGTTCCAGGCCCAGGGATCGCAAGAGATCGCGGGCCGTGCGCGCCAGCGCCGCGCTGTGGGCCGTCGGCTCGCTCAGGGCGCGCGTGCGGGTGGTGGAGGGCTGGTCGGCATAGCGGACGGTGAGAGTAAGCGCCCGGCACACCTCGTGGGTGCTGCGCAGGCGCAGACCCAGCTGCTCGGCCAGGGCGAGCAGCGCACGTTCGGGCTGACCCGGATCCAGTTCGTCGGACGCGAACAGGTGGCTGACGGAGGTGGAGCGGACAAGGGTCTCACGCTGAACGGGCCGTTCGTCGATGCCGCGGGCGCGGGCGTGGAGCTCGCGGGCGGGGCTCGCGCCGAGGATGCGGGCGAGGGTGGCAGGCGGGGTGTCGGCGAGTTCGCCGACGGTATGGATGCCGAACGTTTTCAGTGTGCGCGCCGTGGCCGGTCCGACGCCGGGAAGGAGCGCGGTGGGCTGGGGGCGCAGGAACGCTTCGACACGGTCGGGGTTGGGGTCGATGACGGCGATGCGGCCGGGCGCGCTGACCGCGGCCGCCATCGAGGCGATCATCACCGAGTTCCCGCCGCCGATCGTGGTGGCTACCCCGTGCAGAGCGAGCGCGCGGAGCGCGATGACCTGCGCGGCCTCGTAGGGGGTGCGGTCGAGGTAGCGCAGGGCGCCGGTCAGGTCGAGGTCGATGATCCCGTCCTGGGGACGGGCGTGGTAGCGCGGGGCGGAGTCCTCCACCAGCCGCACCAGCTCCCCGAACAGCACATCCCCATCCCCGCGTTGGTGGAGGTCGTGGAAGACCACGCGCATGATGCACCGAGGCCGGTTGTGATCCACGGCGCTCACCCCGCCGAGCCCTGGCTGGTGTGACCGAGCGCCTTCAGGTCGGCGGACCGGGTTCCCGCCGACTGAAGATCGGCGTACGGATGCAGCCTCGCTCCAGCAGCTCCGTTGACCAGAGTCCGCTGCCCGTCACCGCGTACCCGCTCCCGCTCCTGCTCCTGGGTTTCGCTCGGGCGCTGGGCGGGTGTGGGCTGCGGTGCCGAGGCGCCGATCAGGGCGAGGACGGCGTCGAGACCGTTGTCACGGCGCTCCGCGGCGAGCTCGTCCAGGTCCCACACCCGTGCACCGACCACGGTGCGTCGCGGCCCCCGCCGCTCGACCGTGCCCTGAACCAGAAGGAGTCCGGAGTGGAAGATGGTGTGCGCACATGCGGCGTGGCTGTCTTCGAAGAAGGCGATGTCCACCAGACCGGTGCCGTCTTCCAGGGTCACGAAGATGACGCGCTTGCCCGACGCGATGGGCGGCGTCTGCGTCGAGGCGCGGACCCCGGCGACCAGGACGCGCTGCCCGGCATGCAGGTGGGCCAGGCGCCGGGAGGGGACCGCGCCGAGCTCGGACAGCAGCCGGTGGTGATAGCCCATCAGATGCCGCGAGACATCCATCGACAACACCTCCAGCTCGGCACCGAGCTGCTCGCGGCCGGTCATCTCGGGCAGTCCGCTCGCGCCCTGGGCCAGCGGGCTGGTGTCCAGGGGGAGCCGTCCGGTGCTGGGGCGGGCGCGGGTCTGGCGGTGCAGGTCGGTGATCTGCAGCAGCAGGTCACGCCGGGTGGCTTGACCGGCGATGCTTGTGAGGGCGCCGATCTGGGCGAGGCGTTCGGCGGTGGGCTGGGAGGGCCGGGCCCGCTGCCACAGGTCCGTCAGTGAACCGTACGGCTGGTCGGCCACGATCCGCTGGGCCTCCTCCGCATGGATGCCCTTGACCGCCGACAGCGCCAAGCGCACCCCGAGCCGTCCATCGGGGCCGGGTTCGACGCGGTAGCTGGTGTCCGAGTGGTTGATGTCCACCGGGAGCACGGGCACATCGTGGCGACGGGCATCGGCGAGGATCACCCGGGCCGGCCACATTCCCGGATCGTGCTCCAGCAGCCCCGCGTACAGGGCTGCCGGGTGGTGCGCCTTGAGCCAGGCCGACTGCAGCGCGGGCACGGCGAAGGCGACGGCGTGCGCCCGGCAGAAGCCATACGCACCAAACGATTCGACCACCGACCAGACTTCGGCCAGCACGGCGGGGGAGTAGCCCCGGGCTCCGGCCTCCTGCTCGAACCACTCCTTCAACCGCGGCAGACGCTCCGAGTCGGCAAGAGCACGCCGGAACACTTCGGCCAGCGCCCCGGACGCACCCGGTCAGGATGGCGACCATGTCGATGATCTGTTCGTGCCAGATGGTCACGCCGTAGGTGTCGGCGAGCACCGGCTCCAGGTCCGGGTGTGGATAGAAGGGGGCTGCGCCGTGGCGGGCGGTGATGTAGAGGGCGGGCATTCCGCCGGCCGCGGGCCCGGGGCGGAACAGGCTGATGTCGGCGATCACGTCTTGCGGGTTGCGGGGCTGCAGTCTTCCGAGGAGGTCTTGCTGGCCGGGGGATTCGAGCTGGAACATGCCGACGGTGTCGCTGTTCTGGATCATCTTGAAGGCCCAGAAGTCGTCCAGCGGTACCTGGGTCGGGTCGTCGAGGTCGATGGTCTGGCCGCTGGTGCGGTGGATCTCGGCGACGGCGTGCGCCATCTCGGCGGACCGATCCGACGTTCGCGATGTGCCGTGCGCTGGCGGGCGGAGCGGATCTGGCCTCGTTCGTGGGAGACGCGTTCGATGTGCGGGCGGTGGTGGCCGGCATCCGACCCGAGATCAAGCGCGGGTTCCGCCTGGAAGCTGTCCCGTGGGGAAACTTCCCCCACGGGGACGATGCCCGGGAGGCCGTTCACCTGCTGCACGTCGGCGACAGGCCCGCTCGCCGCACGACGGGCCTGCTGGGCGGCCTGTGTGCCAACGACAGCCGGGCGGCTGCCGCCCTTGCCGTACCGTTCCTGATCCCCATCGCCACAGATGTCCACCACCCACGCCGCGCCGACGCCCTCGACGTACTCTCCGCCCCGGCCCGCGCCCGGCACTTCGGCGTCGCCTCCCGCGACGAACTCCTTCTCCACCGAACCGACCCGCGGCGCCACGCACCCGACGACTACGACTACTACGACGACGACGGCGTCGAGGTGACCGGCTATCCCGCAGGCTGGTCGGTAGCCGCAGCCCGAGCCGCGATCACCACAGAAACGCCGGTGCTCCTGACCCTTCTCGACGACCCCGACCCCGCCGTCCGCATCAACGCCTCCTACGCTCTGGCCACCGCAGCCGACCCCGAGCGCACCGTCCGAACAGCCTTCGCCACCAGGCTTGTCACGGAGCACGGACGCCATGGTCAGCGCCGCCCTGCTCCCCGCAACCGCCGAGACCACCCGGGCCGATGCGCAGCCGTCGATCGCCTCGTGGATCCGCGAGCGGTGGCAGGACCGGACACAGGCCCCCGAAGTCCGCCTCGCCGCAGCGATCGGCTGGCTCTGCCTCACCGACGAGCCCTGCTCCGAGGACCTCCGCCACACTTTTGACGTCCTCGCCACCGTCGAACGGGCGCAGGCCATGGAGGCCCTGCCGTGGATGGCCGCCGCCGCAGGATCCGGTGAACCGGGACTTCTGCGCTGCGTTCGCCGCATGCTCCACCCCGAGGAGCCCGAACCGTACGACGACCCCTGGGCCTTCCCGCTCTGAGTGACGAGTGACCGATCACGGCCCCTGGCTGCCTCGCGCTGTGCATCGAAGTTGTCCATCGGTGCCAGGTACGGATTACCCGGGCTCGATCGGCTTCCCCACTTGCTTGACCTTGCCGGGCGTCTCAGTACTGCTCGGCCACTTGCTCGGCGATCGAGAACTCGGCTCCGCACTCGCCGCAAGTCCCCTCGCCGAACAGGTAGGTGAGGGCGAGCGTGACGGTCTCGACCCCGGCCTCGGTGGCCGCGTCATAGAGCACGCGCGCAGGCCCCGACAGGTGGTCCGGCTCGGCGGCGCGAAGCGGCAAGCCCTCCGGATCGCCGGGCTCCCAATCGCCGACGGCGGAGAAGTAGCCGGCTTCACCGATGGAAACGAACACCCCCATCTCGCATTCGGGGCAGAACAGGTCAATCGTCCTGTCAGCCAAGCTCTCCAAAGCCACGGACCATACGGGGACGCCGTCAAGGGCCATGGCGGTCTGTAGCAGATAGACGTAGAGGGCGGGCTCCGCAGGTCGGCGGATCCGGTCATAGGCCAGCGTCCGCAGTTGCTCGATCGGGGCACCGTGTTGACCACGGGTCTCGTCGTCGGCGTCAGCGGCGATCGCTCCGGCCAGGATCAGGGCATTGTCGGCGTGCGCGTCCGCTCCGCTTCCCAGATCAGCAAGCAGAGCGAGGGCGGCGAAGCTCGCTGAGTAGACACTGCCCTGATGGCACAACCGTGACCACAGGTCTCTCCAGACCTCGTCGTTACGCTCGCGGCCAAGTCGTTCGAACAGTACTGGGACGTCCTCAGCCGTGCCGTACGCGTGCTCCAACTGCGACCAATCTGTCATGTGGGCATCCAACCAGCCGTCCCTCACCAGCTCGCAGCAGGGCAGGGGTGCCGCCCCCAGCACCGACGTGGGGAACTCAGGTGAGCAGGTCTGGCCAACAGCGGAGCACTTGCGGCGGGGACGGCACGCAGTTCGTGAGACGGTTGCTTGTCTGGCAGAGGGCGCGCCGGGCAGCGAGGTTGTACTGGAGACGAGTCGTCTGGTTCTCAGGCCGTGGTGGGTGGCCGAGGCTGCTGTCCAGCGTGAGCTGTGGACCGAGCGTGATCCGCGGGTGCCGCTGCACCGCCGGGTCGACGCGGAGGGACATCCCACGGTCGCCGAGCTCGAGGATTCGATTCGCACCCACCGGTCGAGCGGGTTGCTGGCGGTCGAGCGGAAGGCCTCTGGTGACGTCATTGGCTACTGCGAGCTGGTCGACAACGAGCGCGGTTCGGCAGGGGAGCCGGAAGTGGCCTTCGAACTGCTCCGTCGTGTGTGGGGTCAGGGGTATGCGGTATGCGACCGAGGGCTCGCTGGCGGTTCTGGACTGGGCGAGAACGTATGGGTACACACGTGTGTGGGCCACCGTCTGGGACTGGAATACCGCCTCTCGCCGTGTGCTGGCCAAGATCGGGTTCACCGAGACCGAGCGGAAGGAAGTGGACCCGGGGTACGGGACCACACTGTTCGCCATGCGACAGCTCTTCAGCGCGGTCAACCGCGACCTGCACGGCGAGGCGGTGGAGTGGGACGCGTCCACCCATCTCCTGGCGGCCGCGGTGGATCACCTGGCGGTGGCCAACTGGATGACGGCGACGATTAATTCGGGCGAGGACGCGGATCCGCTGGAGTACCCCGAGGCCGTGCCGCGGCCGGCCGTGCCGGGGGCCCCGGCTGGGGAGCTCGCCCCCCAGCCACGGCCACGCCTCAGCCGAGCCCGGAGGAATTGGCCCGCTTCTTCGGGTAACGCACGGTGCGCCGCGATGGCTCAGAAGCCCATCCCCAAGGAGATGCCTCCCGGGACGCCGACGACAAAGGCGGCGGCATGCACGCCCAGGAATGTCGCGCAAAGGGACCGCTCCGCCGCATCCCGCGGGGCCTTCGCCCGGTACGGAAACGGAACCTCGACCCGCGTGCACCAGAACAGGGACGCGATTCCAAGTCGCCGGAGCCCTTTCCAGAAGGCGAACGCTCCGATGGCGACCACGATGAGACCCAGGTGCCCGAGCTGCACAACACTGCCGAGTCCCGTGGCGTGCGTGATGGCTCCGCCCACGAGGACCGAGCCCGAACACAGGGCGAACGCGACGGGAGCGATCATGGGCAACACGGGACCACGCGGCTTGGCCGACAGGACGTAGACCAGGAACCCGCAGAGCAGAAATATTCCGGTTATCAACCCGAAGAGGGTCAGCGGGACATTTCCCGTGCACGGGGCACCCATTCTGGTACCGCAATTCTTGCCCGTGACACCCCATTCGGTCATGCCTTCAGTGGCGAGCGAAAAAGCCGCCCAGACCGAAGCTGCAAGGACAAACAGGGTCAAGCGGGTACCGAGAGAGCCCCCCGAACCCCTTTGCGCATCCAGCCCCCCATCCGAAACCACGGGGTTATTCGACTTACCTGCATGCGACCCCATACCCCACCCCGCACGGTTGATCCAGATATAGATTTCCCGCGGCACAAACAGGTGGATCATACCAGGAGCCATCGGGTGAAATGAGGCAGACATGAGTGACGACGACATCAAGAAAATCAGAGAGGACCTGTCTCAGCAACTCTCTGTCGAGGGCTTCGGAGCGGCCTGGGACAAAAAGAAGGATGCCGCCGAAGAGGCCGAGAAGAAGAGAAGGCAGGCAAGATCCTTGACGACTTCGACCGGTACAAGCCGACTGAGCTGACCGGCCAGAAGTCCGAGGCGAACATTGCGACGTAGGAGATCAACGGCCTGAACGCGGCCTCCAACACCTTGGAGTTCGCGTGGAGCGCCTTCAAGATCGAGTTCAAGCCACTCATGACGTTCGGCGCCCTAGGCGAGCAGATAGATCCAATAACCTTGCGGTACCAGGAAGACCAATTGCAGATAGAAGAACGGGCCTGACAGGAATCGGCGCGCGGCCATCCTCTCAGCCCTTCCCGCCACCATCGACCGAGATGGTTTGCGACGGTCATAGAGGATGTCGAGCAAGTCCCCGCGTTCGGCGCTCGGCGCATCGAGTAGATCCGTGCAGTGCTCTAGTTCGGTGCCGGACTGCGTCACGTACTTGACACGCAGGGTGCCCGCATCCGAACTCCACGTCGCCATGACGCATTCACCTTTGACTCGCACACCTTGGGCTACGAGCCTTTTACTGCGCCGTAGCGGAATCACGTCAAAGAGCAAGAAAGGAACGAGTGGGATTAAAAGAATCCCGCTTATGATCATGAAGATGTACACAACCGAATCTCTTTCGCATTAACCCGCCCGAATACGCTGGCACACATTCTACAACAGACGTAGAACCCATAAGCGAACGGCGGAAAACACGGAGGTCTCCATCTGGCCGACGATCCCACCCTGCGAGTCTCCGACTACGGGGTGCACGACCTGTGGGACTGGCCTCGGCTCTGGTTCAGCAAGGGCGACGGCGACGCCGTCAAGCAGAAGATCAACGGGCTCAGCATCGGTCTGGATTACGTAAAGATAGCCCTTGCCGGCGTCGCATTGGGCATCACCTCCATCAAGTTGGATCTCACCGGATTCAAGGTCGACGAAAAAGGCATAAGTATTGCAGGTGTCACTCGGAAAGAGTGGCCCTGGCTCAAAGAAGGTGGAAACTTCTGGGAGTTCCTGAGAGGCGAGAAAGGGCGTGCCGAGGACCAGGAGAAGAAGGAAAGGCCGAACGGGAAAAGCAGGCTTCCGAAACTCTCCTCAAGGACGTCGGTAGGGCGCACAGGCGGATCGACAAGCTCGAGAGAACCGCAGGGAGTCAGCGCCGCAGGGTGGAGACGGTTGCTGCAGGGCCCAACGCCTCCTCCGGGAACCCCAAGAACATCAGGGCTGCGGCTCAGCAGATAAAGGAGCTCGAGAACCGTCTCAACACCCTCATGTCGGCGCTTGGATAAGCATTTCCCGGCATCCCCGGAACGCTAACAATGGGAAAAGTCATGTCGCTCGTTCAATCGCTCGCCAGAGCCTCAGGCTCTGCTGAGGGATTGGACTAGCGACATGTCTTCCTCCGATCCTGGCCCTACTGCAGGGATCCGCAGTGATGGAGGAGGTTTCTGCGGGCTTCAGTGCCCGACCAGCTCTCGTTCGAGATCCGCGACCTGCCGGTTCAAGGCCTGAACGTTCTGGCCGACCGCCCGCGTGTCCTGCTGCACCCTTTCTCGGGCCCGCGCGGCCGCGGTCTCCACGGCCTTCGCCTCGTCCCGCATCCGCTGTGCCCGCTGGATATCCGGCCGAGCGTTGTAATAGGCGACACGAAATGCCGCGACGTCCTCTCTTGCTTTCCTCACCTTTTCGGCATCGCGGGGGTCGAGCCTTGCCTTGTTGACGCTTTCCTGGGCGGTCCGACCCGCAGTCTCAAGGTTTCCGTGAACCTTGGAGGCGCGCTTGTCAGCAGCGTCCTGCTTCCGCTTTTCATCCCGCGCGTGGGGCCAGGTCCACTTCTGCTTTCCGCCGAATACGATGCCTTTTTCGTCCACCTTCAGGAGCGCGCCGCCGACCTTCACCGGGGTGAAACCCAGAGCTATGGCGCCGAGGCCGACCTTGAGACCTTCCACGCTGGAACTCAGGGCGCTAATGGTGTTGGCCCAGCCGTTCACCGTCAGTCCGAGCCCATTGACGGCAAAGCTGACATCGTTGATCTTCTTGTTGTAAGTGCTGTGCTCTTTCTCAGTATCCTCAAACTTCTTGACGAAGTAGTCGGGTACCAGGAGGCCCGGGTCGATGGCCATTTCTCCACCCCATCAGTTCGGCTTGGATTCGACTCTTGATCTTGTTCTGCCGTGCGTGGTACTTTGCTTCGACTTTGTGATCTTCGAAACGTGGGGGTTCCGTGCCCGGATGGATCTACCAGAATTCTCTGTGGATTCTGTATGCGTTCATCATGCTGCTTCCGACTGCGATTTACGTGATCCCATTCGGTGCGTACCCGCTCCTGGTGGAGCGTCGGCTCCGAAAGAAGGGCGTGACTGTTCCCGCCACGTGCACCGGTGCCTCCTGGGACGAGGGCCGGGTGCTGGAATTCTTCTCCTTCGCGACCGTGGCTGGAGATCGGTCGTCGTACCGAAGCCCTTTGGCCGACGGGCGCATGTCACGCGACGGGGAAGAAGTGCGCATAATTTATGACCCCAAGGCGCCGCACAGTAGGGCGCGCACGGAAATGGAGCTGTTCGGTGGCAGGTCCCAGGCTCGCGGTGATCTGTGGCGCGGAATCATGCTGTTGGCGGTGATCAACGTGATGCTCCTGCCTTTTGCTGTCCTGTACCTCATCTGATCCGCCGCTCGCGTCGTGAGCGCCGATGTGATGAGCCTCAGCCGAAAAAGCGAGCGAGTTCGGCGGCCGACGGGGCGGCTCGGAGGACTCCACGGCCGGGAGCGTCTCCGCCGGCTGCGGGGGACCCGGCCGCGGCACAGCCTCCGGCGGGGCAGCCCTTAGACGAGTAGATCCGAAGTTCCGCCCCCGGCAAGGGGCGAAGGTGTCCAAGATCAGTTTGTGACGACCGACCTGAACACCCGCTTGGCCGCACTGTATGTGAAGATCGACGACGAGATCGGGGGAACGCGTTGGATGGGGCGACCCCCGCTGCTCAGCGACTCCGAACTCGTCTGCCTGGCCGTGGCCCAGGCGTTGCTGGGCTACCACTCCGAGGCTCGCTGGCTGCGCTATGCGAACAAGCACCTGTCCGCCATGTTCCCCTACCTGCCGCAGCGGGCGGGCTACAACAAGCACCTGCGGACGGCATTGCCCCTAGTGAAGCGCATGATCCGGGAGTTGGCCATGGACAGCGACTTCTGGTTCGACAACCACTGGATTACCGACTCGACGCCGGTACCGTGCGGCATGTCACGCTCAACCGTCCAGCGGTCCAACCTCACAAGTTGGGCCGGCTACGGCTACTGCGCCTCTCACTCCCGATTCTTCTGGGGCCTGCGCCTCTACCTGGTCTGCACGCCGACCGGCATGCCGATCATGTGGGCGCTGGCCAACCCGAAGATCGGCGAGCGCGAGGTCCTGGCTGCGATGCTGGAGGTCGACGCCCACCTGGTCGCTGACCGCGAGGGCATCCTGCTGATCTCCAACAAGGGCTTCGCCTCGAAGACGTTCGAGAAAGACCTGGCGCAGCTCAGCATCGAGTTGCTGCGTCCCTCGCTCAAGCATGTAGCGCTACGGCGAACCGATGCTCACGAAGGTCCGCCAGTTGATCGAGTCGGTCAACGACACACTCAAAGGGCAGCTCGACCTGGAACAACACGGCGTGCGGGCCTTCGAGGGCGTCGCGGTCCGGGTCGCCCAACGCATCCTGGCGATGGCCGCAGGCATCTGGCACAACAATGCCATCGGCGCACCGGTCAACCGCTCGCTAATCGCCTATGACCATTGATCGCCGTGTTGCTCATCGAGTGGGAGGACCTTCACCCGGGATGCCAACTACCAAGGGCATGGATTCCTCAACGAGGTAGGGATGCCCGGGAAAGTGGTCGATGTGGCGGTGGCCGCCGCCGTCCACAGTGGCCATGGCAGTGGTCGTGGCATACAGATTGTCCGCGAAGAGGGCCCTGGCGACGGGATCGCCGCTGATCACAAGGATCTGACGCTGGGAGTCGAGATGGATCAACACCCCAGGCCCGGGAGCCTCCCTGACTTCGACCCCCGCCAAGGTCTCGCTGCCTAGCACAGTCGCAGACATGGAGCTGATGAATCCTGCGCCCTGGGCCACCGCGCCTGCCAAGTGGGCCAGTTCTATCGCCGAACCAGTGAGTTCCACTTCGCCGAAGATGGGGTCGGACACGAGAATCATGGGCGTCGCTCCTGCAAGGGTCGGGACGGGACCGGGAAGATCACCCACCCTACGTAGCGGCCAGCAAAGCCGTGAGGCGTGATCACATACATCGGATCTACGCATCTAGCGGGAAACACGGACCAGCCACCCGTCCGCAGACCCGCCGACCGCTCTACGGGAGGAGCACGTCACCCAGCTGTCGCCGTCCGGTGTGCCCAGGGTTGACGATCCGCGTACGGCCACGATGCCGCCGCTCTGACAGGACGGTGGCCATCCGGGCGGTCCCGTGTTCCATCGCACGTTGCACGGGACCGCCGCCTGTCCGTCTTCGAGGAGCAGATGGTCGGCCCGGCCCCTGCCGGTGGCGTAGGGTTGTGTTCACCGACGCGGGGTGGAGCAGCTCGGTAGCTCGCTGGGCTCATAACCCAGAGGTCGCAGGTTCAAATCCTGTCCCCGCTACTTCTACGGCCCCCTGACTCCACGTCAGGGGGCCGTACGCGTACGTGGCCCGGCTATTACGTGGCCGTGACATCCCACATGTCGTCCGGAGCACCTTGACCAGCAATGAAAACGGCACGACGGAGGCTCCCCGGCGGCCCCCTAGGCAGCGGACGCTACAAGTAGCGCAACAACGTCGAACGCGCGTATGCCACCTCAAGGGCCCCCGTGCTGTCGCCGCACGCTACGAGAATCGTGCCCACATCTACCTCGGCACCGTCACCCTCGCAATCCTCACCATCTGCCTTCGCACGTGATCCAAGCGGCAGCACTTCGGCCGTCGCGGACCTTGTTCGTCTCGCGCCCGCATTGCGCTACCAGTTCAACGACACAGGCGGGCCGGAAGCCTGCGCGCCGGTCGGGTATCGTCACTGCGCGCGCTAATAAGCAGTGTGTGAGGCCTGGCGAGGAGGGGCGATGACCGGCGACGGTGTGCAGTGGATCCCGGACGTGTTCGACACGTACTGCTTGGCACTCGCCCGAGGCATCACCGTCTCCGAACTTGTCCGGCGGATGGGGGCGGACATCGCTGCCGTCCGGCACGGCGTCACGGGTGGGGACGCCTTCTCGCTGGCGATGCGGGAGGGCCCCGTAGCACTCCTCGGCACAAGCGGGGGATGGGCCTTCTCCCTGGAGCACTGGAGCGATCAGGCGGCCGACAACGGCGTTCTCGGCCGTCTGTCCACGGGCACGCAAGCGGTGCTGCTGCTCAATGGCGGAACCGGGCCGTTGAGGCTCGCCTACGCGGACAACGGGTCAGTCGTGGCCGACTTCGAGCCCGGCGTGCCCGCGGCGGAGATAGGCACTTCGGCTGCCGACCACTTGGTGGCCAGCGCCCGGGACGCGGGACTTTTCGAAACAGATGGAGGCCCCGCTCTGGGGGATGGCGACGAGGAGCTGTGGATGCTCCGGTTCGCGGAAGAGGCCCTTGGACTTACCCTGTCTCGCAATGAGTTGGAGCACGGCACCCTCGATGCCGTGCTCCTTCCCTGATGATCGGCGTCTGACACGGGTATCAGGGCAAACCCTTGATACCCCTTCGTTCAGGCCTTCAGCGTGTTACTTGCGTGTGCGGACCCAGCAGATCTGGGAGAGGTCCTTGCAGTCCTCGAATCCGGGCGTGCTGACGAAGAACTTGTCCTTGTCGAGCATGCGGTTCTTGGGCACGAAGAACAGTCCGATGCGGTTGGCCGCTCCGGAGTTCTCGTCGCCGGGGATACTGGCCCGGCCGCAGATCTCGTCCCAGGTGTTGACTCGGCTGTAGCTCGTGTCCTCCAGCAGTGTCCAGCCACCCCCGGCCAGCGGCGAGGCGTACAGCTGCGTGCACTGCTTGCCGTTGTCCACTGCCTGCGGAGGCATGCCGCCGCTCTGGTAGGTGGCGGCGAAGGGGTACTCGTCACAGCTCGACGTCGTTCCCGGCGGGTTGGAGGCGGGGTTTCCGACCCACTTGTCCGGACCGTCCTTGGGACAGATGACCTTCCGGTTGGCACTCTGGCGGGTCTTGTCCGCGAGGTAGTTCAACGGGGCGTTGTGGTCGCGGCTGCCCGGGTGGGACGGCAGATTCTGCATGAGGGTCCAGTAGAAGGCCGCGGCCGCCGGGTTCTGCTCCGAGTTCACGACGTACGTGGGTGTGTATTCGGGGAAGACGCAGCCGGGCGCGTTCCGGGTGCCCTTGGCTTCGCGGTCGCAGCGCACGGCCATCTCGTTGGACGTGTAGCTGGCGGTAGTGGTCTGCTTGCCCTCGATCTTGCCCGACAGCGTCCAGTCGAGTTTCATCCGGTCGTTGCCGGACGTCCCGGTCCAGGTCTGCTCCACCGTGGCCGTCGCCGTGTGGCTGTCGGCGGCGGTTGCCCACAGGTTGGGCGCGGACCAGGTGATCGCGCCTGTGGTGCAGTTCGGGCTGCACGACGGGGCGATGTCGACACTGACGGCGAGCATCTTGGGATCTGTCCTGTACGGCGTCAGTGAGATGGTCTGGGTGAACTTCTCGCTGTCGACGTTCAGATCGATCTCGTGCTGGTAGAGGTACGTCCACGACGCGAACAGAGTGTCGTTGACGATCTGCTGGACGTCGACGAGGCTTTGCATGCACCCCTTGGTCCGGGTGAAGAACCGGCCGGCCGAGTTGGCGGAGCAGAACGGTGTGCCGGATGCGGCGGCCGCCCTGGGTTGTGCCGCGAACCCCTTGGGCGGCGTGGTGGCGGGTCCGATGCAGATCTTGGTGTTCGGTTTGCCCTTGACCGGGGTGCAGTTCTTGGCTGCAGCGGCTTCTGGCGCGGCCGATCTGCCCTGGGGTGCGACAGCCGAGGACTTCACGGAGAAGGGGCTGCCCGGCAGAACGCTGACCGACTCCTGGTCCGCGGGCTCGGGAGCGCTGGGGTTGGGGTCGGGCAGCCGGATGTCGGGCACGGCGCCGGGAACATCGTAGGTGCCGGGTATGAACGCCACGGCGTCGAAGGCGATGTCCTGGTCGCCAGTGCCGTCGTCGGTGATGGACGACAGGCGGACCTCGGGGCTGCTGTTGAGCCGGAAGACCCCGAGGGGCACCCACCGGTTGGTGTTGCCTTCCTGGGAGATCACCCTGGTCTCGGTGCCGCGCGCCGTGTCGATCTCGTAGCGGGCCCGGGTGGTCTGGGCGCCGTGGTCGGGGATGTGGACCATGATCTTGGCTTGGCCCTTGAGGTCCACGTTCGGCTTCCACCTGCCGGTGACCTTCAGGCGCTGGCCCTTGGCGTCGTCCTGGCGGGTGTGGGTGAAGTAGAAGTGGCCGCCGAAGCCCGCGCCGAGCTGATGGGTGTCCACCTTGCCGGGGTACACCGTCTCAACGCTGTTCTGCCAGTAGTCGAGGGTGAAGGTGCCGTTGCTGTCCCAGTACTTGGGGCAGTTGGGGCGGATGGACGGCACGGTGGTGGGGACGTCGTCCACGATCACCGCGTTCGCGGGCAGTCCGGTATTGCCGCAGGCCGGCGGATAGGCAGTGCCGTCTGCTTCCTCGGCGTAGGTGGTGTTGAACCGAACGAGCTCGTTGCCGCAGCTGTAGGAGCAGTCCTTCTTCCACGTCACCGGCTTGTTCCACCAGCACTTGGAATCGTCCCGGCCGCACGGGCCGGAGGTGGCGTTGGCGTTGCTGGCGCTGTCGGAAATGCGGCTGGGGTCACAGGTGTTGGACGTGTCGCAGAACTGGTTCTCCGGCGGCTTCACATGCGCCCGGTTGTACTTGGCGCTTCCTTCGACCATGACCGCCTTGTCGGAGCCGTTCCACCAGGCGTTGCGGAATGCGGCAACCGTGGTACCGGGTGATTCCAGGTAGGCGGGCGGGTGAGCGGCAAACCCGAGGACCTTCTCGGGGTAGGGCCAGTTCTGGGGATGCGCCGCCGCCGAGGCATCGTCGCTTCCGTCGCCCTTCTCCATGAACGGCAGGCGTCCGGCGTCCCATTCGGGGTTGGCCGGGTTGTTGGCCCAGCCCAGTCCCCAGGCGCCGCCGTTGGCCGCGGCTTCGCTCTGGGGATGGAACCCGGAGTTGTAGGCCCACAGGGCGTAGAACCAGTTCTCCAGGTGCGCGGGGGCGCCGTCGTTGATGGTCAGGCCTGCGGCGCGGGTCTCGTTCCATTTGGTGGCGAGGATCTGAAGACCCGCCGCGATGTTGGCGGTGTAGTCCAGCGCGACCGCACGCTGCGTCTGGTAGGGCCAGGCGGCGCCGCCGTGCCCGTCCTCCTTGCCCGCCAGTCGCATGTGGTCGGTGACCTGCGTAATGCCGTAACCGCAGTCGGCCTTGGCCCAGTTGATGTCCCAGTCGTTGCTGGTGTCACCGTCGTAGAGGTTGATGCCGTAGAAGTTCCCGATCAGCGGGTTCCCGGTGACACCTGGGACCGCGCTGCGCGACGCTTGCCACATGTTGGACTCCTGCGCGGTCACTCCGAGGAGTACCTGTGCCGGCACCCTGCCGCCCCCGTCCAGTGTGGGTGCCGGAAAGAGGGTCTGCGGCTGGTAGGCCGGCATGCCCAGGTTCTTCCAGTTGGCAGGTCGTGAGACCTTCGCGTTCAGGTTGCCGACGATGGCCTGGTCAACGGCCCATTCCACCTGCCGCGGCTTGGGCTGCATCGCCTGGTTGAGCGGGTCGTTGCGCGGCACCGAGCATGTGCGGTTGTCGTCGACGGGTGTCTTGGACTGGTCTTCGCCGGACGCCAGGGCACTGCGCGAGGCCTTCCTCGCCCCTCCTCGCGGTGCGTTGAGTCTGGGGGACTGCGCCCGCCCCTCGCCGATGTGAGCGGAGGGCCGAGCGGCGGGGTCGACGGTGAAAGCCGCCTTTTTACGGGTACCAGGTACGTCCAAGGAGATGTTCACCGGGCGGGCCGCTCCGGTGTCCTGCGGCTGAATCCGTGAGTCCTTGCCGTCGGCCCACCGGGTATCGGTCACCACGCCTTCGCCCCGGGTGGTCACCACGGCGTCCTTGGAGGAACCGGGCAGCTGACGCACCGAGGCCGGAAGCGGAGCGGCAGCGAGGTGTGTCTGGCCTGTCACGTAGACCGTGCCGGCGCCGGCCGCCAGGCCTGTTCCGCCCGCGGGTCCTTCGGCCAGCACCGTGGGTTGTGGCGCGCTGAGTGCCGACCGTGGTTCCACCAGCGCTGCTACGCGCTTGACTCGGGTAGTGGCGCTCGGCTCGGCCGATTGCCTGTCCAGAAACACGATCGCGCCCTGCTTGTCGGCCGTCACCCGGTAGGGCACGCCGTTGGTGCGAGCCAGGGTCGAGGTCTGGCCTTGGGCGCCCACCGAGATCAGCTGGGTGCCGCGGGCTGCGGCGATCGTTCCCCGGGCCGCGGGAACGGCCGACGTCACTTGTCCCTTGACCGTGACCGGCGTGCTGAGTTTGCCAGTGGTGGCGTCCACCTGGACCAGGCGCGTCTCGCTCTTTTCCTGACCGCCGGACTGCGTGAACACCGCCGTCTCGCCGGTGCCGCATCCCGGGTTGTAGTACGACAGGGACGCCTGCAGATCGAGCTTGGTCACCTTGCCCGTGGCCAGCTCTACGACTGCGGTGAAGCCGCCCCGCGCCATCAACTGCGCGTCATTGGTGAAACTTCGCGGCGCGTAGACCACGACCGCACGGGTGCCGGAGCCGGTCACACATGCGTTGCCGAGCCACATGTCGGCATCGAAGCCCGGTTCCGACAGCGTGGCCGCCGTCTTCCAGGTGTATCCGTCCTTCTTCTCTGCCGTCAGTACGTGAAAGCCCGCCGCGTCCGCGGTCGTCGTCCACGCGCGGTCCTGGGACGACTTCCACGAGCCCCCCAGAACTGCGTCGCGCTGGGCGGCGGGTACGTCGACCGGTTCGGATGCGTTGGGTACGGAAACAGGGGGACCCGCAACAGGACCCTGGGCCCAGGCCGATGCCTGTATGAGCCCGGTGAGTGTCGCCCCGGCGGCCACAACCGCCAGCGACACGCTCACTCTTCGAGAGAACGCCACACTTCTTCCTTCGATGGTCGCGCAGGCTGAAGGAAGGCTTCACACATGACGGTACGCCGCAGGGCCAGGGCCTGTGGCCTGACCTTCGCCCAATGGGCAGGACATACAACCCCCGCATGAACACCAGTACGGGACGCCATGCGCGCCTCCCCCGCCGTACTTGCAGCCTGGAGGCTACCCGACGCGCTCACAGGAAACCAACAGGAACTACACGGACGCCAGGTCTTCGCCTCCAGTGACCTGGCCTCCCAACGCCCCCTGCATTGCCCGGTATTCGGCCCGCCCCGCTGACAGAGATCGCCTCTCGCACGCATCGACGTTTCCGATGCCATCCACCGATACACGTCCGCCCCGTGCTGCGGCGTCTGTTGGTTTCCTGTGAGGGCGTCCGGTACTGTCACGCCGCACATATGGTTCCGGGGGGAAACGCGCATGACACCTATTCACAGGTGCAGACCGACCGCATCTGCCGACCAAGCGGCGACCACGTGGCAGCACCCCCCCTCTGGACGGGACCACCCGCGAACCCCAGGGTGCCCGCTCGCCGTACGCTCCTGAATACCGTCGGCCAGGCATCGGACGTCGGCCGCCTGCTCGACCAGGCTTGCCCAGCCTGACAGCGCGGTAACACCTCGCTTGCCGGCACCTGCTCCGAGGCCGCCAACTCCTATACCCCGGGCTGTCGTTGGTGCAGCCCTGGAGCTGGCCTGTCCAGCCCCCCACCTGCCGTCGCGGAAATCCGTGCGGCCTAGATCCGAAAGAGGCAATCATGTCCACCACAGCCCCTCGGCGTCTCCGCTCGCGCGCCGGGCTGGCCCTGGCCAGTCTGTTCGCCGCCCTCATCTCCCTCATCGTGCTGCCGGGCACCGCGTGGGCCGCCTGCGGCCGTTACACCTGCGACGGCCACGACCCCAATGTCCAGACCTGGCAGAGCGGCCCCTACACCGCCTCGGGCCCGTACGACTTCGGCGGCGGTTTCTCCATAGAACTCCGCAAGGGCACCACCGACGGAGACCCCTACGCCTGGGCGAGGGCCCGCTTCCCCGGGGGCAGCAACGAGAACGAGTACACGATGTACGTCGAGCGCTGCCACCTCGACCACACCGTCTGCGAGATCCTCGGCCAGCGTCAGGCAGGCGGGTCCTGGACCACCGACTCCACTCCCAACTACTACCTCACCCGCTCCGCCATGTACTACGACCCCAGCGACCGCACCATCCGTGCCTGCCTCTACCACGGCGACTGGAACAGGCGCACCTGCACCGGCTGGGCATAGAGCCCAGCCAGGACGCCAGGCTCGGGCCTGCGCTGCCACCCGGCACGCGCAGGCCCGCCCCTGCGACCGGAAGACGGCGACTCCTGGCAGCTCGCGCCTCCCAGCCATTGTGGTAGGACATGCCCACCGAGCGGTTTCTGGCTCGAAGCGCGGGGTCCGTCCGGGGAGGCCCAGTTGCTCACCGTCGACGTGGACTCCCAGCGGTGCCATACGGCGCTGCTGAATCTCACCCGCCCTGGCCCCGGTTCAGTCCGGCACGTGATGAGGCCGACATGCAGTATCACGGCTGGCCGCGCACCAGCCGAGACTCGTCGCGGCGGCCAGCGGGTCGTCGGCGGCCGTGGCGGCGAGCTGGTGCCCGCTTCTGCGCGCCCTGTGATACGAGCGCCGCGCTGTCAAGAGGCAGCAACCCTCCCAACGCGCGGCCTCGGCGAGCTGTCCCACGTCGTTGCGCAGGGAGACGAGGCGCTCGAACAGGGCGATCCCGGCGACCGCCGCCGGGGCCGTGTCCCCTTCGAGGCGGGGAGTGAACGGGTAGAGCCGGTCGGGGCCGGGCCGCAACGTGGCAGTGCGCTCGGCGAGTTCGCTCAGCGGGAATGGGCATCGTTCTGTTCATTTTCGCGTTCCGATTCCGCACGGCAGGCACGGGCGTCCGGACCACCTCCATCGTTCTGGCGAGTGTGCAGATCGTGTTGGCGCTGGGCGGGACCGCCCGCGGCATCCAAGGCAGAATCTTTGCCCTGACCGGGGCAATTGTCATGGTGGTCCTTCTCAGCCAGCGCACCGCGGGCCAGTGGTTCAGGAGGCCTCGCACCCCGGCCGGACCCGCGGCGTACTGACTGTTGCCAGCCCGCCGGATGATGCGGGAAGAGGGCGTAGCCACGCATGTGACACTGACGGCCCTCCGTCGCGCCCACCTGCGTCAGCGTTCAACCGGCTGCAGCGCCTTTCTGCCCACCCCCGACGACAACAGGGAGGTCTACGTGGCCTCGATAGGGCATGTCTTGGAAAGTGCTGGTGCGCTGGGTGGGCCGTCCGGGATAGTCGCGGGCGGCCCTCCAGACGGTGAGGATCGGGACCGACAGTGCCGGCAGGTCACAGCCACACGTTGATCGCAGCGATGAGGACGATGGCCTCGAAGCGGCCCGCGAGCTTGCCGAACCGGGTGCCCACCGCTCGGTTCCGCCTCAGCCGGTTGATGTCGTAGAGACGTGACGTCGAATGTGTCGCCCTGGGCGTAGTGGTGCAGAAGACGCATCGTGCGGCTTTCGTATGAGTGCGTGTCTGTGATGGAACGCATGCTCATGCGGGGGCCGTCAGCCTGTCTGTTGGGCGACTCTCAACGTGAGCACGTACGTGAAGGCTCGCGACGTTCCTGGTGAACACGAACGTTGATCTCGACGGGCAGTCTGATGGCGCTTCGTGTGCGACGACACGGTGAACACGAAGCGCCATCGCCTACCAGCCCGCCCCCGTCTCGCCGCCGTCCTCATCTGGACAGCCGCTTGACGGTCGAGGCGCATTGCCCGCGAAGATGGACACATGGACGATCTTGTGAAGTTCCTCGTCGCTCGCATCATGGACGACAACCATGCCTATGCCTACGTAGCCGACACCCTGGGCGGCGAGGCTTTTCTGGACAGCCATCTGCCCATGCTCGACCTGATCGAGCAACTGGCGCACGACTACAAGTCCATGGCCCCCTCGGACTCCCGCTCGGCCGGCCTGGCGTACGCACTGCGAGTCCTTGCCCAGTCATACGCCGGCCACCCTGCCTACCGCCAGGAATGGCGCCCATAGCCGTTCAAGGAGCCAGGCCCGGTGCGACCCAGAAGTTAATATGTGCCGCGCCGACGGAGTGCAGAGCGGTCACCGATCCAGGGCCTATGGCACTTGCTTTCGCTCTGGATGAGGAAAGTCGCCAAACGGGTGCGCCGGAACAAGACGACTCACGCATGACAGCGGTGTGCGCCCGGTCCCGCACGCATCAGCCGAAGACTAAGTCTGCCCGGCCTGCTCTCGCCGGACGGTGACATGCCGTCGGCAGATCTCCATCAGTCCCCAGAAGGATTCGGCGTTCACACGGCACACACTGCCAGGTGCCGCTGACAGGCGTGGAGATCACTTCCGCGAAGGCCAGGTCGATTGAGCTGCTGCCAACGCCGGACCGTCGGTTACTTGGCAACTCGGCAGGTCAGTGCCGCGCCACCGGCCATCCATTTTGCGACAGGACAGACACGGCTTTGCTGGCGACCGGCGCCGCGCACCGGTTGACTGCGGTGGAGGGGGACGCCTCTGGGATGAGCGTCCGGTTTTTCGTCGAGGAGAGCGCGGCCTCCCCGCTCCTCGCGTCGCTGCCCGAGGTGATCGTGCTGCGTCGCCGAACCCGGTCTGGAGTGGCTCCCGCTCAGCGCCGGTCTCCTTGCGGCCGAGATCGCCGACCCGAGCGACGGGTCGCGGGCGATGGCGTCCAGGCTGCTTGGCCTGCTGTTCATCAAGGCGCTGCGCGCCTGGTCCGACGCCCATGGGGCCAGCGGCAGCCCGGGGTCGCTGACCGCCGCGCTCGACCGGTCCCTCGGGCCCGCCCTGTGGGCCATCCACCGCCACCCCGAGCAGCTCTGGACGGTGGAGGAGCTGGCCGGGCTCGCCTCGCTGTCCCGGGCCGCGTTCGCGGCCCGCTTCACCCACCTGGCCGGCGATCCGCGCGCCCGCTACCTGGCCCGGCTCCGACTGGCCCGCGCCGCCGTCCGGATCGCCACTGCCGCCGAACCGGTGGGAGCGATCGGCAAGGCTCTGGGGTACGAGCCGGAGGCGGCTTCCTCTCGTGCCTTCGCCCGCGAGTACGGCACTGCCCCCGGTGACCGGCGCGCCAACCGAAACGGATGGCCCTAGCCTTGATGAGGGAGCCGGTGGCACCACCACGGCCTCCGCTCTCCGTCCGGGCGCGCCGAAAGGCCCGGACGAGCGGTTGGGCGAAAAATGGAAGCGCGGCGATCATTCCGCTCCCTCCACGACCGGAATAGCGTTTTCCGTATCGGTGGAAGGCCGCCGACGAGCCGCGGCACAGAGACGCGCGGCGGAACACCGAACCGGCAGGCAGCGGGCCCATCCCCTCGGCCGGAGAGATCAGAGTGAGACTCATGGAACGAGAAGCGGCCACGGACACCGTCGTCCTCATCCACGGCCTCTGGATGACCCCTCTGTCGTGGGAAAACTGGGTCACCCGCTACGAGCAGCGTGGCCTCAAGGTGATCACCCCCGGCTACCCCGGCATCCAGCCCGGCACCGCCGGGGTCCAGGCCCTGCGCGACGACCCCTCCCCGCTGGCGGGCCTGGGCGTGACCGAGGTCTTCGACCACCTCAAGCACGTCATCGGCGGCCTGGACACGAAGCCGATCATCATGGGGCACTCGTTCGGCGGCGCCTTCGTCCAGCTCCTCCTCGACGCCGGGTACGGCTCGGCCGGCGTGTCCATCAACGGCGCGGCCGTGAAGGGAATCAAGTCCCTCCCGTTCAGCGAGATCAAGGCGACCTTCCCCGTCCTGAAGAACCCGGCCAACAAGAGCCGCGCGGTACCGATCACCGAGAAGGAATTTCACTACGCCTTCACCAACAACCTCAGCGAGGAGGAGTCGAAGGCCGTCTACGACCGCTACTCGGTCCCCGTCTCGGGCCGCATCCTCTTTCAGGGCGGATTCGCGAACTTCACCCCGAGCGCGACGACGACCTACGACTTCGCCAACAACGACCGCGCCCCGCTGCTGTTCATCTCCGGCGGCAACGACAACATCCTGCCGCCCTCTGTCCAGCGCGAGAACTACGAGAAGAACGCCAAGCGCTCGAAGGCGATCACCGCCTACAAGCTCTTCGACGGCCGCAGCCACTACACCTGCGGCGAACCCGGCTGGGAAGCCGTGGCCGACCTCGCCCTCGACTGGGCCCTCTCGCCCACCCCCGGCGACCTCGACCAGCCCTAACCTCCTGCCTACCCCACCGCATCGCCGTACCGGTCGCGGCCGATCCGCGCCCGGACGCTCTCGGTCGACCGGCAGGCATGCCCAGCATCGAAGCGCGAGGCATGATGTCGATCCCTCCGCTCCAGGTCCGCGTCCAGGCAGCCGCGCTATGGGCCGCCTTCGGCTTACCCCTCCCGCTGCGGCGACTGACGGCCGCACCGCCGGTATGGCGCGATGACCAGGAACTCGCTCTGGACGCCCAGTTGTTCCTCCGGCTGACGCGGATCGCCGGATGCAGACTCGTCGTGAACGGTGATGTGAACGTGGCTTTGTTCATGAACGGACAGCAGATGTTCACCACTTCGGGAGGCACCGCTGTCTGGCACTGTTCAACTGTGGCAGCAGCATTCGTGCTTCAGCATCCGCGGGCGCCGCGCCGGCCACTGACGCCTTCTGCCGTCGAACACGGCTGCGTGAGCAAGGTGCGATCCTGCATGTATGAACCATCTGGGCGACGCACACCTCCGCACCTGGACGCTGCGTTTTATGGCACTCCTCGCAGCCGACACGCGTGATCAGCTTGCCTGGCTGGGCGAGCGCGAGCTGGAGACGAAGGACATTGTTGAAGAGGTGGAGCTTCTCTGCCGCGTTTCCGAGGAACTCGCGGAGCGCGGAGCCTTCGAGCCCAAGGATCTGCACGGTCTTCGGGCCATCGGCCGTCGCCTCGGCGAGATCGATGCCGCCTGCCGCGTCGGCCTCTGGACCAACGCCCTGGCCACGGATCCGGCGTGGGACGACATCCGTCCTCTCGCCCGCCAATTTCTCCTGACGACGCTGGGCGACTGGCGTCAGCCACTGCCACGCCCCGTACGTCCGTACAGGGGCGAGCCTTGAGCTCATCCCGGCCGCCTGCGCGACTCTGACGCAGCCGACGCGCCGCACACACGAAGACGCGGAACGTCGTGGCGACGTTCTTCGGATGGACGTCGGCAGGTAGCCGCCGCATACCGCCTATCAGACCTCGGCAGCCGCATCTCAGACCGAGACTCAAGCAGCGGTCGAATACCTGGTGTGCTCTGCTGCCTCCCGAAGTGGTGAACATTTGCTGTCCGTTCCCGTTCTCATGAACAAAGCCACTTGACTGGTCGCAACGAAGTTACGAGCAGCTCTGCGCCTTGTGTCGGGCACCTTCGCCGTGCGGTGGGCCTACTCAGTCCGGTTGTGTGGGAGGACCGGGGCCCGCTGAGTAGAAGTGCTCAGGTGTGGGGGCCTGGTGCTGCCTAGCGTGGCGTTCATGACACAGAGCGGATCGCGGGTCGGGTACGGCATCAAGGCACTGGGCGTTGCAAGCATCGTCACTGCGGTGGTGATGGTGACGGCCGGCGGTGTGTGGGCGGTGGGTGCGGTGAGCGGCTTTTTCGGAGGGCGGACGTGGCCGCAGGCCAACCCTGTGAAGACGGCCGACCGGCTGCAGGATCACTCCCGCCTGGTGCGGGCCGTGGTTGACCTGCCCCAGATGCCTGTCGAGGACAACTACGTGGACACCGATGGTTGTTATGGGGGCGGGTGGACTCAGATCGACGTGGCGCAGGACAGGGTGGTCGGCGTCGGGCATCACTGGAAGATCCCGCGCCTCTCGCAGCAGACAGCACAAACCGTTATGGACCGTGTACGGGCCCGCTTCGCCTCAAAGGACTGGAAGCTGACCGACAACACCACGCGGCACGAAACCGACTGGACCGACCTCGGCTTCCGCATGGAAGACCCCGAGACCGGCGACATGCTCGACCTGGCCTGGAACAACCGGGGCAGCACACTCATCGTGGACGTCTACGCCCCGTGCGCCAAAGTCTCCGCCGACTTCTCCGGCAACGAACGAAACCCCGTGGCCACGCCGCGGGATCTGTGACCCGCCGCCGAGCGCTGCACAAGCGTTCAGCGGCGCCGGTCGAGCCGTGCCGGGAACTGCGATCAACAGATCATCCCACTTCGCAGGGGGGCGAGCCAGAACCCTTGGCCGGGCGACTGTCTTGCTACGCGGTGGCCCTGGCGCCAAGGAGAGGAGGGCGTCAGGACCGGTGAACACGAACCGCCCGCGGGGGAAGGGCGGGAGTCCCACGTGTCGTGCGGTCCAATGCCCAGCCAGGCTCGAGGTCCCGCCCCCGCCGCCGGGGGCCAGAAGCGGAACTCCGGCCCGTGCTTGGGCGGGCGCCCGCCCTGGAGGTCGTAGATGCGAGGGAGCTTGGGCAGGCGCGTCACTCGGTCGCTGCGGATCCGGCCGACCCGTTCTACGGGAAGGTCCCGTACTACCCAGGCCAGACGGATGACGCCGAAACCGATGTCTGGGTTCCCGGACTGCCCTGGCCGGTCGTGACGAGATGCTGGACCACGGCCCTCGGCTGGGTGGCGGTGACTGCGGTCGTGTCGTCCTCGGGCCCGAGCACGTGCAGAATCCCGGCTTGCCCCGGCGGAACCCAGAACGCCTACAACGACCCCAGCCGGCGCACCACGACGTGCGGATCCTCAGCAGGCTGATCTTGCGACGATCAACGGAACTACGGCTGATGGCTTGATCAGGAGATACGGGATCCCTGGTTCGTACTTGCTCGTCAGATGCACATCCAGCAGTAGAGACGATGTCCTCGCGCCATGGCCCGGCCAGCCAGATCAGCCGCCCGGGTGAGGAACTCGGCCAGGCCCTCCGGATCCGGGGGCGTCCAGAACACGTCCGAGGTGGCCCACTCGCGGGCGACCTCTCTCAGCAAGGACTGATCAGCACCGGCGAGTGCATCGCGCAGGGAATCGGTCAGCGTCAGGCACAGAAGCTCCCCCTCTTCAATGCTCGCGAGCAGGTGGCCATGCCGCGGGTCGGCCTGGACACTCTCGGCCGACCGGCCGGTGAGAGCCACTTCCGCAGGCAGCAGGTCAGTGGTCGGATCCATACCGTTGATGTCGAACCCGTCGTAACCCGTCGCGGTTGGTTGGCCGTCTTCACGGACCACAGCCCGCACTGCGTCGTCATCGTCGGCAGCAGCAAAGTACCCATAGATAACTCCCATGCCGCGATCTTGGCACCCAGCACTGACAAACGACGTCCGACGGGATTCCCCGCAGAGGAACCGCAGCCTTCCGAACCAGCGAGGCCTGCATGGTTCAGGGCCGAGTCTCTTCTGTGCCTGCTTCACCTGCTCCAGGGCCGACAGCCGTGACGGTGCTCCTACGCGCGTGACGTGTTGCCAGCGCACGGAGCCGCCACAAGGCGCCACCCAAGCGGTGGAAGGCCGGGCGACGCTCGCGCGCGGCCATGCCTGATCAGCTCGTCCAGGTCTTGATCTGAAGGGCAACTTCACGCACCGGGAGCCCGTCCCGGGCGGCCCGTGCCAAGGGGAGGACGGTGCCCAGGCCAGGACTCACCGAAAGCCCGCACGCCGACAGATAGGCCGCAGCAACCGTGGCCGCGAAAAGGAGGTTTCTCGCCTCCAGGCTGGGGTTTCTCGCCAGCTCGCACAGCAGCGCCGCTGCCTTGTGATGAGGCTCGGGGTAGACCTCGCGGTCCAGGACTTCCGCCCGGTGACGTGCTTCCGCCGCGACCGGGACGCCGTAGTCCACAACCAGGGGGTCGCCCGGAATCTGCTGCGCCACGGCCAAGATCCAGGCTAGATCGATGCGGAGATTCACGCGGCGTCCCTCGGAGCGCGCTTCTGCAGTCCTTTCGGCAGCCCGGGGTACCGGTCCTCACCAACCTCGGCCTCGAACTCCTCCGTGTAGGCGGCCAGGAAGGTCGCGGCGCCAGCCATGAAGGCGGCGCGTGACTGGTTCACATCGGCCTCGATCAGGTCTGCCACGTACCCCTGCAAGCTCAGACCCCGGCGCTTGGCCCGGTCCTCCGCGGCCGCTTTGATCTCTTCGTCCAACCGGATGTTCGTCTGCTTTCCCATACCGACACTCTAGCTATGTGCCGGTACCAGCGCATAGCAAATGAAGAGGGCGGCCAGGAACCCGGCCCCGGGGGCCGGTAACGGGCGGCTCCACTGCGCGACGGCCGGTGCTACCAACCCACGCCGCCGACAGGCCCTCCCGTCTTGACAGACCGGCCCGGGAACACCACGCCTCCCCGCCAGCGCTGACCAGCGGGACACGGGACTACCACCTCACGCTTGATCCCAACAGCCGCTTCAGAGGATCTGTACCTATCGGGCGCTCATCTGGACGCACATGCCGAGCAGAGCTGCCGGGCGGTCGCGCCCTGCGCCTCCTCGATCGCCGATGCCATTCGGCTCCACCCCCGAGGAGGAGCGGAGCAGCCTTGCGGCGATGACCGGAGCTGCCATCCGCCGCGGTGTACAGGCTGTCCAACCCCGCGGCGGATCCCACTGAAAACGGGCGGCGGCCGCCCGTACCGCTACCCAACGGTTCCCTGCGCCGCACACCATCATCATCCCTCCCTGAGGGAGCTCACGCGGCGGCCTCCCGCCCTGCGGGCAGTCAACGCCGAGCCCCTGGCCAGGTGTTGCCTGCGGCCCAGGTACCGTCAGGTCTCAGACCCGACCACATCCTGTGCGGGGCCCGATTGGTGGGAATGGAGGCGCGAGATGGGCTTGACCGACGAGGAAGGCCGCCGCCAATCTGATCGTGGTCATCGACCCGTTCAAACCCGCCGCCCTCCATCTGAAGAGGGTCGACCAGGCCAGCGAGAGGGCACCGCCCGGAGCAGTCATCACCATCGCAGGGGATAGCGTCCTGGACGGCGGGCACGTCCCCGGCAAGACAGTCGCCAAGGTGACGACCGGCGCGGACGGCACCGCCACGGCCCAGCTGAACGTCCTCCTCAAGGCAGGCACGGACTACTGGGCCACCGAGACCCAGGCCCCCGGCGGCTATGAACTCAATGCGACACCCCGCCAGTTCACCGCCACCCCGGGTGGACGAGTCGCCCTCACCCTCCAAGACACCAGGGCCCTTGCCGCCACGTCACCGTCCGGTACGCCGTCCCGGCCGCAGCCGCCAGCCCCCGCCCCTCAGGCTCAGCTCGCCCACACCGGCAGCGACACCACCCCATGGGCAGCCTGGCCGGAGGAGTCCTTCTGACCGGCGGCGCAGCCGCGGTATGGGCGACCCGACGCCGTCGGGAAGCATCCAACCCGACCACCTCCTGACGCCCCATCAGAGCAGGATCCGGCGATCCGTCGTGGCCGCCCGTTCACAGGGCCCCGACGTGCCCCAAGCATTGCGCGGTGCACGTGTCCCGAGCGAGCCCGGAAGAACCGCGAGAGCGCCGACGAGTGTCCGCCCGGCTCGGCTTCGATCCCGGGCGGTCGGGCCACCTCGCGGCCGGGTCTCTGATCTTGCGGGCGTGCAGCAGCTGCCGATGGCTGACACCCGAACCCCAGCGCACAGGAAATGGGGAACAATCATGAACATACGAAAGAGCAAGTTGGCCCTGGCCGTACTGTCCAGTGCGATGATTTGCGGCGCACTCGTCGCCGGGGACGGGCACCGCCAGTGCCGCAACCGGCCCCAACGTCTACGGTTTTGGCTACGCTCTCAAAGGGTCCTGGCCCATGACGTCCGCGGACCATGTCGCCATGGGCAGCATCAACGTCTACTGGTCCAATGCAACCGGCAAGAACTGCGCGGTCGCCCGTTCCAACACCTGGATCCCCGGCGTGAGCTTCATCATGGTCGAGATCAAGACCAGCAATATGGACTGGGACCAGTCCGCAAGAGACGGATTCAGTCAGAGCTATCACCAATACGCGGGACCCGTGTACATCTCCGCACGTGGCACGTGCGTCGACTTTGCGGGAAGGTTCGTCTACGGGATCGGCGAGAACGGCGACATCAAGTGGGCTGCAGGCAGCTACGAGAACAAGTACTGCGGCTAACACTCCTCGATCGTCCACCTGCGGCACGCTACTTTCACGAGGGTGGGCCGCGGCACCCGGTTCCCCGAGTAGCAGCGGCAGAAGGCGAGTTCACCGCTGTGCCGATTGCGGCGGACGAGCAGGTGGCGGTGGCCTGGCCGATCGTCGGCGCGCCCGACGCCGTGGGTTCCACTCGGGCGAATTGCCCCGCGATACGGCCTATCAACACCTCGAACGTGGCCTGCCGGCGGTCAGGATCTAAGCTGTGACCGCGGCCGCAGACTGATCTTCTGTCTTCACACACCGATGATCACTGGAGGTCGCACCCGTTCCTGGCCCCGCACCGACCCGCAAGGTCTCTTGCGGGCTGGGCGCCAACTCTGGAGTGATTCGGTCGATGGACATGTCCTCCCGGGAGATCCGTATCCCCCTCGAAGAACTCGTCGCAGTCCTGCAGGACCTGAACGAGTTCGTTGTGTCCCTCGACCGACTCGGATCCCGCCAAGCATCCGGAACCGCCGACGAGTACACCGTCGGAACATTCATCGCCGACTGGGATGTCGCCCGGCGGCTGGCCCATGCCCGCCACGTCATCAGCGTTGCTCTGGACGCGCAACTGAGCGAGGAAGACAACCTCGTGATCGACGCGCTGTGTGAGCAGGGCCGCTTCTACACGGACAACGTCGGCCACCCATCTCCCGATTCGTCCAGCTGATGCGGAACGAAATGCTCTTTGCATGTGGGTTTTGAGTGTGTTCGGCAACGTGCTCAGGGGCGCAGGGGTTGGCAACGAGGTGCACTTCTCGTTCTAGCAGTCTGAGGTCTAGGCCACGTGAGGCTGATCGATTCCCGCCCCACAAAACCGCGCCAGCAAGGTGAGTCAGGTCCGCCATCTCGCTGGCAGCCTCCGGCGCGGCCTCGCGTGTGGAGTACTCGGCCGTCCGCGGACTCGGTCGCTGGGTGAGCAAGCTTGTGCTGCGTTGGGATACCCACTCAGAGGGCGATAGGCGCATCTTTACGGTAGTTGGATGCCAAGCATCCGATAACCGTTGAGCGATAGACCTGCGGTTTTTACTCGATCTCGTCGAGCACGGCCCCATCGAGCCCGGACTGCTGCGACCGCACTGCCGATATGCCGAAACAGCCGGGCTCGGTGACGCCGTCACAGCATTATCAACTACCGCATGAGCGCACCTATCGACCTCTCAGGAGGGGCCGAGGACGCAGAAGAGGTAGTGGGGGCCGTTGATGGTGTCGTTGGATTTGTCCATCAGCCGATCGCCTATGTAGAGCCTGCCGCCCTTGTCGTACAGCAGGTCCTCGCCGCGGACAAGGAAGGATCCCAATACCGAGTTGAGGAGCTTGTCGTTGTTGGGCAGCTCCATGAGGACGGTCTGCTTCAGCGTGGTGTTGTCGATGCTCACCACCGCGCCGTGTCCGCCCGGGCGTGGCGTGCGCAGGACGATGGCGTTGTTGCCGTCCATGCGGATGGGGAAGAACCGGCCTGAGTCCCCGGCGTCGGCACGGCCTGGTACGGGCTTGCCGGTGGCGAGGTCGAAAGCCACGAACTCGTTGGTCTGGCCGAGGACATCGGTGGAGGCGTTGGCGTGGTCGGCCGTGGGCAGGAACAGTTTACCGCCGCCGACGAGGGGGCCCAGGCAGGTCCCCACCTCCATTTCGCAGTCGATGGCGTACTTCTCGTCGGGGATCGTGATGTGGGCAAGTTCCTTGCCGGTCTTCTCGTCGACGGAGTAGACGTCGGAGATCTTGGCGCCGGAGCCCTCGCCGGGAGAGCCACCGACGACCAGGGGCCGGGAGGACAGCACGTGCATGTCCCGGAAGGCCGGGTCCACCGTGTAGGTGGACAGAGGCTGTCCGGTCGCGGGGTCCAGCGTCTGGACCGAGAGGGAGGGCCGTGTGTAGTCGCCGCACCGGCGCACGGCGACCAGCGCCGGGCCCCCAGCGTAGCCGTCGTCCTGGCAGTTGTCGGCGTTGGCCGTCGGCTTCCATAGTTGCTTGCCCGTGGCTATGTCCCAGGCGACGCCTCCGTCGTTTCCGCCGTCGGCGGCAGCGGTGCCGCCGCTGATGGCGATCTCCTCGGCAAAAAGCTTGCGGTCACCGCTGCCGTCGGCGGAAGCACCGAGCACGGGTGTGCTGGCATGCCAGAGCACCGTGCCTGTGGTGATGTTGAAGGCCTCGATCTCGGAGCAGGTTCCGACGCCCTCGAAGGTAGAACTCTTCTCGTCGTCGTACGCGATCACAGTGACGCCGTCCACAGTGCTCTGCAAAGTCGTGGCACACACCTGGGTGGGAAGGGGGAGCTTCCAGAGCTGAGCGCCACTTGACCGGTCGTAACCGGTGACGTCCTTGAAACCGGTCTTGGCGTACACCTTGTCGGTGAGCCACTCGCCGGGGACACGGTCCGCATGGTTCTGGCCCTTGGGCGCGAGCTGGTTGAAGAGCATCTTGGCGGAGGGCGGGGCGGCCTGCTCGCCGTGGTCGCCGCCTTTGCCACCGCTGCTCGCATCGGCCGCCGCCTGACTGCTGCGGCCCGGCCACAGGTACACGGTGCCGCACCCGAGCACCAGAGCGGATCCCGCGATGATGGCGGCCACCCCCGGCCACAGCCGGGCGCGCCGCGAGCCAGGGCGAAGAACGTTCGTCGGCGGGGTGCTGGGCATCGCAGGGACGGGTGCCCCGTACCTCTGCGGGACGGTCGGGATCGGCACAGGGGCGGGACTGAAGTCTGCAGGGGGCGGGCCGAATCCCTGTGGAGCGTCGGACGGGGGCTGCGGTGGCTGGTGCACGGCGGGGCTACCTCAAGGGAAGGCGGGTCGGGGCGGGCTGGCTGAGGGGCCGGCTGGGGAGGCCATCCTGGACGGCCCGATGCCGGTTTCGGCGGCAGGTTTCACGACCTGAGGTCGCTGATGATGTGGAGCAGGACCCAGATGGCCCATGCCAGGGGAGCGCGGCTGCCAGGAAGCCAGCCCGCCACCGCATCGGTTTCTCGGGGGCGAGTTGAGGGCGGGCCGGGCTGTCCGGGCAGGGGCGCGGGCAGCTTGTTGATCTGGGCGAGAGCGATGCGGCTGATGACGAGAGTGCCGGGAGTGAACAGGACCAGGGACAGGGGCGACCACCAGCCCTGCCACAACGTCCGGCTGGTCCACCTCGCGGTAGACCGCGGTGCCGCAGGGCCGGCAGAAGGGACCGCTCACGCTCGAGAACCGCATCCACGGCAACACGCCCCGATGCCCACGAAACGTCGTGTACGCGGCCGGGAGCGCACCGCAGAACCGGCAGCTCAACGAGGCGCCGCCGTGGGATGAGCCCACGGGCCGGCGCCGAAGACGGGCTGCGTGAAAGAGCCGGCGGGCCGCGGACCGGGATCCGGATGTGCGGGCTGCGACACCATCGGGTGGACCACAGGGCAGGCGGGGTGCTGGGGGCGTGGCACAGCAAGCGCTCCTCGATTGGTGGGGGAGAGGCTCATGCTCCGGAAGGGGGCCGTGCAGACGCGTGACTGGAGGGCTGCTGATCACAGCACACGTCGGAAGCACGGCGGCCCACTTTTTGTCATGAACGCCACGTTAGGCAACTCCAGCCCTGCCCATCTGAGTACCGGTACTCAATAGACGCCGAGCCGATCTCCCGTGACGGGCGATCGATGACTCGTGCTGCCAACCGCCGCGCGGGTTCCCTGCCGAGCACGTCAACGATCACGAAGCCGAGGGAGAAACCCACCACGTCGACGGGCTCACCGCTTACGGCGCCCGCCGCCACGACCTGACCGGCGAGAAGGTCGACCGTGAGCGGCGCCGGGCCGAGCGGCGTGCGGCCACTGCTCGCGAAGCCGGTGGGACGACAGTGCTGCGCTCGGTGAAGCAGTCCGTCATAGGGCCGAAGTTGGTCGCGCCGTCGGTGCCGGTGCCGTGCACCATAAGAGACCGTCTCAATGGGCGACCATGTTCATCGGTGCAGGTGGTCCAGGAGTCCGTCCGGCACGGGATAGGGGCGTTCCGGCGGCAGGAGTTGCTGAGCGGCATCCAGGTGCCCGTTCCGTATACGGGCATGGACTTCGTGTGCGAGCGTGGTGTTGTCGGTGATGGAGACCATCCACTCGTCCGCGTAGCGGTGTGCGGCTTCACCGGCGAGTCCGAGCTGCAGCGAGCGGTGGGGAAGCGGCTGCAGGTGCAGATCGCGCTCGGGGTCCCATTGGACCCGGGCTGGGGCCCGTTTCAATTGCCGCTTCCAGGTGGCGCGGTCGGGGTGCAGCCCGTTCTCGCAGTGGGCGAGGCAGGCGTGTTCCAGTGCCCACTCGAATCCGTCGCGGGTGATTTCGATGGCGAGGATGGTTTCCTGGCCCTCCTTGGCGCCCCACCCGCAGCGATACATCATCCACAGGAAAGAGGGCTTGATCCATGTCATCCGGTCCCGCTGCCAGGCGGCAGGGAAGCGGGAGTCCCGCGCCGCGGGCAGGCCGATCTCGGGTGTGTATGCCTGGTAAACGGTGACCGTGGAGGCGGTGTACCGGGCGCGGATCTGGTGTTTGGGTTCTGCCACGCCGACCAGCGTGGCGGCACCGTCCCGCACACGCCATCGAATTACTGGGGCACCCTCTTGATGAAGATGATGACCTCGGCGCCTCTACGGGGTCGTTGCCGCTGAGGATCACGGTGTCGCTCTGATCGTGGTGCTGCCATCCGTCCAGGACTGCCGCACTTGACGGTGGCCAGCTTCTTCGCGAGACCAGACGAGCGTGCGGCGGCGGGGGTTCTTGTGGGCCCAGCTGTCGTAGGCCCTGACGGCCACGGTGTCCGACAGGCGCCACCGAGAGGACCTCCACGAGGCTTCGGGTACCTCCACCAGGCCGTCGAGGAGTTCGATGGCCGAGGCGGCAAGAGTGTCCATGGGCCATGGCTTCCATGTCGCGACGGCGTCGGTCAGAGCATGCGATTCGATCAGATGCCGCAGCGACGGGGCGAGAGGGAGGTAGGGGCTGCCTCCGTCGACGTCGGTGCCCACACTGCCGTTGGTGTGGATCAAGTCCCGGCATGGCTTCGACACACGCTCGCCGGTCCACTCGAAGTACCAGCCCCCTCTTTGAGGGTCCGGCCATGCTGCCGTCTGCAGACCGAGGTGGTCGTACTCCCATCGGTGGGCGGTCTCGTACCGCTCCCCGCCTGCAACCCAGCTATGGCGTATGTCGTAGCGCAGACCTCCGAACCTCTGCTCGAATCCT
Source organism: Streptomyces sp. NPDC045846 (assembly GCF_056431605.1). Lineage (NCBI taxonomy): Bacteria > Bacillati > Actinomycetota > Actinomycetes > Kitasatosporales > Streptomycetaceae > Streptomyces > Streptomyces sp. NPDC045846. Next base: position 4,792 of record NZ_JBWKKJ010000028.1, on the reverse strand, counting down.
TCGAGCCTGATGATGAGTTCCATGGGGGCGGGGACGGGCTTCCCCGTGGGGTTGCGCACGCGCCAGAGCTCTATCGGCAGCCCGAACCGCGTGGGGCATTCACGACGGCCTGTGCGACGCAGAAGGTCCTGTGCGCGCGCCGAGAGCTTGGATGGATCCTCCAGGATGTGCATCCTGAACTTCTTTTCCCAAGGAAGGTGTGGGGCCGTCAGGCGGACACGTTACCGGCCGTCAGCACGGTCCCTACGGCTTGACTTCTCCACGGGGGATCGGTCGGGGCCCGATAGGCAGACTGTTACGTCGGCAAGGGGAGCTGGGCGGGCTGGGTCAGCGGCGGCGTAGCGTGCTGATCCAGGCGGGTACGGCCATGGCGGCGAAGACGAACATGCCGCCCATCACTCGGAGGGGTGCGCGGACGGACGGGTACTGGGTCCCCAGGACGACTCCGGGGCGCGGGTCCAGAAGTCTTCGACGAGGTCGCGGTGTTGGTAGACGATGTCGCGGCGCAGTCGGCTTTCGGTGATCAGTCTGGTCGCGGTGAGTTTGCCGGGGGCCGAGTACAGTGCGGTGCCGGTCAGCAGTCGATCTGCGGCGGCTTGGATGGCGGAGCGTTCAGCCGCGCGGTCACGGGGTTTGCGATCCACAGCACCCTCCCTCCGAACCAGCCCCGACAGGATAGTTGGCGCCCTGTCTCCGGCCTCCTGGCCGTCGATGGTAGTCCCCACCCGGCGCGCGGTATCGCCGCCGGGGACGCCATTCATAGCGGTGGGATCTTCGCCGCGTTCCAGGAGGACGGGCACGAGGACGGCCCCCTTCAGGCCCTGGAATGCCCGTTCGTGGGGCGCCTGTTGTGGCAGCGCCGCTGGACGCCGGGACGGGCATCGCCCCGACTATCCGCTGAGGAACCACCTGTCCGGTTCCGCCCGAGTTCTTGGCGATCACCCGCTCTGCGGGTGCAGGGGTGGCTGTGGAGGGTGACGCGGTGGACTTCCCTACCTGCCGCGGAACTTGGCGAGCAGCGCGAACGAGATGAAGACCGTCCAGAAGGTGATGGTGGCGAACAGGGGGTGACGACGAGGAAGGCGGGCCCTTCGGCGGTCGCGGTCACCGCGCACGAAGTTGCGCTCTACGGCCTGCGACCGCGGAGGGAAGACTGTCGTACCCCTTGGTCGTGCCACCCCGCTGCTGCATCTCAGAGCATCCGCTCCGCCGTCGCCGACCGTGCGCGCAGAGCCTCGGCCTCCTCGCGCTGCCCCCAAGCGGCCAGGATCTGGGCGCGGTACTCCATCGCGTACCCGTCGCCCAGTTCCTCGGCGCGCATGAACGCTTGTACGGCGCGCGCCAGGTCGCCGCAGCTCCGAAAGGCCACGCCCAGGGCGGAGATCGGGAACGCCTCGCCCTGCGAGAGGATCACCGGGGCCCAGCGCTCGACACCGGCCGCATCGCCACGGTCGAGCGCCTGCTTGACCAGGCCCAGCATGGCGTCCGGGTCGCCGAGCGCTGCGGCCTTCTCCCAGACCACCTGCGCGCGGTTGCCGTCCCCGCCTGCCGCGTGCAACATCCCCAGGTTGTAGCCGCCCACCACGTTCCCGGCTTCCCATGCCCGGCCCTACCAGTGCAGCGCACCGTTCCGGTCGCCCTTCACGTGCAGGGCCGCCGCCAGGTTCCCCATCGCGACGTCGTCGCCCATCTCTGCTCCAGCCGTCAGCTCGACCAGTTCCTCGTCCGGCGGCAGCTCAATCTCGTGGGCGGCCGACAGTCGGACCGACACCACCTCGTCATCCGGCTCCGACCGCCGACGGAACCACCAACCCATCAGTAACCCTCCCCGTAGCGAAACCGCACCGACCCCGGCATACGGACAAGCGAACATCCGTCACTCGGCGATCATGCCAGCTCCGATAGGGCTGCCAGCCGCCGAATCGGCGAACTGGACCCTGGAGAACGCCCGCCGGACACCCGGGAAAGCAGCCCGGCACATCGTGGGGAAGCTCGCCGAGGGGGGCTACCGCCCAGACGCCGGCAAGGAAACAGACATTACCGAGGTGACCGTCCTGCTGACCGCGCCGCCCTCCCCGACGGCGGCCGCCGCATCAGCCTGCACCTCGCCGACCAGGACCACCGGGCCCTCCTCCTGTCCCACCAGAGCGGCCACGCCCCCCAAGACGAGGACCTGCTGCGCCAGGTGATCGGTGGGGGAGTGGTGTCCTGTGGCACCGACACCGACCAGGAGGACGGCGGCCGCCGACGCTGGGCCCTGATCGATCTCGCGGATGAGGTCCCACACCAACGTCACCGACCATTCGCGGCGGTAACCGGCCGCCGCGCATCCCTGGTTCGGGTGCCTGTCCCAGGACTCGAACCAGAGGTGACTGTGCAGGTGAACACCTCGTCGCCGGGGCAGAGCGCGGGCTGGTTCAGGGGGCCCGGGCGGGCTTCGGCCGGGGCGATCGGCTCGTCGACAAGGAGGCCAGGAAGGGGCGAGGCCGCTGCCCGTGCTGAACTCCGGCTCTGTTCACGAGCCTTGACCTACGACCCCACCGGCACCACGCCCCGCCGCGGGGCGCCTGAAGTCCCGCCCGCCCGAACGGTCAGGAAGCCCACCAGGTTGGATGGCTGCATGGTGAGACAGAAGCGAGAGAAGAAGACGCGGCCCCCTTCGGCATGCCGAAGGGCATCGTCCTGCACGCTATGCCGGAAGGCTGGCGCCACAGTGTCCTCACCGTGGACGGCGGGATGTACTGCGGTCGCCTCACCGGCGTTCCGGTCAACGCCGACCCGGCTGTGGCCCGGGCTGCCGCGGCTGCCATGGTGGTGGGGCTCGCGCACGACTTCCACGAAGCGCGCGTCGACGTGTCCTGGGACCCGCCCCGGGAGACCGGGTCCTGGACCGCCCAGGTCACCGTCGCCGCGTCCCCACCGAACACCTTTGGTCGAACCACAAGCTGAGTTCGGGGCGGTCCAGGACGGCTGCGGCGCCGTGATCACACCGGCCGCGCTGTGATCGTTTCACTGCGGCGGTTGGGCAGGAGGGCGTCATCCGCCCTCCTCTGCGTCGGCGAGCCGGCGACGCCACCACAGGTCGCAGCGCCACTGTCGCTGATGGGCGAAGGGGTCGGGCAGGGTGCGCTCGAGGTACGCGGCATCCAGAAAGGCCACGTGGCGTTTCAGCTCCACGCGGGGTGGGGCAGGCAGCTCGTGCAGGACCTGTTCCAGCATGTCGCGTGCATGCCGGACGTCGTCGAAGGAACAACCGCGGCATGAGCAACTCGCGTAGCGCGGGTAGAGAGCGCCACGTCCCCGCGGTGCCAGGAACTCTTGATACCGCTGCAACGCGCGTTGAGTGACACCGGGGAAGATGTAGTAGTCGCCGGAACGCCACTCCACCCGATGTATCGCAAGGCTGGTAGGGGCAGAGAGCCCGCGGATCCGGTCCGGGGACAGGTCCTCCCAGACCCGAGGGCCACATTGTTCGGCGCGCAAAGCGCCCGGCCGTCTACGCGGCATCGGCCTTTCGGTATGTATGCATGGAAGCCATCATGCCAGCCTCCATGCCTGTGCCACCGCCGGTGTGCGCCGACGCCACTGGGGCGGCTGAATTTCCAGCCGCGGCCCGCGGTCGTCGTTCTCGGGTGCGGTCGGCTGCCGGGTGCCTGGGGCCGTCGGCCGGTGGGCGTCGAAGGCTGGGGATGCAGGGCGTAGGTTCACGATCTCGCTGTGCTGCCAGGGCGGTTGTTCTACGATCCCGTGCTCGCCAGGCGTGAGGCAACGAGCGCCACGAAGTGCTGGAGAACGGCGAAGGGCAGCGTCTGCGTTGCGTCGAAGTAGACCTCTGCCGGTTTCTCCTCCTCGAGCGCGTAGACAAGCACCGTCACGGCTGTCGGCCCTTGAGCAGGTGAGGCAGGCATAGAAGAGGCTCGGCCCGGAACCATGCGGGCCTCGCTGAGCTCGAAATGTGTCATGCGGTCCTCGCCAGCACCCGTCTCGGTGATGAGGGCGCAGAACAGATCACCGTCATAATCCCAGGTCAGCAAAGACATGGCGGCTATGCTGCCATACATACGGCCGCGGGGGGCCCGAGTTTCCATCGTGCTGACCTGCCTCGGCCGGTGGGGGACGCAGCTGCGGGGCATCCCCACCACACGACAGCGGTACCGTGCCGTGACACGAAAGGCAAAGATCTATGGCTGCCGCAGGGGTGATTATATTCCTTGGTGGGTTCGTCCTGTTCGCGCTCATTACAGGAATCGCATTCTCGTTCCTCAAAAGAGAGGATGGCCGTCGAGGTTGTGCACTGGGCGCACTCATCGCCGGAAGCATCCTGCTCATCCCCACGCTCATTATCGGGGTCCCAGTTATGGGCAAGTTGTTCTGGGAAAAGTGACAGGCGGGGGTGTGTCAATTGACCGCCGCCCTCGACACCCTGCAAGGCCTCGGAATCCGCCGCGTTCCACCCCGCATCCGCCGACGACAGTGCCCAACAGCGCAGCCGCCCACGTCGCCATCGACCTTCAGGCACGCGCCGAGGCCCCCCGCGTCAGCCTGCGCCTCGGGAACCGAGGCCACCGGACAGACCATCGACCGCATCCGCCACGGCGGCGCCGACATCGTGCTCGCAGGGCACCGACGTCATCACGTCCGAAGTCATGGCCACTAGGGCCTGTGTGCTGTCGTGATCAACTGTTGGGTTCTGCCCTGTTCGCGGGGTGGAGTCCGGTAGGACTGTTGTCGTGACGCGTAGGCAACTCACCAATGCTCAGTGGAAGTTCATCGAGCCGTATCTGCCGATCGG
>NZ_JBWKKJ010000027.1:0-54796 GCF_056431605.1 Streptomyces sp. NPDC045846 | reverse complement strand
CAGGTCGCGGATCTCGAACGAGAGCTGGTCGGGCACTGAAGCCCGCAGAAACCTCCTCCATCACTGCGGATCCCTGCAGTAGGGCCAGGATCGGAAGAAGACATGTCGCTAGTCCAGTCCCTCAGCAGAGCCTCAGGCTCGCTCAAGGGATTCAAAACAGGCATCGACGGCGCCGGCCGCTCCGCCGGCGCGCTCGGTAAGCAGGCCGGTACGGCCAACACCAATGTGGGGCGGATCAAGGGGGCCGCCCAGCAGTCCGCCAAGGAGCTCAAGGGGATGAAGACCGCCGCCGACCAGGCGGCCAAGTCCGTCGGGAAGGTCGGCAAGGAGGCCGGGACCGGCGGGGTCTCGATGGGCAAGCTGCAGGGCGGGCTCAAGAAGGCCGACGGCGGGTTCAAGGGCCTCAACAAGGCCATGAGGGGCAACGTCATCGGGATGCTGCTCGAACTCTTCGCCCCGCTCATCGAGAAGGTCGTCGCCATGGCGACCAAGTCGAAGGCGATGCAGAAGATCATGAAGGTGGCCTTCGACGTCATCGGCAAGGTCGTCGACACCGTCATGAAGGCGATCGGCCCGCTCATGAAGAGCACCGGGAAGATCATTTCGAGCGTCTGGAACGGCATCAAGGGCGCGATCCTGCCCATCGCGCTGTGGATCGCCAGCTTCATCCCCGGTGCGTTCGACACCGTCAAGAACGCCCTGTCCAGCGCCTGGGGCGGGCTGTCCCGGTTTGCGGGCGGGGTGTTCGACGGGATCCTGTCGGCGGTGAAGTCGCCGCTCAACATGGTCATCGGGCTCATCAACTCCGCCATCGGCGCCCTCAACGGCATCCACGTCTCGATCCCCGGCTGGGTCCCGCTCGTCGGCGGCAAGACGTTCGGCGTCAACATCCCGAGGATCCCGATGCTGGCCGAGGGCGGCATCGTCGCCCCGCGCAGCGGCGGTGTCCCCGCGATCGTGGCCGAGGCGGGCGAGTCGGAGGCGGTCCTGCCGCTGTCCCGGCTGGACCGGCTGCTGAGCCGCGCCGCCCGCACGGGACCGCTGCCCGCCGGAGCGGGCGCCTACGGCGAGGGCTTCCACATCGAGAACTACTACGCCACCCAGGGCACCGACCCGCAGGACACCGCCCGCGCCCTGCTCTTCCTCGCCAAGGCGCGCGGATGACGCCCCGCGGCACGTACCGGACCCGAACCGGCACAGAAGCCCGGACCGGCACAGAAGGGAGGGCACGCCATGGCCGGGGCCCCGCCGCACCCGCTCGCCAACTCCAGCGGCGCCTTCCGTAGCTTCGGCTCCTCGGCCGGCCAGGCCGCCGGGGCGGCCGGGGCCGCGCGGACCGGCATCACCAGCGCCGCCCGGGCCGTCGACCGGATCAGGGCGTCGGCCACCCGGACCGGCAAGGACATCAAGCAGTTCGCCACCGGAGCCGACGGCGCCGGCCGCGCCGTGGGGGCGCTCGGACGTCAGGCGCCCGGCGCCACCACCCAGGTCCTGAAGGTGAAGTCCGGTGCCCAGGGCGCCTCCCGCGAGGTGAAGAACCTCAAGCGGAGCTCCGACCTCGCCGCCAAGTCCCTCACCGTCTCCGCGAAGGGCTCCGGCGTGCTCGGCAAGGTGACCGGGCTCTTCGGCGGGAAGCTGAAGATCGCCAGTGGTGTCATGACCGCGATCAACCTGGTCATGAAGGCCAACCCATGGGTCCTGGTCGCCACCCTGCTCGCCCCGTTCGCGGAACAGCTCATCGAGTTCGCGCTCGACTCGCAGCTCGGGCAGCAGCTCATGGAGACGGTCATGACCACCCTCGGCAGCCTGATCGAAACCGCCCTGACCTACGTCGCCCCCGTCATCACCGGCTATCTGACCGTCGTCCTCGGGTTCTGGAAAGGCGTGGCCCAGGTCCTGAAGCCCGCCGTCGACTGGATCACCAAGTCCCTTCCCGGCGGCTTCCGTTCGGTCAGCTCCGCGATGGAGAAGGCCCTGCACGGCATGGGCGACTTCCTTCAGAGCGGCTTCCAGATGGCCGTCGGCGTCATCAAGGGCCCCATCAACGGCCTCATCGCCTTCGCCAACTGGGTCATCGACGGCCTCAACAAGCTCAGCTTCAACTTCCTCGGCAAGCACTTCGGCGTGGATCTCTCCAAGATCCCGATGCTCGCCGCGGGCGGGGTCGTGGCACCCCGCACCGGAGGCGTCCCGGTGATCCTCGCCGAGGCGGGCGAGGCCGAGGTCGTCCTGCCGCTGTCCAAGCTCGACGCGCTGCTCGCCCGCACCGCGGCGGCCGCCCGCGCCGCCCGGTCCGCCGCCGACACCCCCCGCATCGAGCACTACCACGAGCCCGCGGGCCGCGGCTCGTACGGCATCGCCGAGGATCTGCTCTTCCTGGCGCACACGACGTAACCCAGAAGGTGAGGGCCAACCACCCATGCCCCCAGCACAGTTGACCACCACGACCGAACCCCCCGGCTCACTGATCACCCGCGACGGGCAGATCCAGTGGGCCGGACTCCTTTTCGGGCCCGGCACCGACTACGAGATCGCCGACAGCGGCCTCACCGGCTGGGCCGACCTGCCCGGCCTCGACAGCGGTGACGTCCTGCGGCCCGACCAGCACGGCGCCTGGCCCGGTGCCCAGTGGTCGCAGCCCCGTACCGTCACCGCCGCCATCTGGCTGCTGCCCGACGGGCGCGAGCAGGCGGCCGCCGTCGCCCAGCGCTTTCGCGCCGCGACCTCGGTGCACTACGGCGAGCAGTGGCTCGCCGTGCGGCTGCACGGCGAGACCCTGGCCGTGCGGGCCCGGATCAGCCAGCGTTCCCTGCCGCACGACCGGATGTACGTCACCCACGGCGCCGCCAAGGCGACCGTGCAGTGGATCTGCGCCGACCCGCGCCGCTTCGCGCTCGACGTCCAGTCCGTACGCACCGGGCTCCCCCTGCCCGAGCCCGGCCTCACCTGGGAACGTCCGCCCGCCCAGGTCCCCGACCCGAACCAGCCACCGCCCAGGCCCGACGAGGAGACCCGGCCCTCCGGGGGGACGCCCGTGGCCGCCCCCGTCGTCGCGCCCGCCGTCACCGACCCCGCTCCCCCGGCCGGTCTGGCCTGGCCGCTGGGCTGGGGCGCGGCCCGCTCCACCGGGCTCGCCACCGCGTTCAACGGCGGCGACGCGCCCGCCAACCCGGTCATCGAGTTCCGCGGCCCGGTCCGCAAGCCGTCCCTGACCCGGCTCGGCGACGGGGTGCGCCTGGAGTACGACATCACGCTGGCCGCGTCCGACGTCCTGAGCGTCGACACCGGCGCGGGCACGGTGCTCCTCAACGGCACCGCCTCGCGCATCCACACGGCCACCGCCTGGTCCACCCCCGAGCAGCTCTTCCAACTGGAGCCGGGCCAGAGCACGTTCAGCTTCCGTGCCGGGGCGGGCTCGGCCGCGCCGGCCCCCCAGGGCCCGCAGCCCTCGGCGACGGTCAGCTGGCGCGACACGCACTGGTAGACCGCCCCGCGCACCCCCGTCCCGCGCACCCCGCGCCCCAACTCCCGTACGTCCCTTAGGAGATCGCATGAACATCGGCAGTGCCTGGCTGCTCAACAGCACCGACGGCAACGGGGGCCAGTCCCGGCTCGACACCCGGCTCGCCCCGATCGGCACCATGGCCCCGGACGGCCCGCTCGCCACCCGCAGCGGCATCATCCCCGGCTCCCCCGAGGGCCAGTTCTTGATGGCCGGCCTGTACGTCTTCGGCGACACGGCGGGCATGAGCGCCCTCGTCGCGCCGGGCCGCGCCGTCATCCAGGGCCGCCCGGGCGCGGGCGCCTACCCCGTCTACATCTCCGAGTACACGAGCCTGACCTTCCTCGACGGCGACCCGGGCCTGCCCCGCATCGACCTCGTCGTGGTGCGGGTCTACGACGACGCCGGCAAGACCGCGGCCGTCCTGGAGGTCGTCCAGGGCGCCTACGCGGCCAGCCCCGTCGCACCCCAGGTGCCGGAGGCCGCCCTCGCGCTCGCCGAGGTGCGGGTGCCGGCCGGCGCGTCCGCGGGCAGCGGCGGCATCGACTGGACCACGGCCGTGAAGGACCTGCGCCGCCCCACGGCGTCGGTCGGCGGCATCATCCCCGCGGGCGGCCCCGCCTACCGCGGCTCCTACCCCGGCCAGTACCGCGACAACGGCGGCAGCCTGGAGCGCTGGAACGGCACCGAGTGGCGGCCCTACCCCGAGCCGCGGGCCACGTGGCGGGACTACACGCCCGCCTGGGGCCAGGCCACCGCCGGCGCCCCGGTCCCCAAGCTCGGCAACGGCTCGCTGTGGGGGCGCTACATCAAGGACGGCCCGATCGTGCACTTCCAGGCCGCCCTGGTCATCGGCTCCACCAGCAACTGGGGCGGGCCGAACAAGAACGGCAACTGGTACCTGAGCCTGCCGGTCCGCCCGGCAGGACCGCGCGGCCTGACCATCAACTTCCGTGCCCGCACGGGCGGCGACGCGGGCGGCTACTTCTACGGCGGCGCCGAGACCAGCACCGCCTTCCACCCCAACGGCGTGGCCCGCAACTGGTCGACCGTCCAGGCCAGCGGCAAGCCGACCGGCGTGTGGGTCGACGCCGACGACCCGATGACCCCGGTGCCGGACAGCTGGTACGAGGTGTACGGCACCTACGAGGTCGCCCCGTGAACCGTGCGATGCCGACCGGCGAGGTCACCTATCGCGCCCTGTTCTGCGATCTGCGGACCGACCGGGTCATCGACGCGCTGCCGCTCACCGAGGTCGAGTTCGACGACTTCATCGGCAAGCCGGGCCAGCTGCGCGCCACCGTCCCGCTGCCCGACGCGGCGCTCGCCGCGCGGGCCCGCGCGGCGCTCCGGCCCGGCCGCACCGCGGTCTGGCTGGAGCGCGGCTCGGACATCTGGTGGGGCGGGATCCTGTGGACCTCGACCCCGGCGGGCGACGACCGGGGCCGCCTGGAGGTGCAGATCCAGGCGGGCACCTTCGACTCCTACCTCGACCACCGCATCCTCTCCGCCGACCTGTCCTTCCCGGCCCCCGGCGCCGACCAGTTCGACATCGCCCGCGCGCTGGTGCGGCACGTCCAGGAGCAGCCGGGCGGCGACATCGGGATCGTCCTGGACGACGAGCCGTCGGGCGTGCTGGGCAGCCATGCCTACGCCCGCACCGACCTCGCCCGGGTGCGGGAGCTGATCGACCAGCTCGCGGCCCTGCAGTACGGCTTCGAGTGGCGCGTGCAGTGCTATCGCGACTCCGACACCGGGGCCCGGGTCAAGAGGCTCCAGCTGGGGCACCCCAAGATCCGTACCGGCGCGGTGCCCATCGTCCTGGACCGGCCGGGGCCGGTGCTGACCTACAGCCTGCCCGCCGACTCGACCGTGCAGGCCAACGTGTGGCTCGCCCGCGGCGAGACGGCGAACAACAACAACGCCGCCGCCTCGCTGCCGCAGATGTCCGACCCGGCGGTCGCCGGCGACGACCTGGAGGCGGGCTGGCCCCGCCTGGAGGGGTCGTCGGACCACAGCGGCATCTCGGACCGGGCCGTCCTGGACAGCCTCGCCCGGGCCGAACTGGCCCGGGCCCGGCAGCCGCAGATCATCCCCGAGGTCACCGTCCGGGTGGACGGCCGCATCACGCCCGCCCTCATCGGCGCCTCGGTGCTGCTGCGCATCCGGGACGGCTGGCACCAGGAAGGGCCCGATCCGCGCTACCGGATCGTCGGCCTGACCGTGACGCCTCCCGGCCGCGGCCGGGCCGAGACCGCGAAGCTCTATCTGGAACTGGAGGACGCCTAGATGGCCGCGATCCCCACGGATCTCCTGGACCGCATCCGCGCCCTGGAACGCCAGGTGCGGGCCCTGATGGGCAGCGCCAACACCCGCCCCGCGATGGACCGCATCAGCGGCGGCAACGTCGTCATCAGCGACGGCGGACAGCTCGCGGTCCGCAACCGGGACGAGCAGAAGGGCGCCGAGCTCCTCTACATCGGCCAGGTCTCCCCGGCCCGGCCCGGGGGCGAGGAGCAGCAGGGGTTCTTCGTGCGGCGCGACGACGGGTCCAAGGCGCTCACCGTGCACGCCGACGCTCCCGACCTCCAGCCCAACCAGTCGGTGAAGGTCTTCGACCGCAAGGGCAACGCCCTGTTCGCCGACGACACCGGCGGCGAGGGCCTGGCCCGCCCCTACATCCCGTATCCGCTGCCCACCCCTGAGGACACCGGCCGCTGGGAGTCCACCTCGGCCACCGAGTGGACCACCCTCTACAACGGCAACGCCATCGCCCAACACCCGTACCTGTACTGCCTGATCGCGGCGACGCCGGGCGGCGAGGTCCGGCTGCTCGTCAACGGTGTCCAGGTCGGGCCGAGCGCCACGGGAACGCTGGAGTTCACCGCGCCGATCGGCGCCGCGTACGACAGCCCCGTCACCTTCCTGGTGCAGGCGCGGGCCGGGGCGCCCGGCGCCACCGTCCGCTGCTCGCCCCGCGCGCTGTACGGCGTCAAGTCCTGACGCCGCTGCCGTCCCCCTCTCCTGACCCCCAGTCCTAGGAGCACCTCCGTGTTGCCCTCCACCATTCCCACGGTGACCGTCACCGCCCGCTACCTCACCCCGGCGGGCACCGCCCTGAGCGGCACGGTCACCTTCAGCGCCCCCGCCCTGCTCACCCACACCGCGAGCGATGTCATCCTCGGCGGCCCGATCGTGGCCCCGCTGGACGCGGACGGCCGGGTCAGCGCGGTGCTGCCGGCCACCGACGCCCCGGGCATGAACCCCGCCAAGTGGCAGTACACCGTGACCGAACAGCTCTCCGGGCTGCCCTCCAACCGCACGTACAACATCGTGCTCCCGGCGGCCCGGCCGGCCGTCGACCTCGCCGACCTCGCTCCCGCCGACCCGCAGGCCCCGGAGTACGTCGCCGTTCCCGGCCCGCCGGGACCGGCCGGCGCACAGGGCCCGGCGGGACCGGCGGGCGCGCCCGGCGCCGTGCGGTCCGTGAACGGCAAGGGCACCGCCGACATCGTGCTCACGCCCGCCGACGTGAAGGCCGTGCCCGCCGCCTCGGTCGGTGCCGCGAACGGCGTGGCCGCGCTCGACGCGGCCGGCCGGGTGCCCGTCACCCAGCTCCCGCCCGGCACGGTCGACCCGGTCTCGTCGGTCAACGGCAAGAAGGGCGCCGTCGTGCTCAGCGCGGCCGACGTCAACGCGCTGGACCAGGCCGCGGGAGATCTGCGCTACGTACGCCCCGAGGGCATTCCGGTGCAGTCGGTCAACGACCGCACCGGCAAGGTCGTCCTGGACGCCGTCGCGGTCGGCGCGGCCCCGCTGGGCTCGGCGGTCCTGCTGAGCGGGGCGCAGAGCATCGACGGCGCCAAGACGTTCACCTCGGCCCCCACCACCCCCGACACCCCCACGGCCGCGGGCCATCTGACCCGCAAGGCGTACGTGGACGCGGTGGCCACCCCCGGCAGTTGGGCGCCGGGCGACCTCGGGTTCAAGGCCTGGGGCTTCGACCCCGCCGCGACCTCCGGCACCCGCTCGCAGTACTGCGGCGCCGGCTCGGTCTATCTGATGGGCGTCCGCCTCAACACCCCCGCCACCCTCAGCAGTCTCGTCTTCTACTGCACCGGTTACGTCGGCGGCACCCTGAGCGAGGCGACGTACGCGGGGCTCTACGACGCGAACGGCACCCGGGTCGGCGTCACGGGCTCGTTGAAGGACGTCATCAAGGACGGCGCCACCGCGGTGTGCCCGCTGACCAAGAGCTATGACGCGGCCGCCGGGAACTACTGGGTGGCGCTGCTCATCAACGGCCCCACCGAGCCGGGCAAGGGCCCCGCCTTCGCGATGGGCGCGGGCGCGGGCGACCGGCCCGCGGGTTCCGCCCGGATGCCGAACGCGTTCGCCCGCTACGGCCGACTGCCCGCGACGGGCCAGGCCTCGCTGCCGACGACCTTCGCCCCCAAGACCGTGATCAACGACACCAACTCCCTCTGGGCGGCCGTCGCCTGACCGTCCCGCCCTCCCTCTCCCCGCCCTCCCCCTCCACCGGCCCCCCGTGCCTTCCGGCACGGGGGGCCTTCACCTTCCCACCGAACGGATCATCCATGTCAACTCCCCTGTCCGCAGACGCATTTGTGAGCGCGCTGCGCGCCGAAGGCGTCAGCGTCGTCGAGGTCGACGGCTGGCGCGACCACAACCGCAACCACAAGGGCGCCTGGGGCCCGGTCAACGGCGTGATCGTCCACCACACGGTGAGCAGCGGCACCGATGCCTCGGTCCGGCTCTGCTACGACGGCTACGACGAGCTGCCGGGCCCGCTGTGCCACGGCGTCATCGCCAAGGACGGCACCGTCCACCTGGTCGGCAACGGCCGCGCCAACCACGCGGGCGGCGGCGACCCGGCCGTCCTGAACGCCGTGATCGCGGAGGACTACGGCGACCGCCCGCCGGCCACCCACCGGCACGAGGGCAGCTCGGGCGCGGTCGACGGCAACGCCCGCTTCTACGGCTTCGAGTGCGTCAACCTGGGCGACGGGGAGGACCCCTGGCCCGCCGCCCAGCTCGACGCCATCGAGCGGGTGTCGGCGGCCCTGTGCCGCGCCCACGGCTGGTCGGCCAAGAGCGTGATCGGCCACCTGGAGTGGTCGGACTGGAAGAGCGATCCGCGCGGGTTCACCATGCCCGATCTGCGCGCCCGCATCGCCGCCCGCCTCGCCGGCAAGGACGCGGGGACCTCCGCGGCGGCCGAGGCCGCAGCGGCGGCGGCCCGCGCCGGGGCGTCCCGCCAGCCGTTCCCCGGCGCCGGGTTCTTCACCGAGGGCCGCGAGTCGCCGGTGATCACCGCCATGGGACGGCGCCTGGTCGCCGAGGGCTGCTCGGCGTACGCCGAGGGCCCGGGCCCGCGGTGGACCGGCGCCGACCGGGCCTCCTACGCCCAGTGGCAGCGCCGGCTGGGCTTCGACGGCCCGGACGCCGACGGCGTGCCCGGACGCACGTCCTGGGACGCCCTGAAGGTCCCGTTCACCGCCTGACCGCCCCGCCCGGCCCCGGGGCCGCCACCCCGGGGCCACCCGGGGCCACGGAGGCGGCGCACCGCCGGCCCGGGCCCCGGGCAGCCCCCGTGCCCCGCCGCACCAGAAATGAGAACCCCATGTCCGAAGCAGCCAAGACCACCCTGCGCACCGTCCTCCAGACCGCCGTCGCCCTCGCCCTCGCCCTGCCCGCCCTCGTGGACGCCTCCGGCATCCCGGCCGGCCTGCCCTGGGTCGCCGGGGCCCTGGCCGTGGCGGGCGGGCTCGCCCGTGTCATGGCGCTGCCCGCCGTCCAGGCCCTGCTGCCGGGCTGGCTGCGCACCGGGTCCCAGCACACGGGTGCCGCCGATGACCGAGGCTGACCCGGGCGACCCGGTCGCGGTCGCCCTGGAGCTTGAGCGGCTGCGCGGCACCCTGGAGGCCGGGTTCGCCCGCGTCGACGGAGCGCTCGCCCTGCTCGTCCAGCGCAGTGACCAGACCGACCGCCAGCTCGCCGACCACGAGAGCCGCCTCGACGCGCTGGAGCGGACCCGCTGGCCGGTGGCGAGCATCGCCGCGCTGACCGCGGTGACCGGGACCGCGCTCGGCCTGTGGCAGCTGGCCGCGCGCTGAGCACGCCGGAAAACCCCGAAGGGCGCCCACCCCGCGCAAGCGGAGTGGGCGCCCTTCGGCAGACGTACGCCTTACTGGTTGTACGGACCGTAGTCGTAGTCCTCCAGCGGAACGGCCTGGCCGGAGCCCGTGCCGAACGGCGAGTAGTCGATGTCGTCGTAGCCGACGGCCGAGTACATCGCGGCCTTGGCCTCTTCGGTCGGCTCGACCCGGATGTTGCGGTAGCGGGACAGGCCCGTACCGGCCGGGATGAGCTTACCGATGATGACGTTCTCCTTGAGGCCGATGAGGCTGTCGGACTTGGCGTTGATCGCCGCATCCGTCAGGACTCGGGTCGTCTCCTGGAAGGAGGCGGCCGACAGCCAGGATTCCGTCGCCAGCGAGGCCTTGGTGATACCCATCAGCTGCGGACGGCCGGAGGCGGGGTGACCGCCCTCGGTGACCACACGACGGTTCTCGGTCTCGAACTTCGAGCGCTCGACGAGCTCGCCCGGCAGCAGCTCCGCGTCGCCGGACTCGATGATCGTCACGCGGCGCAGCATCTGCCGGATGATGATCTCGATGTGCTTGTCGTGGATCGACACGCCCTGCGAGTTGTAGACCTTCTGGACTTCGCCGACCAGGTGGACCTGGACCGCACGCTGACCGAGGATCCGCAGCACGTCGTGCGGGTTGGTGGCACCGACGGTGAGCTTCTGGCCCACCTCGACCGCGTCGCCCTCGCCGACCAGCAGACGGGCACGCTTGGAGATCGGGAACGCCGTCTCCTCGCTGCCGTCGTCCGGGGTGACGACGATCTTCTTGGTCTTCTCGGTCTCCTCGATCCGGACGCGGCCCTTGGCCTCCGAGATCGGCGCGACACCCTTGGGCGTACGGGCCTCGAAGAGCTCGACGACACGCGGCAGACCCTGCGTGATGTCGTCACCGGCCACACCACCGGTGTGGAAGGTACGCATCGTCAGCTGGGTACCGGGCTCACCGATGGACTGGGCGGCGATGATGCCGACCGCCTCACCGATGTCGACCAGCTTGCCGGTGGCGAGCGAGCGCCCGTAGCAGAAGGCACAGGTGCCGACCGCGGACTCACAGGTCAGGACCGAGCGGGTCTTGACCTCCTCGACACCCGCACCCACGAGGGCGTCGATGAGCACGTCACCGAGGTCCACGTTGGCCGGCGCGATGACCTTGCCGTCGACGACGACGTCCTCGGCGAGCATGCGGGCGTAGACGGAGGTCTCGACGTCCTCGGTCTTGCGCAGCACGCCGTCGGCGCCCCGCTCCGCGATCTTGAGCTTGAGGCCGCGGTCGGTGCCGCAGTCCTCCTCGCGGATGATGACGTCCTGCGAGACGTCCACCAGACGACGGGTCAGGTAACCCGAGTCGGCGGTACGCAGGGCGGTGTCGGCGAGACCCTTACGGGCACCGTGGGTCGAGATGAAGTACTCGAGCACGGTCAGGCCCTCGCGGAACGAGGCCTTGATCGGACGCGGGATGGTCTCGTTCTTCGCGTTCGACACCAGACCACGCATACCGGCGATCTGACGCATCTGCATCATGTTTCCTCGGGCACCCGAGTCAACCATCATGAAGATGGGGTTCGTCTTGGGGAAGTTCGCGTTCATCGCCTCGGCAACCTCGTTGGTCGCCTTGGTCCAGATCGCGATGAGCTCCTGCGTGCGCTCGTCCTTGGTGATCAGACCGCGCTCGTACTGCTTCTGGACCTTCTCGTCCTGCGCCTCGTAGCCCGCGACGATCGCCTTCTTGGCCTCGGGGACCACGACGTCGGAGATGGCCACGGTGACACCGGAACGGGTCGCCCAGTAGAAGCCGGCCGCCTTCAGGTTGTCGAGCGTCGCCGCCACGATGACCTTGGGGTAGCGCTCGGCCAGGTCGTTGACGATCTCGGAGAGCTGCTTCTTGCCCACCGAGTAGTCGACGAACGGGTAGTCCTCGGGCAGCAGCTCGTTGAAGAGCGCGCGGCCCAGGGACGTACGCAGCCGGAACGAGTCGCCCTGCTGCCAGGTCGTCTCGCCGTCCTCGTCGAGCGGCGGGGTCCAGCCACGCGGCGGGACGGTGCCGATCGGGAAGCGGATGTCGACCTTCGCCTGGAGCGAGAGCTCCCGGGCGTCGAACGCCATGATCGCCTCGGCGGTCGAGTTGAAGGAACGCCCGGCGCCCTTCACCTCGCGCTCCTCTTCGTCCGTGGTGAGGAAGAAGAGGCCGAGCACCATGTCCTGGGTCGGCATGGTGACGGGACGACCGTCGGCCGGCTTCAGGATGTTGTTCGAGGACAGCATCAGGATGCGGGCCTCGGCCTGCGCCTCCGCGGAGAGCGGCAGGTGGACGGCCATCTGGTCACCGTCGAAGTCCGCGTTGAACGCGGTGCAGACGAGCGGGTGGATCTGGATGGCCTTGCCCTCGACCAGCTGGGGCTCGAAGGCCTGGATGCCGAGGCGGTGCAGCGTGGGCGCACGGTTCAGCAGAACCGGGTGCTCGGCGATGACCTCTTCGAGGACGTCGTACACGACCGTGCGGCCGCGCTCGACCATCCGCTTGGCGCTCTTGATGTTCTGCGCGTGGTTCAGGTCGACCAGGCGCTTCATCACGAACGGCTTGAAGAGCTCCAGTGCCATGGCCTTGGGCAGACCGCACTGGTGCAGCTTCAGCTGCGGACCGACGACGATGACGGAACGCGCGGAGTAGTCCACGCGCTTGCCGAGCAGGTTCTGACGGAATCGACCCTGCTTGCCCTTGAGCATGTCGGACAGCGACTTCAGCGGACGGTTGCCGGGGCCCGTGACCGGGCGACCACGACGGCCGTTGTCGAAGAGCGCGTCGACGGCCTCCTGAAGCATGCGCTTCTCGTTGTTCACGATGATCTCGGGCGCACCGAGGTCAAGGAGTCGCTTGAGGCGGTTGTTGCGGTTGATCACGCGGCGGTACAGGTCGTTCAGGTCGGAGGTCGCGAAGCGGCCACCGTCCAGCTGCACCATCGGACGCAGGTCCGGCGGGATGACCGGCACGCAGTCGAGCACCATGCCCTTGGGGCTGTTGCTGGTCTGCAGGAACGCGGAGACGACCTTGAGGCGCTTGAGCGCACGGGTCTTCTTCTGGCCCTTGCCGGTGCGGATGATCTCGCGGAGGCGCTCGGCCTCCTCGTCGAGGTCGAAGGTCTCCAGGCGCTTCTGCAGGGCAGCGGCACCCATCGAGCCGTCGAAGTACGTGCCGAAACGGTCACGCAGCTCGCGGTAGAGCAGCTCGTCGCCCTCGAGGTCCTGGACCTTGAGGTTCTTGAAGCGGCTCCACACCTCGTCGAGACGGTCGATCTCGCGCTGCGAACGGTCGCGCAGCTGCTTCATCTCGCGCTCGGCACCCTCGCGCACCTTGCGGCGCACGTCGGCCTTGGCACCCTCGGCCTCAAGCTCGGCGAGGTCCGTCTCGAGCTTCTTGGCGCGGGCTTCGAGGTCCGAGTCGCGGCGGTTCTCGATCTGCTGACGCTCGACGGAGACGTGCGCCTCCAGCGACGGCAGGTCGCGCGTGCGGCGCTCCTCGTCCACGAACGTGATCATGTACGCGGCGAAGTAGATGACCTTCTCGAGGTCCTTCGGCGCGAGGTCGAGCAGGTAGCCAAGACGCGACGGAACGCCCTTGAAGTACCAGATGTGGGTCACGGGAGCGGCAAGCTCGATGTGGCCCATCCGCTCACGGCGCACCTTGGCACGCGTGACCTCTACGCCACAGCGCTCACAGATGATGCCCTTGAAGCGGACGCGCTTGTACTTGCCGCAGTAGCACTCCCAGTCCCGGGTCGGACCGAAGATCTTCTCGCAGAAGAGTCCGTCCTTTTCGGGCTTGAGGGTGCGGTAGTTGATGGTCTCCGGCTTCTTGACCTCACCGTGGGACCACTGACGAATGTCGTCAGCGGTGGCGAGGCCGATCCGCAGCTCGTCGAAGAAGTTGACGTCGAGCACTTGTCGTCAATCCCTCTTTCGGGGTCGATTCTTCAAGATGGTCTGAGGGGGGTCCGGATGGGGGTCCCTCCCAGGCCCATAAGGCCTAGGGGGAGACGGGGGCTCTCAGCGAGCCCCCGTCAGACCCGTCAGACCTCTTCGACGCTGCTCGGCTCGCGCCGGGACAGGTCGATACCGAGCTCCTCCGCAGCGCGGAAGACGTCCTCGTCCGTGTCGCGCATCTCGATGGACATGCCGTCCGAGGACAGCACCTCCACGTTGAGGCAGAGCGACTGCATTTCCTTGATGAGCACCTTGAAGGACTCGGGAATGCCGGGCTCGGGGATGTTCTCGCCCTTGACGATGGCCTCGTAGACCTTCACACGGCCGGTGACGTCGTCGGACTTGATGGTCAGCAGCTCCTGGAGGGCGTACGCGGCGCCGTATGCCTCCAGCGCCCACACCTCCATCTCACCGAAGCGCTGGCCACCGAACTGGGCCTTACCACCCAGCGGCTGCTGGGTGATCATCGAGTACGGACCGGTCGAGCGGGCGTGCAGCTTGTCGTCGACCAAGTGGTGCAGCTTCAGGATGTACATGTACCCGACCGAGATCGGGTCCGGGAACGGCTCGCCGGAGCGGCCGTCGAAGAGCTGCGCCTTGCCGGACGGGCGGACCAGGCGGTCGCCGTCGCGGTTGGGGATCGTGGCCTCGAAGAGACCGGAGATCTCGTCCTCGCGGGCACCGTCGAAGACCGGGGTCGCGACGTTGGTACCGGCGGCGACCTGGTCGGCGCCGATGGCCTGCAGACGCTTGGCCCAGTCGTCGGCCAGACCGGAGACGTCCCAGCCGCGGCTGGCGAGCCAGCCGAGGTGGATCTCCAGGACCTGCCCCGGGTTCATTCGGGACGGGACACCGAGCGGGTTGAGGATGATGTCGACCGGGGTCCCGTCCTCGAGGAACGGCATGTCCTCGATGGGCAGGATCTTGGAGATGACACCCTTGTTGCCGTGACGGCCGGCGAGCTTGTCACCGTCCGTGATCTTGCGCTTCTGCGCCACGTAGACGCGAACCAGCTGGTTCACACCCGGCGGCAGCTCGTCGCCCTCTTCACGGTCGAAGACGCGGACGCCGATGACCTTGCCGGTCTCGCCGTGCGGCACCTTCAGCGAGGTGTCACGGACCTCGCGGGCCTTCTCACCGAAGATCGCGCGGAGCAGGCGCTCCTCCGGCGTCAGCTCGGTCTCGCCCTTGGGCGTGACCTTGCCGACGAGGATGTCGCCGGCGACGACCTCGGCACCGATACGGATGATGCCGCGCTCGTCGAGGTCGGCGAGGACCTCCTCGGAGACGTTCGGGATGTCCCGGGTGATCTCCTCCGGGCCGAGCTTGGTGTCACGGGCGTCGACCTCGTGCTCCTCGATGTGGATCGAGGAGAGGACGTCGTCCTGCACGAGGCGCTGCGACAGGATGATCGCGTCCTCGTAGTTGTGACCCTCCCACGGCATGAACGCCACGAGCAGGTTCTTGCCCAGCGCCATCTCACCCTGCTGGGTGGCGGGACCGTCGGCCAGGACCTGGCCCTCGATCACGCGGGCGCCCTCGTCGACGACAACCTTCTGGTTGACCGAGGTGCCCTGATTGGAGCGGGAGAACTTGGCGATCCGGTACGTGGTGTACGTGCCGTCGTCGTTGGCGACGGTGATGTAGTCCGCGGAGACCTCCTGGACGACACCCGCCTTCTCCGCCTTGATGACGTCACCGGCGTCGACCGCGCAGCGGTACTCCATGCCGGTGCCGACGAGCGGCGCCTCGGACGTGATCAGCGGCACGGCCTGACGCATCATGTTCGCGCCCATGAGGGCACGGTTGGCGTCGTCGTGCTCGAGGAACGGGATCATGGCGGTCGCGACCGACACCATCTGGCGCGGCGAGACGTCCATGTAGTCGACCTCGGTGCCGGGCACGTAGTCGACCTCGCCACCACGGCGGCGAACCAGGACGCGCGGCTCGGTGAACCGCATCTCGTCGTTGAGCGCGGCGTTGGCCTGCGCGATGACGAAGCGGTCCTCCTCGTCGGCGGTGACGTAGTCGACCTCGTCGGTGACCTGGCCGTCGACGACCTTGCGGTACGGCGTCTCGATGAAGCCGAACGCGTTGACGCGGCCGTACGAGGCGAGCGAACCGATCAGACCGATGTTCGGGCCTTCGGGCGTCTCGATCGGGCACATGCGGCCGTAGTGGGACGGGTGCACGTCACGGACCTCGAAGCCGGCACGCTCACGCGAGAGACCACCCGGGCCGAGCGCCGACAGACGGCGCTTGTGGGTGAGACCCGACAGCGGGTTGTTCTGGTCCATGAACTGCGACAGCTGGCTGGTGCCGAAGAACTCCTTGATGGAGGCGACGACCGGCCGGATGTTGATCAGGGTCTGCGGCGTGATCGCCTCGACGTCCTGGGTCGTCATGCGCTCGCGCACGACGCGCTCCATACGAGCCAGACCCGTACGGACCTGGTTCTGGATGAGCTCGCCGACGTTGCGCAGACGACGGTTGCCGAAGTGGTCGATGTCGTCGGTCTCGACGACGATGTTCCGACCCGACTCGCCGACCGTCTCGGTCTCACCGGCGTGCAGCTTGACCAGGTACTTGATGGTCGCGATGACGTCGTCGGTGGTGAGCACGCCGGCGTCCAGCGGCTCGTCGGCGCCGAGCTTCTTGTTCACCTTGTAGCGGCCGACCTTCGCGAGGTCGTAGCGCTTCGGGTTGAAGTAGAGGTTCTCGAGCAGCGTCTGAGCGGCCTCGCGCGTCGGCGGCTCGCCCGGACGCAGCTTGCGGTAGATGTCGAGCAGCGCGTCGTCCTGGCCCTGGGTGTGGTCCTTCTCCAGGGTGGCGCGCATCGACTCGTACTCGCCGAACTCCTCGAGGATCTGCTCGGTGGTCCAACCGAGAGCCTTCAGGAGAACGGTGACGGACTGCTTGCGCTTGCGGTCGATGCGGACACCGACCATGTCGCGCTTGTCGATCTCCATCTCGAGCCAGGCACCCCGGGACGGGATGATCTTGGCCGTGAAGATGTCCTTGTCGGACGTCTTGTCGATGTTGGAGTCGAAGTAGACACCCGGCGAGCGGACCAGCTGCGACACGACGACACGCTCGGTGCCGTTGATGACGAAGGTGCCCTTGTTGGTCATGAGCGGGAAGTCGCCCATGAAGACCGTCTGGGACTTGATCTCGCCGGTCTCGTTGTTGGTGAACTCTGCGGTGACGAAGAGCGGGGCCGCGAACGTGAAGTCGCGCTCCTTGCACTCGTCGATCGAGTTCTTCGGCGGCTCGAAGCGGTGGTCGCGGAAGGTCAGCGACATCGACCCGGAGAAGTCCTCGATCGGGGAGATCTCTTCGAAGATCTCCTCCAGACCGGACTTCGTGGGGACGTCCTGTCCACTCTCGAGAGCGGCCTCGACCCGAGACTTCCAAGCGGCATTGCCGAGCAGCCAGTCAAAGCTCTCGGTCTGCAGCGCAAGAAGGTTCGGAACCTCGAGGGGCTCCTTGATCTTTGCAAAGGAGATGCGCAGCGGGGCGGTGCTGGCGCCGTTGTTCGTATTGGCGGTCGAGGCGTTGCGCGAGGCGGCCAAGAGGGGGTCCTTCCGAGGGCTCGGACTCACTACGCGCGTACCGGTCCCACGTGGGCACAGAGAGAGACGTTTCTGATTCGGCCGGAAAAGCCAGGTCAGGGCGGTTCAATCCGAGGTGCTCAAGCGAGGGCATGCCCCTGGTGACGGGCAGGGGACAGCTAACAGGCAGCGCAAAGGGACAGTGTAGCCACTCGGCACACTGATGTCCAGGGCGGATTTTTCGAGACCCGCATTGCTCTTCTCAAGTACCTCGGTACCTCGGTCAGCCGTGCGCCGCGCAGACGCAGATTAGTACTGCCCTCTTCGCCGTCGATCCATGCCTCGGATCCGGATCGTTGTGACGACGCGTCCTGAGAATTGCGCGCTGCGTGCGGTTCGTCAAGACCCCTCCGCTCCCCGGAGATCGCCGCGGGAGCCGTTGCGGGGCGTACGCCTGCGTCCTCGCCGAGCAGACGGCGAAGATCACCATACTCCCCGACGAGCCGCGTGCAAGGCAGGCGTCACGGGTACGCCGAAGGGCGACCACCCGGATGGGTGATCGCCCTTGGCGGTGTCCGGCGGCGCGCGGGCGCGCCTGCGGGACGGTGCGGGTCAGGGACCCGCGAGGTGTTACTTGACCGTGACGGAGGCGCCAGCGGCCTTGAGGGACTCGGCAGCCTTGTCAGCGGCCTCCTTGGCGACCTTCTCGAGGACCGGCTTCGGGGTGCCGTCGACGAGGTCCTTGGCCTCCTTCAGACCCAGGGAGGTCAGCTCGCGCACGACCTTGATGACCTGGATCTTCTTCTCGCCAGCACCCTCGAGGATGACGTCGAACTCGTCCTGCTCCTCGACGGCCTCGGCGGCCGGGCCACCGGCGGCGGGGCCGGCAACGGCGACGGCCGCGGCGGCGGTGACGTCGAACTTCTCCTCGAAGGCCTTCACGAACTCGGAGAGCTCGATGAGGGTCATCTCCTCGAACTGGGCGAGCAGGTCTTCCTGGCTGAGCTTCGCCATGATGGGCGATCCTTCCACTAATTCGGCGGGTGCCGGATGTACATGTAGGCGGGCGTACGTTCGGCCCGCTGCGACCGCGCCCCTAGTGGGCCGCGATCAATGCGCGAGCCGAGTTACTCGGCACCGCCCTGCTCGGCGAGCTTGACGCGAAGCGCTTCCGCGGTGCGGACGAGCTTCGACGGCAGCGCCTGGAAGAGCGAGGCAGTCTGGGACTGCTTGCCCTTGAACGCGCCGGCCAGCTTGCTGAGCAGAACCTCGCGGGACTCGAGGTCCGCAAGCTTCTTGATCTCATCGGCGGACAGCGCCTTGCCATCAAGGACACCGCCCTTGATGATCAGGTTCGGGTTCTCCTTGGCGAAGTCACGAAGACCCTTCGCCGACTCCACCGGGTCACCGGTGATGAAGGCAACCGCCGTCGGACCGTTGAACTGGTCGTCGAGCGAAGTGATCCCGGCCTCGTTGGCCGCAATCTTGGTCAGCGTGTTCTTCACCACGGCGTACTGGGCGTTCTCACCGAGCGAACGACGCAGCGTCTTGAGCTGCGCCACGGTGAGACCCCGGTACTCGGTCAGCACGGCGGCGTTCGAGCTGCGGAACTGGTCCGCGAGCTCGGCTACCGCGGCAGCCTTGTCGGGCCTTGCCATAGAGCGTCGGCCTCCTTCCGGGTGATGAGGACCGCTCAGAAGGGGCTGAACAATACGAAACGCCCCGGCGCAGGCGCACGGGGCGTAGCTCAACCAGCTGCACTCAGAAGAGGAACATCCAGGAACTTTCCACGGTCACCTGCGCGGGTCGTCCGCATCCAGCGGATCCTTCGGCCACCGCCCCCTCGATTGAGAGCACGGCAACGACCAGCGGTCTTTGGCTTCTGGGGAAGCGTACGTTACGGGGCCCGGGTCGAGCAAATCCGCTCATAGGGACCCGGCGCGGGCCGTCCGGATCCGTGGCCGTCAGGCGGTGCCGGCGCCGCCCGCGGTGGCGCCGGCGGTGGCACCCTTCATCATCTCGGCAAGGTCGGCGACCTGGTCCGGCTGCGGGGCCCGCACGGTGACCGGCTTGTTGTAGTCCAGGAACTTGACGGTCATGTCCAGCGGGCCCTTGGCGGCCGTGGCCTGCGTCCGGAACTGCTTGGTGTGGTCCTGTCCGTCGATCCACATGTCCATCTGCAGCGAGCCGACGCCCCACTCCTCGTACTGCTTCAGGGACTTCTCCGCGCGGCCCTTGGCGGCGGCGTCCTTCCCCTTGAGGCTGTCGCGCAGCTGGTCGAGGGTGACGGTGCCCGCGTAATGCGTGGTCTTCACGCCGTCGACCGTCTCCTCGCCGATCTTCTTGAGGTCCTTGGCGGCGGTCAGGTTGTTGGACTCCTCGGCCGGGTTCTTGTCCGCCTGGCCGCCGAGGCCGGCCAGGGGGTTGCTGCCACCCTGCTTCCCCAGGGCGGACAGGTCGAGCTTGAACCAGGACTTGCCGTCCACCGGTTCGCCCGCGTTCATGTACATGGCGTTGTCGACGAAGCGGATCTCGAACTCGCCGGACTCGCCCCCGGAGCCGCCCTTGGCCTTCATCTGCATCGCGAGCGGCTTCATGCTCATCGACGCGCTCGCCTCGACGGCGCCGGCGTCGGGCACCTTCCCGGTCATCGTGTACGAGAACGACGTCAGCTCGCTGTTCTTGGCGGCCGCGCGCTTCACAGCCGCCGCGAACGTCGCCTCGGCGGGCTTCCCGGCCGCCTGGTCCGCGGAGCCCTCGGCCGACTTGCCCGCGGCCGGTTTGTCGCCGCCGGAACAGGCGGCGAGGCCGGTGACCAGAACACCGGCCAGCACGGCGGCAGCGGCGTTGCGGTGGATGTGACGCATGTGGATCCCCCCAGGATCTGCTGGTGCCGCGCATCGGTAATGAATCGGCAAACTCCGAAGAGCCTAACCGCTGCCACTGACAAGGGCACACGAAAAAACCGGCCCCCGCTCCTCTGACGAGGTGCGGGGGCCGGTCTCAGTACAGCTCAGCGCGCGAACCCGCGACTGCTGCCGATCCGGAGGATCAGACGGCGGCCGGGTCCTCCTCGACGAGGAGGTTGCGGGTGCGGTTCGAGTCGAGCGCGATACCGGGGCCCATCGTGGTGGTGATGGTCGCCTTCTTGATGTACCGGCCCTTGGCGGCGGACGGCTTCAGACGGAGGATCTCCTCCAGAGCCGCACCGTAGTTCTCCACCAGCTTGGCGTCGTCGAAGGACACCTTGCCGATGATGAAGTGCAGGTTCGAGTGCTTGTCGACGCGGAACTCGATCTTGCCGCCCTTGATCTCCTCGACCGCCTTGGCGACGTCGGGGGTGACCGTACCGGTCTTCGGGTTCGGCATCAGGCCACGGGGACCGAGCACGCGGCCGAGGCGGCCGACCTTGCCCATGAGGTCCGGGGTGGCGACGACGGCGTCGAAGTCCAGACGGCCCTTCGAGACCTCGTCGATGAGCTCGTCGGAGCCGACGATGTCGGCGCCCGCGGCAAGCGCGGCCTCGGCACGGTCGCCGGTCGCGAAGACCAGGACCCGGGCGGTCTTACCGGTGCCGTGCGGGAGGTTCACGGTGCCACGGACCATCTGGTCGGCCTTGCGCGGGTCGACACCCAGGCGGAAGGCGACCTCGACGGTGCCGTCGAACTTGGTCGTGGAGGTCTCCTTGGCGAGACGGACCGCCTCGAGCGGCGCGTACAGCTTGTCCGCGTCGATCTTGGCGTCCGCAGCGCGGAGAGTCTTGCTGCGCTTCACTTCTGCTCCTGTGTGAAGTAACACCATGCGGCTGGCGCCGCGTGGCAGGCATGGAGTCGTGGTGTGGGCCAGCGCATGGCCCTACCACTGGGGGTCAAACGGGGGTGAGCTGAGATCAGCCCTCGACCGTGATGCCCATGGAACGGGCGGTGCCGGCGATGATCTTCGACGCGGCGTCCAGGTCGTTGGCGTTGAGGTCGGCGAGCTTCGTCGTGGCGATCTCGCGGACCTGGGCCTCGGTGATCTTCGCGACCTTGGTCTTGTGCGGCTCGCCGGAGCCCTTCTCGACACCAGCGGCCTTGAGGATCATCTTCGCGGCCGGCGGAGTCTTGGTGATGAAGGTGAAGGAACGGTCCTCGTAGACCGTGATCTCCACCGGGATCACCCAGCCACGCTGCGACTCGGTCGCCGCGTTGTAGGCCTTGCAGAACTCCATGATGTTGACGCCGTGCTGGCCGAGCGCGGGGCCGACCGGCGGGGCCGGGTTCGCCGCACCGGCGTTGATCTGGAGCTTGATAAGCCCCGTGACCTTCTTCTTCTTGGGAGGCATTGCTCTCTCCGGGTCCTAGTGAGAGTGAACCGCCTGCATCCGATCAACCGGATGGAGGCATACCGCACAACGATAACGGGTATAGCTGCGCGGCTAAAAACCGAGCAGGTCAGAGGGGCTGTGAGAGCCCCTCTGACCTGCTCGGAAGTGCTGGTTCCAGAAAGCGCGGGCGGCCGGAGCCGCTAGTTCTTCTGGATCTGGTCGAAGCTGAGCTCGACCGGGGTCTCGCGGCCGAAGATCTCGACGAGGCCCTTGACCTTCTTCGAGTCGGCGTTGATCTCGTTGATGGTCGCCTGCAGCGTCGCGAACGGGCCGTCGGTGACGGTGACCGAGTCGCCCACCTCGAAGTCCAGGACCTGGACCTCGACCTTGCGCTGCGGAGCCGGCTTGCCCTCGGCCTCGGCGGCCTCGCGGGCGGCCTTCTCCTCGGCCTCCGGGGCGAGCATCTTCACGATCTCGTCCAGCGTCAGCGGGTACGGGTCGTAGGCGTTGCCCACGAAGCCGGTGACACCGGGGGTGTTGCGGACGACGCCCCAGGACTCGTTCGTCAGATCCATGCGGACGAGAACGTAACCGGGCAGCTTGTTCTGCCGGACGTTCTTGCGCTCGCCGTTCTTGATCTGGACGATCTCCTCTTCGGGGACCTCGGCCTGGTAGATGAACTCCTCGACGTTCAGCGAGACGGCACGCTGTTCGAGGTTGGCCTTCACACGCTTCTCGTAACCGGCGTACGTGTGGATGACGTACCACTCGCCGGGCAGGAAGCGGAGCTCCTGGCGCAGGGCCTCGACCGGGTCGACGGGGGCGGCGGGCTCCGCCGGCTCCTCTTCCTCGGTGGACTCGTCGGACTCGTCGTCCTCAGCGGCGTCGGCGAGCTCGTCCTCGTCGAAGGCCTCGGCCTCGTCGAGAACGTCGTCCTCGGTGGACTCGGTCGCGGAGGCCTCGACGTCATCGGACTCGACGTGCAGGGCAGCCTCTTCGGCCGCTTCGCCCGCAGCGGCGTCGGCAGCCTCGGCCTCGTCCTCGTCGGCCGCCTCGGTGATCTCGAGCTCGTCCTCGACGGACTCGACCGACTCGATGGCGTCGTTCAGGTTCGGGTCAGACACGGTGGCTGCTTCTTCCTGGCTACAGATGGGGTGGAACATGCGAAAGGGGCGCCGATGAGGGGCGCCCTTCGCTGATCAGCCGAAGACGTACTTGACTACCTGCGAGAAGCCGGAGTCAATCAACGTCACGATGCCAATCATGATGACAACGAACACGATCACGACGGAGGTGTACGTCGTCAGCTGGCTGCGTGTCGGCCAGACAACTTTACGGAGTTCGGCGACGACCTGCCGGTAGAAGAGCGCGAGACGGCCCAGAGGGCCCTTCTTTCCGCGCTTACCGCCCTTGCGGGCCTTCTTCTTCGAATCCTTGGACTCCGCTGCCTCGTCCTGGGCATCAGGCATGTCGATGGAGCCCACGGCGTCCGTCACGCTTCTCACCTGATTCCGGGTCATGGCCGTGCCGCGCCCGGTGGAGCCGCACGGCGGTGCATTGAAGTACGTACATGCGCACACATCCTGGCGAAGGTGTGTGTAGCAGGGCCGGAGGGACTTGAACCCCCAACCGCTGGTTTTGGAGACCAGTGCTCTACCAATTGAGCTACGACCCTTTGTGGTTCCCCCAACCTACCGCATCGAACGATGTGGTCGTTGAGGGCCAACAGCCAGTGAGTGTACGTGGTCAGCGGCCCGGCGTCGAACAGCACGCTCCTGAACACCTTCCGACCGCCCCGGCACCCCTTCCCCGCCCTCCTTGCCAGAGCCTGCTCAAACGCCTGTCCACATGCTGACCGGTCCGTGAAACGCGGGTGCTCCCCTCGGCGGAGGTCTGGGACCATGGCCCGCATGAGCGCTGCAACTCCCCCGCCTTCCTCCCCCACCGAGCGCCGGGTCTCCGCGCGCATCGGTGCCATCTCCGAGTCCGCGACCCTCGCCGTCGACGCCAAGGCCAAGGCCCTCAAGGCCGCCGGGCGTCCGGTCATCGGCTTCGGCGCGGGCGAGCCCGACTTCCCGACGCCCGACTACATCGTCGAGGCCGCGGTCGAGGCCTGTCGCAACCCGAAGTACCACCGCTACACGCCGGCGGGGGGCCTGCCCGAGCTGAAGGCCGCGATCGCCGCGAAGACGCTGCGCGACTCCGGATACGAGGTCGACGCCTCCGAGGTCCTGGTGACCAACGGCGGCAAGCAGGCGATCTACGAGGCCTTCGCCGCGATCCTGGACCCGGGCGACGAGGTCATCGTCCCGGCCCCGTACTGGACCACCTACCCGGAGTCGATCCGGCTCGCGGGCGGCGTGCCGGTGGAGGTTGTGGCCGACGAGACGACCGGGTACCGGGTGTCGGTGGAGCAGCTGGAGGCGGCGCGCACGGAGCGTACGAAGGTCGTCCTGTTCGTCTCCCCGTCCAACCCGACCGGCGCCGTCTACAGCGAGGCCGACGCCGAGGCGATCGGGCGCTGGGCCGTCGAGCACGGCCTGTGGGTCATGACCGACGAGATCTACGAGCACCTGGTGTACGGCAGCGCCGCGTTCACCTCGCTGCCCGCGATCGTGCCCGAGCTGCGCGACAAGTGCATCGTGGTCAACGGCGTCGCCAAGACGTTCGCGATGACCGGCTGGCGGGTCGGGTGGATCATCGGCCCGAAGGACGTCGTGAAGGCCGCGACCAACCTCCAGTCGCACGCGACGTCCAACGTGAGCAACGTGGCCCAGGTCGCCGCCCTCGCGGCCGTCACGGGCAACCTGGACGCCGTCGCGAAGATGCGTGAGGCCTTCGACCGGCGCCGCCAGACCATGGTGCGCATGCTGAGCGAGATCGACGGTGTGGTCTGCCCCACCCCCGAGGGCGCGTTCTACGCCTACCCCTCGGTCAAGGGCCTGCTGGGCAAGGAGATCCGCGGCAAGCGCCCGCAGACCTCCACCGAGCTCGCCGCCCTCATCCTGGACGAGACCGAGGTCGCGGTCGTCCCGGGCGAGGCCTTCGGCACCCCGGGCTACCTGCGGCTCTCCTACGCGCTGGGCGACGAGGACCTCGTCGAGGGCGTCTCGCGCATCCAGAAGCTGCTGGCCGAGGCGCGGGACTAGGTTCCGGGCCGGTCGGCCTCCTGAAGCGGGCCCCTCGGGGCCCGCTTCTGCGTTCGGGGCCGCTCCCGATCGGGGAAAGGGGCTGCCGGATTCCGGCCCGGTGCGGCAAGATCCCTGGATGGAGCACGTTCGCGACGTACGAAACCTGCCGAAGGCCCATCTGCATCTGCACTTCACCGGGTCCATGCGGCCCGCGACCCTGCTTGAGCTCGCCGACAAGTACGGCGTGCGGCTGCCCGAGGCACTGACCGGCGCCGAGCCGCCCAAGCTGCGGGCCACCGACGAGCGCGGCTGGTTCCGCTTCCAGCGGCTCTACGACGCGGCACGGTCCTGTCTGCGCGCCCCCGAGGACATCCAGCGCCTGGTGCGCGAGGCCGCCGAGGAGGACGTCCGGGACGGCTCGGGCTGGCTGGAGATCCAGGTCGACCCCACCTCGTACGCCCCGCTGCTCGGCGGCCTCATCCCGGCCCTGGAGATCATCCTGGACGCGGTCGACTCCGCGTCGCGCGAGACCGGGCTCGGCATGCGCGTGGTGGTCGCGGCGAACCGCATGAAGCACCCCCTGGACGCCCGCACCCTGGCCCGGCTCGCGGTGCGCTACGCCGATCGCGGCGTGGTCGGCTTCGGGCTCTCCAACGACGAACGCCGGGGCATGGCAAGGGACTTCGACCGCGCCTTCGCGATCGCCCGCGAGGGCGGTCTGCTCGCGGCCCCGCACGGCGGCGAGCTCTCCGGCCCGGCCTCCGTGCGCGACTGCCTCGACGACCTGCACGCGCGGCGGGTGGGCCACGGGGTGCGCGCCGCCGAGGACCCCCGGCTCCTGCGCCGCCTGGCCGACAAGGGCGTCACCTGCGAGGTCTGCCCGGCGTCCAACGTCGCCCTCGGCGTGTACGAGAAGCCCGAGGACGTGCCGCTGCGGGTGCTGTACGACGCGGGGGTCCCGATGGCGCTGGGCGCCGACGACCCCCTCCTCTTCGGCTCCCGCCTGGCCGACCAGTACGAGATCGCCCGCCACCACCACGCCTTCGACGACCCCGCCCTGGCCGAACTGGCCCGCCAGTCGATCCGCGCCTCGGCCGCGCCCCCGGACACCCAGAAGCAACTCCTCACGGGAGTGGAGGCGTGGCTGGCCGAGGGGTGAGCCCGCCCGGGGAGCCGACCGCGGCACCTGACATCCCACACCGCCGCACGACAAACCAGCGCCGCCGACTGGTCGCCCCGGCTCGCCCCCCAGCCCCCCAGGGGCGCGGGGAACTGCGCGATCAGCCACGCACGGCCCGCGGACAACGAACCACCCGCGGCAGCACCACACGCACCCCGAGCACAAGAAACCCGGCCCGACCCCCAACCCCCAGGGGCGCGGGGAACTGCGCAAAAAGCAACCGCGGCCCGCGGACAACGAACCGCATCGAGCCGAGAAGCCCCCTACCCCAACCCCCGCAGCAGCGTCCGGGCCGCCCCACGGGCAAACGCGTCCAAGGACTGCGGAGGCCCCCCCGCCTCAGTCATGTCGTACGCGAACGCCCGCTGCGCACACGCCCCCAGCAGCAGCGACGCAGCCGCGTACGTATCCGCGTCGGCCCCCACCCGCCCCGCCCGCTGCTCCGCACGGAGATACGCGTCGACCCACTCCAGCGGCATGTGCGGCCCCGAGCCGAGCTCGCGCAGGGCCTCGTCGTGGCGCCGCTTGAGCTGGGGGTCCGCGTACAGCGAGGCCGCGATCGGGAAGCTCTCCGCGTAGAACAGCGCCGCCTGGCGGGCGATCTCGGTCAGGTTCTCCTCCACCGAGCCGCCCCCCGGCTCCGCCGCGAGCCGTTCGAGCAGCGGCCCCAGCTTCGGCAGCCGCTCCTTCAGGACCGTCACGAACAGGTCCTCCTTGCTCGCGAAGTGCTTGTACAGCGCCGCCTCCGAGCACCCCGCCGCCTTCGCGATCTCCTTCGTCGTGGCGCGGGCGAGGCCGATGGTGTGCATGAGCTCGTGCGCGGCGTCGACGATGCGGACGCGGGCCGGCGGCGACTGCATGGGGGCTCCAACGGGGCTTGACTTGTGGGTGAGTGCTTACCCACTCTAGGGGTGAGTGAATACTTACCCACCCTAGGAGGGTGACGCGATGAGGCTCACTGTTTTCGGTGCCACCGGGGGCATCGGGCAGCAAATCGTCAAGCAGGCGCTGGCCGTCGGCCACGAGGTCACCGCGGTGGTGCGCGACCCGGCCGGGCTCACCGTCACCGGCCCGGGCCTGGCCGTCTTCCAGGCCGACCTGACCGACCCCGAGTCGCTGCGCGAGGCGGTCGCGGGGCGGGACGCGGTCCTGTCCGGGCTCGGCGCCCGCAAGCGCTCGGACGCCGGGATCACCGCGCGGCTCACCCGCTCGGTGCTGGCCGCGATGGAGGCCGAGGGAACCCGGCGCCTCGTCGTCGTGAGCGCGGCGCCGGTCGGCCCCGAGGCCCCCGGCGACGGGTTCCTCGACCGCGGCATGCGGTCCATGATCAGCGCGATCCTGAAGGACGTGTACGCCGATCTGCGCGCCATGGAGGCCGAGTTGGCGGCCAGTGCGACGGACTGGACGTCCGTACGCCCGCCCAAACTCACCGACAAGCCGCTCACCGGCGCGTACCGCCGCGTCATCGGCGGCAACCCCAAGGCGGGCCGGACCATCGCCCGCGCGGACGTGGCCCACGCCATGCTGGCGTGCGTCGGCGACCCCGCGACGGTCAAGCAGGGGGTGGGGGTGGCCTACTGAGCGGGCCCGCCGGGTGATCCGCGGAGCAGGAACGCGGAGGAGCGACACGGGGCGCTCCTCCCCCGCAGGCATATCCGTGGGGTGGGCCCCGCTTCTTAGATCTCCACGCCGACCGCCACCGGCTCGTTGACCAGCGTCACTCCGAAGGCCCGCTCGACTCCCGCGACCACCTCGCGGGCCAGCGCCAGCAGGTCCTCCGTCGTGGCGCCGCCGCGGTTCGTCAGCGCCAGGGTGTGCTTCGTGGAGATGCGGGCCGGGCCGGTCCCGTACCCCTTGGTGAAGCCCGCCTTGTCGATCAGCCAGGCGGCCGAGGTCTTGGTGCGGTCGGCGCCCACGGGCCACGCGGGGGGCGTCACCTCCGCGCCGAGGCGTTCCTGGGCGCGGGCGAGGAAGGCCGCGTACGCCTCGTTGGGGAGGATCGGGTTGGTGAAGAACGAGCCCGCCGACCAGGTGTCGTGGTCCTCCGGGTCGAGCACCATGCCCTTGCCCGCGCGGAGCTTCAGCACGGTCTCGCGGGCGGTGGCGGCGGGGACGCGGTCGCCGGGCTCCACACCGAGGGTGCGGGCGGTCTCGGCGTACTTGACCGGCGCGGAGAGGCCCCCCGCGTCCTCCAGCTCGAAGACGACGCGCAGCACGACGTAGCGGTCGGGGTGCTGCTTGAAGCGGCTGTGGCGGTACGAGAAGTCGCACTCGGCGTTGGTGAGGGTGACGGTGGCGCGGTCGAGGCGGTCGTAGGCGACGACTTGGGTGATGGTGCTGGACACCTCCTGGCCGTACGCCCCGACGTTCTGGATCGGGGTGGCGCCGGCGGAGCCGGGGATTCCGGCGAGGCACTCGATGCCGGCGAGCCCGGCCTCGACGCTCCTGGCCACGGCGTCGCTCCACACTTCGCCCGCGGCGAGTTCGAGGCGGGTGCCGTCGAGGTCGAAGCCTCGGGTGGCGATGCGCAGGGCGGTGCCCGCGAAGCCCTTGTCCCCGATGAGCAGGTTGCTGCCGCCGCCGATGACGAGGAGGGGGGTGCCGGTGTCGTCTGCCTCCCGTACGGCGGCGATGACCTCGGCGTCGGAGGTGGCCGTGACCAGCCGGTCCGCCGGGCCGCCGAGGCGGAGGGTGGTCAGGGGGGCGAGGGGGGCGTCGTGGAGTTCCTGCACGGGGTCCAGCGT
The DNA here is from genome assembly GCF_056431605.1 of Streptomyces sp. NPDC045846. Taxonomy (NCBI): domain Bacteria; kingdom Bacillati; phylum Actinomycetota; class Actinomycetes; order Kitasatosporales; family Streptomycetaceae; genus Streptomyces; species Streptomyces sp. NPDC045846. Next base: position 26,232 of record NZ_JBWKKJ010000027.1, on the reverse strand, counting down.
ACGGGGGCTCCGGGAGAGGGGGTCGCCGCCCTGCGGTCCCGGGGTCCCGGGGTCTTTAGGGTCCCGGGGTCTTAGGGTCCGGTGGACCTGGTGTCCGGGTGGCGTCGCACCGCCGGGGAAGGGCGCCGCCCTGCGGTCGGCAGTGCGGCCGGGTGCGGTGGGCCGGGGTCGCGGCTTCGCCGGTACGTATCGCACCGCCGGAGCGTGGGGGCGTGGACGCGACGGGGTACCTCCTCATACGTCGCGCCGTTCCGCCCACCGAAAAGCCCCCAGAACCAGCGCTCCTCCTTGCGGGGGCACCCCGCCACGTCCCCACCCGACCGAACAGCGCCCGCCCCTGACCCTTTGGTTCCGGTCCAGACACCGCACCACCACGGCGTCCGCCCGCGCAGACATGCACCCGTCCGTGATCCGTTGACTCCGGTCCAGACACCGCACCGCCACGATTCCGTACGGGCACGTCCTGTCCGCGATCCTTTGGGTCGGGTCCGGGCATCGCGCCTCCACAACCCCGCCCAGCCGGACACGCGCCCGCCTGGGCTTCTCCGGTTCTGGACCGGCAACCGCCACCACCCGACCGGACAAGCACCCGCAGCCCGTGCTCCTTCATGCTCGTGCGGGCAACCCGCGCTCCCGGCAGCTATTGCTCACTCCCCTGGCATACCCGTCAGCGCCAGGCCGCCAGCGAACCACTACCACCCACCAGTCCCCCACGCTTTCCAAGCGAGCAGAACGGGCGGGCGGGTGGGAAAGCATCTGTCCGCCGCAGGCGGGCGCCCCACCACCGGCGCCCGGGCCGCAACGAACCCCAGTCCGCCACGCTTTCCAAGCGAGCAGAACGGGTGGGCGGGCGGGAAAGTATCTGTCCGCCGCAGGCGAACCCCGCCCGCCCGGGGTGACGGGCGGACAGGGCCCCGTCGTACCCCCCTCAGCCCACCAACTCCCGCACCTCTTCCCGGGCCACCCCAGAGGGCGCGGACGGAGTGCGGCGGGGGAGGAGCAGGGCGGAGGCTGCGGCCGCCGCGACTACGCCCGCGCCCACCCAGAGCGCGGGGGCGAGGCCGTCCACGAAGGCCTGCGCCGACCCGTACCCGCCCTGCGCGGAGAACACCGAGGCCAGCACCGCGATGCCGAGCGCGCCGCCCACCTCCCGCAGCGCGTTGTTCGCGCCGGAGGCGATGCCCTGTTCCGAGGGACGCACGCTGGACATCACCAGGTTCGCGGCCGGTGCGAAGTACAGGCCCATCCCGATGCCGCTGACGATCAGTGCCGGAAGCTGCGCCCCGTACGAGACATGCGGCGAGAGGATCACGGCGAACCACCCGAGACCCACCGCCTGGAGCGCGAGGCCCGTCGCCACGACAGGCCGACCGCCGATCCGGTCGGACAGGAACCCCGCGAGCGGCGCGGCGATCATGGGCATGCCGGTCCACGGCAGCATCCGCAGACCTGCCTCGGTGGGCGAGTAGCCGATCACGTTCTGCAGGAACTGGCTGAGCAGGAAGATCGAGCCGAACATCCCCACGAACATCAGCAGGCTCGCCGCGTTGATCCCGGAGAACGCCCTGCTGCGGAACAGCCGCATCGGCAGCATCGGGTTCGCGCTGCGCATGCCGTGTGCCACGAAGCCCGCCAGGAGAACGCCCCCGGCGATCAGACCCGTGAGCACGGTCGCGCTGGTCCAGCCGTCCGGGTTGCCCCGGATCAGCGCGTACACGATCCCGAAGAGCCCGCCGCTCGCCAGCAGCGTGCCCACGATGTCGAGCGGGGCGCCCGTGCCGTACGACTCGTTCAGGCGCAGCCGGGCCAGCGGAAGGGTGATCAGACCGAGTGGAACGTTCAGCCAGAAGATCCACTGCCAGGACACGTGCTCGGTGAGGCTGCCGCCGATCAGCGGGCCCGAGGCCACCGCGAGGCCGTTCACCGCGCCCCAGATGCCGTACATCAGCCCGCGCTTGGCGGCGGGCACGGCCGCGGTCAGCAGCGTGAGCGTGAGCGGCATCATGATCGCGGCGCCGACCCCCTGTATCCCGCGGGCCGCGATCAGCCCGTTGATCCCCGGCGCCAGCGCCGCGCCGGCCGAGGCCCCGGTGAAGATCGTCAGCCCGGTGATGAAGAGCCTGCGGCGGCCGAAGCGGTCACCCAGCGCCGCCCCGAACATCAGCAGTACCGCGAAGGTGAGGGTGTACGCGCTGACCGTCCATTCGAGGTCGTCCAGCGCTCCCCCGAGGTCCTTGCGGATCGAGGGCAGCGCGGTGGTCACGACGAGGTTGTCCAGGGCCGCCATGAACCCCGCCACGCTGGTGATCACCAGCGCCCAGCCCGCGCCCCCGCGCCGTGGCCGGGCTTCCCGCTCCGTCTTCTCCGACATCGCATCCCCTTGGGTTAGTAATTGATGACTAACTTCTGTGCGCAGGAAAGGCGCGCCCCCTCAAGACCGGCTTACGCCGTGCCGGGACGCTTCGGCTGGGCCGACTCGTAGAAGCCCTTCCAGACCCGGTCCTCGGGCGGGAATCCCAGCGCCACCAGGGTGTTGATGAGCATCCCGTACGCCAGGAACGTCGTCGTCTCGGCCGGATCGGCGCCCAGCGCCAGGTGGACCGTGTCGTACAGCTCCGTCCAGCCCGCCCGCACCGCCCTGCTGAACTCGTGGTCCCCGGCCGCCTCCGCGGAGGCCGCGGCCACATAGATCTGCATCTGCAGGAGCAGCTTGTCGCGGTCCTCGGCGATCAGGGTCTGGTAGGCCTCGGCCATCGCGGACAGCGCCGCCTCGCCGTCCAGCCCCTCGGACGCGGCCCGGAACACCGCGATCGTCTCCGCGATGCACCGGTCGGACGCCGCGAGGAAGATGGCCTGCTTGTTCGGGAAGAGGCGGAAGAGGTACGGCTGTGAGACGCCCACCCGCTTGGCGATCACCTCGGTGGACGTGCCGTGATAGCCACCGCGGGCGAATTCCACCATCGCCGCGCGAATGACGCTCTCGCGCCGCTCCTCTGCGCTCATCCTGACCATGGATATTAAGTTAGTGGTCGATTACTAAGTTCGTCAATCGCGTGGCGGGCGCGGCCCCCTCCGGGGAGGCCGCGCCCGGCGGCTCAGGCCAGGCGTACGACCGCCCGGGACATCCCGAGCACCTTCTGGCCCGCGCTCATCGCCGTCAGGTCGACGCGTACCGTGCGCGCCTCGTCGTCCAGCTTCGCCGCCACCTTGGCGCTGACCTCGATCAGCGCACCGGTCTCGTCGTTGGGGACGACGACCGGCTTGGTGAAGCGGACGCCGTACTCGGTCACCGCGCCCGGGTCACCGACCCAGTCGGTCACCACGCGTGCCGCCGCCGCCATCGTGAACATGCCGTGCGCGATGACGTCGGGCAGCCCGACCTCCTTCGCGAACTTCTCGTTCCAGTGGATCGGGTTGAAGTCGCCGGAGGCACCCGCGTACTGGACCAGTGTGGCGCGACTCACGGGGAAGGACTGGGCCGGCAGCTCGGTGCCGGGCTCCACGTCCTCGTAACGGATCTTCGCTGTCATCTGCGTCACGCCCCCTCGGCCGCTCGGGACACCAGCTTGGTCCAGGCGGTCACGACGTGTTCGCCGGCCTCGTCGTGGACCTCGCCCCGGATGTCCAGGATGTCGTTGCCCGCCATGGACTTGATCGCCTCGATGGTCGAGGTGACGGTCAGCCGGTCGCCCGCGCGCACCGGGCGGCTGTACGCGAACTTCTGGTCGCCGTGCACCACCCTGCTGTAGTCCAGACCCAGCTGCGGGTCCTGGACGACCTGGCCCGCCGCGCTGAACGTGATGGCGAACACGAAGGTCGGCGGCGCGATCACATCGGTGTGCCCCAGCGACTTGGCGGCCTCCGGGTCGGTGTACGCGGGGTTCTCGTCCCCGATCGCCACGGCGAACTCGCGGATCTTCTCGCGGCCGACCTCGTACGGGGCGGTGGGCGGATAGGTCCGCCCCACGAAGGACTGGTCGAGCGCCATCGGCTGGCTACCTCCTGCGAATGAGGAATGGGGTGCTGGCTTCGTACGCCGAAAGGCCGCTCCCCGGTGTGGGGAACGGCCTCTCGAACGAGCCTGAGTGCCAGACGCCGTGGTTAGCGGGTCTCGCGGTGCGCAGTGTGCGAGTTGCAGCGCGGGCAGTGCTTCTTCATCTCAAGACGGTCCGGGTTGTTACGCCGGTTCTTCTTGGTGATGTAGTTCCGCTCCTTGCACTCCACGCAGGCCAGCGTGATCTTCGGGCGGACGTCGGTGGCAGCCACGTGAGTGCTCCTTGACGGACGGGTTGACGGATGAACGCAAAAAAGAGTAGCCGATCGAAGGACCGACCCCACAATCGGCTACCGTGTGTAGCGGTGACCGGACTTGAACCGGTGACACAGCGATTATGAGCCGCTTGCTCTACCGACTGAGCTACACCGCTTTGACACGGAGTCCCTCACCCGAAGGTGAGGGCTTCCGCACCAGAGCCCCAATACGGAATCGAACCGTAGACCTTCTCCTTACCATGGAGACGCTCTACCGACTGAGCTATTGGGGCGAGCGAGGAAGACATTACACGGTCCTTCGCCGATCGCCCAAATCCGTTTCCCGCCGCTCAGCGGGCGGCCTCCCGGGGCCCCGCCCCACCGGTCTCGTAGGCCACTCAGGGCCACACCGGTACGACTATTTCGCTCCTCCTCGATGCGCGGGTTGGGCGCCCCTAGGCTCGCCTCACGCTGCGTGATCATGCCCGCCCGAGCCCGATCACCCGAGCCCGATCAGGAGCGCGATGTCCGACAGCCACCAGCAGCCGGCCCACTCCCCCGGCACCGGCGAAGGCCCCGACCCCGCCCCCGGCTCCTCCCTGCTGCTGTGCGGCGCCCGGCTCGCCGACGGCCGCACCGTGGACGTGCGGCTCGGCGGCGGTCGCATCGAGGCCGTCGGCACCGCGGGCAGCCTCACCGCCAACGGCTCCTCCCGCGTCGACCTGAACGGCTTCCTGCTGCTGCCCGCCCCCGCCGAGCCGCACGCCCACAGCGACACCGCCCTGACCGCCTTCAGCGCGGAGGGGCCGGTCTCGTACGCCGTCGAGGAGGTCCAGCGCCGGGCCACCGAGGCCGCCCTGCTCCAGCTCGGGCACGGCGCCACCGCGCTGCGCTCGCACGTGCGCATCGACGAGGTGAGCGGCCTAGACCCGCTGGAGGCGGTGCTCCAGACGCGCCGCTCGCTGCGCGGCCTCACCGAGCTCGCGGTGGTCGCCGTGCCCCGGCTGCTCACCGGGGTGGCCGGCGCGGACGGGCTCGCCATGCTGCGCGACGCGGTGAAGATGGGCGCCTCCGTGGTCGGCGGCTGCCCCGATCTCGACGCCGACCCGGCCGGCTACGCGGAAGCCGTCCTGGAGCTCGCCGCCGAGCACGGCTGCCCGGTCGACCTGCACACCGACGGCTCCGACCCGGCGCGGCTGGCCCGGCTCGCGGCCATGTCCGGCGGGCTGCGCCCCGGCGTCGTGATCGGCCCCTGCGGCGGCCTCTCCCGCCTCCCGCGCGACACCGCGGCCCGCGCCGCCGACCAACTCGCCTCCGCGGGCGTCGCGGTGACCTGCCTGCCCCAAGGCGGCTGCGGCATGACGGACCGTCAAGGCGCCGCTCCTGTACGCCTGTTGAAGGCAGCGGGAGTCCGACTGGCCGCCGGGAGCGGCGCGTTGCGCGACGTCTCCAACCCGGTCGGCCGGGGCGACCCCCTGGAGGCCGCCTACCTCCTCGCCTCCCAGGCCTGCCTGCGCCCCGAGGACGCGTACGCGGCGGTCAGCTCGGTGGCCCGCGAGACGATGGGGCTGCCCGAGGTGCGCGTCGAGGCGGGCTTCCCGGCCGAACTGCTCGCCGTACGGGGCGAGCGCATCGCGGGTGCCCTCTCGCTCGCCTACAGCCGCATCGTCATCCACCGGGGCAGGGTGGTGGCCCGCACGAGCGCGGTGCGCGAGTACTGCGACTCGGCGGCGGCGGTCGCCCTGGACCTGCCCCGCCAGGGCCGGCCCGACCCCGGGCGCGGCGAGACCGGGTGACGAGTCGGCCGCTCCGCCAGCGGGCGGCGGCATCTCCGCGTACCGTCGGGAGCATGCGCATTGTCATCGCTGGAGGTCATGGTCAGATCGCGCTGCGGCTCGAACGGCTGCTCGCGGCGCGCGGCGACGAGGTCGTGGGCATCATCCGCAAACCGGAACAGTCGGACGACCTGCGGGACGCCGGCGCGGAGCCGGTCGTACTCGATCTGGAGTCCGCGACGGTGGACGCCGTCGCCGAGGTGCTGCGGGGCGCGGACGCGGTGGTGTTCGCGGCGGGCGCGGGCCCGGGCAGCGACGCCGCCCGCAAGGAGACGGTGGACCGGGCCGCGGCCGTCCTGCTCGCCGACGCGGCCGAACGCGCGGGTGTACGCCGCTACGTGATCGTGTCGTCGATGGGCGCGAACGCGGCGCACCGCGGCGACGGCGTGTTCGACGCCTATCTGCGCGCGAAGGGCGCCGCCGACGACGCCATCCGCTCCCGCACCGCCCTGGACTGGACGGTCCTGCGCCCCGGCTCGCTGACCAACGACGCGGGCCGCGGCCTGGTCTCCCTGGCCGCCTCGACCGGCCACGGCGCGATCCCCCGCGACGACGTGGCCGCCACCCTGGCCGAACTCCTCGACACCCCCGCGACAGCGGGCCTGACCCTGGAACTGATCACCGGCTCCTCGCCGCTGGCGGTCGCGGTGAAGGGCGTGGCGGGCAACTGAGCCCCCGGGCCCCTGGCATCCGTACGGCGTCCGGCCCGGGTGAGCTGCCTCACTCCGGGCCGGAGGCCGTACGGAAGGCGTGAAACGAAGAAACCCCTGGACTTCTGCGTGTCGCAGAAGACCAGGGGTTTCACCCACTGTGGCGGCGCCAGGATTCGAACCTGGGTAGGCAGAGCCGACGGATTTACAGTCCGTTCCCATTGGCCACTCGGGCACACCGCCATGGGATGTCGCCGTTGGATTCCCGCTTTCGGCGGTGCTCCGTGGCAACGACGTAAACGATACCCGATGCCCAGGGGTGCTTCGCCACCCCATTGATCAGCGCTGTGGCGGGCACGGGGTGACTAGGCTTTGGGGCGGTGGTTCGGCAGTGGGGCCGGGTCGCCGCGCGCTCGGCCGCAGGGCTGGTGCGCACCCACACGCACCCGATCCAAGGAGCCACAGGACATGGCCGACTCCAGTTTCGACATCGTCTCGAAGGTCGAGCGGCAGGAGGTCGACAACGCCCTCAACCAGGCCGCGAAGGAGATCTCGCAGCGTTACGACTTCAAGGGCACGGACGCCTCGATCTCGTGGTCCGGCGAGAAGATCCTGATGCAGGCGAACGGCGAGGAGCGGGTCAAGGCGATCCTCGACATCTTCGAGACCAAGCTGATCAAGCGCGGCATCTCGCTGAAGTCGCTGGACGCGGGCGAGCCGCAGCTGTCCGGCAAGGAGTACAAGATCTTCGCCTCCATCGAGGAGGGCATCTCCCAGGAGAACGCCAAGAAGGTCGCGAAGGTCATCCGCGACGAGGGCCCCAAGGGCGTCAAGGCGCAGGTCCAGGGCGACGAGCTCCGCGTCTCCTCCAAGAGCCGCGACGACCTCCAGGCGGTCCAGGCCCTGCTCAAGGGCAAGGACTTCGACTTCGCCATCCAGTTCGTGAACTACCGCTGAGCCCGCTCGCCCCGGCCCCGGACGCGGTGTCCGTTTTCCGCCAGCATCCCGCGGCCGGGGGTCGCAGACTCGGAGTCGTACGCAAGGGAAGGAAAGTGCGATGACTGTCTGTGCGACCCTCGACAGCCCGCTGGGCGAGCTGTTGCTCGTGGGTGAGGAATCGGCCACCGCGCCGGGCGGGACCGCGCTGGTCTCGCTCTCCGTGCCGGGGCAGAAGGGCGGCGCCGTCGTCCTGGACGGGTGGCGGCGGGCGCCCGAGGCCTTCGCCTCGATCGCCGAGCAGCTGCGGGCGTACTTCGCGGGCGAGCTGACCCGTTTCGACGTCGAGTACGCCGCCGACGCGCCCGGCACCGCCTTCCAGCGCCGGGTCTGGGCCGAGCTGGACGCCATCGCGTACGGGACGACGGCCTCATACGGGGAGATCGCGCGGCGGATCGGGGCCACGTCGGTGCAGGTGCGCGCGGTGGGCACCGCGATCGGGCGGAACCCGCTGCTCGTGGTGCGGCCGTGCCATCGGGTGATCGGCTCCGACGGCTCCCTCAAGGGGTACGCCGGTGGTCTGGAGCGCAAGGCGGCGCTGCTCGGGCTGGAGGGGGCCCTGGCGTCGTGAGCGAGGGGCTGTTCCGGCTGCCCCGGCCCGCGCGGGCCGAGATCGCGCCGGGCGCCGTCCACGTGCCCGGCTGGCTCCCGCTCGACCGGCAGCGCGAGCTGGTGGCCGCCTGCCGGGAGTGGGCGCGCGGGCCCGTGCCGATCCGGCACACCACGCTGCCCAACGGCGGTGTCATGTCCGTGCGGACGGTGTGCGTCGGATGGCACTGGCAGCCCTACCGGTACACCCGCACCGCGGACGACGTGAACGGGCTCCCCGTGCCCCCGTTCCCCGACTGGCTGGGCGAGTTGGGGCGCGCCGCGGTCGCGGCGGCGTACGGCGGTCCGGCCGCCGAGGGCTACCGCCCGGACACCGCGCTCATCAACTTCTACGACGGCGCGGCCAAGATGGGCCTGCACCAGGACAAGGACGAGCGGTCCGGCGCGCCCGTGGTCTCGCTCAGCATCGGCGACAGCTGCGTCTTCCGGTTCGGCAACAGCGAGAACCGCGGGCGTCCCTACACCGATGTGGAGCTGGTCTCCGGCGACCTGTTCGTCTTCGGCGGGCCGGCCCGGTTCGCGTACCACGGGGTGCCCAAGGTGCTGCCGGGGACGGGCGATCCGGCCACCGGCCTGAGCGGCGGGCGGCTCAACATCACCCTGCGCGAGACCGGGCTCGCCCAGCCCCCGCCACCGTCCTCGTCAGCGGCTGCGTGAATTGCCGAACAGGATGCGGTAGATGATCAGCAGGACGAGCGAGCCGCCGATCGCCGCCGCCCAAGTGGCGCCGTCGTAGAAGTGGTTGGAGATCGGGCGGTCCAGCCAGCGGGCCGATATCCAGCCGCCGACGAACGCTCCCGCCACGCCGATGAGGGTGGTGCCGATCAGGCCGCCCGGGTCGCGGCCGGGAAGCAGGATCTTGGCGATCGCCCCGGCCAGCAGGCCGAGAATGATCCAGCTGACGATGCCCATGCCGGGAACCTGCCCTTCGTCCGTGCACGCTGCGCGGGGTAGCTGCCGTGTTGCGTAACCCCGCAACCATTCGGTTCGTCCGGGAAGACGCCCCGGGCACACGCACGGTTGCGCCGCCGGTCGGGGTGCGGCGCAGGCCACAGTCGGGCCCGCGCCGCGTGGCTCACCGGGCGGCGAACGGCTGGTCGGTGGGGACGATCTCCTTGCCCAGGGGCAGCAACGACACCGGGATCAGCTTGAAGTTGGCGATGCCGAGCGGGATGCCGATGATCGTGACGCACAGGGCTATGCCGGTGAAGATGTGGCCGAGCGCCAGCCACCAGCCGGCCAGCACCAGCCACAGGACGTTGCCCACACACGAGGGCGCGCCCGCCCCCGAGCGGTCGACCACGGTGTAGCCGAACGGCCAGAGGGCGTACACGCCGATGCGGAACGCGGCCAGGCCGAACGGGATCCCGATGATCGTCACGCAGAGCAGCAGGCCCGCGAGCAGGTAGCCGAGGAACATCCAGAAGCCGCACAGGATCAGCCAGATGACGTTCAGGATTGTCTTCATGGGCGGCGACCTGCCATCTGTTCGAGTCGGGCGATGCGTTCCGCCATCGGCGGGTGGGTCGAGAACAGTTTGGACACTCCCTGACCGGGCCGGAAGGGGTTCGCGATCATCATGTGGCTCGCGGTCTCGATGCGGGGCTCCGGCGGCAGGGGCAGCTGCTGGGTGCCCGCTTCGAGCTTGCGCAGCGCGCTCGCCAGGGCCAGCGGGTCGCCGGTGAGCTGGGCGCCGGACGCGTCGGCCTCGTACTCGCGGGAGCGGCTGATCGCCAGTTGGATGACCGAGGCCGCGAGCGGACCCAGGATCATGATCAGCAGCATGCCCACGATGCCCGGGCCGTCGTCGTCGTCGGAGCGGCCGATCGGGATCAGGAAGGCGAAGTTGACCAGGAACATGATCACCGAGGCGAGGGCGCCGGCGACCGACGAGATCAGGATGTCGCGGTTGTAGACGTGGCTCAGCTCGTGGCCGATCACGCCCCTCAGCTCCCGCTCGTCGAGGATCTGCATGATCCCCTCCGTGCAGCACACGGCCGCGTTGCGCGGGTTGCGGCCCGTCGCGAAGGCGTTGGGCGCCTGCGTGGGCGAGATGTACAGCCGGGGCATGGGCTGACGCGCCTGCGTCGAGAGCTCGCGGACCATCCGGTACAGCGCCGGGGCCTCGAACTCGCTGACCGGGCGGGCCCGCATGGCCCGCAGCGCCAGCTTGTCGCTGTTCCAGTACGCGTAGGCATTGGTGCCCAGCGCCACCAGGACCGCGATGATCAGCCCTCCGCGGCCGAAGAAGCTGCCGAAGACGATGATGAGCGCGGACAGTCCTCCGAGGAGGACAGCTGTCCTCAGCCCGTTGTGCCGGCGGTGCACGGTACGCCCTCCAAGTGGTACGGCGGGGAGCCCTTCGCTGGTCGTCCTTCCACGTTCCAGTGGACTCTCCCGTACTGGTCAACGCCAGGCGGGGGACGCTGGTTCCCTTGTGCGCGCTGGAGGGCGCGTTACGCCGTACGGGAAGCGGTCAGCGCGGGGCGGGCAGCCCGGCCATCTCCAGGGCCGTCGGGTCGGGCTCGATCTCGCTGGTGCAGTGCGAGCAGCGCGTGGCGATGCCGGGGATCTGGGAGTAGCAGCGGGGGCAGTCGCGCAGGGCGGCCTTGATGTCCACGGGCTTGTCCCGGTCGAAACGTGCCTGGACCTTCATCATGGGCACGACGACGAGGAAGTAGAGCACCGCCGCCGTGATCACGAAGGCGATGGCCGCGCTGATGAACTTGCCGTACGGGAAGGTCACGCCCTCGGCGGTGAAGGTCGCCGTGCTGAAGTCGCCGGTGGAGCGGGTGGCCATGCCGATCAGCGGGGTGATGAACGCGGTGCTGAAGCCCGTGACCACCGCGGTGAAGGCGGATCCGACGGCCAGACCGACCGCCATCGTGACTATGTTCCCGCGCAGGATGAAGTCCTTGAACCCGCTCAGCACCGCTCTGCTCCTTGCTCGCCATGACCGTGTCTGGTGTGTCGTACGTACGTGCCCACCTTTGGTGTGCGCGTACGACAGTGCCTTGTCAGGGGCGTGTCGACCAAACCGTGCCCGCGGACCGGGCGCGCCAAAACGCCCGGCCCGCCGCGATGGAGGCACGCCGACGGCGCGCCCGTGCGAGAGCGCGCGTCCTCAGAAGAGGGTCACCGAGGCGAAGTGCAGGACCAGTTGGGGCGCGCCCGACAGCACGACGCCGATGACCGCGGTGAGCGCGATGGCGACGGTGAGCGGGGCCGGGACCCGGGGCCGCTCCGCCCCGGCGGGGGCCTCGGCGGCCTCCGGCGAGCGGAACAGGAGCGCGGTCCAGCGCAGGTAGTAGTAGAGGGCGACGACCACGTTGACCGCCATGACGACCGCGAGCCAGCCGAGCCCCGCGTCGACCGCCGCCGAGAAGACGGTGACCTTGGCGAACAGGCCGATGATGCCGGGCGGCAGTCCGGCCAGGCACAGCAGGAAGAAGGCGAGCGCGAGCGCGGCGAACGGGCGCTCGGCGTACAGGGCCCGGTAGTCGGCGAGGCGGTTCAGCGGTCGGCCGCGGGCCACCAGGGCGGCGACCGCGAACGCGCCCAGGTTCACCACGGCGTACATCAGGGCGTACGCGACGGTCGCGCCGACCTGGCTGTTGCCCGAGTAGGCGGCGGCCGCGATCGGCACCAGGAGGTAGCCGGCCTGGCCCACCGAGGACCAGGCGAGCAGCCGCACCGCGCTGTACGCGCGGGCGGCGGACTGGCGCAGCGCGGCCGCGTTGCCGACGGTCATGGTCAGCGCGGCCAGGACGGCGAGCGCGGGGCCCCACACGTCGGCGTACGCGGGGAAGGCGACGACGGTCACCAGGATGAGTCCGGAGAAGCCGACCGCCTTGCCGACCACCGAGAGGTAGGCGGCGACGGGCAGCGGCGCGCCCACATAGGTGTCGGGCACCCAGAAGTGGAAGGGCGCGGCGGCCGTCTTGAAGGCGAAGCCGACGAGGGTCAGCACGACGCCGGTCTCGGCGACGGTGCCCAGCTGGCCGGGGACGTCGGCGAGCTTGGTGGCGATCTCCGTGAGGTGCAGGGTGCCGGTCGCCGCGTACACGAAGCTGACGCCGAGCAGCATCACGGCGGTGGCGGTGACCGACGACAGGAAGAACTTCAGGGCCGCCTCGGAGGACAGCCGGTCGCCGCGCTTGAGCCCGACCAGCGCGAACGCGGGCAGCGAGGCGACTTCCAGGGCGACGACGAGGGTGGCCAGGTCGCGGGCGGCGGGCAGCAGGGCCGCACCGGCCGCCGAGGAGAGCAGCAGGAACCAGAACTCGCCCGCGGGCAGCCTCTCCTCGGTGTCCCGCACCGAGAGGAGGGCGGTCAGCAGGGCGCCGCCGAGCACCAGGGCCTGGATGACGAAGGCGAACTGGTCGACGGTGTAGCTGCACGCGTCCGGGTTGGCGGTGAGGCAGAACGTGGAGCGGCTGCCGGTGCGCAGCGGCGCCAGGGAGGCGAGCGCCGCGACCAGGCCCGCGATCGTGACCCAGCCGAGCATCCGCTTGCGCGCCGGGGGCAGGAACAGGTCGGCGAGGAGCACGACCAGGGCCAGTGCCGCGGCGATCAGGGGCGGGGCGATCGCGACCCAGTCGACGGACTGGACCAGGCTTGCGGTGCCGGCCGCCGCGGTGGTGACGTCGGGGGTCACGACTTGCCTCCTGCGAGGAGCTTCTGGACGGCCGGGTCGGTGAGGCCGAGGAGGACCGCGGGCCAGAGCCCGGCGAGGACGGTGAGCGCGACGAGCGGGCTCCAGGCGGCGAGCTCGTACCCCTGGACGTCGGCGAGCACGGGCGCCTCGGCCGGCCTGCCGCCCATGCAGACCCGGCGCACCACGACCAGCAGGTAGGCGGCGGTGAGCAGGGTGCCGAGCGCGGCGACGGCCACGAAGGTGAGGTACGCGGGGCGGCTGAGCCCCGCGGCCGGGTCGAAGGCGCCGAACATCGCGAGCATCTCGCCCCAGAACCCGGCGAGTCCGGGCAGGCCGAGCGAGGCGACGGCGGCGAAGGCGAGCAGCCCGCCCAGGCGCGGGGCCCGGCCGTAGAGGGCGGCTCCGGTGGCCCCGGCCAGGGTGTCGAGGTCGGCGGTGCCGTAGCGGTCCTTGAGGGCGCCGACCAAGAAGAACAGCAGGCCGGTGATGAGGCCGTGGGCGATGTTGGCGAACAGCGCGCCGTTCACCCCGGTGGGGGTCATCGAGGCGATGCCGAGCAGCACGAAGCCCATGTGGCCGACGGAGGAGTACGCGATGAGCCGCTTCAGGTCGCCCTTGTTGCCCTGCTTGGCGAGCGCGAGGCAGGCGAGGGACCCGTAGATGATCCCGGCGACGGCGAAGGCGGCCAGGTAGGGCGCGAAGGTGTGCATGCCGTGCGGCGCGATCGGCAGGACGATGCGGACGAACCCGTACGTGCCCATCTTCAGCAGGACGCCGGCCAGGAGCACCGAGCCGACGGTCGGGGCGGCGGTGTGGGCGTCCGGGAGCCAGCTGTGCAGGGGGAACATCGGGGTCTTGACCGCGAGCCCGATCCCGATCGCCAGAACGGCGATGACCTGCACGGACGTGGTCAGGCCGCGGCCGTTGTCAGTGGCGAGTGCCACCATGTCGAACGTGCCCGCCTTGAGTCCGATCAGGAGCAGGCCGAGCAGCATGACGACCGAGCCGAGCAGCGTGTAGAGGATGAACTTCCAGGCGGCCGCCTGCCGTTGGTCCCCGCCCCAGCGGGCGATCAGGAAGTACATCGGGATGAGGACCATCTCGAACGCGAGGAAGAACAGCACGAGATCGAGGACGGCGAAGGTGGCGAGGGTGCCGGACTCCAGGACGAGCAGGAGCGCGACGAACGCCTTCGGGCCGGGGCCGGAAGGCATCTTGAAGTAGCTGTACAGCGCGCAGAGGAAGGTCAGCAGCGCGGTCAGGACGAGGAGGGGGAGTGAGATGCCGTCGACGCCCAGGTGGATGTGGACGTTGAGCGCGGGGATCCACTGGATGTCCGTCGTGGCCTGCATCTTCGACGGGTGGCCGTGGTCGAAGCCGAGCGCGAGGACGATCGCGGCGAGCAGGATCACGCCGGTCACGGTCACGCCGTGGCGCAGCACGGCCTGTTCGGGGCTCCGGCCCCTCAGTCCGGGCGGGGCGGGCAGCAGGGCCGCCACGGCGCCGATGAGGGGGACGACGACGATGAACGCCAGAAGGAACTGCATCACGGACTCGCTGATATCGATCACGGCTCAGGACCCCGCGGTGACGTTGGCAAGGACGACCACGGCGGCCGCCAGGACGAGTGAGCCCGCCAGCAGCGCGCTGAGGTAGCTCTGCACATTGCCGTTCTGCGCGCGCCGCACGGCCCAGCCGAACCAGCGCGGCAGGGCGCTCGCCCCGCGGACGTAGGTCTCGACGACCTCGCGGTCCAGGAACCGGACGAGGCCGGCCGCGGCCAGGACGGGCCGGACGAACAGCACGTGGTAGACGGCGTCCAGGTGGAATCCGGTGGCCGCGTGGCGGTGCAGCGGGCCGAGCAGGAGACGGCCGGGGTCGGCGGGGTCGGGAGCGGACGCGATGTCGCCGTACACCTGGGTGTGGCTGGCGATGGCCTCCTCCTCGACCAGGCCGCCGTCGGCCTCGGGGTGCGCGGCGACGGCGCCCAGCGGGGTGCGGGCGGCCAGCGCCGAGGTGTGGCGCCAGGCCGCGTAGGTGACCAGACCGCCGACCAGGGCGACGCCCGTGGACAGGACGGAGGTGGTGACGGCGGGGGTCAGCGTGTGTCCGTCGAACCAGTCGCGGAGGTAGCCGGTGGTGAGTCCGAAGCCGATGGAGGGGATGGCGAGCACCCACAGGACGGCGTTCATGACGACGGGCTGCCTGCCGTGGTCCGGGGCCTCGACTCCCCTGCCTCGGAAGGCGAGCAGCCACAGCCGCATGGCGTAGGCGGCGGTGAGGAGGGCGGTGAGGAGTCCGGCGATCAGCACGGTCCAGCCCGCGCCGGAGGGGGCGACCTGGCTCTCGCCGAGCGCGGTGTGCTCGGCGGCGGACAGGACGGCCTCCTTGGAGAAGAACCCGGCGAAGGGAGGGATCGCGGCGAGCGCGAGCAGGGCGACGGTCATCGTCCAGTACGCGTCGGGGATGCGCTTGGCGAGGCCGCCCATGCGGGACATCGCGGTCAGCGAGTTGGTGCCGGCGGCGTGGATGACCACGCCAGCGGCGAGGAAGAGGAGCGCCTTGAAGGCGCCGTGCGACAGGAGGTGGAAGACGGCGGCCCCGCGGTCACCCACGGCCAGCGCGCCCGACATGTAGCCGAGCTGTCCGATGGTCGAGTAGGCGAGCACGCGCTTGATGTCGTCCTGGGCGAGCGCGGCGAGCGCCGAGCCGACCATGGTGAGCGCGGCCATCACGGCGAGCACGGTCATCGCGGCCGCCGAGGCGGCGAAGACGGGCAGCAGCCGGGCCACGAAGTAGATACCGGCGGCGACCATCGTCGCGGCGTGGATCAGCGCGGAGACCGGGGTCGGGCCGGCCATCGCGTCGGGCAGCCAGGTGTGCAGCGGGAACTGCGCCGACTTGCCGGCCACCCCGGCGAGCAGCAGCAGCGCGACGAGGGTGGGGTGGCCGATGCCGCCGGTCAGGGCGGCCTGGACGACGCCGGTGATGCGGAACGTACCGGCGTCGGTGGCGAGCGCGAACAGACCGATCAGGAAGGGGACGTCGCCGAGCTTGGTGACCAGGAAGGCCTTGAGGGAGGCGGCACGCGCCTCGGGGGTCTCCCAGTAGTGGCCGACCAGGAAGTACGAGCAGATGCCCATGATCTCCCAGCCGACCAGGAGCACCATCAGGTCGCCGGAGTAGACGACGAGCAGCATCGCGGAGGTGAAGAGGGAGACGAGCGCGGCGTACGAGGTGTAGCGCGGGTCGTCGCGCAGATAGCCCGTCGAGTAGAGCTGGACGCAGGTGGCGACCAGGCCGACCAGGACGGCGACGAGGACCGCGAACCCGTCCAGGTGGAGGGCGAGTTCGATCGGGACCGAGCCGGTCGGGGTGAGGCGGGTGGCCGCGTCGATGGCCTTGTCGCCGCCCTGGTCGACGGCCACGACGACGGCGAGCACGAACGCGGCGAACGTCGGCAGGACCGCGAGCGGCCGGACGAAGCCGGGGGCCCGGCGGCCGAGCAGCAGTCCGGCCGCGGCGCCCAGGAACGGGAGGAGGGGGACGAGGACGGCGAGGGTCGTGGTGGTCACGCGGCGGCCTCAGCCTTCTGTGCCGGGGCGGCGGGGTCTTCGGGGTCGGCCGGGTCGGGGCCCGGGCCCTCGGCGGTGTCGCGGAGCCGGTCGATGTCCGCGGTGCCGCGGTTGCGGTACACCGCGAGCACGATGGCCAGGCCGATGCCGATCTCGGCGGCGGCGATGGCGATCGTGAACAGGGTGAGCGCCTGGCCCGCGTGGAGGGTGTCGCGCAGCCAGACGTCGAAGGCGACGAGGTTGAGGTTGACGGCGTTGAGCATCAGCTCGACCGACATCAGGACCAGGATCGCGTTGCGCCGCGCGAGCACACCGTAGAGACCGGTGCAGAACAGGAGGACGGCGAGCACGGCGGGATAGGCGAGGTGCATCAGCGCGACTCCGTCTCACGGGCGGCGGCAGCGGTGGTGGCGTCCGGGGCATCGCCGGGGGCGCTCTTGCGGGACAGCACGATCGCGCCGACCAGGGCGGCCAGGAGGAGCACGGACAGCGCCTCGAAGGGCAGCACCCAGTGCCGGAAGAGGATCTCGCCGGACACCTTGGTGGAGCCCTGGGCGGGTCCCGCGAGGTCGATCCAGCTCGTGCGGAAGGCGTCCACGACGACCCAGACGAGGGTCCCGGCGGCGGCGACGGCCACCGTGAGCGCCGCCCAGCGGTTGCCGGAGTCGGCGTCCGGGGAGGGGCCGATCGGGGCCTTGGTGAGCATCAGTCCGAACAGGAGGAGCACCACGATCGAACCGACGTAGATGAGGACCTGCACCCAGGCGATGAACTCGGCGGTGAGCAGGAGGTATTCGACGGCCAGGCCGCCGAGCGCCACCACCAGCCACAGGGCCGCGTGCACCAGCTGCCGAGTCGTGACGGTCATGACGGCGGCGCCGAGGGTGGCGATGCCGACGAGGAGGAACGCGATCTCCACGCCGGTCGGCGACAGGAAGCCGTGCGGCGCGGTGAGGGCGCCCTGGGCGAGGATCCCGCTCATGCCCGGCCTCCCTCGGGGCCGGAGCCCGGAGCGGGGTCGGCGGGGGCGGCGGCCTCCGCTGCGGCCAGCTTGTCGGCGGCCTTGCGGGCGGCGGCGACCTCCTTCGGCTCCTCGGCGCCCGGGTCGAGCGCGGGCGGGGCCGGGACCGTCCACATCCACTCGCGCAGTTTGTCGCGCTCGTGGGTGAGTTCGTGGATGTCCGTCTCCGCGTACTCGAACTCGGGGGACCAGAACAGCGCGTCGAAAGGACACACCTCGATGCAGATACCGCAGTACATGCAGAGCGAGAAGTCGATGGCGAAGCGGTCGAGGACGTTGCGGCTGCGTTCGCGGCCGCCCTCGACCGCGGCCGGGACCGTCTCCTTGTGGGAGTCGATGTAGATGCACCAGTCGGGGCACTCGCGGGCGCACAGCATGCACACCGTGCAGTTCTCCTCGAACAGGCCGATCACGCCCCGGCTGCGGGGCGGGAGTTCGGGCTGGACGTCGGGGTACTGCGCGGTGACGGTCTTCTTCGTCATCGTGCGGAGCGTGACGGCGAGGCCCTTGGCGAGGCCGGAACCGGGGATGGGCATTAGCTGATCGCCACCTTCACGATGCCGGTGAGCGCGATCTGCGCGAGGGCGAGCGGGATGAGCGTGGTCCAGGCGAGCTTCTGCAACTGGTCCTCGCGGAGCCGGGGGTAGCTGACCCGGAGCCAGATCACGACGAAGGCGAGCACGGCCGTCTTGAGCAGGGTCCAGACCCAGCCCAGACCGTCGGCGCCCCACGGGCCGTGCCAGCCGCCCAGGAACAGGACGGTGGTGAGGCCGCACAGGACGACGATGCCGGCGTACTCGGCGAGCAGGAACAGCGCGAAGCGCAGTCCCGTGTACTCGGTGTACGCGCCGAAGATGATCTCGGAGTCGGCGACGGGCATGTCGAAGGGCGGGCGCTGGAGTTCGGCGAGGCCCGCGACGAAGAAGACCAGCGCGCCGATGATCTGCCAGGGCAGCCACCACCAGTGGAAGGCGTTGAGGATGCCCGGCAGCGAGACCGTGCCGGCCGCCATCGCCACGGAGGCGGCGGCGAGCAGCATCGGCAGCTCGTACGCGAGGAGCTGGGCGGCGGTGCGCAGTCCGCCCAGGAGGGAGAACTTGTTGGCCGAGGCCCAGCCCGCCATGAGCGAGCCGAGCACGCCCACGCCCATCACGGCGAGCACGAAGAAGATGCCCGCGTCGACGACCTGGCCGACCGCGCCCTCGCCCGGGCCGATCGGGACGGCCACGAGCACGAGGAGGTAGGGCAGCAGCGCGACGGCGGGCGCGAGCTGGAAGATCCGCCGGTCGGCCGCGGCCGGTACGACGTCCTCCTTCTGCGCGAACTTCACGCCGTCGGCGACGAGTTGGGCCCAGCCGTGGAAGCCGCCCGCGTACATCGGGCCGAGCCGGCCCTGCATGTGCGCCATCACCTTGTGCTCGGTCTGCCCGATGACGAGCGGCAGCACCATGAACACGGCGAAGACGACGACCAGCCGGAGGGCGACGTCGAGTGCGTCATTCACGCGGGTCGCCTCCGGCGGGGTCGGTGGATTCGGCGGGGTCGGACACGTCGGCCCCCTCGGCTCCGGAAGCGGGCTCCCTGGCGGGGGGCTGCGGTTGAGCCGGGGTCGGCTCGTCGGCCGTCGACTCTTCGTCCGGGGCTGGCTCTTCGTCCGGGGCGGACTCTTGGGCGGGCGCTTGGGCCGGGGTCGGCTCCGAGGCTGGGGCGGGCGCTTGGACCGGGCTGGACTCGGGGTCCGCGGTCGGCTCCGGGACCGGGGCGGACTCTTGAACCGGGGTCGGCTCCGAGGCTGGGGCGGACTCTGGGTCCGCGGTCGGCTCCGACGCCGGGGTGGACTCCCGCCTCGCGGTCGGCTTCGGCTCGCCCTCGGCGGGGGCCTCGACCTCGGCCCGCTCCGGGGTCTCGTCGGTGAAGGCTGGTTTGGGGTTGTGCCAGGGGGCGTCCGCACTGCGCGTCCGGGGCGGCGCGGCGGGCTCCCCCGCCACGGCACCGGCCTGCTGCGACGCCGAACCCTCGCCCGCACTCCGGGTCCGCCGCGGACGTACCGCAGAAGCATCCGGGGTCCCGGCCGCCTCGGACGCGTCCGGGGTCGCCTGTGACGCCGAACCCTCCGACACGCTCCGGGTCCGACGCGGACGCACCGCAGAAGCCTCGGGAGCCCCTGCCGAAGGACCGGCCGCCTCCGGCGCGTCCGGGGTCGCCTGCGACGCCGAACCCTCCGACACGCTGCGCGTCCGACGCGGACGTACCGCAGAAGCATCCGGGGTCCCGGCCGCCTCCGGCGCATCCGGGACCGCCTGCGACGCCGAACCCTCCGACACGCTGCGGGTGCGGCGGGTCGGGCGGTCGGTGGTCGCTCCTGCCGCGCGCGGGGTGCGGGCCGGGCGGGCCGGGGCCGGGGGGAGCTGGCCCTTCAGGGGGCCCCACTCGTTCGGGTCGGGGACGCCGGGCGGGAGCATCTGGCGGCGCTTGGGGCCGCCGTGTTCGGACTCGCCCGGCTCCTTGGCACCCGGCCACGCCTTGGCGACCCGGGCCGCGAGCACGAAGTCCTTGCGCAGCGGGTGGCCCTCGAAGTTGTCGGGCAGGAGGAGCGGGACCAGGTGCGGGTGGTCGGTGAAGTCCACGCCGAACATCTCGTGGGTCTCGCGCTCGTGCCAGGCCGCGCCCGCGTAGACGTCGACGGCGGAGGGCAGCGCGGGCGCCGCGTGCGGGACGGTCGTGCGCACGAGCAGACGGCGGACCCGGCCGTCGCCGAGCGCCACGACGTGCGCGCAGACCCGGAAGCCCGTGCCGGGTTCGTCGACCGCGCTCAGCCAGTCGAAGTAGGTGCAGCCCAGCTCGTCGCGGGCGGTTTCGAGGGCCGCGATCCAGGAACCGGCGGGCACGTCGACCGTGAGCAGGCCGTACGCCTCCTCCGCCGTGGACTCGGCGCCGAAGATCTCGGTGACGCCGCCGGGCAGGCTGTCGTACGCGGTCACGCCTGGCCCTCCCCCGGGGTGGGCGGGGCGGCGACGAGGCCGCTGGTGAGCTGGGCCGGGGTGGCCGCGTTCGCGTAGCGCTCGCCGAGCGATTCGCGAGCGATCTTCTCCTGGAGCTTGAGGATGCCCTGGAGCAGCGCCTCGGGCCGGGGCGGGCAGCCGGGCACGTACACGTCGACCGGGATGATCTGGTCCACGCCCTTGGTCACCGAGTACGAGTCCCAGTACGGGCCGCCGCAGTTGGAGCAGGCGCCGAAGGAGATGACGTACTTGGGCTCGGGCATCTGCTCGTACAGCCGCTTCACGGCGGGCGCCATCTTGTCCGTCACCGTGCCGGAGACGATCATGAGGTCGGCCTGGCGCGGGCCGGGCGCGAAGGGGATCACGCCGAGCCGGATGAAGTCGTGGCGGGCCATGGAGGCCGCGATGAACTCGATGGCGCAGCAGGCGAGGCCGAAGTTGAAGACCCACAGGCTGTAGCGGCGGCCCCAGTTGAGGACCACCTTCATCGGCTCGGGGGCCAGGCGCGAGAGCACGCCCAGCTTCTTCGGCTCGGGCAGCAGCACGGGCTGCGACTCGGGTCCGGGAGTCGTCACGTCCATTCCAGGACGCCCTTCTTCCATGCGTAGAGCAGTCCCACGGCCAGGAAGCCGAGGAAGATGAACATCTCGACGAGGGTGGTCGCGCCGTAGCCCGGGGCCGCGAAGACGGTCGCCCAGGGGAAGAGGAAGATCGAGTCGACGGCGAAGATCACGTACAGGAAGGCGTAGACGTAGTAGCGGACCTGGGTGTGGGCCCAGCCCTCGCCCACCGGGTCCACGCCGCACTCGTACGTCAGGAGTTTCTCCGGCGTCGGCACGACCGGCCGCAGCAGCCGCCCGGCCCCGAAGGCCACGGCGACGAACAGCACGCCGATCACGGCGAGCAGGCCGACGACCGAATAGCTGTGGAAGTAGTCGGCAGCCAACACCGGCATCTGGCGCACGGTCGGTTCCGGCACGTCGCGCCCCTCGCTCCCTGGCCTCGATGGTCTCGTCGCGCCCTGTTCGACGCTGTGTACGGACGGGAGTCTAGGCCCTGCTAAGGGGACCCTGGGCAGCCGCGTCTCACGGTATGGGCTACGGGGGTGGGGTTTTCCCCCGTGCGAGAGGGTGCGGCACCCCATGGCGCCGGCGATCGCGGCCCGGCAGGCTTGGCACCATGACCAGCACCCTCCGCGACCAGCAGCGGTACCCAGCAGCACACGCCGGCCGCGACGAGAACGCCGCCCCGCCCGCGGTGCGGTTCGCCTACGGCCGGCACACGTGGAAGGAGGTCGCCCATCTCCTCGCCAACCTGCCGCTGGCGCTGATCGGCTTCGTCTACGTCGTCGTGACCGTCGTGCTCGGCGTCGGTCTGTCGATCACGGTGATCGGCCTTCCGCTGCTCGCGGTGGGTTTGCTCGGCGCGCGCCAGCTCGGCAAGGCCGAACGGGCCCGGGCGCGGGCGCTGCTGGGGGTGCGGATCGACGAGCCGACGCCGATCCCGGCGAGTCCGCGCCGGCACGGCGGCTTCTTCGCCTGGCTGTGGACGAGCGTGAAGGACCCGGTGGCCTGGCGCGGTGTGCTGTACGAGTTCGTGCGGCTGCCCTGGGGGATCCTGACCTTCACGGTCACGCTGGTCTCCCTGCTCGTGGCGTGGCCGGTGCTCGGGTTCGTGGCGCGGGGTCTCACCAACGCCGACCGGATGATGGTGCGCGCGCTGCTGTCGCCCTCGGACGAACTGGAGCGGCGGATCGCCGAGCTGGAGTCGGACCGGGGTGTCGTGGTCGACACGGCAGCCGCGGATCTGCGCCGCATCGAACGGGATCTGCACGACGGGGCGCAGGCCCGCCTGGTGGCCCTCGCGATGGGACTCGGCCTCGCCAAGGAGAAGGTGCTCGAGGACCCGGAGGCGGCGGCCGCGATGGTGGACGAGGCGCACGGCGAGGTGAAGCTGGCCCTCCAGGAGCTGCGCGACCTGGCCCGCGGCATCCACCCCGCGGTCCTCACCGACCGCGGCCTGGACGCCGCCCTCTCCTCCGTCGCCTCCCGCTGCACGGTGCCGGTCAGGGTCACGGTCGACCTGCCCGCGCGGCCCGCCCCCGCGATCGAGGGCATCGCCTACTTCACCGTCTCCGAGCTGCTCCAGAACGTCAGCAAGCACAGCCGCGCGCGGGGCGCCTCGGTCGAGGTGTGGCGCAGCGCGGACCGGCTGCTCATCCAGGTCGAGGACGACGGGGTGGGCGGCGCGCGGCTGGACGGGGGCAGCGGCATGGCGGGCCTGGCCGAGCGGCTCGGCGCGGTGGACGGGCTGCTCGTCCTGGAGTCGCCCGTGGGCGGGCCCACCCTCGTCACGGCCGAACTGCCGTGGCGCGACCGGGGCCCGAGGGACTGACCGGTGGGCCGGGGGTAGGGAAAACCCCCGGCCGAAGAGGGTGACCGGCCGCATGGTCCGGGCCCCGCGCACCGACGAAGCTGGTGTTCACAGGGGGCGGCCGTCGGACACGGCGGCCGCGCGGGGCGAGGAAACGGACGGACGGGACCGATGACGATGGACACCGAGTACGGGTACGGCGCGGCACGGCCCGCCGAGCCGCGGCGGCACCTCCTTCCGCCGGTGCTGCGTGCCCCGTTCGAGGCGCGGACCTTCCGGGAGTTCGGCTATCTGATGCTGAGCCTGCCGATCAGCATCGTGCTGTTCTGCTGGGCCGTCACCACCGTGTCGGTGAGCGCCGGTCTGCTGGTCACCTTCATCGGCATTCCGCTGCTGGCGGTGGCCCTGCTCGGCTGCCGCGTCTTCGGGGTGATGGAGCGGGCCCGGGCCCGGGCGCTGCTCGGCGTCGAGATCGACGAGCCGCACCCGGCGCGGTCGCGCGGCGGCCTCATGTCGTGGATCGGCGGCGTCCTCAAGAGCGGCGTCTCCTGGCGCCACCTGCTGTACTCGGTCCTGCACTTCCCCTGGGCGCTCTTCGCCTTCTGCACTGCTCTGCCGCTGTGGACGGTCGGCTGGGCGCTGTTCACGTACCCGCTGTGGCAGTGGGTGTTCCCGATGTACGCGGGCCAGGCTGGCCTCCAGCTCTACGGGGACGACCACCACGACGTGTACCTGTCCTCGCCGTTCGAGATCGCGCTGACCTCGCTGGTCGGGCTGCTGATCACGCTGGCCGTGCCGTGGCTGGTCCGGGGGCTCGCCACGATGGACAAGGTGATGGTCATCGGGCTGCTCGGGCCCTCGCGCCTGGAGGAGCGGGTCACCGAGCTGGAGTCGGACCGCGGCGTCGTCGTGGACACCTCCGCTGCCGACCTGCGGCGCATCGAGCGGGATCTGCACGACGGGGCGCAGGCCCGCCTGGTGGCCCTCGCGATGGACTTGGGCCTGGCCAAGGAGAAGCTCACCGAGGACCCCGAGGCGGCAGCCGCGATGGTGGACGAGGCGCACGGCGAGGTGAAGGTCGCCCTCCAGGAGCTGCGCGACCTGGCCCGCGGCATCCACCCGGCCGTCCTCACCGACCGCGGCCTGGACGCCGCCCTCTCCTCCGTCGCCTCCCGCTGCACCGTGCCGGTGCAGGTCGACGTGGACCTGCCGGGCCGACCGGTCCCGGCGATCGAGGGCATCGCGTACTTCACCGTCTCCGAGCTGCTCCAGAACGTCAGCAAGCACAGCGGGGCGAGCCGCGCCTCCGTCGACGTGTGGCGGGCCGGCGCCCGGCTGATGCTCCAGGTCGGCGACAACGGGCGCGGCGGCGCCGACGTGAGCGCCGGGTCCGGCCTCGCGGGGCTCGCCGAGCGGCTCGACGCGGTGGACGGGATCCTCGTGGTGGACTCGCCGCGCGGCGGCCCGACCACGATCACGGCGGAGCTCCCCTGGCGGGCCTAGCCCCCACCGCCGCCCCTCGCCTCCCGGCCCCCCCCAACACGGGGTCGGGGGGTTTTTGCCTGGCGCACGCGGATTACCGCCCGGATGCTGGGATGCTGGAGGGGCACAGCGCCACGGTTCGCACTGAGCCGTGGGGTGCCAAAGGAGCCGGGGGGCTGCGAAGTCGTGGAGGACAGGGTGCGGGTGGTCATCGCCGAGGATTCGGTACTGCTTCGGGAGGGCCTGACCCGGCTGCTGACCGACCGGGGGCATGAGGTCGTCGCGGGAGTGGGCGACGGAGACGCGCTGGTCAAGACGGTGGGAGAGCTGGCCGACGAGGGCGCGCTGCCCGATGTCGTGGTGGCGGACGTGCGGATGCCGCCCACCCACACCGACGAGGGCGTGCGCGCGGCGGTGCTGCTGCGCAAGTTGTATCCGGACATCGGGGTGCTGGTGCTCAGCCAGTACGTGGAGGAGCAGTACGCCACCGAGCTGCTCGCCGGGTCGAGCCGGGGCGTCGGCTATCTGCTCAAGGACCGGGTCGCCGAGGTCAGGGAGTTCGTCGAGGCCGTGGTGCGGGTCGCCCAGGGCGGCACCGCCCTCGACCCGGAGGTGGTGGCGCAGCTGCTCGGGCGCAGCCGCAAGCAGGACGTGCTGGCCAACCTCACCCCGCGCGAGCGGGAGGTCCTAGGACTGATGGCCGAGGGGCGGACCAACTCCGCGATCGCCAAACAGCTCGTCGTCAGCGACGGCGCGGTGGAGAAGCACGTCAGCAACATCTTCCTGAAGCTGGGGCTCTCGCCGAGCGACGGGGATCACCGGCGTGTTCTGGCGGTGTTGACCTACATCAATTCGTGAGGGCCTGCCACCCTGTCGAGGTTCAAGCAGGATCCAGCCGACAGGGTGGAGACTCGGTCTCCGAGCCGGATTGAGCCGCCGCTCGCTGGGCTCCCGACACGGTGAGACCTAGAACCGAAGAAGGATGGCTGGGCGTCTTAGCAGAAGGGGCCGGGGGGCGGGTAAATCGTGGCAATTCAGGGCATCAGGGCGTCTCAAAAGAGCGTCCAACATATGAGCGGTCCAAGGAAGGCGACCCTTACCGACGTAGGGTGGGCCTTGGCGCTACCGGTCGGCCGGATGCGCCCGAGCAGCCCGCCCGAGGGAGGTCCAGTTCAGTGACCAGCCAGGTCAGTAGCCCAGCCGAGCAGGCCGACGGAGCCGATGAGGCCCTTGTCGGGGAGCAGCGCAGGCCCGCCGGGGAGAAGGAAATCCGGCGTCTCGACCGTGTCATCATTCGTTTCGCGGGTGATTCGGGTGATGGCATGCAGCTCACCGGCGACCGGTTCACCTCGGAGACGGCGTCGTTCGGAAACGACTTGTCGACGCTGCCGAATTTCCCGGCGGAGATCCGGGCGCCTGCCGGGACGTTGCCGGGTGTGTCGAGTTTCCAGCTGCATTTCGCGGACCACGACATTCTGACGCCGGGCGATGCGCCGAATGTGCTGGTGGCGATGAACCCGGCGGCGTTGAAGGCGAACCTGGCGGATGTGCCGCGGGGCGCGGAGATCATCGTGAACACGGACGAGTTCGCGAAGCGCGCGATGGCCAAGGTCGGCTATGTCACGTCTCCACTGGAGGACGGCTCCCTGTCGGCGTACAACGTGCATCGGGTGCCGTTGACGACGCTGACGATCGAGGCGTTGAAGGAGTTCGGTCTGTCGCGGAAGGAGGCCGAGCGCAGCAAGAACATGTTCGCGCTGGGTCTTTTGTCGTGGATGTAT
>NZ_JBWKKJ010000026.1:0-56148 GCF_056431605.1 Streptomyces sp. NPDC045846 | reverse complement strand
CGACGACCGGCTCCTCCACGGCCCCGTGCTCGGTCATGGTCTCACTCATCAGGCGTCTCCTTGATCATCGGATCCGCCGTCTATTGGACACTCCCTGTGGGGTGGCGAGTGGCGAGTGGCGAGTGGCGAGTGGCGACGGTGGCCCGGCCGGGGGCGGAGATCGGTCTCGTGAGCTCCTGGATTCACCGCATCGAACTCCCCCCTCCAAAATCGTCCGTTGGGGTGCCCGCAGCTCCGTAGGCGGCCCGGAGGAGGTGCGTCGGGCGGCGGGACCGAAGTCGCCACGCCATGTTGGGCTTGCGCGGCGCCAGTTGATTGAGTGACCGAGGGCACTGACGAGGGAGCGTGCCCGGGGGCGTGGTGGTTCGCCGGGTTCGCCCTGTTGCTCCCGGATGCTCGTCACCGCTCGTCGACTCGCTTGTCACAGCGGTGTCTTGATCCAACCCGCGTCGCAACGGCACGCCCGGGCACAGGCTTCTCTAGAAGCGACAAGGGTCCGCCGGTTCGGGCGGTCCGGACAACACCGCTTCGCAGGAGTGCCACATGCGTGTCAGGAAGTTCTCCGCCCTCGCCCTGGTCGTCACCTCGGCGGCCCTCTCGCTGACCGCGTGCGGCGGTAACGACGGTTCCAGCGCGGCCGCCCAGAACAGCACCCCGGCTGCCGCGAACAGCGCCACGACCGGCCAGGGCGCGGCCACCGCTTCCTCCAGCGCCAGCGGGGGCAGCGCAACCGGCAGCAGCGCTGGGAGCAAGGCCACGTCCCGGAAATCGACGGCTTCGGGCACCATGTGCAAGACCGACCACCTCGCCTTCAGCGCCGCATCCGCAGGGGCCAAGAACGAGATCGTCGTCAACCTCAAAAACACCGGCTCCGCCACCTGCACCATGCACGGCTTCCCCGGCGTGCAACTCATGGGCCCCGACGGCCTGGGCGAGAAGGGCCCCGACGCCGCACACACCGACACCACCGCATCCACCGTCACCATCGCCCCCGGCGAGGAGACCCGCTTCCTCCTCCACTACATCCCCGACAGCAGCGGTTCCGGCAAGACCTACACCAAGCTCGCCGTCACCCCGCCCAACGAGACCGTCTTCGACGTCATAAACCTCAACGGCCTGAAGATCACCGTCGCCGCCGGCACAGGCAATGCCCCCGACGTGTACGTCGACCCCGTCGGCTACCACACCGGCACCGGCAAGTGACCTCCGCGACTGTTGAACACGGGCCCGCTGCTGTCGAACCCTGACCGATTCCGGCCGACTTGGGCGGTAATGCTGTTGGGTGGGTACGCGCGTCGCGCCCGGTCCGTCGAGGGTGGGCTGCAACGGCTCGCACCGCACGCCTGCCTCGACGTCACGGAGTGAGCCGCCGCCTCCCCCGCAGCACCCGGCGAGACAGGCGTCGGCACGTACGCTGCGCTCATGGACGACCCCGTACTGACCGCCCGTGAACTGGTGACGGACCGATTTCCTGGGGCCCGGGCGGCCTTCCTCGCCGGCAGCGTACTGACCAGCCGCCGCACGTCCACCTCTGACCTGGACATCGTCGTCCTCCTGGACGGGCCGCCGGCTCCGACCCGGGAGAACCTCGTGTACCGCGGCTGGCCGGTGGAGCTCTTCGTGCAGACGGAGGTGGACTGGCACGGCTTCGCCGACCAGGAGACGGCGAGACGGCGCTCGCCGCTGCTCGCCATGTGCGCTGAGGGCATGCTCCTCGTGGACACCGACGGGCTCGGTGCCGGGCTCCAGGACGAGGCGCGCCAGCGCTTGGCGGCCGGCCCGCCGCCGCTCTCGGACCACGAGCGGGACTGCCAGCGCTACATCCTGACGGACTTGCTCGACGACCTGCGTGGCTGCACGGACCCCGCCGAGCGGACGTACTTGGTTGCGCACATGCTCCAGCGCACGTCGGAGTTCGTCCTCCTGGTCGGCGGACACTGGCTCGGCTCAGGCAAGTGGTTGTCACGGCGGCTGGCCGCGGCCGACCCCGAGGTGCACCGGGCGTTGTCCGCGACCGTCCCCCAGGCGATCACCGGGGATGTGAACGGCTTTGTCGCGGTGGTGGCAGAAGTGCTGGACCTGGCCGGCGGCCCGCTGTGGGACGGGTATGCGATTCGGTGAGAGTCGCCCCAGCGGCGACTACTCGGCGGCGGCGTGGCCATGGCGGCCGCACCCCTGGGGCGCACCGGAAGAGGTGAGCATCGCTGTGATGTGTGTGCCCATGAGGGTTGTTGTCCCGGTCAGGAGCGTCGCAGGTCGATCCAGGGAATGGTGTCTCCTGGTAGCAGGTATCGCTCGATCTCGACGAACCCGTGCTTCAGCGCGAAGCGCAGTCCGTCCTCGTTCGAGGACAGGACGACGGTCTCGATCACCTCGGCTCCCAGTTCTTGTGCTTGGCTGAGTCCGCGTGTGTAGAGCTCCTCGCCGAACCCCCGCCTGCGGTGCCGAGGAAGCACGCGGGCGATGACGGTGGCCGTGAGGGTCTCGTCGGCCGGAGGGCGCACTGTGGTGCAGCCCACCAGTTCGTCACCGAGATAGGCGATCTCCATGTGGTTGCGCCGGGCACGCTCGCGTACCTCGTCCAGGGAGAGCACGTGGGTAGGTATGACCGTGTTGTGGACGTACTGCCAGTCGGTGAGCGCGGCGTCGCTGTCCGGCTGTTGGATACGGAGGTCAGGCATCGCAGCAGCAGACCTGAGGACGGCGCTTACGTCAACCCCGGTGTGGGCTGCGGTACTTGGGCGAAGTCCGACCCCGTGAGGTTGTGCGGTCGTACGGCCGGTCCGAGTGCTGCTGGGTGATGCCGGACGCGGCCGTACGCGACCTGCCCCAGGGTGGAGTCCGGCACCCGACCGGCCTCGCGGCTTTGGTGCGCCCCGCAGGGATAGGCGGTCCCGCGTACGAGCCGGGTCGCGGCCGATGTCACCGTCGCAACGTCTGCCTCAGCGCGGTCTCCAGCGCCGCGTACGGCGCTTCGGCGCGGTGGGCGGCGCGCCAGCTCACGATGCCGTCGGGGCGGACGAGCACCGCTCCGTCCTCCCCGATGCCGCAGCGGTCCGGGAAGCTCGAACCGGGGGCCAGGAGCTGCGGGGTGAGGACGATGGTGTCCAGGAGGGCGCCGTCGGGGTCGAGGGTCCGGGCTGCCTGCGCCCAGGTTTGTCCCTGCCGACCGATCAGGAGCACGTGGCGTCCACCGCGTACCAGATCGAGGGTCGAGGAGCCCGCGTCGGTGCCCTCGGCGAGGGGGAGGTGCGGCAGTCGAGTGCCGGGTTCGCCCCGCCAGCGATCAGGTTCGTCGGCCGGTGGAAGTGGCGCCCGGGGGTGGGGCGCGCCGGGGACGGGCGCGGGGTAGCGGTAGCCGGTCGCCACCGCGGATTCGCTGAGCAACTCCGCGCTGTCGGGGGCCTGTTCGCGGGGGCCGGCCATGCGCAGCACAGCCTGACGCACCGTCAATTCGGCGATGGGGCGGCGTTCTGATTCGTACTGATCGAGCAGTTGCTCTCCAGCGTCCCCGCGCAGTACGGACACCAGCTTGGTCGTGAGGTTCCAGGCGTCCTGGATGCCGGTGTTGGCGCCGAACCCGCCGACCGGCGGGCAGACGTGGGCGGCGTCGCCGACCAGGAACACCCGCCCCGCGCGGTAGGTGTCGGCGACCCAGGCGCCCATCGTCCACGGGCGCGCGCCAGTGACCTGGAAGCCGGAGGTGGGGAGCCCGAGGGCCGCGGAGACGATGGCTTGGCATCGGTCGGGGGTGAACGCGGATTCCGGATCCGTGGTCGCGGGGTCGTAGCCGATGGACACGGCGCCGGAGTCCTGGCCTGTGGTCCAGGAGATGAAGGGGCGGCCCGGTTGGTCGGCGAAGGCCAGGGCGAGGGCGCGGCCGTCGAGCAGCGGCCGCAGGTCCGCCGTGAACGACAGCTCCATGGCGGACGCGAGGGCCTGGTCACCGCTTCGGGTTATCCCGAGGCGCTCCCGGATCGTGCTGGCGCCACCGTCCGCCGCCAGCAGGTAGTCGGCCTCGACCGTGTAAGGAATGCCGCGGTCGTCGAGTACGCGAGCGGTGACCCGCCGACCGGTCTGCCGCGTGCCGCTTGAGCGCCGCGTCGCGCCCCCGGACGCACCCTCGACGAAGCGGTGCCCGAAGCGCAGGTCGGCGCCGTGGGCAGCCGCCCGCGTCCGAAGCACGCGCTCGGCGTCCCCTTGCTTGACCATGGCGCCCTGGCAGGGGGAGACGGCGCTGTAGTCGTCGGCGGCGGGCAGGCGCCAACGCCGGATCTCGGCGCCGGCCAGCGATTCCACGACGGCGGCGTACTCGCCGCGGGGGCGCTCCCGTTCGATCGCGTAGATGTCGTCGGCGGCTCCGACGGCGCGGTACGCCTCCATGGTGCGGGGGTAGAACAGCTTGGCGCGCAACCGGGGCGAGATGCCGGTGTGCCGTTCGACGAGGATCGGTGTGACGCCGCGTGCCGCGAGGAAGAGCGCGGCGGAGACGCCCACGATGCTGCCGCCCACGATCAGGACCGACGTGCGGTCCGGGGCCGGCCCGTGCGGCGCCGGAGTCGAAGTGTTCTCGTTCATGACCTGATCGTCGGCCTGCGGATGCGGCCCATCCATCCGCTGCGCATAGGGTGAATCGATCCGACGCCCTGAAGGATTCCCTGATGCATTCTGATGGTCTCGACCGGGTCGATGCGCAGATCATGCACGCCCTCCACCTCGACGGACGCGTTCCGTTCTCGCGGGTCGCCCAGGTCATCGGCGTGTCGGACCAGACCGTCGCCCGCCGCTACAGCCGCCTGCGCTCGTCCAATGCCGTACGCGTGTGGGGCCTGATCGACCGGGCCAGGTTGGGACATGTGGAGTGGCTGGTACGGATCCGCTGTACCCCGGACTCGGCGCAGGCGATCGCCCAGTCCTTGGCCCGGCGGAGCGACACCTCGTGGATCAGCCGTACGTCGGGTGGCACCGAGCTGGTCTGTGTGACCACCGCCGCCACCCCGGGTGACAGCCTGCTCCTGCGCGAACTGCCCAAGACCGCCCGCGTCTTGGACGTCACCGCGCACTGCCTGCTCCACGTGTACTCAGGTCGCGCCGCGGGGGTCGTCGCCAAGCTGAGCGCCCTCACGCCCGAGGAAGCCGTACAACTGAGCCCGGCGGACCCGCCCTCCACCGACCTCGCGCAGCCCGTCGACCTCGACGACCTCGACCGGCACCTGCTCGGCCTCCTGCGCGACGACGGTCGCGCGCCCACCGCCCGGCTGGCCGCGGAGACGGGTGCCTCACGCTCCACCGTGCAGCGCCGGATGGCCGAGCTGCGCGCCGCCGGAGCGCTCTACTTCCATGTGGACGCCCGGTGGCCCATGCTCGGCCTCGGCGTGCGCACACTGCTGTGGCTCTCGGTCGAACCCGCACGCCTGGAACGCGTCGGGCTCGCCCTCGCCGACCACCCCGAGGTCATCTTCGTCGCCGCCACCAGCGGGTCCACCAACCTCCACGCCGCGCTGGCGACACGCGACATCCCCGCGCTGTACACGTACCTGAGTACGCGGATCTCCACTTTGCGCGGCGTACAGAGCGTCGACAGCGCCCCGGTGCTGCAAACGTTCAAGGGCGCCGCCGGGCTCCACGGCCCCGCCACCGATATCTGAGCGGTGCGGGGCGGTCGGGGTCGGCGTGTCATCGAGCTCCCGGTGCGTTCGTACGAGGAGCAAGCCCATGTCCGCATCCCGGGGCCAAGGCCCGTCGCCGGTTGGCCGGGGGCATGGTCAGGGGATGTCGACCAGGACCTTCCCGACGATCCCCTGCTCAAGCGCAGCGTGCGCGTCACGGGTGCGTTCCAGCGGGAAGCGGTGCAGCGGCAATCCGGCTTCCTCGCCGACGCGCAGCGCACCCGCGTCCACGGCTGCCGCGACATCGGCGACCGCTTGCCGCTTCGCCGCGGGGTGCACGGTGTAGACGAAGACGCTCTGCCAGCGCAGGTTCGCCGACAGGGAGGGGAGCACCGGGACGGAGAGCTGCACGCCCTCGGCGCCCGAGTAGTAGGCCACCACGGCTCCCCGTGCGGCCACGCGGATGTCGAGGGCGGCGTTGGCTTCCGGTGCGACCTCCACGATGATGTCGACGCCCTCGGGGGCGACGGCCAGGATCTCCGCTGCCGCGTCCTGCGTCCGGTAGTTGACCACCTGGTGCGCACCGGCCGCGCGCGCCAGCTCGGCCTTGGCGGGGCTGCTGACCGTGGTGATCACACGCGCCCCGGCCCAGCGGGCGAGCTGGATCGCCGCGTTCGCCACCGCGCCGGCGCCGCCTGCCACCAGCACGGTGACACCGTCCAGGGTGCCGGGCGCGATACGCCCCGGCCCGCCATCGTGAACGGTCAACGCGCGGTGGGCGGTCAGGGCCGGGATGCCCAGGGCGGCGCCGAGCTCGAACGGGGCGTGGTCGGGCAGGGCCACGGCCTGCTGGTCGGGGACGAGGGTGTACTGCTGTGCCGTTCCCCAGGGCCGCTCCCACGCGGCCTCCCAGACCCACACCCGCTGTCCGACGCGCGCCGGATCGACCTGCGGGCCGACGGCGTCGATCACGCCCGCACCGTCCTGATGCGGCACCTGCTCCTTGATCTCCGGCGGCAGCGGGCGCCTGCGGCTGCGCCAGTCGGTCGGGTTGACGCCCGAGACATGCACGCGCACGCGAACCTCACCCGGCCCCGGCTCGGGAACCGACCGCTCGACAAGCTCCAAGACCTCGGGGCCGCCGGCAGTTGTCCGGACCACGGACTTCATCTCTCACCGCTCTCTCGTGCTCGCCCCCGAGCACCGACCGGCAACCGGAAGGACACCGTCCTGCACGGGGCACCCCCGTACGAACCCCCGCTCCAGAGTGTGTATTCCGAGGGGGGTTACGATCGGCGGCGGGTTTCGGGCTGAGCGGGATGCCGGTTCTCCGCCACCAGGTGCCGAGTGAGGTCGGACGCGGTGAGTGCACAGGAACACCCGAGTTGCTCGGTTCTCCACCGGCTGGCCGGGCGTACGAAGAGATTCGTGCAGGCAATGGCTCGCCCAATCCGCGAGCAGGCGTCCAGGGTGCTCTTGGGGCGCCCTTCCGCAATCGCCGTTGACTGTCCCAGGGCTGCTGAGCCGAGGGGCTGTCAGTGGCTCCCGGTTGGATGTGCCCATGAGTGTCTACGGCGCCCCGACCTCGCGGATCGGTCAACGGGCAGGGAGCGGTGACGTTCCGGTGGCCACTGACGGGTCTCGGGTGCGGCGTATGCCCAGGGCCAGGGAGTGTGGAAGTGCTGGTCAGGCTTGATCTCGGCCGCGACGGCGACGGCTACCCTGTCGCGGTGACGACCTCGCGAGTACTGTCGATTGCCCTCCAGGACACCGGTGGGCCCGTGCTGCGTCCGCTGCCCGTCGAAGCGGCCGAACTGCTTCACGAACTCGACGCTCCGCCGCGCTTGGTCGCCCATCTGCGAGCGGTCCACGACGTCGCGGGACAACTCCTGGAATGGATCGCCGCGCGCAAGCTCGATCTGGTCATCGACCCGTACGCCGTCCTCTTCGGAGCTGCCACCCATGACATCGGCAAAGTTCTGCACCCCGCCGAGTTGTCCTGTCCCGGGGCCCAGCACGAAGAAGCAGGCCGCGAGCTGCTCATGAGCCGAGGCGTCGACTCCGCCTTGGCCCGCTTCGCTGGAACACACGCCGCTTGGACCACCGAAGAGGTCGGGATGGAGGACCTCTTGGTCAGCCTGGCCGACGAGGTCTGGAAGAACAAACGGGTCACCGAACTCGAAGACCTTGTCGTCGCCAGACTCGCCACCGCGAGCGGAAGGCCGGCCTGGGAGGAGTTCCTCGACCTGGACCGTGTGCTCGCTCGCATCGGCGCCCAAGCCGATGAGCGCCTCGCCTTCCAGATGTCCCACCCCACCACCGCGAGCAGCCGCCAAGCGCCCAACTTCCCCTCCGCACTCACGACATGGTTCGCGAAGAACGCAGGAGCTCTCCGAGCGTGTGGGAACACCGCCGAGCTTGGGCACTCACCAGAAGACGGCCGCCCCAAGAGCAGCGCATGGCTGACCGTCGAGGCCGGGAACCGGGGTATCCAGATCAGCGTCTGGAGCAGCGGTGAAGCCGAATTCGACTACGTGGACCTCGGTAGTGGTGACCACAGTTGCGAGCACCGAGTCCTCCAAACAAACCAAGAACTCCATGCTCTCTGCGGCACGTTCCTCAGATCCGCACTCGGCTGGGTCGCCCCCGACTCGGCTGGCTGATCACGAGGGGTAGGACTGGCTTGGACACGACTCGGGGGCGGAGACCCACCTCAACAAGCGCCGCACGATGGTGCTGGAGCGGGTTGAGTCGTCGACGTCGACGTCGGCGGAGGCCGAGGACGGCGACGAGGCGGTGAGGGTTGACGGACGGCTCAACCGCCGCCTGCCCGTCTCCTCACCGCCCGGCGCGCCCACCTGCGTGCGGGGGAATCAGGTGCGCATGGACGCGGTGGGGCTGACGTACGTATCACCAAGTCAGTTGCTGTATACCGTCGTTGACCGCGACCGAGGGCGCCTCCCGCTGGGGGACTTCAGTGAGACCGTCGACCAGGAGACGCACCGCCTCTTCACAACACCGACCATCGTCCAGGAGCACGGCGGGGTGCTGGCGCGTCTGTGCAGCGCCTGAGGCGCAGTCTGGTCCTGAATGGCCTCGGCAGCCTCTGCGGGGCCGTTCAGGTCAGCGCGGCCAGGCGGCCATGGCCAGGTCGGCGACCGCGGACAGGTCTGCTGTGGAGGCGCCGTCGCGAGCCTGCTGGGACATGCCCTGCACGACGGCCGCGAAATACACCGCCAGCGAGCGCGGGTTGGCCTCCGGAGGGAGCTGACGTCCGGCCTGGGCTGCGGTCAGGCGTGCGGCGAAGCCCTCGATGTCGGACCGCCTGCGCTCGCGCAGGTCGACGGCGATGTCCTCGTCGTCGGGCGAGTAGTTCGTGGCGGCCGAGACGATGAGGCATCCGGCCGGGTGCCCGGGATCGGTGTAGTGGACGGCGGCTTCGCGCAGCATCCGCGCGAACCCCTCCCGTACATCGGTCTCCTCCTCCAGCGCGCGTCCCATGAAGGCGCCGAAGGTGTCGCCGTAGCGGTCGGTGACCTCTGCGAAGAGCTCACGCTTGCTCTGGAAGGCGGCATAGAGGCTGGTCGGTGCGATCCCCATGGCCTTCGTCAGGTCGGAGATGGAGACCCCCTCGTAGCCGTGCTGCCAGAACAGCACGGTGGCGGTCAACAGGGCCTGGTCCCGGTCGAAACCTCTGGGACGTCCACGCTTCACAGTCATGTCATGAATTTTACAGCGATCGATACGGAATGCGTGTAGGCTACTTCTGTAGTCATCCCTAAGGAAAGGTTCTGTGTGTGAGCACCTTCGCGGGCAAGACGGCCCTGGTAACCGGTGCGAGCCGAGGCATCGGCCGAGCCACCGCGGAACGTCTCGCCGAGGCCGGCGCCCTCGTCGCCGTCCACTACGGACACAACGAGCAGGCCGCAGCCGACACGGTCGCCGCGATCAAGGCCAAGGGAGGCAGCGCCTTCACCCTGCGCGCCGAACTGGGAGTGCCGGGCGACACCGACACCCTGTGGCAGGAGTACGACCGCCAGATCCTCGACCACGCCCCCAGCGCGGAAGTCGACATCCTCGTCAACAACGCCGGCATCACCCCGCGCGGCCACATCGAGGAGACCACGCCGGAACTCTTCGCCGAGGCCTTCGCCGTCAACGTCCGGGCCCCGTTCTTCCTCACCCAGGCCGGCCTCAAGCGCCTGCGCGACGGCGGACGCATCATCAACGTGTCCTCCGGAGCCACCCGCATCGCGCTGACCGACATCATCGCCTACGGCATGACCAAGGGCGCCCTGGACACCCTCACCCTGACCCTCGCCAAGGAACTCGGCCCGCGCGGGATCACCGTCAACTCCGTGGCCCCCGGCATCATCGACACCGACCTCAACGCGGGCTGGCTGCGCGGCAACGCCGAAGCCCAGGACGCGGCAGCCCAGCTCTCGGCGCTCGGCCGCGTGGGCACTCCCGAAGACGTGGCCGACATCGTCGCCTTCCTCGCGAGCGACGCGGCCCGCTGGATCACGGGCCAGGTCGTCGATGCCACCGGCGGCAGCCAGCTCTGACCCACCACGCGACGCGGCCGTGGCTGACCACGGCCCAACCGTCCCACGCAACAGGACATGGCCCTCGTCTGGGAATCCGCGGCCGACGCCGACGTCCTGTTGCAAGGACCCGCGATGTCCATCTACGGCCGCGCCCCAAATCATTGCTGGGCATTCGACCTCGGCTCCTCGGCCACATACCGGGGCCCGCGGCAGGAGTGAGTGTGACCTACGTCAGCTCCGGTTCCGAGCTGCTCATGATGACCGTCGTGCGGATCGCCCCCTGATCTGGAACGCGTGGGCTGGGGTGCAACGTCAGGCGTGTTCGGAGGATTGGCTCGGTGTCGCGCGGCAGAGCTGGGCCTGTACTCCGACAGCCCGCAGCAACCGGACGGCCGCGACCCGCTGGTGGCGCGGACGGTCCTCGGCCAGGAGTCCGCGCAGCAGCTCTTGCGGTATGCGGTCGGCCCACGACAGCAAGGCCGCGGTCGCCTGGCGGACCACCGCTGCCGACGGGTCGTCCAGAAGCGGTCGTACGTCGTCGACGTGTACTGCCTCCAGCGCCCGCAGCCCGGCCACCGCGCAGGCGCGTACCGCGGGAAGCGGGTGTGCGAGGAGCGCGCGAAGCCGGTCGGTGTCCTCGCGCAGGCCGCACTCGCCGAGGCCCACCGCGGCGGCGGGCCGGTCGGCCGGGTCGGCGCACAGCGCGCGGTACAGCGGTACCGGGTCGATGCCACCCTGCCGCAGCACCCAGCGGGCACACGCCCGCACGACGGCGGACCGGTCGGTGAGGTACGGCTCGGCGTCGGAGTGTCGCCCGGTCCGGCGCAGCGCGGTCACCCCCGCCGCCCTGACCCGCGACTGACGGGAGGCGAGCAAAGGCGCCCCGATCTCGGCGAACTCGTCGAAGGCGCCCTCGCCGATGGCGGCCACAGCCGCGGTGGCGCACAGGTCCTGCAGCACGACATCGGGGTGGCGGGCGGCGGTGCGGGCGAGCCGCGCCGCGGGCAGCAGCCGTCGGTCGAGGGCGACGCGGTACGCGAGGCGGGCCGTGGCCCGGTCGTCGCTGTCGAGCAGCGCCTCAGTCTGTGCGGCCGGTCCCGCGCGCAGTGCCTCGGTCAGCAGTTCCCGGGCGAAGCCGCCCCGGGAACGGTGGCCGACTCGCAGGATCAGCGCGGCGTGCGCGGCGAGCCCGTGCGGGGTGGCCTGGGCCAGGAGCGCACGAGCCTGCTCACGTACGGGCGCCACCCAGTCCGCGCAGCGGATGACGACCAGCGCGAGCAGCGCGGGCCTCCCCTCGGCGCATCTCAGCGCGGCCTCGCGGATGCGGCCGTCGGGGTGGCAGAGAGCGAGGGCGAGTTCGGCGTCACCGGGCCTTCCGAGCCAGGTCACGGTGGGCAGCGATGCACCGGGTTCCCAGCTCAGCCGCCGCCCGGACGCCGACGCGTTGGAGTGGAACAACTCCGGCCGCTGCCAGGCGAGTTCGCGCACCCCGAAGTCGAGGCCGATCCAGGACTCCGGGTCGGTGACATCGAGGGCCTGGTCCAGGGGAACGTCGGCAGCCAGTCGGCTGACGGCCTCGTACGACTCGTCTTCGCTGGTCACCATGGGGGAAACCTAGTGAACCCGTGCTGCCGCAAGCCGGTGCCCCCGGGCGCGGGCCGCCTCGCGGTGACAGGACGCCTGTGTCACCGTCGGCGTCCGTCGCGCTCGGCCTCTCGCGGGTCAGTCCGGCAGCCAGTGCAAGTCGTGCGCCAGGGTTTTGGCGACGGCACGGACGCGGTGGTGCAGGGGGGACTGTTCGCGGGGGAGGACGAGGTGGATCGTCAGGCCGGGTGCGCCTCGCAGGGGGCGCCAGGTGAGGCCGGCCGGTCGTGTCGTGGCCGCGGCTTCTCCGGCCGGGGCGAGGGTGGCCCCGTCGTACAGGTCGCGCTGGGACAGGTCGAACGAGACTGCGGGGGTGTGGAATCGGGGGTGTGGTCGGACGTCTCGGAACAGTGCGGCGAGCTGATCGTGGATGACGGGGTTGGCCGCGCGGTCCGGGAGGCGCAGTGGGTACGCGGCCGCGTCGGCGATCTCGATCTCGGGGTGTTCGGCCAGCGGATGGTGCTGCGCCAGCTGGACCCCGACGCGCTGGCGCCGCAGCGGGAACCGGCGTACGCCACGGCCCGGCTGTTCACCGCGGGTGATCCCGGCATCGAGGCGGCCGTCGGCGACCGCGGGGGAGATCTCCGGTGTCGCCATCGGGACCGCGCTGACCTCGAATCCGCTGGTCCCGCGAAGCAGCCTGTCCACCAGGGCCGGTGCCGTCTCGGCCCCGGCGGACAGGCTGTATCCGATGCGCAGCGTGCCCAGTTCACCGGCCGCGGCGCTGCGAGCGGTGTCCCAGGCCCGGTCCAGCGCCGCCAGCGCGGGCGGCGCGGACTCCGCCAACGCCGCACCGGCCGTGGTCAATGCGACGCTGCGGGTGTTGCGGACCAGCAGGGCCGTACCGAGTTCCGTCTCCAGTCGGCGGATCCGGGCGCTGAGTGCGGGTTGTGCGATGCCGATGCGTGCGGCCGCGCGGGTGAAGTTCAACTCCTGTGCCAGCACCAGGAAGTACCGCAGGCTCACCGTGTCCGGTGCCACGTGCTCTCCCCGCCGATTGATAACGATCGGTTCTGAGTCTATCCCGCACTGGTCTTTCCCTCGCCCGTGCTTCCCGTCCTAGCCTGCGGATATGGCGCTCCCGCTGACGGCGGTACCCGTCGCCGGGATCGATCGATCTGCGTGTCCATTCGGCGTCGGACGTGTCCGGCCGACCACAGGAGGCTTTCCATGGCCAAGGGCTACTGGGCCAGTGTCTACCCCGCCGTGTCCGACCCCGAGAGGCTGACCGCCTACAACAGGCTGGCCGGTCCGGCGGTCCGGGCCGCGGGCGGGCGGGTCCTGTCCCGTGACGGTCGAGTCGTCGCCCACGAGGCCGGAATCACGCAACGCGTCGTACTGATCGAGTTCGACAGCTTTGAACAGGCCGTCGCGGCGTACGAGAGCGAGGCATATCAGAAGGCACTGGTGGCGCTCCCCGACGGCTTCGAGCGCGACTTCCGTATCACCGAGGGCGTCAACTGACGTGTTCACTAACATTGTTGAGTATCTGTCACCTCTGGTGGGGTCAGCCCCATCCCGGAGTTGTACCCGGTGTCCCATCACCCCTTCC
Organism: Streptomyces sp. NPDC045846; assembly: GCF_056431605.1. Classification (NCBI taxonomy): domain Bacteria; kingdom Bacillati; phylum Actinomycetota; class Actinomycetes; order Kitasatosporales; family Streptomycetaceae; genus Streptomyces; species Streptomyces sp. NPDC045846. The sequence continues at coordinate 42,796 of NZ_JBWKKJ010000026.1, read as the reverse complement.
TGCCCCGCTCTGTTCAGGACCGGCCGGGCAGGGTGGGGAGGTAGGTGGGCGGCTTGCGCGCCGGGGTGGCCTTCTCGAAGGCGTACGCGTAGCTGAGCAGACTCGCTTCGCTGTAGCGCGTGCCGAGGAAGGAGACGCCCAGCGGCAGCGTGTCCCGTGCGTAGCCGGCGGGCACGGTGATGTGGGGGTAGCCGGCCACCGCGGAGTCGCGGGTGGAGCTTTCGAAGGGGGTGGGGTCGAGCGCTGCGACGCCAGGAGCGGGGATGCCGGTGGGGGTGACGATGGCGTCGAGCCGGTGCTCGGCGAGTATGCCGTCGATGGCCTGACGGGCCTGGCGGGTCGCGGCGGTGCGGTGCTGGAGGTAGGCCGGGGCGTTGACGTCTCCGTCGGTCTTGTCGGCCATCTCGAAGAGTTCCTGCCCGAACGTGGGCATCTCGACGGCGGAGTTCCGCTGGTTGAACGCGATGAGTGCGGCGAGGTTCTCGGGGTGCGGGCCCGGGGTGGCGGCCAAGTAGGCGTTGAGGTCGTGCTTGAACTCGGTCAAGACGGCGGGAAGCATGTCCTTCCGCATCATGTCTTTGGAGTCGGCCACGTCCGCGCCCTCGATGACGGTCGCGCCGAGCGCCCGCAGCCGCTGGACAGCCGCGTCGAAGGCGCGGTCCACGTCCGGGTCGATGCCGGTGTGTCCCTTGCGCCACACGCCGATGCGTTTGCCGCGCAGGGCGTTCGGGTCGAGCACCTTGCGGTAGTCGGAGGGAAGGGCCGTGTCGGCGTCGGAGGTGGCCTTGTCGGTGGTGTCCGATCCGTGGATGGCCCAGAGCGCCAGGGCGGCGTCGGTGGTGTTGCGGGCGATCGGGCCGGCCGTGTCGTGGCGGCTGGTGATCGGGATCATGCCGCTGCGGCTGACCATGCCGAGGGTGGGCTTGATGCCGACGGTGGAGGTGACACTCGCGGGGCACACGATGGAGCCGTCGGTCTCGGAGCCGATGGTCACGGCGGCCAGGGCGGCCGCGGCGGCGACGGCGGAGCCGCTGGACGATCCGCAGGGGCTCCGGTCGAGTACGTAGGGGTTACGGGTCTGGCCGCCGGTGGCGCTCCAGCCTGCCGTCTGCTCGGGGGATCTGAAGTTGGCCCATTCCGACATGTTGGTCTTGCCGAGGACCACCGCACCGGCGTCGCGCAGTTTCTGTACCAGGTAGGCGTCGTGGGCCGGCTTGGTGTGCAGCAGGGCCGTGGAGCCGGCGGTGGTGGGCTGGCGGTCGGCGGTGTCGATGTTGTCCTTGATGAGGACGGGAATGCCTTCCAGTGGTCCCCGCATATGGCCGGTGCGACGCAGCTCGTCGCTCTTGCGTGCAAGGTCCAGTGCGTCCGGGTTCACGGTGACGACGGCATGCAGGCGGGGGTTGAGGCGATGGATCCGGTCCAGGTATGTCTGGGTCAGTTCTCTGGACGTCAGCCGTCGGCCCTTCATGTCCTCCTGGAGGTCCAGGATCGTCGCGCGGTCCAGTCGTGCGTCCAGCCGTCCGTCGTGCTTCCCGTTGTTCTTCGCGGAGTTCGGGGCCGCTGTGCCCGTCGCGTCCGTGGAAGCGGCCGGTCGTGATCCGTCGTCCGGTGTGCAGGCCGTCAGGGGAACGAGCAGACAGGCCGCTGACAGTGCGATCGCCGTGTGCCGTCGCGTGGTTCGAGTGAGCGAGCGCATCAGTTGCTTCTCCTGGAGGCGAGTGAAGGAAGGCCTTGTGCCGTACGAACGAGGCTAGGAACGGCGTCTTCTCGGCACGACGGGGACGGCTCCCGTTCGGAGGTGATGCGGACTACACCTCCCGCGGTGGTTGCCCGTTGTCCGCATCACGCACGAGGAGGGGGTGTCCGGCTCGTTGCCGGACACCCCCTCCTCAGCTGCTCTCGCCGCTACGGGTCACTTCCTGTCGTTGGTCAGCCAGAGTCCCAGCGCCGATCCGACGAAGACGACGCCGGTACCGACTCCGGCCAGGATCCTCGTGGTGCCGGTGTAGTGGGCGAAGGTGCTGACGTAGACCGCCGCCACGGTGGAGACGAGGAGCAGCAGCCAGAGCACGGGCTTCATCAGGGGTTCCTCCTGTTGTGCGCCCCGGCGGCCCGGTGGGCGGCAGGGGTGGGATCTCTTACGCCGTCCACCTTCGCCCCGCGCCCCCGGTCGGCACATCGGACTGTTCTCCCGAACCCGAGGTGTAGCCCGCTACACCACACCCGGACGGCGACGGAGGCGCCGCCGTCCTCGTCGCGGGTCAGGCGTTCAGGTAGGCCAGCACCGCGAGGACCCGGCGGTGGCCGCTGTCGCCCGCCGACAGGTTCAGCTTGGCGAGGATGCTGCCGATGTGCTTGCTGACGGAGCGTTCGGTGATGAACAGGTTCGTGGCGATGGTGGGGTTGTCCAGGCCCTGCGCCATGAGTCCGAGCACTTCGCGTTCCCGGGGGGACAGTGCGTTGAGCGGGTCGCGGCGGCTCATCAGCTGGGAGACGACCTCGGGGTCCAGCGCCGTTCCGCCCGCGGCGACGCGCTCCAGCGCGTCCTGGAACTCCTCGATGTGTCCCACCCGGTCCTTGAGCAGGTAGCCGATCCCCGAGGCGCCCTGCGCGAGCAGTTCGGCGGCGTAACTCTCCTCGACGTACTGGGAGAGCACCAGGAGCGGCAGGCCGGGCATGAGTCTGCGGGCTTCTATGGCGGCCCGCAGGCCCTCGTCGCGGAATCCGGGCGGTAGCCGGACGTCCAGGACAGCCGCGTCGGGCCGGTGTTCCAGCAGGGCGGGGACAATTTCGGGCCCGCTTCCCACGACGGCCACGATCTCGTGCCCGACGTCCTCCAGGAGCAGAATCAGGCCCTCGCGGAGAAGGACGTTGTCCTCCGCGATCACGATCCGCACGGCAGTACCACCTCAATCGTCGTTCCGGAACCGACAGGGCTGTCGATCCTCGTTGTACCGTCCAGGGCGGCGACCCGTCGACGCACCCCGGCGAGTCCGCTGCCGGAGGCGGAGCCGGGCGCGGCCCCGCCGCACCCGTCGTCCCGCACGACCACGTGCAGCGTGGGGCCGTCGTAGCGGAGCGACACCTCGGCACGGCCGGCGTTGCTGTGCCGGGCGATGTTGGTCAGCGCCTCGGCGACCACGAAGTAGGCGGCCGCCTCGACCGCGGCGGGGGGACGGCGGTCGGTCTCGGGCAGATCCAGGGTGGTGGGGATCGGTCGCCCTGCGGCGAGCGAGCGGATGGCACCGTTCAGCCCCCGGTCGGAAAGGATCGGCGGGTGGATGCCGCGGATGACCGTGCGCAACTGGACCAGTGCTTCGTCCACGGTGGTCCTGGCTTCCAGCACCATCCTTCTGGAACTCTGCGGGTCCTTCTCGAACCGACGGTCGGCCAGGGCCAGGCGCATGGCCACCGCCACGAGCTGCGCCTGGGTGCCGTCGTGGAGGTCGCGTTCGATCCGCCGGAGTTCCGCCTCGTGCGCCTGGAGGGCCTCCGCGCGCGAGGTGGTCAGCTCCTCGATCCGCCGGCCGGCGCCGGTCCAGGTGCCGAGCATGATCTCAGCGATCCACGTCTCCAGCTTCACCGCGGCGGGAGCCAGCCAGAAGAAGAGGGCCGCGAAGAGCCAGACACACACCGCGGACAGGACGATCGCCTGCATCCAGGTGGTGAGGGGGGCCGCAAGGAGGGTGAGGGTTCCGCCGGGAAGGGTCCACCACCACAGCGGGATGGAGATCGTCAGCAGCAGACTGAGCAGAACTCCCAGCACGAGCACGGGAAGGACGAGCCCGACGACACCGTGAACCAGCATCCATGCCGTGTCCTTGCGGGTGGCCGGGGACCGCAGCAGTTGGAGCGTTCGCTGGTAGGCATTGCCCTCGGGGATGGGGTAGGGCCGGCGTACGGGGCGGCGGAGGACGCGTTCGGCGCGGCGGCGCTCGGCATCGGTCAGGGCGCGCAGCGGACGCACCGCCCACGGCAGGACCGGCGCGAAGACCAACGAGAAGCAGACGAGGGGCAACAGAACGTAACCAGCCAGGCTTGGCAGAGCGGTACCGAGTCCGCCCAGCAGATACCTCGTGGATCGTAGGCTGCGGAGCGCTCTTGCCTTCATGACCATGGAGCAAGACGGTACTTCACGGGTGTTCCCTTGTCATAAGTGTCCGCTACACCTGGCTGGTGGAGCCTGCTACACCCCCGGATCGGGGGCGGGACCGCTGCCGTCCGCCCGGCTCCCGCGATTACGTTCGGTACTCGTTCAGACCGATCGAGGAACCGAAGGACCCACCATGCAACCGATGACGACGACCCGGGCCACACCGTGCGCCGTGTCACTGGAGGAGGTCTCCCAGTCCTATGGCGCGGTGACCGCGCTTGACCGGGTCAGCTGGGGGTTCCGCAAGGGCAGCCTCACCGCGATCATGGGCCCCTCCGGATCGGGCAAGAGCACCTTCCTGCACTGCGCCTCCGGCCTCGACCGGCCCACCAGCGGAACCGTACGGCTCGGCGATCTGGACATGGGCGGCCTCCGCGAGACGGAGTTGACCCGGCTGCGCCGTGAACGGATCGGGTTCGTCTTCCAGGGCTACAACCTCATGCCCTCGATGGACGTCGAGCGCAACATCACCCTGCCGCTGGCCCTCGGCGGCCGCCAGGTGGACCGGCGTTGGCTGGACGAGGTCGTCCACCGCGTGGGGATGGCCGACCACCTGGACCGGCTTCCGGCACGACTGTCCGGCGGTCAGCAGCAGCGCGTGGCGGTCGCCCGGGCGCTGGTCACCCGCCCGGAGATCGTCTTCGCCGACGAGCCGACGGCCGCGCTCGATCCGAGGTCGGCCGAGCACGTCCTGAAACTGCTGCGTGACGCGGTCGACGAGATGGGACAGACGGTCGTGCTGGTCACCCACGACCCGGCGGCCGCGGCCTGGGCCGACAGCGTCGTCTTCCTGAGCGAGGGCAGGATCGTCGACGAGCTCACGAGTCCCCGCGCCGAAACCGTCCTGGCCCGTTGGAGCACGCTGTGAGGCGTGGGATCGCCGCCGGAGTGGCGGCGGCACTGTTGTGCGCGGCTGCGCTGACGGGCGCGTTCGGGGTCCTGCTGGAGTCCGCACTACGGGCGCACGGATCAACCGACCGCTACGCGCACGCCGTGGCCGTCGTCGCCGCGAGCCAGCGCGTCGAAACCGTACGGGACGACCGGACCGACGTCAGGCCCCTGGTCGAACGGGCCCGGGTACCGGTATCGGTGGCGGACCGGGTACGCGCCGTACCGGGAGTCACCGGGGTGGTCGCGGACGTCTCCATGCCGGTGGTCACCGCCGACGGGGCCGTGCGGACCGGCCGCGGCTGGGACGCGACCGCGCTCACCGCAGTCGAACTGAGCGCCGGCCGGGCGCCGCGGGCGGACCACGAAGTCGTGGTGGACTCCCGCAACGGCAAGGCCGTCGGCGACACCATTCGCCTCCAGGCCGGCGGCAGAGCGCCGGAGCCCTACCGGATCAGCGGTCTCGCGGCCGGCCGGTCCGCCGCGGACCACGACGTCTGGTTCAGCCAGCGCACGGCACAGGCACTCAGCGGCAGCCCCGAGCGCGCGGACGCGCTGGTCGTGCTCGGCACGGAGAAGACGTCACTCCAGGCACTGCGGGAAGCCGCCCCCGGTCTCGTCGTCGCGACCGGCTCGGGCCGCGGCGACGTCGAGAACCCGCAGGTGCCGGCGGCACGACTCGACCTGATCGGCGTGTGCGCGTCGATCGGCGGCGTCGCCCTCCTCGTGGTGCTCCTCATCGTGACGGGCCTCCTGGACGTGTCCGTACGCGACCGGACCCGCGAACTCGCCGTCCTGCGCGCCATCGGAGCCACCCCACGCCAGGTCCGCCGGGTGATCGTCCGCGAGACGCTCAAGGTCGCGGTACCGGCGTCGCTCCTGGGCGGTCTGCTGTCGCTGGGGCTCGGCTCGGTGCTGCACCGCTTCATGGCCGAGCGGGGCGTCCTGCCCCCGGGTCTCGATCTCGTCCTCGGACCGTTGCCCGTGGTCGGCGCCCTGGTGCTCACGGTCCTCACCGGCGTCGGCTCCGCCTGGCTCGCGGCACGACGCATCTCCGTAATCCGGCCGGCCAAGGCGGTGAGCGAGACCTCCACCGAGCCGACCCGGCTTCCGCGCTGGCGCATGGTCACCGGCCTGATCTTCCTGGTCGTCGGTCTCGGCTCGGCCGCCACCGCGTTCGCACTCGGCGGGCAGGTGGCGAGCGCGGCCATGGGCGGACTCGTACTCTCCCTCATCTGGGCCGCGGCGCTGCTGGGCCCCTGGATAGCCCGGGCGGGCATCCTGGTCCTCGGCCCGATCGTGCGTCTGCTGTTCCCCGTCCCGGGACGGCTCGCCACCGACACGGCGACAGCCGCGGCCGTGCGCCTGGCGTCGGTCATCACACCGATCGCGCTCGCGCTCTCCTTCGGCGCCAGCCAGCTGTTCGTGCAGACCACCGCGGTCAACGCCACCCGGACGCAGGCAGCTGCGGGTCTGCGCGCGGACAACGTCCTCGTCTCGAACGGGCCGGGCGTGCCCCGGGCCATGTACCCGGAAGTGGAGAAGGCGGCCGGGCCGGGCACCGTCACCGCGGTGAAACGCACCCTCGTGGTGATGCAGGTCGCCGACCAGCTCCAGTCCCTGCCCGCCCAAGGGATGGAGGGCGCCCTGTCGAACCTGGACCCAGGCGTGAAGGCGGGCTCGCTGCAGGAGTTGCGCGGCAGGAACACGGTCGCGCTCAGCTCTAACGTCGCCGGCCCGGCCGACGTCGGTTCGACCACGTCCCTCTGGCTCGGCGACGGCACCCGGATCCACCCCAAGGTGGTGGCCGTCTACGACCGGGGCCAAGGCTTCGGGGACGTCCTGCTGCCTCACGATGTGGTCGCCGCCCACGTCACCGACGCGGGCCACGACGACTACCTCCTGGTGAAGGGAGGGGCCGACCTGCGACCGGTGCTCGACCGCTTCCCCGGGACCCGTGCCGCCTCCGCCGGACAGTACAGCGCGGCTCTCACCGAGAAGGCCCGCCAGGAAGGCCTGCCCGGGCTGTTCGCCGTCGCGGCGATCTCCCTGTTCACCCTGATCGGCGTCACGACCACGCTGGCCGTCGCCACCGCGTCCCGCCGTCGTGAACTGGCCCTGCTCCGGCTCATCGGCGCAACCCGCCGCCAGGTTCTGGCCATGCTGCGGCTGGAGACCTTCCTCGTACTCGGTACGGGAGCCGCCGTCGGCACCCTGGTCGCGGCGGTGACGCTGCTGACCTTCGGCGGCGCGGTCACCGGTCTGTCCGCGCTGTCGGTGTCCCCCACGGTGTGCGCGGCCGTACTCGGCACGGTGTTCCTGTCAGGCACGGCGGCCGTCATGCTGCCCGCCCGCCGGATGGTGCGCCGCCGAAGGTCTCCTCGCATCTCCTAGCGAAACCATCCCGCCTTCCCCATGCTCCCCCCGTCCTCGAACGGGGGCAGGAAAAGGGGCCGTTCCATCACGCCCCGCGACCCTCACGGGACCAGGCCGACCGACCGGCAGTCCCGTCGCACCACGACCACCTCTCTCCGACCCACTGAAGTCGTGGCCTACCAACAGGAGTTGTTCCATGCACGCACGTGTATCGCCGAAGTTTCGTCCCACTCTTACGCGGGGTGGCCGGGGGAGGGCCTTGCTCGCTGTGACCGTACTCACCGGGGTCGTCATGGCCTCCGGCGCGCTGTCGCCGTCCGCGGCTTTCGCCGCCCGGCCGGACGCGGTGCAAAGCAGCCTGAATGCCTTGGTGGCCGACGATGGGATGCCTGCCGCGTTGGCCAGTGTGGTGGATCGTGAGGGGCGGGTGCGTGACTACACCGCGGGTGTTGGTGATCTCAAGACGGGGGCGAGGGTGCCCAGGGACGGGCAGGTGCGGGTCGGCAGCAACACGAAGGCGTTCACGGCTGTGGTCGCTTTGCAGTTGGTCGCAGAGAAGAAGATCGCCCTGGACAGCCCGGTCGAGACCTACCTGCCCGGTCTGCTGCGCGGTGACGGGATCGATGGGCGTCACATCACGGTCCGTCAACTGCTCCAGCACACCAGCGGCCTGCCCGAATACCTCGACAAGCGCGCGGTCCTCGAAAACCCGCAGAGGTACTACGAGCCGCGCGAGCTCCTTGACGGCGCCCTCGCGCAGAAGGCCCACTTCTCCCCGGGCACGAAGTGGGAGTACTGCAACACCAACTACCTGGTCGCGGGCCTGCTCATCCAGAAGGTCACCGGCCGCCCGCTGGGCGAGGAGATCAACCGGCGCATCGTCGACCGCATCGGACTGCGCCACACCTACTTCCCCACCCCCGGCGACATGACCATCCGCGAGCCCCACCCCAAGGGCTACCACCGGGACACGGCCGACTCGCCCTGGCGCGACGTCACCGAACTCGACCCGTCCTGGGGCTGGGCCGCGGGTGCGGTGATCTCCACCAACAGCGACCTCAACCGCTTCTACACCGCCCTGCTCGGCGGCAAACTCCTGCCCCCGGCCCAGCTCGCCCAGATGCGCACCACCGTTCCCGCGGGCAGCCCGGGCGTCCGTTATGGACTGGGCCTGATGAGTACGCCGTTGCCGTGCGGCGGCGTGTACTGGGGCCACGGCGGCACCATTCCGGGATCCACCACCATGGGAGGTGTCACGGAGACCGGCCGTGCGGTCAACATCGCACTCAACGCCCTCCCGGCGGACGACGCCACCGAACAGCACGTGCAGACCGCCGTCGAAACGACCCTGTGCCGCTGAAAACCCCCGCTGCCCCCACGGGAAAGCCGCTGCTCCCGCACCCAACCGCCCGATGAGGGCGGGGCGGACCCCTGGCGCCACTGGCGCTTGACGGTATCGGTCGCCGCTCCCGCCCGCGGGAACGGCGACCGATACCCGGCGGCCCCGCGCTCACGAACGTCGCCGGGGCTACCGGAGCGAGGGGCCGTCAGACATGGCCCCACATCCCGCAAAGGCCCCTAAAAAACTGGCCCCGGAGCCGAAATCCGCCACCGTCGCCGGGGCGCAGACCGACTCACTCGCATGCTCTTACCAACTGTCACGACGGGAGTTGTTCCATGCACGCACGTGTATCACCGAGGTTTCGTCCCACTCTTACGCGGGGTGGCCGGGGGAGGGCGTTGCTGGCCGTGACCGTACTCACCGGGATCGTCATGACCTCCGGCGCGCTGTCGCCGTCCGCGGCTTTCGCCGCCAGGCCGGACGGGGTGCAAAGCAGCCTGAATGCCTTGGTGGCCGATGATGGGATGCCTGCCGCGCTGGCCAGTGTGGTGGATCGTGAGGGGCGGGTTCGTAACTACACCGCGGGTGTTGGTGATCTCAAGACGGGGGCGAGGGTGCCCAAGGACGGGCAGGTGCGGGTCGGGAGCAACACGAAGGCGTTCACGGCCGTGGTCGCGTTGCAGTTGGTCGCCGAGAAGAAGATAGCCCTGGACAGCCCGGTCGAGACCTATCTGCCCGGTCTGCTGCGCGGTGACGGGATCGACGGGCGTCACATCACCGTCCGTCAACTCCTCCAGCACACCAGCGGCCTGCCCGAATACATGGAGTCTCCGGTCTTCGCGGACTTCCCCTCCGTCCGGTACCGGTACTTCGAGCCGCGCGAGCTCCTTGACGGCGCCCTCGCGCAGAAGGCTCACTTCCCGCCGGGTGCGAAGTGGGAGTACAGCAACACCAACTACCTCGTGGCGGGCCTGCTCATCCAGAAGGTCACCGGCCGCCCCATAGCGGAGGAGATCAAGCGGCGCATCGTCGACCGCATCGGACTGCGCCACACCTACATCCCCGCCGCCGGAGACACGACCATCCACGAGCCCCACCCCAAGGGCTACGAACGCGAAGTGGCCGACGGACCTCTGGTCGACTACACCAATATGGACATGTCCATGGCGTGGTCTGCGGGTGCGGTGATCTCCACCAACAGCGACCTCAACCGCTTCTACGCAGCCCTGCTCGGCGGCAAACTCCTGCCCCCGGCCCAGCTCGCCCAGATGCGCACCACCGTCCCCGCAGAGGCACGCGGCCCAGGCGTCCGCTACGGACTGGGCCTGACCAGCACGCCCCTGTCGTGCGGCGGCGTCTACTGGGGCCACGGCGGCACCGCCCTGGGCTACCGGACACGAGGAGGCGTCACAGAGGACGGACGTGCCGCCAACGTCGCGGTGACCACCACCCCGACGGGTGCGGCCTCCCAGCACGTGGAGGCCGCCGTCGACACGACGCTGTGCCGCTGACCCGGGCAGAGCCGGGCGATGCGGGCCCGCGGGATTGCCGACGCGTTCGGCAGCAACGCCCCAAGTACCCGGCATCGAGGGCCAGTTCACCGCGCACTCGGCCGAGGACGGAGCCCCGTGATCGATCTCGGTCCCGTCCGGAACCTTGGTTTTCCGCGGTGCGGGGGCGTGGTCAGCGGGCACGTTCACATCGGATGCGGAAGGCGCCCGCGGCAGCCGCCAGGACTGCTGCCTCCGCGGCGCGTTCCGGGAGTTGCGGGTCCGGATCGGCTCGCAGGAGCATCAGTTGGTGGTAGAGCGGTGCCGTGGCGGCGATCAGCAGGCTCCGCGCGTCCGTGTGGCGTGAGGTGAGTTCACCGCGCTCGACGGCCCGCTCGACGAGGATCTCGCACTGGGCGTACCGGTCCGTCCACAGCTGGGTCTGGGCCCGCGCGGCCTGCTCGGAGTGGAACGAGGCGGCCATCAGGGCGAGGGCGAGCGACGGCCGTACGACCAGGGATTCCTGGATCTCCTGGTTGAGGGCGGTCAGATCGCCGCGCAGCGAGCCGGTGTCCGGTGGCCGCCAGTCGATCTCGCCGACGGCGTCGATGACGTCGACGAGCAGGCCGCCGACATCGCGCCAACGCCGGTAGACCGTGGCGCGGTGGACTCCGGCCCGCGTCGCGACACCTTCCATCGTGAGTTCTTCATGACCGCGTTCCGCGAGTTCGGCGCGTACCGCATCGAGAACCTGGGCGCGGATGCGGGCGGTACGACCGCCCGGACGGCGGTCCGGCTTTGTGTCGAGTGGGTCTGTCATCGGCAATCAGTATCCGGTTGTTCGAGGCGGCAAAGCCGTGTCAGCATCTTAACGCGACAGTTGTCGCTCTACTTCTAACAGAGAGGAACCCGCTTCCGCGATGCCGCCTGTTCCCGCTGACCCCACCGTGCTCCACCCGATGCCCGAGCACCCGCGCGTGGTGCTGCTCAAGCCCCTCGTGACGTCGCCGCTGATCGAGGTCGGTGACTTCTCCTACTACGACGATCCCGAGGACCCGACCGCCTTCGAGACGCGCAACGTCCTTTACCACTACGGTCCCGAGCGGCTTGTCATCGGCAAGTACTGCGCCCTGGGGACGGGCACCCGGTTCATCATGAACGGCGCCAACCACCGCATGGACGGCCCTTCCACCTTTCCGTTCCCCACCATGGGGGGCTCCTGGGCGGAGCACTTCGACCTGATCACCGACCTGCCCGGCCGGGGCGACACGGTCGTCGGCAACGACGTGTGGTTCGGCCACGGCGCCACGGTGATGCCGGGAGTCCGCATCGGTCACGGCGCGATCATCGCCGCCGGCGCCGTGGTCACCGGCGGCGTCCCCGACTACGGCATCGTCGGCGGCAACCCCGCCCGGCTCATCCGCACCCGCTACGACGCCCCGGACATCGCCCGGCTCCTTGCGGTGGCGTGGTGGGACTGGCCCGTGCAACACATCACCCGTCACGTACGGACGATCATGTCGGGAACCGTCGCCGACCTGGAGGCGGCCGCCGCGCAGCTCGACCGGCCATAACGAGCAGGCCCGCCTCACGCAGTGGGGCCCCGACAGCGTCGTCAGGCCGTCGCCCCGTCGTTGAAGGCGTGCACGTCCTCGCGTCGGAAACCGTCGTGAGCCCCTGGGGCGTGACCGCGAGTGGATCGGACAAGGGAGCAGCGCTGCGTTCGGCTTGACGCGACGCAGCAGCCCCGGAGGGCAGTTGTCGGCCGGGCCGGTCAGGCGCCGACGCACGGGTGGGTTGCCATGGCAGAGCGTAGCCCGACGGTTGATGGCCGCCGGGGCTCGTGAGCTGTGGGGCTCGGGATTATGCCTTGTGGATCTTCCAGTCGGCGACGTTGCTGCCGCGGTTGTAGTAGGCGTTGGTGCAGACGTCGAGTTTGTCGCCGTCGGTGGCGTTCTGGTTGGTCTCCAGGAAGCCGCCGTTGTCGTCGTAGGTGTTCCACAGGTGGACCACGTCGCCGACCCGGACGTTCTGGTCGCCGGGCGAGGAGGTCTGGGCGAAGATCCGCCAGCGGCCGCTGCCCGGGGCGCGGTCCTTGGACTCCGCAGTGGACACGTCGTACTTGCCGCCGGAGGACTTCTGTACGGTGCTGGCGTGGTTGGCGGCATCGAGGTAGCCGCCGTCGCCCCCGTAGAGGTTGCGCAGGTGGACCAGGTCGCCGCTAAGGACGGGCTGTCCTGCCGCCTTGCCCGAGGCGGAGACGAGCTCCCAGGTACCCGTGCCCTTGCCGCGGTCCGGGCTGTCGGCGGTGCGCACGTTGTGCTTGAGACCAGCAGTGGGGCTGTTGTTGATGGTGTCGAGGTAGCCGCCCTGCCAGCCGTTGTACCCGTTCTGCAAGTGGATCTGGTCGCCGTACTTGAGCTCGTTCGCCATTCGAATTCCCCTCCGCGGACGACGTACGTGAGACCCCTTCGCCGGGCCGTTGCCAGTCCAACACCCGGCGGGGCGTGCGCAATCCTGCCAAGACCCTCCGTATCCGGGATGAAGTTCAGGAGTTTGTCCAAAACTCGCTTGGTTCATTTCGGGCCATGAACCGGACAGAACATGCGGAGTTGGGTCTCAGGCCAGGCGAGCCGACCCGGCCGTCGCCCGCAGCTCCTGGCTGATCCGTGCTGACCCGTCGTCAGCGCGGTGAGGCCGTGCGAGGTGGCCCATGTCACCAGCACGCCGACTGGGATCTGTGTGACAGCAAGGTCGGGGACGCCGGCGTCGGCTTCTCCGTCGGCCACAGGGAAGCCCGCCTGCTCGATGGCATACCGAAGCTGCGTGAGACAGGTCCGGCGGAGTGCGGGGTACCGTCCTACGCTCGCCCGAGACCACCCAACGGCAGAGTGATCTCCATGACGACTTGAAGGCCAGCGGCCGCACGCACGTCCTGGCGCGGGGGCGCGACTGGTTGGTGTGTTCGTGAGTGGGTGTGTTCGTGAGGGTGACCGCTCGATCTGGCCGGTCACAGTTTGCCGGAGACCACTCCGCGCCATGTTCATCCCGCTGCGAGGACCGTGTCTTGGAGGGGGTTCTTCATGTCCGAGCTGTCGAGGTGGACGTCTCCGTGGTCTTCAGACCGCCCTGCGGCCCTCGGCCGAGCGTCCAGCGTCGGGATCGCGCCGGTCGCCCTGGCGGTGGTCACAGACGCCAGCTGCGAATCCTTTCCGCGCAGGCGAAGACGTCGGTGCCTGCGCGCACGTCACGGGCGAGGTCGATGAAGCCGCCGTACGGTTCGGCGAGGCCTTCGCCGGATGCCTGCATGTAGGAGATCGCGACGAGCGCGGCGAAGGTCGGATTCCGCGCGGGCAGCGGCCGCACGCTGACGATCTCGTGGAAGAGCGCGGCCGCCCGCCAGGAGGCGTCGGGCAGGTATCCGAGCTTGGGGGTGTTGACCTTGTGGCGGGCGACCGCGGCCACCAGGCCGGAGAAGTCGCTGACCTCCAGGGCCTTCGGCAGGAACTCGGACTGCCGTTCCAGCAGCCATGCCACGTCGATGTAGAGCTCCGGCGGCATCGGTCAGGCGGCCCGAGAGCCCGAGGGGGTGTCGGCATCGGGCTCTTCGTCGGGGAAGGCGGCCGAGAACTCCTCGACCAAGCCCGACTTCTGCAGTTCACGGAAGCGGGCCGCCGCCAGCTCCAGGCGGGGGTCGCGCTCAGCCACCTCCGTGAGCAGGGCGGTGACCGTGGTCTTCTCCGCTTCGGCGCGCAGTCGAAGGCGCTCAGCCGTATCCGAGCTCACCCGAATCGTGATCTTCTCCGTCTTCTCACCCATACACAGCACTGTACGGCACGTGCCATACGACGGCCAGGGTCGCTGCGATGCATGGTCGAGAGAGGATTTGCGATCTTCGAGTGGGGAAGCCCGGTGCTTTACAGCCGCCGCGCCAACGGCCGGACTCCAGCGGCGAGTTGCCCGCGCGTGGGCAGGCATGGGGAGCGGGAGAACGGCCCGCCCCAAGGCATCACGGCCCGAGTTCACCAGACTCGGAGTTGGGTGTCCTCGGATATGGCGGTGGTGATCAGGTTTTCGGGGACGGTCGGTACTGGGGTGGGCGCGGACGCCATCAGGGTCAGGGGTCTTTCGCGGCGTTGCGGCCCCGGTGGATGCGGCCGCGACCGGGCGCCGGTCTGCCGACGAGTACCGGGTGACTGTTCGTGGTGGTCGTCGTTCACCGGCATGTGAAGACGACCAGGATGATCCGTGTTGTCGCTGCCGTTTGCATGACGGTGGCCGCAACGGCAGGGGCGGCTCCCGCGCAGGCTGGTTTCGCAGCGCCTGCCGCTCGGCAGCCCACCGACGAAACCTGCAGCCCGGAGACGGACAGTTACAGTCCCGACCGATGGACCTCAGCGCGCTGGAAGACGTGTCTCGGCACCTCCGGCGGGTCTCACGGCTCCTTCCAGGCGAAGTGCTGGGGCGGGCAGGTCATCGGCTGGAGCCAGATGAGCTGCCGTGTCGCTGGACGGTTCGAGATCCGTGACGGACAGAAGAAACTGGTGAAGAGCGGTGGTTTCGGGCTGGTCTACAACGGGCTGATCGACGAGCCCACGGTCACCACCAACGCCTTCCGCTTCAACTGTGACGGAAGGGCTCATGGTCGGTTCACCTTCAAGACCTTTGGGACCAAGGCAAAACTGACCGGAAACCACAGCAACTACGAGGCCGCCAAAATCCCCGACACCACCGTCACCCGCCCCATGTGCTGAACAAGCCCGCGTGCTCCTGGGATTGCCCGGGGGTTTACCGCCTACGGAGCGGCGGCGAGGGCCCCGTCCTGCCGGGTGCGCCGGGACCGGCTGATCCAGCGCCGCGGGCGTGGCACGAGCACGGCGGCGTTCCTCCATGACAGTTGGGGGCGTCCGCCGTCGCCGGCTCAGCGCGCGCGGCGACTGACGAGGAGTACGGAACGCTGCTGACCACGTGGGAAGCGCGAGCGCGGGAGCCCGAGGGACCGGCGGGCCGATTCTTCGACGAAGGCCGCCCGGCTACGCCCACCGGGCGGGCGGCGGACCGTGCCGGTCGCTGCGAAACAAGCATCCTGGCCGCGGCCGGCGTGGCGGTCAACGTCCAGGTGTAGGTGGCTTGGGGAACGTCCCGTCCGTCCTTGTCCTTCCCGTCCCACGTGGGAGCGACCAGACCACGCGACAGGCCGCCGCTCAGGGTGCGCACGAGCGTGCCGGTGCGCTTCCGCGTCTATGGGCTCGCTGACCGACAGCGGGCCGGTCACGGTGAGGTCCTGGCTACGCGGTCGGGGAATGTGGTTGGTCGGGAGCTGTGGGAGGGGCGGGTGCTGCCCAGCCGCGCAGGATGGCGTCGATGGTTGACCGGAACGCGATGTCGGCTGTGGCGCCGTTGAGGCTGCCGGTGAGTTCGAGGGTCACGAGTCCGTGGAGGGCGACCCACAGCGAGACGGCGATCTGTGTGGTGTCGCCGGCGAGGAGGTGGGCGGCCACGGCGCGGTCGATCGCCGCGACCAGCGGCCGTACCGGGTCGTGGTCGCCGACCCGGGTCGAGGGGACGAAGGACTGCGCGCCGCCGAACAACACGGTGTACAGGTGGCGGTGTTCACGTCCCCAGTGGCGATAGGCCGCGGCCAGCGCGTCCAGGTCCTTGAGAGCGTTCTCCGCGCGGGGGACCGCCGCCAGGTGCTGGAACAGGCCCGCGACCGCCTGGTCGCGCACCTCGCTGACCAGGCCGTCCTTCCCGTTGAACAGCGTGTACACCGCGGCAGTCGACGTACCGGCGGCGGTGGCCAGCGCGCGCACCGTGACCGACTCCCGGGGGCGGGTGGCGAACATCTCGGTCGCGCAAGCCACGAGGCGTTCTCTGACGGCGGCGTCGTTCGTTCTCGGTCTTCCCACGGCAGCAGTTTAGCCGTACTGATAACATCGTTTCAAAACGGCGTTTTAAAACACTGGGGGAAGTGCCATGCCACCATCCGTCATACGTTCCTTGCGCTTTGTCGGCCGTCTGCTGGCGGCTGTTGCCCTGGTGGCGGGGCTGGCCGCCCTCTTCCTCGCACTGATCGTTGCGACCGATGGCCGGGGGTCAGGGCTCGCCGCATGGTCCGCAACCGTGGGGATCGCGGTGGTCGTGGCGCTGTGGTGGGGCCGCCGCCGGTCATGGCGGGGGCGGCTGGTGCCCTTCCTGCCGGTGTTGGTGGCAGCGGCCCTGACCCTGTCGGTGTGCGTCCCGACCGTTCCGACGACGCGCCGCTACCCGCCCGCCCTGTCGTTCGTGGCCACCGAGCACTGGCGCCTGTCCACGGGCAGCAGGGTCGCGGTCTACCACTACCCGCCCACCGGCAACAGCCCCCGGCACAGCGTGCCGCTCGTCTACCTCAATGGCGGGCCGGTGCGCGGCATCTCGCTCCTTGACCACCACTTCCTGCAGCGGCTCGCGGGACAGGGCTACGACGTCTACACCTACGAGCAGGCCGGCGGTGGACGCAGCGACCTGCTGCCCATGAGCCAGTACGCGATCACCCGATCCGTCCAGGACCTCGGTGCCTTCGCCGGCAAGTTCGGGACGGGCGGCGTCGACGTCCTGGGATTCTCGGCGGGCGCGGTCGTGCTCACCCGCGCCCTGGCCGACCCGGCCGTCGCCGTCCACCTGCACCGGGCGGTCATCGCCGAACCGGGACCGATGGACGGCCCGACCGCCCGGATCGCAGGGCACAAGGGCAGACCGTCCGCTCGCGACATCGCACCGGCCATGACCGGGCCGCGCTCCACACATGTCCTGCGGTACGCGGTCGCGTTCGGCCTCATGCGGCTCGGACTGCTCAGCCCGGACAACGGGCTGACAGGGCAGGCGGAGGGGGACAATGCCTTCACCGCCGCCGATCTCGGCAGCGACACCGCGTCCGGCTACTGCGCGCGGGACGCACACCGCATCCCCGTCGAGGACACGGCGGGCAACTTCAGCTTCAGCGCCGCCGCGAGCCTCCGCATCCAGCGGACAGTCATGGACTCACCCTCCATCGCCCCTCAGCTGAGCCGTTCCCGGACACCCGCGATGCTGATGATCGCCGAATGCTCCTCCCAGATCCGGCAATGGGAGACGACCGTCCTCGCGGAGGACCCCGCCGTCCGGCGAACCCAGTACATGCCCGGCGTCGGCCACCACATGTGGAACGGTCTGGGCGACAACGACCAACGAGCAGCGGCTGTCATCACCGCATTCCTCCAGGACGAACCCGCCCCCCTGCCCAACTACCCCACCCGAGCGGACATCCCGGCCTTCCTCCGCGACCACAGGTAAGCAGGCCCGCGAACGTGCAGAGCGAGCGGGCCTGTGACGGCTGCCCCCGCAGTTCGCGATGACGAGGCGCAGGATATTCGCTACTGCAATCAGACCGGCTGGATCACGATCTTCAACGGCACCGCGACTGAGATGGGTCGCGTGGTGCGCGTGGAGGGCTGGGATCACGACCGAGTGCGCCGTGCCGGGCGCTCAGGAGAAAAACCGGGCAAGCCTCCCGCAGTTGGGGGTCGAGCCGGGCCATCAGGCCGATCGTGGCCGTTCGGGTCCCTGCGAGGGTGGCGAGTTCTCCGCTGGTTTCGTCCTGACGGGTTGGCGTGCGCTGGGAGCCCTACGCCCTGGCAATGAGGTCGAGGGTCTGCGGCCCGGTGGCATGGGCTCCCGTCCGGCTACCGCCCGCGCTCGACCGGCGCAGGAGCGGACCGTTGTGCGTCCGCTCTTGCCGTCGCACTCCCTCGGGGCTGTCTGAGAAGCCGACCGAGGCATTACCGAGGCGTCGGTCGCATAACCGAAGAGCAGGTCAACCCGGCATATCCGGCCATGTACTGCATGGCGAGAAAGATCACCACTCTGTGCGATTGCGATACCGCCGTCGGTCTTCGGCGGTAGCGTGCCGTCGCTGGCGTGATGGCCCATCAGATCGGTTGCTGGAACAGGCACGCTGAGCAGCGCAGACGCGGTCTGTGACTTCCCGGTTGCCCGCAGGTGGCCTCGTGCGGGCCCAGCAGGAGGGGATCATCGTGGCATTCACGCCAGGCAGGACGTACCGGATCCGCAACAAGGCGAGCAACGGTCTGGTTGTGACACCCAAGAACTGGGCTTCAGGTGAGACCCAGCTCCAGATCTATGGGCTGCAGACCGATGGCAACCGCATTAGGCAGATCTGGCACGTGATGCCGCTGGACAACGACGATGTCATGATCGTCAACAAGAAGACCGGCCTCTGCTTCAACGTCCACCAGAACAGCACGGCCCCGTCCATGGGTGTCCAGCAGTACGACATCCAGTCGCCTGCGGTGAACTCCTCGCAGAAGTGGATGCTCAGGCCCGCGACAAGCGGCTACTACACCGTCGTCAACAAGAAGAGCGGCCTGGAACTGACACCCCAGAACTGGGGCACGTCGCCGTCGACCAACCTGCAGCAGTACACCCCCGGCGGGCCCGGCGAGCGGGAACGTCAGTACTGGGCGCTGGAGGTGGAGGACGAGTACCCGCAGATCACGGGCCTCAGGCCGGTCGACAGGGACCCCAACGACATCGGGGACGTCATCCGTCTCACGGGCTTTACGGAGCCGTCGCGGGACACCACCCCGGAGGTGCTGATCGGCCAGCTGGCCGTGCCTTTCTTCACGATCGGGGACTCCTCACCCCAGTGGCAGGTCGACAACAGCCCGTATTACATCCTCAAGCGCTACGGCTACTGGCAGAAGGTGTTCTTCTACGAGCACCCCGGCACCAGCAGGGTCACGAAGACAAAGAAGGTCACGGTCGGCCTGACGACGAGCACCGGCAAGACCGTAGAAGAGACGACCGGCATCTCGGTGACCGCTGAGGCGTCGTTCGCCTACAAGGGCTTCTCCGCTTCCCTGAGCACCACCTACAGCCGCGAGCTGAAAGTCACCACCTACACCGGCGAGGTGCACGAGCACTCCACCGAGGACACGATCGAGCGGGAGTACCAGGCCGATCACGTGAGGATCGCCGAGTGCCTCTGGTACAGGGGAGACCGCTACACCGTGGAGCGCATGGACGGCACAAAGGTCCTGGAATGGAACACCCTTAACCCGGCGGTCGAGGTTCTGGACGGCCACCGAGGCTGACGCCTGCCGGACGCGGCCACCACGCTGATTACCCGTCAGGTCACCTATGGCGGTGCTCGGCTGCCGAGCACCGCCATGGGGAGTCCCCCTAGCTGCCGGAGACTTTCGGCGTCTCACCCGCGGCGGCCCATCATTGGTTCAGCGTGTGGAGGAAGGCGGGCCTGTGGCGCTGGCTGCATCGTGCGGTCCTGCACGAGCTCGGCGCCGGGGCGAACCGGACTGGACCTCAGGTATCGCTGACGCGGCGAGCCTACGGGCGAAAAAAGGGGCTCGCTGACCGGGCCGAACTCGGTCGACCGCGGCAAAGAAGGGCAGCAAACTGCACGTAACTTTCGGAGGCTCAGGGCATCCCGCCGGCCATCGCCGTGTCCGCCGCGGACACGAACGACACCCTGGGACTGAAGCCGCTCGTACCCGGGATACCAGCCGTCCGCCCCCGGCGGCGCCGTCCTGCCAAACTCCGGGCAGACAAGGCCTACTTCGCCGCCGACACTGCGCCCGGCTACGCGGGCGCGGCATCATTCCGCGCATGGCACGGCCGGGTACCGGATCCAGCGAACGGCTCGGCCGCCACCCCTGGAAGATCGAACGGTCCATCGCCTGGCTGTTCCGCTGCCGCCGCCTCACCGCCCGATACGAACGCAAGAGCTCCCACTTCCCGGCCTTCCGCGACCTTGCAGCCGCCCTCACCTGCTAAAGAAACTCACAAAGATCACCACGTGGGACATCCTCCAAGGCTCCGGGGCTGAAATTGGAACGCTGTAACTGCCACGGCGACCCGCACCACTCGTTGGCCGCTACTCATGCGGTGCGGTGGCTGGAGCTGTTGTCCTGGCGGAAGAGCCAGTCGAGACGGGGCTCGATGAGCGGCTTCATGGCCCAAGAGACGGGGCGACTGCAGAGCACCAGGGCCAAGGCAACGGACAACGCAGTGAGAGCGGCCTGGCCCGCCGCTTGGTGCAGGACGTGGTGATCGTAGGCGTGGGTGTGGACGAGGGCCTGGCGTATGAATGCATGCAGGAGAAAGGCGCTCATGGTGCCGGTGCCGAATGCCGTGTACCAGGTGCGGCGGTGGGGGACGAGTGCGAGGAATGCCGCCGTGAGGATGAGGCCGACGGCGTAGATCGCCGCGGATTGGGCGAGCCAGTGGGCGTACGAGACGTGAAGCTCGGCCGCGCTGCTGCTGCGGTACAGCCAGCCCGCCGTGAAGCGGGGGGCGAGCCAGTACGCCGCGCCCCCGGCCGCTGTGAACACGGTGATCGCTGCGGTCTTCACCCAGCGGGTCTCACGGAGCCATGCCAGGTGGCTGGGGCGCAGGGTGAGTCCGATGACGAAGAACGGCAGGAACTGCAGGACACGGGTGATGGACAGTTGAGCGCCGAGGGAGAACGCGCCCGTGGCGAGGAAGAGGATGGTGGCCACAGTCACTGGGGCCCGCAGGGTCTGCCACAGGGGGGCGGTCAGGCGCCACAGGCAGAGGGCGATCAGGAACCAGGTGATCCACACCGGGGTGAGCGGCTGGATCTTCGCGTGCACGCCGGAGAACGCGCTGTTGAAGAGGGTGAGCAGCACCCCCCACAGGACGAAGGGGACCAGGACCCCGGTGGCCAGGCGGCGCATCTGCTGCGGCCGGGCGGCGAAACTCCGGGAGAAGAAGCCCGATATGAGGATGAACGCGGGCATGTGGAACGCGTAGACCAGGAGGTAGAGAGCCTTGAGATGGCGCTGTCCCGACTGCTCTATGAGGGGCTCCCAGAAGTGGCCGCACACGACCAGCACCACGGCCAGCAGCTTCGCGTTGTCGTAGTAGGGGTCCCGGCCACTGCTGGGCTGCTCCCGCATGTCGGAGCGCAGGGCGGGGGAAGCGAGTTGGGTCACGTGGACTACCTCGAGGACTGGCGGTCATGGGCAGGCGCTGCGGACGCGAAACCGCCACAGTCGGTGCCGATCGTAGACCCGGCTGTGAAACGCCTGTGCGATGCCCCTGCGCGTTCCGCCTCGCTCGGGTGAGCGCCTTCGGGAAGGTGCAGGCGAAGGCCGTGCTGACGTTGTGTCCAGGCTGCGAGTGCTACCGAGGGGGGTCGGTGGCCTGGAGCGGGTACAGCCGTCTCCTCACGAGTGACGGCCTTGCGTACGCGCTCCGTCCGGGCAGGCCGAGTGGGCTTTCGTGCCCCGAGTTGCGCGCTCAGCTGGCCGCAGCGCCGAACCACCGGGGAAGCCGGTCGAGCAGATCCTGCTGATCGTCGCCGACCCACGCCACGTGGCCGTCCGGCCGCAGCAGCACCGCGGGCGCGTCCAGTTCCTCGCTGATGTCGGCAACGTGGTCGACTCGATCTGCCCAGCCTGCCACCGAGAGGCGGCCAGTCTGGTCGAGCAGCAGCCCGCGGCCGCCATGCATCAGCTCATAGAGGCGGCCCCGCTTCAGCCCCACGTCCCGCAATCGTCGGCCGAGCAGTTCATGTCCCTCGCCGAAGTCGTAGCGGACCCCGATCGCAGTGATCTTCTCCGTCAGGTACCGGTTCACCTCCTCGAAGTCCATCAGTTCCGACACCAGCCGACGCACTGCTTGGGGACCCGGCTCGATGGACATCAGCTCCATCTGCGCGCGGGTGTTGTCCAGTACGTCGGCGGCCACCGGGTGCCGTTCGGTGTGGTAGCTGTCCAGCAGTCCCTCCGGTGCCCAGCCGTTGACTTCGGCGGCCAGCTTCCAGCCGAGGTTGAACGCGTCCTGGATGCCGAGGTTGAGCCCCTGCCCGCCGGTCGGTGGGTGGATGTGCGCCGCGTCGCCGGCCAGCAGCACCCGGCCGGTCCGGTAGCGCTCGGCCAGCCGGGTGGCGTCGCCGAAGCGGGAGAGCCAGCGCGGTGAGTGCACGCCGAAGTCGGTGCCGGCGAGCTTGCGCACCTGCCGCTTCAGCTCGTCCAGGGTCGGCGGGACCGTGCGGTCCTCGGCCACCCCTTCGGCGGGCGCGACGATGCGGTACACCCCGTCCCCGAGGGGCATGGCGCCGAACCGCTTGTGGGTCTTGCGCACTTCGGCCACCACGGCGTTCAGCGTGTCCGGCGGCGCGGTCACCTCCACCTCGCCCAGCAGCGTCTCGACCCTGGAGGGCTCGCCGGGGAAGCCGACACCGAGCAGCTTGCGCACCGTGCTGCGGCCGCCGTCACAACCGACGAGGTAGCGCGAGCGCAGCCGCGTGCCGTCGGCAAGTTCGGCCATCACCCCGTCTTCGTCCTGGCTCAGCCCGACGAGTTCGCAGCCGCGCCGGATCTCGACGCCGAGTTCGGTGGCGTGCTCGGCAAGCAGGCGATCGGTGGTGGTCTGCGGAATGCCGAGGGTGTAGGGATGCGCGGTGTCCAGCTGGTCCGGCGCGGGCTTGCTCATGGCGGCGAAGAAGCCACCGACCGGGTGCTGCTTGCCGACCGCGAGGAACCGCTCCAGCAGACCGCGCTGGTCCATCACCTCGACGCTGCGCGCGTGCAGGCCGAGCGAGCGGACGATCCTGGTCGGCTCCGCCTCCTTCTCCAGCACGAGCGCGTGCACGCCGTGCAGCCGCAACTCGCCGGCCAGCATCAAACCGGTCGGCCCACCGCCAGCAACGATCACATCAATCATGAACCCCCCACTCAACAAGGTTGCATTTCGGCCAGCTGCTCTACGCAGTCCGGCGGCGCGCACACCCGGACCTCCGCGCCGCGTGCCCGCCACCACACTGCGAGTCCCGCCAGCGGTTTCACGTCCCGCGGAACCCACAGTCGATAAACGCGCACGTACTTCGCGAATCCCTGACTTGCCCAAGCTCTGGCCTCGGCCGACGATTCTGCGCCACGACCCGGGCCTTGCCGCAAGGCCCCCCGTGCGCTATAAGTTGAGAGTGGCAAGGAGTAGGTAATCTCCTTGCCTTTGCTTTTTGCCGTCCGCTGCGGATGGACAAGCCCCTCCCGTATCGGAGCCAGCGACGCGCGGTCGGCACCCGAGGTGTGGTCGCCGAAGGCGGCGGCCCTCGCCCATACCCCACCGTGCATGGGTCAGCGGCTCCATCCCGCCCTTCTCCTTCGACCCCGACGTGGCGCTGATCGTCGACCCGGAACTCCTGCGGGAGGAGGAGATGTACTCCAACGCCGCCCGCCTCGACCGGTCCCTGCACATGTCCACCGCCGACCATTTGACGGCGGCCAGGGCGGACGTGCTGCCCATCACCGAGGCCGCCGCCGCACCCTTGTCCTGACCAACCGCCCGGCCGCCGGGCCCGCCGCCACTCTACGGCCGTGCGCTTGGTGGCCGTCCGCCCTGTTGACAGGCACCCGGTCAGGTCCGCCAGGTGGGCCGGGTTGGTCGAGGGTGGGGTCGTTTCCTTGCGTGCGGCCGGTCAGCCCAGGAGAGCGGCCGCGGGTCCTGATACCCGTGGCCCCCGGCCGTCGCCGGAGGGGGCGTACCACCTGGTCCTCGTCGGCGATCAGCACCATGGCGCTCACGTCGCCACGCTCGCGCAGCCTGGCCGTCGTGGCCGCGAGTTCACGCGCTACGTGGAACGGGGGCAAGTGCTCAGGCTGGTGACCACACCTCAGGCCGGTGTGGTGCACCTCCACCTCCCGCAGCAGGCTGTGGACGGCGCCTCGCACAGGGCGCACCCCGCCGGCGCCTCCCACGCCGCGTCCGGGTGCTCGGCGGCAGCAGCCAACAACCCGCCCAGCGCACCACGCAGATCGACGGCAAGCTCCGCGGCCGACCGCCCTGCACCCCCCTCGATCTCGCGCTCGCGCCGCGCCTCGTCGTCGTACTGCGCAAGGTCCGCACCCGTGCGGGCGGCGGTCACCGAAGCCGCGATGGGCCGTAAGTCGGACTTCTCGGCGTCTGTCTGCCCAGCTTTGTAGGGGCCTTGTAACAAGGGGCTTGGTGGCTTTGGAGTGCGTGGTTCCGGCGTGCTGGGGTAAGGCATGCCCGGGGTATTCCGGGGCAGCAGTTGATCTGACGCGGTCGACCCGTCCGGGGCCGTCCCTTTACGTGAGGAGAGTTGTATGAAGTCATGGCGCAAGCGAATGACCTACGGTCTTGCTGCCGT
This sequence comes from Streptomyces sp. NPDC045846, assembly GCF_056431605.1. Lineage (NCBI taxonomy): Bacteria > Bacillati > Actinomycetota > Actinomycetes > Kitasatosporales > Streptomycetaceae > Streptomyces > Streptomyces sp. NPDC045846. The sequence continues at coordinate 18,353 of NZ_JBWKKJ010000026.1, read as the reverse complement.
GGCCGCTACGGTCGCGATTCCGTTGACCGCCGGCTCCGCCTCCGCCGCCAGCTGGCACGACATCGCCGGTGGTCCGGAGATGTACCCCAACATGGCCGCGTGCCAGGCGGGCATCCCGACGGCGAAGCAGCATTATCAGGACGCCACTTGTGTCGACAACAACGGGCGCATCTCCCTCTGGGTGCTGTACTGATGGCGTAGCACCGACTCCGTAGAACCTGATTCCGCAGTACTGATTCCGTAGCCGCCCCCACAGGCCGGGGCTTTGTATTCCGACAGGCACTGTCGGTGAATTCACGGATTGCCGTGAGGTTCGCCTCTGGAGGGGCTGGCGACAGGATGCGACATACGGACGACTTCCGGCGCCCGGAGCCGGGGCCACCGCCCCGATCGGTTTCTTCGAGGCGCGAGCATCGGAAGGGCCGGAACGCGGAGCCCACACCCCACGTGATCGGAGTGCCTGTCTGAAGTTCCCGCGGAGGAACTCGGCACTCCACACAGCAGTCGGACGAATCGACCGACCGTACAAGGGCCTCAGTCGCTGCGGCGTCAGGTCACGGTCATCGTGGCGAGCAGGGTCAGAGACTGCTCGTCCGGTGAACCGGCCGGGCGTGGAGGACGGCGAGCACCTGGCCGCCCTCCAACGGCATAGTGAAGTCCGGCCTTTCGAATGCGGACAACTCCGACCTGACCCAGGTCGGAATGGAGTTCTTCCATCCGAAGGTCGGAGGTGTCCGACTCTACGCAGACGTGTTCGGGCAGGCTCTGCGTCAGCAGAGTTCATGGTTGGCGGGCGGGGTCCGAGTACCCGTACCCGCTGAGTGTCTGGGCCTCTTTCATAGCGGCCTGTACTGGTTTTCCACCCTGGACGTCCTGTGCTGGGAGTGAGGGGTGAGACGTCCGTCCACCGCGAGAGGACAGAGGTCTGTCTGACCCGGGTTTCTCCCGTCCCGCTCCAACGCGCTCTGCCTGATCCCCCTTTGACGACTGGCCAGAGCGGCTTCTTCGCAGCACATCGGAGACATGGCCGGACACCGCCGCCAGCCCAGCGATCTGTCCGACGTCCGCTTGGGCACTGATCGAACCGGTGCTGACGGCCTGGCGGGCCCAGCGCCGTCGGCACGCCCTCGACATCGGCCGCCCACCCGAACACAACCTGCGCCAGATCATGAACGCGATCCTGTACGTGGACCGCACCGGGATCCCCTGGCGCTACCTGCCCCATGACTTCCCGCCCACCAGACGGGCTACGGCTACTTCGCGCGGTCGGACCAGGACGGTGTCTTCGCCCAGCTCACCGGGTTGATCAGCCGTGACGTCCTCCGGCGTGTAGTCGTCGTCCCGGAGTGAACCTCTGCCCGGCTGCACCGGCTCGATCAGGGCGTCCCGGTGTCGGCGCGGCGGCGTTCGACGGCTCGGACCAGATCGGTGCCGATCTCGGCGAGGAAGTCCGCGGCCGTGTCGAGCCGCTGGCCTGCGGGAGTGGCGGCGCCGAGGAGGTCGGCGCCGCTGCGGGCGAACTCGGCCAGCAGGGCGTTGCGTTGGGCGCTGGCGAGCATCGAGCGGTACCAGACGTCGCCGTTGATGGTGTACTGCTCGCGCCGCCCGTTCCGCTCGCGCTTTATCAGCCCCTGGTCGGCCAGGTAGCCGACGGCCTTGGAGACCGACGCCGGGCTGACACCGAGCCGTTGCACCAGGTCGGCCGCGCTCAGGCTGCCACTGTCCGTGACGTACAGGCAGCCGAGCACCCGGGCCACCATGCGCGGCAGGCCCATGTGCACCAGCAGGTCGGCGAAGCGGCCCGCGAACTCGGCGATGGCCGCCGGATCGCGTCCGTCCGGGGCCAACGCCCCGTTCCCGGCCGGCCGAAGGAGGCCCGGCCGTCGGCGGGCCCGGCGGGCGGTGGCGCGCTGAGCGGTCTCCGCGCGGTAGCGGGCGGTCCCGCCGTTGCGGGCTATCTCCCGGGTCACCGTGGACGTCGGACGGTCGATGCGCCGCGCGATCGCGGCGTAGTCCAGCCCCTGCGCGAGACCAGTGGCGATCACGAGACGGTCCTGCGGCGTCAGCCTGGCACCTGGCATGGGTGGGCTCCTCTCCTCGGGGTGAGTATCCGAACTCGGGGTGAAGGGTTGCAACCGTGCTTGCATTCGCCGTCACCGTCATTGCAAGGATTGATACCTGGTGACCTGCGGTGATGCTGGCGTTGAAGCGATCGGACATTGAGGGATCAGCGAACTCGGTCGTACGTTTCCCCTCGACGACGCAAGCCGACCGACCACGGGGGACCAACCATGAACACCACCGCCCGCACCGCCATTTCGATCGCCCTGGCCGGTGCTCTGCTGGCCTCTGCCCCGGCAGCGATGGCCGCCGACGGCAAGCACAACCGCGCCCACAAGGGTCTGCAGGCCGCGCTCGACCAGGCGGTCACCGTCAACGGCCTGCCGGGAGTGACGGCCGAGGTCCGCCACGACGGCTCGACCTGGTACGGGCAGGCGGGTACCGCGGACACGGCCACCGGGCAGAAGTTCCACCCGCAGGACCGGTTCCGGATCGGCAGCACCACCAAGACCTTCGTGGCCACCGCGCTGCTCCAGCTGGAGGCCGAGGGGAAGCTGGAGATGGACGACAGCGTCGAGCGGTGGCTGCCCGGCCTGGTCGACGGCAACGGCTACGACGGCTCGAAGATCACCATCCGCCAGCTGCTCAACCACACCAGCGGCATCGCCAACTTCGCGATGGACGACACGGTCGCGAAGGAGTTCCGAGGAGAAGCCTTCCTCCAGCACCGCTTCGACCAGTTCACCCCACGCCAGCTCGTCGCGATCGGCATCGGCGTGAAGCCCCGCTTCGCGCCCGGAACCAGCTGGGAGTACTCCGACACGAACTACGTGTTGGCAGCGCTGATCGTCGAGCAGGCCACCGGCCACCGTCTCGCCCAGGAGATCGCCGACCGCTTCGCCAAGCCGCTGCATCTCAAGAGCACCTACGAGCCGCCCGCCGACGACACCCGCATCCGCGGTCCCCATGGCCGCTTCTACTCCAAGCTCGGCCAGTTCAACGACCCCGCGCTGCCGGTCTACGACGTCACCGAGCTCAGCCCGTCCTGGGGATACGGCTCCGGGGACATGATCTCCACGGTGGGAGACCTGAGCACCTTCTTCCAGGCGCTGCTCGGCGGTCAGCTGTTGCCGCAGGCCCAGATGGCGGAAATGTTCACCATGAAGGACCCGACGGCGGGGCCGACGGGATGGATCCCGAACTCCCACTACGGCCTGGGTATCGGGTCCATCAAGCTGTCGTGCGGCGAGGTCTGGGGGATGGGCGGGGCGATCAACGGGTCCTGGTCCTACACCTTCGGCACCCGGGACGGCCGGCACCTGATGGCGACCCAGGTCAACGGCGACTGGGCGAACGGCGAGGACAGGGGGCCGGTCGCGGTCTTCACGAAGGAGCTGGAGGCCGAGTTCTGCGGCCAGGCGAGGAGCTGAACGCACCCCCTGCAGGACGGCCCGCTCCCCGGTCCCCGTGCTGCACAGAGCAGCACCGCTGCCGGACGCCGGCCGGGGGGTGCCCCTATGACTTTGGTCAAGGGGTGATCGGGGTTGGTGGTTGGTAGAAGGTGCCGTCGCGGAGCATGGCGAAGAGGACGTCGGCGCGGCGGCGGGCGAGACAGAGGAGAGCTTGTGTGGTGCTTGCCCTCCTTGATCTTCTTGCCGTAGTAGGTGCGGGAGACGGGGTCGGCCAGGGCGGCGAACGCGGAGAGGAAGAAGGCTCGTTTGAGCTGTTTGTTTCCTCTCCTGGACTGCTGTTCGCCGCGGATCGAGGTGCCCGAGCTCCGCGTCGTCGGGGCGAGGCCGGCGTAGGCGGCGAGGTGGGCGGCGGATGGGAAGTTGGTTCCGTCACCGACGTCGATGAGGATGCGGGATCCGTTCCTGACGCCGATGCCGGGCATGGACCGCAGGACCTGGGAAAGAGGATGGGCCTCCAGCAGCTTCTCGATACGGGCGGCGATGAGTTTGCGCGGGTCAAGAACCGCTTGGAGCGAGTCGGCGAGGCTGGGGACAAACAGTGCGGCCGCGTCCGTGCCCGCGACCACCACGGTCTGCTCATCGAGCGTGGTGAAGACTTCGTCGACGAGCCGCTCGGCCATCCTGGGCGCCTTTGGGCGGAGCAGTGGGACCAGCCGTCGGCGTCCGGCCTTGCGTATCTGGGCCGGAGAGCCGTACTGGCTGAGCAGTTTCAGCACGGCGGGGTGCTGCATGGGCGGGCCCAGGACCCGTTCGAGATACGGGTGGACCTGCGTGAACAGGCCGCGGAGCCGGTTGGAGAGCCGGGTTGCTTCCGTGGCCAGGTCGTCGTCGAAGCCGACGGTCGTCTCCAGCTCGGCGACCATCTCGTCGTCCAGTTCGAGCGAGCGCAGGGTGTGCGGCATGGCCCGGGCGGCGTCCGCGATGACGAACGCGTCGCGGCCGTCGGTTTTGGCCTCACCGGGGTAGAGGTCGGCGATCCGCCGCATGGTCAGGCCGGGCAGGACGGCGACGCGGCAGCCCATGTCCCCGGCGACGGCCAGGGGCAGGGCGCCGATGGTGGCGGGCTGGTCGACGACCACGAGGACGAATCCGTGCTTGGCCTGGAGCGTGCCGAAGACCTCGCGGAGTCTGGGCTCGCTGTTGGGCAGCCGCTTGTCGAAGGCCTTCATGCCGGCAGGGGTGACGGTGGTGGCGTGGTGTTCGTCCTTGCCGACGTCCAGGCCGAGGAAGAGGTCGATGTTGCTGATGTCGATCCCGCGCACGCTTCGGTCGCACTCAACCGGCCTCGCCACGGCACTGATTGCCACATCCACATTACGAAGAGCCTCCCGACCTGGGGAAAGGCCGGTGGTCATCCCTCTAATCAGCGGTCTATCAGTGCCTCCGGAGCTGGTGACACCACCCCAGAGCCATGCACTCGACAAGGGGAGGTAGTCATGCCAACTCCGACGGCCGACAGCCCCGTTACAAGGGTACGAAAACGATAATGGGGGACCATGCCGTGCTGCACCGCCGCACCCTCGGCTTGAAGTGCAGAGCGACGTGGACGAGCCAGAGCCGGTCGGTTTCGCGCTGCTCTGGCAGCCGCCCGCACCGCGAAGACCGGCGACAAGCGGACCGGACACGACCTCCTACACAAGATCCGCGTCACGCTCCGCTTCGGCAAGCCAACCACCGCACCCTCGACCACAACCACGCCGGACTCGGCGACGACGACGTGCTCCAGGCCGTGATCGACGAGCGGGCTCTGCCCGACGACAACGAGGCGAACACCGACCGCAACAGCCGCTTCCACGGCACCGAGCTGATCAACGCGGGCGACAGCAGCGACCCGTGGCCCGAGGCCCAGGTCGACGCAGATGCTCGATGGGCAGCGGCCCTGTGCCGCGCACATGGCTGGACCGAGCGGTCCGTTATCGGCCACAAGGAATGGCAGCCTGGCAAGCCCGACCCGTCTTTCTCCATGAACGACTTCCGTGCACGTGTCGCGCGCTACCTCAAGGGCGGATCCTCGGGCGGTAAGCCGACTCCGGCCGTTCCTCCCTTCCCCGGCACCTCCGCGTTCGGTGAGGGAAAGGCCAACGACTCGATCCTCCTGCTCGGCCAGCAGCTCGTACGCAAGGGCTACGGACGGCACTACAGGGTCGGCCCCTCGCGCGACTGGGGCGAGGCCGACCGCCAGAACACCCAGGACTTCCAGCGAGCCCAGGGCTGGACCGGATCCGACGCCGACGGCTACCCCGGCCCCGAAACCTGGCGCCGACTCTTCAGCTGACCACCCCCACCCGATCAAGGAGCATCCGCATGAACATCTACGTTTCGCTGCTGAGCACGGGTGTACCCGCCGCGGTCGGCTGGCTGGTCACCTTGGCCCTGCGCCATGGTCTTGACCTTGACACGACCGCCGTAGCCGAAACCCCAACCCTTGCCATCACGTTCGCCTACTACGGACTCTTCCGCCTGGCAGAAGAGCACCCGTCGTCGCGCTTCGGCTGGCTTCTGGGATACGCCCGGCCGCCGAAGTATGAGGCGCTGTCGTATCCGCTTCCTCGGAGCTGATCGCCAGGCTGTTGGGCAGTGCTGGACCTCGGCTCGGAAGTGGGCCCCCGCTTGACGGCGGGGCACGCTTCCGAGCCGAGGGCTCTCTGCCCCCTGTTTGACCGCTCGGCTATGCGAGACCCGCACGGTGTGAGCATCTAAACTCCGCCCGGAACCTATGCTCCCCTGAAAGTGGTGATTTAGTTGTGCATGGGAATATCGTCGCCGTAATCATTTTGCAACATTTGCACCCACTCGGTCTCCTCGAGGCACTGAAGAATCTCGAAAGCGTAGGCGGCGGAGGCCGCAGAGCGACCAGAAGAGGACTCTTCGATGAAGATCCAGATGCCACGGGAAATAATGCTCTGGCACTCCTGAAGAAACTCCGGAGAGTCGCTATCCGAAAGACCCAGGATGGAGTCCAGCAGGATTTCGCGCCGTAGCGTGTCGTGTTCACCAGCTAGAGCGGCCATCATGATCTTGGCTACCGCCGGCGCCGATGGCATGAAGAATGCATTTACGACCACATGTCCCTGCATCCAGTTCTTCCGCAGGAGACTCGCTGGATCCTGTCGCAGCACGTTGAGGAATTCTTCCACAGAATGGTCTGCCCAGCGGCCACACTCGCACCGGATCTGCGAGATCCCGCTCGCGGAGATCACTGAACGAATCAATCGGTCGTTGGGCATATTCGACTCCTGTGGATAGGGGCTGAAGCGGGGCTGCTCGCAACATGTGCCAGCAGCCCCGCATTAGGCGTTCAGTTAATCGGCCATCTGTCCGCCCTCTTCCATCTCGGCGCCTGCTTCGAAGAATGAGCGGAAGGGGGCGAAGTCTTCTTGACACCTGATGCACACCGGGTTGTGCACCAGCTCAAGTGCGCCGGGAGGTCCGACGACTTCGTAGGCCTTGGTGAACACGATTCTAGAGGCGTCTCCCCCGAGGGCGAAACAAACGTTTGCTTCTGCGCAGTAGCCGCCGAACGCGCCTGGATGTGCGCCTGATCCGGCGTAGGCGATCTCACCTGTGTCGATGTTGTATCCACCTACGTACGTTCGGTTCTTCGGTGAACTTGGACGCATCCGTAGAGCGTAGTCCTGCACGCCCTCCGAGGCCGTGGTTAGTTGCCCCTCATCGGTCCAGTTGTGCGGCGGTGCATGGACTTCGACGCCGGGAATGTTTTTGGCTCCGGCTTCCCCGCGCACGCTCGGCTTGATGACCGGCAGGCGCATGTCGTTACGTACCGCTGCAACGGTGCGTGGAAGCCCCTTGGCGACGACTGAGACTGCTTCCTCTCCTGCGAGAGGGGCCTTCGCCGCGAAGGATCCCCCGGGGAGCAACGGCATTATGGCCTTGGTAATGGCGTACGTTATGCGGTACCACAGGCTGTCAGATGGCTTTCCTGCCAAGTTTTTGAGCCATTGCGTGCCGAACGGGGTGGTGCCTTTACCTTCCCGATCGTTGCGGATTTTTTGGGCGCCATCCTGGTCCCCTGTGAGGGTCTTCTCTCCCTCCGCCACCTCGGATGTCCAGTCGATAACCGCGTGGACGACGCCCCTGATCATGTCATTCAAGCCGCCGAAGCTAAAGAGCCCGGAGGGGTCAGACATGTTTACTGGGTTGTTGTTGCTGTAGGTGTAGCCGTTCAACTGCTGAGAGTCGCGCAGGTCAACGAGCGGGTCGACGGATATGAAGCGGCCGGTCGCAGGGTCGTATTCGCGCGCGCCAAGGTGAGTGAGGCCAGTGTCGGCGTCTTTGGTGCCGCCGACGAAGGCCTTGTCTCCTGTCCAGTTGGCGGGTTGGTCGCCGCGTGGGGCGCCGAAGATGTTCGTTTTGCGTCGGGTGACGTTCTGGGTTGCGTCAGAGGTGATTTGGGTGGTGTTGGTGCCATGGGGGTCGGCGAGGAGATAGGTAAGTTTGCTGCCGACCCGCATAGCGACAACTCGTCCACCGACGGTGTAGTAACGCGTACCGGTGACGAGGCCGACTTTGTCGACGTGGAGTTCGTTGGCGCCGGGGAGGTAGAGGGTGGTGCCGGTGGAGTCGCGGCGGATGAGGCGCTGTCCGTCGGTGTCGTACAGGTAGTTGGTGGTGTTGGTGCCGTCGGTGAGGCTTTTGAGGTGGCCTTCGTCGTCCCAGGTCAGGTTCTGGGCACTGGGGCCGACGGCACGGGTCTTGGTGTTGCCCGCCTGGTCGTAGGTGTAGGTCTCGTCGTGGGCGCCGGCGCCGGACTGGGTGACCTTGGGCAGGTTGTGGGTGCCCGGGTCGGGTGCGGTGTAGGTGCGGGTGGTGTCGGTGGTAGGGCTGGCGGGGGTCTTGTGCTGGGTTTCGGTCTTGCGATTGCCGACCGGGTCGTAGGTGTAGCTGGTCCAGTACGCGTCTTGGCCGCCTATCACCGCGTCAGAGGGGGCGGCTGCGCACTGCTCGCCGGTGTTGGTCCAGGCTTCGGAGATGCGGCGCAGGGCGTCGATGGTGAAGCACTGGGTGTCGGTGGTGCGGGTGGTGTCCTGGCCGTAAGCAGTGGCGATCGCAGTGATGTTGCCGGCCGGGTCGTAGGTGTAGTGGGTGTCGTCGATGCGCTTGGGGTTGGCGTCGCGGTCGTTGGTGACGCGAGTGGGCTGTCCGGTGTGGTCGTCGTATTCGGTGGTGGACCAGACGTGCTGGTTGAAGGCGCCGTACTCCTGGCGGGTCGGCTTGCCGTAATGGTCGTATGTGGTGGCCGAGATCAGGGGATCGTTGCCTGCGTTGGCGAAGTTGACCAGGCCGTGGACGGCGGTGTACGTGGTGGAAACTTGCTCTTCGGGCAGGTCGCCGAGGGCCGGCTCGTAGGCGTACTCCTGCTGGCCGCTGTTGGCGTTGTAGCCGGCGAACCATTCGTAGGTGCCAGCGAGTTTTCCTTCACTGGCGGGGACGGTGACGACCGTGTCGTTGGGGTTGTATAGGTCGTCGTAACCGGTGATCTCGGTGGTGTAGGCGTCCGATCCGACATAGCGGGTCGTCTTGCTGGCCTTGCCCTTGGCAACGGTGTCGTAGGTCCACGAGGCGAGGGCGCTGGTGCCTTTCTTCAGGGCGGTCTTGCGGCCGAGCGCGTCGTAGTCGGTGTGCAGGGTGATGCCACGGGCGTCGGTTGTGTCGGTGATGCGGTCGCCCTGGTCGTAGATGGTGCTGGAGGCGCCCTTGTCCGGATCGTCGACGTGGGTCTGGCGGCCGCGAGTATCGTAGGCGTAGGTCCATTTGGCACCGGACGGGTCGGTGATCTGTTCCACGCGGCCGAGCTTGTTGTAGCTGTAGAGGGTGGACTGGTACTTGGTATGGTCCGCGTCGGTGTACTGCCTCAGTTCGGTGGTGCGTCCGAGTGCGTCGACGACTGTCGTGGTGCTGGTGCCGCCCTGGGGCGGGATCGCCGTGGTGGTGTCACCGGTGTAGCTGGTGGTGGTTCGTTCCTTTACGTCACCGAACCGCTTGCTGAGTACGGCGGTGGTGCGGCCCGCGCCGTCGAACTGGGTTTCGGTGGAGGCGGGATAGTCGGTGGATTCCGCGCCGGTGACCAGTACGGGTTCGGCCTTGCCGGTGGCGTAGTAGGTGCCGGAGGTGCGGTTGGCCTCGCCGCGTGTGTTGTAGAACGTCTCGCTGATCAGGCGTCCAGAGCGGTCGGGGGACTCGGACTGGGTCTCCCGGTTGCGCAGAAGGCCGTCGTAGAAGGAGTAGCTGGTATCGAGCTGGTTGTCATGGGTGAGGCTGGTGCTTGCGACGACGGTCGGTCCATTGTTGTGGATTTGGTAGTCGAAGGCGTAGTTCGGCGAGTTGGGGTAGGCGACTGCGGAGCGGGTGGGGATCCACACCTTGGTGAGCCGGCCGAGTCCGTCGTACGCGGTGGTCTTGACCTTGCCGTTGGCGTCGGTTACCTGGGTGGGCTGCCCGCGCAGCGGATCGACCACGGTTGTCACGACGTGCCCAAGCGGATTTGTGACGACCGTCTTAGTCGGCGCTTCACCGGTTGCCGGCGTGTAGGCGGTGGTGGTGCTCTTCCCGTAGGGATCGGCTGCGGCAAGGGTTCGGCCGTACTGGTCGTAGCAGAGCTGATCCTTTAGCGGACCGCAGGTGCTTGGGACCGAGCTGACGGTGTCGTAGCCGGAGCCGTTGCCCTTGATCTTTTCCGTCTTGGTGGTGTTGCCCTTGGTTGGGGCGGCGTTGAGGTCGGTGTTGTTGTCGTAGTAGGTGCGAGTGTCGGTGATGATGTCGTTCAGTGCGCTGCTGGCGGCACCGCACCCTCCGGCGATGGTCTTGGTCTCGGCGGTCTTGTTCAGCAGCCAGAGGCTGGTGTTGCGCGTATAGGTGGTGGTGGTGCACTGCTCGTCGCCGGTCTTGCCGGTGTCGCCACTCTGGAAGACGGAGTCGACCATGCCGTAGTTGTCGAAGTGGCGGGTCAGCTCGGTGGTACGGGCTCCGCCGGTGATGGTGGTGCGCGTGGATTCCTTCTCGGTCCCGGACTGGTACGCCTCAAGATCCGGCAGCCCGGCCCGGGTACGTGCGGCGGTCTTGGCGGACCGCCACGGGCTATAGGAGGTGCGCGAGATCAGCGCGCCGCCGTCGCCGTTGAAGGTGGCGCTGGAGCGGGTCATCCCGGCGAACTGCTCGCGGTCCGTGACCGCCGTGGCGTCAGCGTCGTCGCTGTCCTTGACCTCGGCTCCGTCGATACCGCGGAAGTAGCGGGACTCGGTGAGGGTCTTCGGATCGAGGCCGGTGCCCTTGCGGGTCTGGACGCGCTCGTAACCTCGTGCAACGGAATAGGCGCGGTCCTCAGGCTTGGTGAACTCGTCCGTGCTTTTGGCCCACTTGGCGCCGCCGAGGTAGTTGTACTCGGTGACGGTGTCGGGGGTACTGGCGAGGTTGTCGCCTTCGGTGACCCGCTGGACGACGTAGGAGTTGAACCAGTCCTGCTTGGCGGTCTCGCCCTCGTAGGCCCACTTCACCGGGTAGCAGCGGGTGGTGTTCGTACCGTCGGCCGGAGGCAGGGTGGTGGCGGTGCATTCGGGGTCGAGGTAGTCGACGCCGATGGTGCCGCCGGATTCCGTGGTGATCTGCGACATGCGGAGCCGGACGAACGGAGCCAGGCCGTCGCCGAGCTTGTCCACCCGGTTCGGTTTCTGCACGCCGGCGAAGGTCACGGGCGGCAGGGCTGCAGTGCCCGAAGACTTGCCCGTTCGGGTGATGGACTGCAGCCACATCGGGGTCGAGACGCCGTCACCAGCGGCAGGGAAGCCCTGTTGCAGGGTCCAGGAGTCCACATCCTTGTAGGCACCGCCGGTCAAGGATCTGGTGGTGATGGTGGTGAGGCGTTTGCGGGACCAGAAGGTCGGTGAGTACTGGTCCTTGCACTCGGTGGCGCCGTCCTTGCAGTACAGGTCGAACGGGACGTCGGGCCAGTTCTTGGCGTTCGTCGTGTCGAAGGTGCCGCAGGTGTCCAGGCACCGCTCAGAGACGTCGAACTTGACCTGGCCCATGGCCTTGGCGCTGTAGACGGTGTCGGAGCGCAGGCCGTAGTCGATGTGGTCGAGCCAGCCGCCGCGGATGTAGGAGGTCACGGTGGCTTTGCCGGTGGTGTCGGAGACGTTGCGCCCGTAGTTGTTGGTTTCGGTGTTCCAGTAGTACGCCATCGCGTTGCCGCGGACATCGACGACGTAGTCGAGCTGCCAGCGCCAGGCCTGTTGACACCAGGCGGAGGCGAAGGAGGCGTTGTAGCAGGGCTCCCCGGACTGGTTGCCGAACACCGGCACCGTCCAAGTCGAGTTGGTCGTCGGGGTGGTGGCGTCCTTCCAGCCCGGCAAGCGGTTCAACCCGAAGTAGTACTGCGTCCCATCGGTGTCGGTGACCTTCCAGTGCTCACCGTCGTTGTCACCGTTGCTGGCGCCGGTCAGCTTCTCGACCCTCTCGCCCGAGTCGCCTGCCGGGTGCCAGCCCGTGGTGGCGTCGTAAACCAGTTCGGTACTTCTGCCGTTCAGCGACATGGTGGCGTTGTCGTTGAACCAGCACAGGTCACCGACCTTGGTGGTGTTGGTGCCGCCGGTCTTGTCGTCGTTGCACGATTTGTAGCGGCGTTCGATGAAGCCGGGCTCCATCGACCAGCCATCCCCTAGCCAGCTGGACTGATTGTTCGACGCAGCGGTCCGTCCGTCGACCGACTGTGAGTTGTAGCTCAGGGACGTTTTGGGCTGCATGCCGCCAGGAACGGCCGGCACGGTGAGGGGGTAGGACCAGTTGAAGGCGCCTGTCGAATCGCCAGCACTCCATGACCCGGAGGCCTGCAGCGAGGTGGCCTTGTAGTCGCCCGTGCCGCCGGAGGCGCCTGCGGTCGCCGCCAAAACAGTGGCCGTCGTTGAGGCCCGGGCCATCAGCGGCTGGGCTGACGCCAGCGGGACGTTCGCGACCAGCGTTCCTGTCTTGGTGTTGTTGGTGGTCAAAAGCGGTTTCCCCGTACGGCACTTGGCCACCTGGGGGGTGGTCACGGCGCAGGCAGGTAGTTCGACAAGGTGAAGCCGCGCGGCCCAGTCGCCACCGTAAGCACCCTTAAACCCCGAGTAGTCGACCTCAACTTGCGCTGAGCCAGGCTGGGTGACCTGGTCGGTGCGGTTGAGGGACAGCAGGAGTCCGTCGACACCAGCCTTCTGAGCAGTGCCTCGATCGGCGATCGTTACCTTCACCTTCGAAGGCGCACCCACGGCGCGGCTCTGGCCAATGAGACCGGCGACGGACACAGGCAGGGAACCAGCCCGCTGCTTCCCGCCCGCCGGGGCAGCCTTGAGAGCCAACGACATGCCCATGCTCTTGCCTGTGGATGCCCCGGTCAGGTCGACGTCGGCTGTACCCGCGGCCGGCCAGACAACCTTTGGACGCTTCCAGGCATTGGCCGCTGCGGCGTCCGGCTTCTTTGCCCCACCGATCGGTGCCTTCGCCACCGGAACAGCCTTCGGCTGTTTGAGGCCAGGCAATGCTGGCCCTTCGTTGTTGACTGCCACCGACACGGCAGGTAGCAACCCCACCATGACCGCAGCGGCTATGGAAACCGCCAATCCACGCGCGCCGAAACGGCTCACGACCCACCCCTCGCCCATTTTCAAAAATGACCGACGGAGCGTAACAGGGTTTGTAAACGATCTGTCAAACATGTGTTTTCGCAGATCGGAAGGAACTGATCATAACGGTCGACCCCGGAGGTTGGTCGCCCGCTTCCTCCACTCGTAAGGCATGGCTGATGCGCAGGTCAGAGCCCTCTAGGTAAAGATCAGGTAAGGAGATCCTGTGCGTCCGCTTTGTGCCTCAAGGGGTGGAAAGGGTGGCTTGTCAATGTAAAGGACATGTGTAAGGGGCGAGCTCTGGAGGTTGGGTCGATCTCGGACTCTGGGGTTATAGAGTCACCTCAAAAATTGCCCTATGGAAAAGGATGGGTGAGGTGTACACGAGACAAGGAAGAAAGTGGCCGCGGGGCCGCTTTCGGGCGCGTGCGACGACAGGGCTTCTGGTCGGCGCGGTCGTGGCCCCGGCCGTGGTCGCGTTGCCGACGACGGCTGTCGCTCACAGCGCGGCTTCGGCCATCGCGGATCCGCAGCCGTCCGACCCAGTGACGCGGGGGGTGATGAGCGAGGAGGACTATGCCCTGCAGCAGGCCAAATCCACTGGAAACTCATACGAGTTGGTCTCGGCGCGCACCGAGGCTACGGACACGTGGGCGCAGCCGGACGGTACGTTCACGGTGCGCCAGTACGGGCAGGCCGTGCGGGTGTGGCGTGGCGGTGCGTGGGTCCCTACTGACCCGACTTTGGGTTTCGCCGCGGACGGGTCGGTCGTGCCGAAGGCAGCCACTGTGCCGGTGAAGTTCTCCGGGGGCGGTACGGGGCCGATGCTGTCCGGCGTCAAGGACGGGCGCACCCTGTCACTGACCTGGCCCAAGCCGCTGCCCAAGCCCACCCTGAACGGAAACGTCGCTACCTACCCCGAGGTGCTGCCGGGGGTGGACCTGCAGCTCAAGGCCGAAGTCGAGGGCTTCTCGCAGCTGTTGGTGGTCAAGTCGGCGGAGGCGGCGAAGAATCCGGAGCTGGCCACGCTCAACTTCTCCACCAGCACTGTCGGCCTGAACATCGCCAAAGACGGCGACAGCGAGTCGCTGGTGGCGACCGACCCGGCTGGGCAGACGGTCTTCACCAGCCCCGCGCCCATGATGTGGGATTCCACGCCGCCTCCTGCACCTGCCGGTACCGCCAAGGCAACCATGGCAGCGAAGAGTGCGCTGGCGGCCGGGGAGGGCGCCAGCACACCCGCCGATGGGTTCGAGCCCAGCGCCGGAGCCAAGGATGCCGTGATGGGCACGTCGCTGAGCGCCAACTCACTGGCGCTCACTCCGGATCAGAAGCTGCTGACCGGATCGGAAACCACCTACCCGGTCTACATCGACCCGTCGTGGGGCTGGGGCGACCGGCAGAAGTGGAGCTGGGCGCGCGTCTACCAGAAGTACCCGACCCAGAGGTTCTGGAACACCGACAACGTGGTCCGCGTCGGCTACGAGAACGAGACTTACGGCCTGTCTCGGTCGTTCTTCCGTCTCGACACCAGCTATGTGGGCGGCGCGCAGATCCAGTCGGCCACCTTCCGCATCCGCAACACGTGGTCCTGGTCGTGCCAGAAGAGGCCCGTCGAGCTGTGGCGGGTTGGGGACATCTCCAAGGAGACGGACTGGAGCCACCAGCCGGACAAGATCGGCTGGTTGGACACGGTGAACGACGCGAAGGGCTGGAGTAACTCCCAGTGTGGGGCGGGCAACTTGGAGTTCAATGCGACCTCCGCGCTCCGTGACAGCGTTGCGGCCGGCCAGAACAGCCTGACCCTGGGCCTCTACGCCAGCGACGAGTCCGACACCTTCGGCTGGAAGAAGTTCGACCCGAAGACGGCCGTGCTGGAGGTGAAGTACAACCACCCGCCCAAGAAGCCCGACCACCTCGGCACCAGCCCGCAGACCAGCTGCAGCGCGGGCGGCGCCATCGGCAACAGCCCCGTCAGCGTGTACGCCCACGTCGACGACCCCGACGGGGGCAACCTCACGGCCCACTTCCAGGTCTTCAAGTCCGGCACCGCCAATGCCGTGGTGGACACCAACATCCCGGCCCTCAAGGACCGCTACGCCACCCTCGTCCTGCCGGGGACCTCAACACCCAGCGGGGACTACACCTGGCGCGTCCAGACCGAGGACGGGGACCACGCCACCTCGCCCTGGAGCGAGACCTGCAAGTTCACCATCGACCGCGACCGCCCCAGCCTGCCGCCCACCATCACCTCCACCGTCTTCCCCAGCGGTGACAAGGGCTGGCCCGACGAGCCGAACGGCAACGTCAACGACAACGGACACTTCACCTTCGGCGCCAACGGCGTCTCCGACGTCGCCTCGTACAACTGGTGGACCGACTTCGACCCCCAGGTCAACAAGGTCGACGCCGGCACGCCGTGGACCGATGAGATCAAACCCCCGGTAGCGGGCCCGCACTTCGTCTACGCCTACAGCGTGGACAAAGCGGGCAACCGCTCCGACACCGCCACCTACCTCTACTACGCCGACGGCAGCGGCACACGCGACGTGGCCGGCGATCTCAACGGAGACGGGTTCAAGGACATCTGGAGCGTGGACGCCAACGGCACCCTGCTCACGTACGCAGGCCACGGCAACAAGCAGTTCTCCGTCGCCACCAACGGCGGCGGCGCCTTCCCCGGCCAGCAGGTCGCAACCAGCGGCGACTGGGGCCAGGACGGCAAGAACGACCTGGTCTCCCTGGAATACAGCGACACAGCGCAGCAGAACATCCTGCGCGTCTACCCCAATAACGGCCGCGGTCTCATCAACCGCGATGGGTACAGTTCCTTCGACCTCAAGGTCACCTGTCCCAAGCCCACCACCGGAGGCCTGTGCAAGGGAGTCACCGACGACCACTGGTCGAACGCCGACCAAATCCTCACCGGCGACTTCAACGGCGACGGCAAGTCCGACGTCCTCGTCAAGCAGGGCAAGCAGCTCTGGGCGTACTTCGGCGACCGGTCCGAATACCTCACCCGCGGTCGCAGCCACCCCGTGCTGATGGGCGGCACCGACTGGGACCAGTTCACCCTCATCAGCCCCGGCGACCTCAACAAGGACGGCCTGCCGGACCTGCTCATGCGCAAGGACGACACCGGCGACATCTACCGCGCCTACGGCGAGGCTGACCCCAACGGGGCTCTCAACGCCGCAACGTGGGGCACCGCCGCGCGCCGTACCAAAATCACCGGGCTCACCCTCAAGAAGAGCGACTACCCCGTCATCGGTTCCTCCGGCGACTTCGACAGCGACGGCATCGCCGACCTGTGGGGCCGCAAAGCGGACAACACCGTGACCGGCTGGCCCGGCCAGGCCACCGGCAACGACTTCACCGGCTTCGGCCAGCCGTTCACCATCGACGGCTCTGTCGGCGGCCGCCGCATCACCCCCGGCACCCGCCTCACCTCAGGCCAGTCCGTCACCTCCAACTCGGCCAGGCTGACCATGCAGGCCGACGGCAACCTCACCATCACCTCCAACGCCAACAAGGTCATCTGGTCCACCAACACCAGCGGAAACGCGGGAGCCACCGCCCTCATCCAAAGCGACGGCAACATCACCGTCAACAAACCAGGCGACGACTCCACCTCCCTGTGGAGCACCAACAACGCCACCCAAGGCAAGCCCGAACACCTGGCCGACGGCTACGCCCTACTCCAGGACCGCGGCAACCTCGTCGTCTACAACGCCAAGGCCCAGGCCCTGTGGTCCAGCGGCACCACCATCCGCCACGACTACAACGGCGACGGCCGCAGCGACGTCGCCGACTGGTACAACTACGCCGACGGCCACGACGCCCTCCACACCCTGCTCACCAACTCGGACGGCACGTTCAAGGCCCCCTTCGAGGGCGCCGTCTTCCCCAACGGGTACTTCGACGCCACCAAGGCGCGGTTCACGACCGGCGACTACAACGGCGACGGGCGCGGCGACGTGGCGTTCCTGTACGACTACGGCGGCGGCAAGGTCAAGCTGTTCACCGCGCTCAGCAAGCCCGACGGCACCTACCAGACCCCGCTCATCGAGTCGTGGTCCAGCCCGAGTGGCTGGTGGGCCAACGACCTCAAGCTCGAGTCCGCTGACTTCAACGGTGACGGCCGCGACGACCTGGCCGCCTGGTACTCCTACGCCGACGGCAGCGACCGGCTATTCACCTTCACCGCCGACATCCGCGGCGGATTCAACCCGCCGTTCGATTCCTACTACATGAACGCCGGCAACTGGGACATCAACAAGAGCAAGCTGGTCACCGGCGACTTCAACGGTGACGGGCGCGACGACATCGCCGCCCTGTACGGGTATCCGGACGGATCGGTGAAGATGCACACCTTCGCCGCCACCCCCACCGGTGCCTTCCAGGCCAGCGTCCAGTCCTGGGGCGACACCGCCACCGGCTGGGGCGACTGGAACCGCACCACCATCCAGGCCGGCGACTTCAACGGTGACGGCATCGACGACGTGGTGGCCTGGTACGACTACGCCGACGGCCACGACGGCCTCCACACCATGATCGCCAGCGGCAGCCACACAGGAGAGTTCGCCAAACCCGTGCCCGCCCTGACGATGCCCGCGGGCTGGTGGGACGTGAACCGGAGCAAGCTGGTCACCGGAGACTTCGACGGCGACGGGCGCGACGACCTCGCCTCCCTCTACGGCTATCCCGACGGCAGCGTCCGCATGTTCACCTTCACAGCCAAGACCGACAACAGCGGCACCTTCAACGCCGGCGTCGGCAGCTGGACCACACCCACCGGCTGGAACCTCAACGAAGCCAACGTCATCCGCCCCTACAACTAACCGACCCAGATAAAGCCGATGGCCTCGTGCGGAGCACCTGCTCCGCACGAGGCCATCGCCGTAAGAAGACCACGACCTGCGCCAGACCGGCGCCCCCCCGTCGAGGCGCGGCCGAGCCCAGGCCCAGCGACCAGGCACCGCGTTCAGACCTGTACGAGTCCCTGCTTCAGCCTGCGGCCAAGGGGACGCTCGACCAACCGGTGCACCAGCCACGCCAGCAGCACCATGCCAGCGGTGACCAGGGCGAGGAGCGGGTAGGCCGGAACGCGGGACAGGGTCTGTCCAATCAACGGCTGATCTTGGTTGTTGAGGTTCAGTTGTTGGCCGGGGTGAGCCGGCCTTCGAAGGCGATCTGGAAGGCGTTTAGG